>JBMNTB010000001.1:0-164621 GCA_050945515.1 Saccharofermentanales bacterium
TGCAGATCCTCCAATGATACGGTTGCCGGAACCATTGCTCTGATATACTTGACATCGGAGCCGGTATTGTTGTCATACTCGTAATATGCAGTCGTGCCACCAACAGTAACAGAGGATATTTCTGCCAGCGAGGTCACCTCAGTGCGTGCTGTCGGTCTGGTGCCAACTTCTGCCGTTGCAACGCCGCGAAGTGAGAGCACCATCACGAGAGTAAGCAATACGGCCAATAGTTTTTTCATGTTCTTCATTTGTTACTCCTCTCAGAAACCACGGCAGTCCTTAGATTTGCGCAAATGCGACACATCACCAAAATGGATCAATCCTTGAATTTTCATCACATCGCTTCCTGTCTGGATAAAATATATTTGTTTACTCAAGTCCTATCTCAAACTCATAAGCCCGTTCCTTATCTCCGTTCACTACGATAAGCGTCCTCGGGTCGAGCGTCAGATTCAGTACGGGCCGCCCGCCAAGGTCATCCACCACGCAGGGGCTTTGCAAGGAAACGGACGCGCCCGGCGCAAGCTCTATGTTGGCGATACAACGCTTGAAGTCCGTGTCTGCGGGCAGCGTGATGTATATCACATAGCGGGTCTCGCCGTTTTCTGTCACGGCCCTGGCCTCGCCCACGCTTTCGCCGATGACGAAGCTCGTTATCGCCAGCGGGTCGTCCGAGGAAAGCGAGGTCTCGCCGTACGTCAGCGCGTCGGTGGCAGAGGATGTATCAACGGTAGGGCTCTTCTCCCCGGCACAGGCGCACAGCGGAAGTGCACAGAGCAATATCGCAATGGTCAAGCAAAGCCTCTTCATGATTCGCCCTCCTTAAGGAAGCGGAACACCCATTTCCGGCTGCTTTCGCCATCAGTCACTGTTAACGCGGGCCGCCATATGGATAAGTCGATGGTGTAAACATCATCGTCAGTACCAAGCAAGCCGTTGCATTTGGCTTCATCTATAGTGCAGCCCTCGGGAAGCGTCAATGTCACTTCGACAGAGGCACGCTCATCCTCAGCAATGTGGGGGAGCATTATCCACCATGTCAGCCCCGTTTCCTGCCCACCGAGATTCTTCGACACGGTAAGAAGGGCTTCACCAGTGGCGGCCTTTGCCGAAAGGGGCGTCAAACTGTCCGCCCGCACCGGCGCGTAGATCGGCTCAAGCTTCGCGGAGCTATCCGGGCCCTCCGTCACACCTGCAGGGTCGTCGTTCCCGGCGGAACAGGCGCAGCCCGCCGTCAGGAGCAATGCGGCGACCGTCAATATGCAAACGAGTTTTTTCATCGTAACCTCCTGTTTCACTCCGCCCTCAGTGCAGCGTTAACCGAGATACGCATAGCCCTCTGCGCCGGTATAAACGCCGCAATCAGCGCCACTACACCGGCCAGTGCCACGCCAGCCAGCGCAAGCCAAGCGGGGATAATGCTCCGCACCTGCATGTTTTCAAACAGTACGGGCAAAAACTTCTGTGCAATGTAGCTCAGTCCGAGGCCGAATAAGCCGCCCAATATGCCAAGTATCAGTGCTTCTACCAGGAACAGGCCTGATATGCTGCCAAGCGGCGTGCCTATCACCTTCAGTATGCCTATTTCCTTCGTCCTCTCGGTTATGGACATCATCATCGTGTTGGCGACGCCTATCGCGCTCACAAGCAGCGCCACCGCGCCTATCGCACCAAGCATTCCCTGTATCTGGCGGGACTGCATCCGCACGGTTTCCAGCATGTCGTTTAGCGAATATACCGAAAGTCCGCTGTTTCGTATAAGCTTCGCTATCCTCTGCACGTCCTCAACATTTTTCACCTTTATCCATACCAGCTCATATGTCGGGCCGATTTTCTCCTCCTCCGCCAGCTGCTTTTCGTCCTTTGTTACACCAAGGTAGTCCGCGTTTGCGTCTATCAGCTCATTCAGCCGGTCGAAGTCCATGAACGCTGCCGCTGAATAGGTGTTGTTCAGTGTGGAACATATGCCCGTAACGTTGAGTGTATAGAAAATGCCCGTCGGCAGTGCGCGGCCGTCGCTGTCCGCCTGCTGTTCGCCCGAAAGGTTTGAATAGTCAAATGTCAGCTTAATTTTCGCCGCCAGCGGGTCTATCAGTGCGTTACCGTCCGCATCCACTGCCGCCGCCCAGTCGTTCTTAGCATCGGCAAACGTTGCTGCCACATCGTCGGTGAACATCACGTCCGGACGCAGCCGCGTCCCCTCCCCCGGGGCCTCCCCGCGTTCAGGCGCTATCTGGAAGCTGCCCGCCGCACTCACATCTATACCGTATATGCGTACCATGTTCACAAGGTTAGAGCACTTTATATACGCACTCTTCTGTACCACCGGCGTCACCGCCTCCACGCCCTCTATATTCTTAAAGGCGTTCACGGCCTTTTCGTTCAAAAGCGCCGTTTTATCCAGCAGCGTTCGATCGGCGGGCGTTACGTCTATCTTTGTCAGGCTGCCCAGTTGTTCTATGCTTTCACGGTAGGTTGCTTCATACCCAAGACCAACGGAAATAAGCACTATCACACACATGACCCCTATAGTCATGGAAAGTGCCGTAAGCACTGTCCTCGATTTTCGCCGCCACAGATTTATGCAGCCATAGCGGAATAAATCAAAGAACGTCATGCCCTTTTACCACCGTTCATGCTGCTTATATCGTCGTTGTAATCGTCTTTGAACTTCTTATTCTTGTTTTTGGACGATACTATCACTATCGCCACTATCGCCAGCCCTATCAAAAGCCACGCCCACCATGGCAGTCCGCCTTTCTTTGTGTCGGTTGAATCAACGTCCGTATCGTCGCCTGTTGGCGCGGCGTCGCTGGTCGCGGGCTTAGCTTCCTCAACGTTCAGCGTTACGGGTACTTCCTGCGAATACTGCTGACCGTTCGCATCCTCATACTTCACGAGCAGTTTGGCCGTGAATTCACCTATCTTGGTGCAGTTCACCTGGAAATCCGCGCTCAGCGTGCCGCCTGGCAGCAGGTCGCCGCCATAGTAGCTTTCTGCCATGGAGATGCCATCAAGCGCAAGTATTCTTACGTTGAGCGCCTTACCGCGGCCCATGTTCACCATGTTCAGATTCATGGACGTAGGCGTTTCCGGCGTGGGAGTACCGTATACTACGGGCGTGTCTATCACTATGTCCATAGGTTGGCTTATGGGTATCATTATCGTCTGCGCCGCTTTGCCGGCTATTGAGTCGCTGTTCTCATATGTAAGGTCCACGCCGACTGTGGAAATGCCTGCCTCGGCGTCCCTCTTTACGTATATGTTGAACTCAACCTCAGCCGTCTCGCCCGGCTTTAAAGCGCTCACATACGCCGCGTCGCTGCTGCCCACGCTAAGCGTAAGCCCATTCGAATCAGCGAGCGAAAGCGTTGCAACGTTCTTGAGCGCAGTGTCATGCTTGGCGTTGTTGATAAGCGTCAGACGTACCGTTGCATCGTCACCCGCCATAAGGCCCGATACCTCGGCTCCGTTTACGAACAGCTTGTAGCCCGATACCATTACGGACATGGCCGTTTCCGCCTTTTCTACCGGCGGAATTGGAGGAACGTAGCCGTTTGTTATGTATACATGCGTTGAAAACGTGCATTCCTGCGGTTCGCCGTTTTCATAATAGGTCGCCAGGAACTTCACGGGTTTGTTGCCACTGGTGGCGTAATATGAAACGGTGAAATCATATTCAACGTATTTCATGTCGCCGGACTCCCAGCGTTCGAAATACCGGCCGTAGTTCATTTTTTTCGATACGAACGGGAACTCGTCAAGCGAATTGGATATAACGGGGGATATGGTCACGTTTGTAAGCACGCCGCCCTTGTTCACTATGGGCACGCGTAGCTTAACGTTCTGCTTGGGCTTCAATATGGGGGATTTGAACTCACCGGACTGATCGGCCGCGGCTATCTGCAACGGGCCGAAGCTGGTTGTAACGCCAGATTCGCTGCCGTCACCCACAAGCGTTACATATACGCAAAGGTTGAACGTAACGTCCTCTGTGATGGAAGTCCCGTTCACGTCATCATACCGCCACACAGTCGCGTTTACTTCGAAGTTCACGGGGTACACGCCCTTTGTTGCGAACTCGCTAATGCGGAAATCGTAGTACACATCTGCCGTGGAGTTATACGACATATCGTCGAGATGGCGCGTATAGCTGGCGTTTATGAGATCGAACGGCCAATTGGATACGGACGTATCACTGGGTATTTTGGGCGATATGGTTATGTTTCTGAGCATATACCTTTCGCTGGGCAAATACTCGCGGTTCACCGCCACCGGCAGAACTATTGTTACAACGTCTCCCGGAGCGCCCTTGGGGCTCTGCGCCCCCACATCCATAAGCACCAGCGCGTTTGCGTTGCTGGGTATCACCACGATGTCCGTGTTCGGCTTTTCGTCCGATACCGGTATATCGGGCACGGGCGTGTCTGTGGTGACCTGCGATTCCTCCGGCGCGGACGTGTCTGTGGTGACCTGCGATTCCTCCGGCGCGGACTTACCGTCCGGAGCGGGCGTTTCTCCGCCGTTTTCCGCAAACACGGGCATTGCAAATGCCAATGCCAGCGTCGCAACGATCATAAGTGCCGTGATCTTCTTCAAAATTGTCTTCACTTGTTTTATTCCTCCGCTGATGTATTGCTGATCTTACCGTCGCTTAAGGTTATCGTCCGGTCTGTATATTTCCTCATTTCCGGATCGTGGGATACGAGTATGAACGTGGTCCCCTTTTCTCGGAAAAGACCCGTCAAAAGCTCCATCGTATCCTCGCTCGTGCTCGTGTCCAAGTTGCCCGTGGGCTCGTCCGCAAGCACTATGGGTGGGCGGGCTATAACGGCCCTGGCTATACCTACCCTTTGCTGCTGTCCTCCGGAAAGCTCGCCCGGCTTATGGTGTATGTGCTCTTTTAATCCCACGCGCACCAGCAGCGCTTCCGCCATAGCTTTCCTAAGCTTCAGCGGCGCGCCGCGTATCGCAAGCGGCAGCGCCACGTTTTCAAGCGCCGTATATTGCGGCATAAGGTTATAGCTTTGGAATACAAAGCCTATGTCGTCCCGCCGCAAGCGTATCCTTGCCTTTTCGCTCATGTGTTCAAGCCGCTTGCCGGTCACCTGCACCGTGCCCGCCGTAGGCAGCTCAAGTCCTGCAAGCATGTTGAGCAAAGTGGATTTTCCGCTTCCGCTGCGCCCGGCTATGCAGAGGAACTCGCCCTTACTTACGGCTATGTCCACCCCATCAAGTGCCCTGACGGTGCTTGCGCCCACGGTATAATACTTTTTGAGCCCCTCGACGCGTATGATGCAATCCTTTTCCATTATTGCTAACATGCTTCCTCCTCCATGGCGCCAAATTCCGTATAACTTGGCCCCTCCGGCGGGAGCAAAGCACAATTCTGTTCCTCCGCCACGAGGCCAAACTTCACCTTGACCCGCTCAAGCTTCCTTATCCACGGTTCACCAAGCGTCCACAGCACAAGGAAAGTGCATACTCCGTGACTCAAATCGAATGTGAAGCTGGATACATACGCCGCACCTACTGTCTGCCATGTTATGGGTGAAACATAGCCAATAATAAAGAACAGATTCATAATCCAGCCGTATAAAAAGCCTGTAATAAGGCCGTACACGCAAAGCCTTACAGGCGCCTTGTCCGCAATGCGGCGAGCGAAATAAAGCAAGTCCCCCCGGTTGGTGTTCGCGGGACAGAGCCTTTGCCATATCGGGGAGGTGAAACGCTCGCGCTTACTGCCACCTGCAAAGAAGCCCGCGTTCTGCAAAAGCCCTGCTATGAAGCCGACAAGCCCCCACGAAAACATCTGCCACGGCGTCCACGGCCCCTGGCCGAAGATGAAGTTCGAAACAAAGCCCGTCAGAGCCCCGGTCATGAAACCCGCCTCCGCGCCGAAGGCCACGCCCGTGATTATGACTATGGCGGACACCGGCTTGAAGTTCGGCAGGGGTATGACAGCGAATACCGTTCGCCCCACGACGCCTATCGCCGCCATGACAGCCATCGGTATCATATCCCGCGGCCTGGCCTTCTTTCTGTCGAACACAAGGAGGAAAGGGGTGGAGCACGCCGCGAGGAATACAAGCCCCAGCAGTATGTCGGAATTGAGTATTACATAATCCCAAAACGTGCGCTTGCCGACCACGTTCACGGGCGGCCTGTTGCCGTGAAAATATCCGAACGCCACGAGCAGCACCGGCAGCACCGCCAGGATGACGGTGGCGGCGGCCTTAGTGCGCGCTCTTACAAACAGCTTTCGCACAGGGCAATCACCTCCTCGCTCGTGATGGCGTTTGGGAAATATTCGCAAGCGACGCGGTTCGCGTCCGTTGTATAAAAGCGGTTTTCAGCAAAAAAAGCATGAGGTTCATCCTCAGACAGGATTTCTCCGTCAAACATGAGGGCGCAGCGATCAGCGTAGCGCGCCGCGAATTCCACATCATGCGTTACAATCAAAATAGAGACACCGTCCCGGCAAAGGGATTGCAAAAGCTCCGCAAGGCTTTGCTTGGCAGAGGCATCCAACCCTTTGATAGGCTCGTCCAGCAACAGTACATCCGCATCCCGGAGCAGGAGCTTTGCAATAGCCAGCCGCTCGATTTCGCCGCCGGACAGATCATAGGGATGCCGCGCAAGCAAGGCAGTAAGCTCCAGCCGGTCCGCCATGTCGGCTGCCTTGGCCTCGTCGTCTTCCGCACAGTCAAGGAGCTCGCCTTTCACCGTATCCGTTACAAACAGCGTTTTTGCGTTTTGGGGCAGCATGCACACCTTTTCGCTCTTTAAGGCGCTCACCTTACCCCGATAGGGCTTTAGCGTGCCTACAAGCGCCTGAAGGAGCGTGCTTTTGCCCGCGCCGTTGCCGCCCAAAAGGCACATAAGCTCGCCCTTGTAAAGGTTTATGTCAAGCCCGCGCAGAACGTCCCTTTCAGTCTCGCCATAGCGGAACCAAAGCTCATGGGCCGAAAGCACGGGCTTTTGCTTAATGGGCCTCGCTTTCTTTATGCTTTCCGCTTGCGCCGGAACGGTCTTGTCCCGCAGATAACTCTTCAGGGCCATGCGCCCGTCCCGCACGGTGAGGGGCAGCCTTTCCGCCCCAAGCTGCGCAAATATGCGCACCGTCGCGGGCAGTCCGAGCCAAACCCGGCTTTGTCCCATTTGTGCGCCCAGCGTCCGGGCTATCTCCTGCGGCGCGCCGCAGGAAAGTAGGCGCCCGCGCTCCATTATGACCACCCTGTCGGCGGCGGGGAAAACCTGCTCGAGCCTGTGTTCCGTTAGCAACACCGCAACGCCAAGCTCACGGTTCACCCGGTGCACGACGTCCAGCAGGTTCCGTGCCGCAAGGGGGTCGAGCATGGCGGTGGGCTCGTCCAATATGAGAAGCCGGGGGTTCATGGCGAGGACGGAGGCGAGGTTGATCAGCTGCTTCTGCCCGCCGGAAAGCTCTACCGTCCTTTTGCGGAACCAGGGTTCCATGCCGAAGAACGCCGCCATTTCGGCCACCCGCCTGCGAATGACCGGCACAGACAACGCAAGATTTTCAAGGCCGAACGCAAGCTCGTGCCACACGAAATCGGTTACTATCTGGTTATCGGGGTCCTGCTGCACGAAGCCGATATCAGCTGCCGCCGCCAGCGGTTCAAGCTCGCCAAGGGGCTTTTCCTCAAAATAGACCGCGCCCTCCCGCGCGCCCGCGGGGATAAGCTCCGGCTTGGCGTGGCGAAGGAGCGTGGTCTTGCCGCAACCCGAAGGGCCGGAGAGCACCACATATTCGCCTTCCTCAATGGATAGTGAAACGCGGTCCACCGCACGCTGCCGGGCATGGGGATAAGCAAAGCTCAGCTCTTCAAACCGTACGAGCGCCATATGACCGCCTCCTTTGCTTCCAAAAATGTGGGCAACGCCATGAGAAGACCGAACACGACAAACATCGTGACGCTTGGCGTTCCTATGACGGCCACAGTCATGGCAGGATAAAACTCCATATAGCCATGGCCGTATATTCTGCCCGCAAAGCATATGCCCGCAAGCGTCAGCATAAGCACCAGCACCCGCGTGTCCCGTCCGTCAAAGCGGAACAGATGGAATGTGGTGCGCCGTTTTTCGCCGTATCCCCGCGCCTTCATGGAATCCGCGGTCCCAACCGCACTCTCCATGCTCATTGTGAGAAGCACGGAGAGATTGCGCATGGCCGTGCCAAGCTTTTGAAAAAGGCGCGTGTCCTCGTTCCTGAGCATTTTCTGGGCGTCCCTTATCTCCCGCGCGTTTTGCTTAAGCTCAGGAATAAAGCGCAGAGTCATGGTAATAAGAAGTGCTGTGGCGGGCGCGAGCTTTCCGAATAAATAAAGAAATTTATCGCTGGTCATCACCTGCTGATAGCAGGTGAACCACATAACTATTGCACATAGCGTGCAGGCTGAAACAAGGCCGTAAAGTATCGCCTCAAGGGTTATCCATTGATCAAACAGCAGAAACAGCATCGTTACGCCCCGGTGGTTAAAAAGCGGGTTGGCGATCGCTATGAACAAAAACATGGGCGCAACAAAGCGCAGGGTGGCAAAAAACGCCTTTTTCCCCCTAAGCCTGAAGCTGAACGCCGCTGAGCCCATGAGCGACAGGCCTGCCATAACAGGATGAAAGCAGGCAAGCGTAAAGGCGAGCACAGTTATGAAATAGCTCATGCTCACCGCCGGATGCAGATTGTTAAAATAGCGCATCCTTATATCACTCATGCGTATCCTTCCATTCCTGCGCACCCTCATACCATGTCGGGTCCAAGTCGAGCCCGAGATCGCAGGTGTAGTTCCATTCGATCCTGTCGCCGGGCTTTAGGAAATACACGCCGCAGCCGTAGTTTGGGTACCAGCCGTTCACGCAGTACATCCATCCGCTCCAGCGCCCGCCGTCGAACTCATAAAGGTTATTGATGCCTTCCACATATGCGCCGCTACCGGATCCGCCGGAGTATTCCATATGCAGCTTGAATTTGTCACGCGCCATTTTCAACACATCAAGCACAGTATCGCCGTCTTTTATCTCAAATGTCGTGGTGTCAAGTATGCAGCCTGACGCGGGAACTATGCCCGCCCACTTGGCCTCAAGGTGCATTCCGTTGGCTACCGCCGTATCGCAGCGTATGTGCATGGTAACGGTGTCCTTCTTGGGTTCCGCCGTCTGGACAGGCGCGGGCGTTATAGAGGCCTGCGGCTCATGGGTTTGCTTCCTGTCCGGCTTTTCGGTTTTGGGTTTTGGTGCGAAGGGAGTAACCGTCGCGCTTGACTCAGGCGCGGACGTATTGTCGTTCCTTTGTGGGCGCTCGGCAGGCGCTGTGCCCTGCTCGTAAAATTCTTTTACATTGTCGGGAGCAGAGGTTGGCGTTTGCGCAGCAGGCCTATCCCCGCTTGGCACGTTGCCGAAGCTGAACGCGTCCTTAATCCACGCATACCACGGCCTTTTGCTAGCCTCAGGCGCGTTTGCCTCCGCGCTTTCGTTTTCTATGTAATCAAGCTCGAGCCGTTCGTCGTCGCTTGACGCCACTGTATCCCATTGGGCGCAGGCGGCCATGGCAAAGAACGTAGCCAGAACCATAATAAGTGCCAGTGCCTTTTTTACACCTCGCATGTCGTATTCTCCTTTGTATTCTGCGTGGCGGGCTTTGTCTCGCTCTCCTGCTGTTGCGCCTGCTGTTGCTCCTGTTCCCTGGCAGCTGTTACGGCATCCAGCTCGCTGTTCGTAAAGCAGAGCGCGGCATGTTCATTTGCTATCTTGACGCAGGATATGGCAAAGTCATTCAACCACTCCGGAGACAGGTCGGACACCTGTGTTGTCAGACCACTGTTGCCGGCAAGCAGGATGATGTTTGTCTGTGTGTTCTCTTCCAGCCTAACGCAGTTCATTTCATCCAGATACAACGTGACGGTGGAGGCGTTCAGTGTTTCTATCCTATCGCCGTCCCTGATATGGACACCGTTCTTAAGCGAGTAGGATATGCCTGCGCGCTCAATACTGACACTACCTGATTTGTCGCTGGAGATAAATGTCAGCTGCTCGTTCTCCGGTTTATCGAACCGGCCCTGCAAACTGCCGACGCTGAGTACACCGGCAACAATTATGGCAACGATCGCCACTACCATTATGAGATTGAGTAGCTTTTTCTTTTTTAAGGAGTTCATCCTTACATACATCTCCGAAACATAAAAAAAGGCTGTGACGAGAAAATCATCACAGCCATGGCCTGTATATCTATTTGCTCCCAATAAAGGGTACGCAAACACCTCTTGTAGGTCTTCTGACTTACGCTTTCTAAAGAAATAATTTCCTTAAGTGACCATGCTCTGCCTTCTCAAGATCCTCTTGCACTTTCAGATCCCAATGACTGATTTTCATCAACGAACACGGCACAGGCGCTTACAGCGGCGGATACCGTCCGGGACTTGCACCCGGTTCCCTTGTCCATCCCCGAAGTCTCGTCCGCTTCGGAGCCACAAAAGACGAATATTTACTTGTCAATTAGCACACGGACATTTGTCCAAATACTACTATAAAAGCTCTGAACAATTATGTCAATGGATAGTATAGGCTTATTGTAGCATACTTTGGGCTTGGCGGGCTTGGCAAAACCACGGACCAATTTGTAGCTACAGATCAAATCTATTTATTGGATACTACCCAGTGGCGCCTTCGTTAAAAAATAATTATCTTTATGCTCTATGCTCTAATATGTTAGATCTTGACGAAGACAATTGATAAAAGGGTATATATTCAGGCAAATATGTTTCGCGCTTCTATAATTTCAGAGGTAAAATACGAATTTCGCAAAAAACTCGCTCTAAAAATGTGCAACAGAAGCAAAAACTCGCTCTAAAAATGTGCAAACACGATCTAAAGTCCCTCATTTTTTGTGAAATGATTGGTTTCAGGAGCCTTTACCTCTATGATGAAGATAATTGTGGGAGTCTGGTAGTATAGATTAATTAGAAGTGGCCGGAGGTGTTGCAGGTGAGAAGACAAGACCGTGAAGTTACAGAGATTAGCGATATTTTGAGCATTGTCGATAGAGCGAAAATTTTACATTTGGGACTTTTTGCTGAGGAGTACCCTTATATCGTGCCACTCCATTATGGTTATGAACTTGTTGACGGGACACTTGTCTTTTTTATGCACAGCGCTGAAGACGGACACAAATTGGATTTGATCAGGAACAATTCAAATGTTTGTGTTGAATTGGAATGCGATATTGAGCTTATCTCCGGCGGCGATGATCCTTGTCAATACGGATCGGCATTTGCGTCGGTAATTGGCCGGGGAAGCGCGGAGATTGTCTCCGATGAAGAGGAGAAAATCAAGGGCTTAAGACTTCTAATGAAGAATCAGACCGGCCGTGATTTTGAGATTGATAGCAGCATGGCTTCATCGGTTGCAGTCATTAAAGTTGTTGTTCCTAAATTCACAGCAAAATCCAGACTAATGCCGCAGTAACAGCGGCAAATCCTCATTGACACCAAAAGCATCCAGGCAAGCTTTTTAATAGCTTGTATTCATTTTGACGTTCTTAGCGATAGAAAACTTTGAACTATTTCATCTTGAGCGGTGAAACGGTTTGATTTTTTAACTCTATCTAAAAGTACTTTACGGCAGTAGTATCTTGGTTTAATTATGTAAACACATCATTTACTTTTGTGCTAGTTATAAGTATAATATTAGCACGAAAGGACGAATGCATGAAAATCGAAGATGTAATTAAACAACTTCTGCAAGAGAATGATGGCTGGCTTACGGTAAGGGAAGCACTGGATCAGGGTGTCAGCAAATACCAGTTTTACACATTTGCTGAAGAGAACGAACTAGAGAGGGCGGGACATGGTATCTACGTTTCGGATGATGTTTGGCCTGATGCGATGTACTTGATCCATCTTCGTTCTGCCCAAGCTATCTTTTCGCATGAAACAGCCTTGTTTTTGCATGATATGACCGATCGGGAACCCAGGCATTATTCCGTGACAGTAAAGACAGGTTATAATCCTCACCGCCTGAAAGAAGATGGCATTAAAGTGTACACAATAAAAGAAGAATTGCATGAACTTGGTCTGAGTCGAACAAAAACTCCTTTTGGTCATCTAGTGCCTGTGTATGACGTTGAAAGAACGCTGTGCGATATTTTGCGAAGTAGAAGCAGCATGGAAACGCAAGTATTGCAGGGCGCATTAAAAGCTTACGCTAAGTGTCAAGATAAAAACCTGCGAGCTCTCATGCAGTATGCGGACGCTTTGAATGTAACTACAATTCTGAAGCCTTATCTGGAGGTGCTGCTCTAATGATCAAAACATCAAGGCAATTAAAAGATAAAATCCGTAATCTTGCTAAAGGAAAATCTGCCAACGCACAATTTTTAATGCGAAGCTATATGATGGAGCGTTTTTTAGAGCGTATATCTTTATCAGAGTACAAAAGCAATTTTGTCTTGAAAGGCGGTGTGTTGATCGCCTCTTTAGTTGGTTTAGATTTTCGTAGCACGATGGATATTGATACGACCATAAAAGGACTTGATGTTAGTTTTGCTGAGATAGAGCGAATGATGCGGAATGTGGTTGCTGTTCCTCTTGACGATGGCGTTCTTTTTGAAATCAGGAGCCTGCAAAACATTATGGAGGAAGCTCCATATCCGGCCATACGAGTCAGCTTGCGAGCCTTGTTTGATGGCACGATTACCCCTCTTAAAATAGATATATCATCAGGCGATATAATCACACCGGGTGCTGTTCAATACTCTTATAAATTAATGTTTGAGGATCGGTATATCCGAATATTGTCTTATAATCTGGAAACTGTTTTGGCAGAGAAACTGGAAACCATAGTTCATAGACATGTGGCGAACACTCGCATGCGTGATTTCTATGATATTTATATCCTAAAGAAGATATATGGATCAGAGATTTCAAAACAGCTTCTCCATACTGCTCTTGAAGCTACAGCACGTAGGCGAGGAAGTATAAAACAATTAGAAATGGCGAAGGTTGCCCTGCAGGAAATTAAAAACAGTAATGATATGGAAAAACTCTGGCTTTCTTACCGATCACAATATGAATATGCGCGAAATATAGACTGGCATGATGTTATGGAAGCAGTTTGGGCAGCATATCCTAAGAATTACTCTGAAAACAATCTGCCGTAAAGTAAAACACAAGTGGAGTTGGAATGGTTTCTGCTGAAGGTTACGCGACTACGAACCTATTTGACAGTAGCGTCCTATATATTATTTTTCTTGATTTTGTTACAAAGAAATTGGAAGCTAAGAAAATATATGACTCTTGGTTTCCGATGTCCGATAACGGTATTTAATTGTTCTGCGGATGAAGCGTTTTGTTCCTGTTTTACGGGTATAGCTATGAGACGAGGTTTTCAAATTTCCTTTGAGGCCTTTAGGGGGTACAATAGCAATTAGTTCTGTAGTAGAACTTGCTGTTGGCCTTTTACGGGAGGGATGGCCTATGAGATCTGAACAACTCCATGATGCGATCGGCCTGGTGGACGATAAGCTCGTAGCAGCGACAGAGCGGTTGATCGATAAAAGACCGGGGCGGATGCCTGTCTGGCTCAGAGTTGTGGCGGCAATGATCGCGATCTGTCTGGTTGGCGGCGGCGTTTTCCTGTGGAGCAAGGCCGGGCGTACCGATGCGGTTACGGTACTCGCCGAGCCGGTCTATCCCGAACGGGCGCTAAGACCCTTGGATCCTTGGGTTGAAGGATCGGAACAAGTCAACCCGGACGAGAAATTGCCCGATTCGGACGAAGAGAAATGGGAGCTTTATGAGAAACAATACGATATCTGGTCGGAGGACAATTCCCGGCGAATAAGGTCAGTGCCGCCCGTAGACGATGAGCTGATGGCCTTCACCGAACGGATGAATCTGCAAATACTTTCTGCCGATGACGGCAGAAACCATTTGTATTCGCCGGCAAATCTCTATCTGGCTTTGGCCATGATGGCAGAAACTGCCGCCGGTGCATCCCGTGAGGAAATCCTGACAGCTCTGGATGTAAAATCGATGGAGGAACTGCGCACCAAGGCCGCTGATATCTGGAATTCACAGTATGTAGATGACGGCTCTGCCAAGAGTGTGCTCGGCAGTTCGATCTGGATTGATGATGAAGTCAAGGTAAAAAAAGATGCGATGGCAGTACTGGCTGAAATTTACAGGACATTTTCTTTTCAGGGCGATCTGCAAAAGCCGGAATTGATAACAAAGTTCAGATCCTGGCTTAATGATATGACCGGTGGCCTGCTGCAAGACAGTGTTAATGAATTTGAATTTTCTGAACTCGACAGGCTGGTTTTAACGACAACTATTTTCTTAAAGGCAACCTGGGGTGAGAAATTTAATAAACAAATGATTGCCAAAGGCGAGTTCCATGCGCCGACCGGAGATATTGAGGTCGACTTTATGTCCGAAACTGCAGACAGACCATATTATTGGGGAGAATGTTTTAGTGCGATCGGCAAAAGTCTGATTGATGTGGGTCATGTCTGGTTTATTCTTCCGGACGAAGGCGTAAAGTTTAGTTCACTGCTCTCTGACCCGCAGATCAAATCCCTGCTTCGTCACAATTATCTGCAGCCCTATGCTCAACAAAAATATGTTCAGGTTAAGCTTAAAATACCTAAATTCGATCTGGTGAGTGATAATCATATGCCTCTCCAAGAGGCTATGCGGAAGCTTGGTGTGAAAAAGGTATTTTCTCCTGAGGAAGCGGATCTTTCAACGATTACCGACTATAAGCCTATTTGTGTGAGAGATATTTTCCATTCGGCGCGGCTGACGATTGATGAAGACGGTGTCACAGGTGCGGCTTATACAATTATTCCTGATCCTATGGCATTACCACCGTCCGGCGATAAAGTGGACATGGTCTTTGATCGCCCGTTCCTGGTAGTGGTTCAGGGTGCCGGCAATGTGCCGCTCTTCATCGGCATTGTCAACCAACCCTAAAGTGGTCGTCTGCTGGGGCGCAGCGAGGGTGGCATCCGCAGTCTGCTTCACCGCACCAGGGAGAAGCTGCGCTCCGAGCTGATCGGCTCCGGCTGGCTGGGGGATGAAGAAGATTTCTGATCTTGTATCTCCGTTCGGTTATTATTAGAACGAGTGGCCGCCGGTGCTCCCACCGCCGCCTCCTCCACCTCCGCCGCCTCCACCACCACCGCCTCCGTCGCCGGATGACGACTCTGAATGGTGTGTCTTTTTTTGCGATACCATCTTAGAGTCTACATTCTTGATAAAAGCGGTTCTTTCCTGGAAACTGGCGGCGTCAATCACCTGTTCCGTATCAATCTCCTTGATCGAAACTTTTCTCATTCTGTTTAATGTCACGAGCAGAAAGTTCAGCAGAAGACCGAGGCAGGCAGCCATAAGTGCATTTGTCACATGTTTCATTGGTGTGGATATTCTCCCGCCTTTCAGGACTATGAGAATTTGGTTGAAAGCCTCGTTTGCGCATTCAAAATACTTATTGTTGGTAGCGTATTTATAAATATTATCCGCAATCTCGTTCGACTTCGTGTTATTGATCGATCTTGCAACTTTACCGTCTGAGTAGAATTGGATCATTCTGTTATCCATGTCTATCAGAAAAAGCGTTCCCGACTGCTTGCCAAAAAATGATGAGTACTTGCTTTTGGCGTATTGCTTCGCCGAATCGTCGTTCTCGTCAACAGTGATAAAGGCAACATGCCCGTACTCTGTTATGTCTTTCATTGTCTCGAGCAACTGCTCCTTTTCCCCTGCGCTGAGAAGCTCTGCCGCATCATCAAGCACTGCCATATTGCCGTTGTCGGCGGTGTACTTTATAATTGCTTCTCTCTCCGCGAAAGCGGGAATCGCGGGCATAAATATCAGCATAAATGTGAGCACAATGATTGCTGCATATCTTTTTTTATTTCCCATGATCCGCGCCCTCCCTTCTGAAGAAGTCCGGCACCGGTCTGGTGGTCAGATAGTTCAAATAATTTATCATAGAAACCATATTTGCCAGCATTCCCAGCAAACAGAGAATAGCCATTCCGTAGTACCAGTAATCGTATACGGGATTCATTATTCCTATTAACAGTCCTATTCCGAGTACAATTATTCCCAGCAGCATCGGTATGAAAGCTGTCTTTTTTTCTATTTTTGCAACTTTACCCGTCGTCTTTATCAAGAGTATGATCTGGATGAGCAAAGTGCTGGCGTAGATTACCGGATTAATTATGTTTCCGCTGCTATCCAGAATTTTTATAAATATATAAAACGGTATTATCGCAAATATGATGATTACAACCATTATTTTAATTAAGGTGTTCTTCAACTTGGTATACTTAACTTTTTCCTTTTTCTGTTTTCTTTTCCTGACATTCACGTTTCCCAGATCAAAAATATGATTCTCTCTGTAGTAGATTTTCGAAATTTCGCTGGAGAAGGCCATAGAAGATATCATCAGGAAAACTGCAGCCAGCCAAGAGATTGTCTTCGGCAGTATAAACATCGGAATCAGCGATAATATTAAAAATAATACGGCTGTCGCAATTCCCGAAACCTTGAAAAATGCTTTTATGTCCACCGGGATATCCATCGAAAGTTTTCCCGTTTGGCCGTTCATCACGGAATAGGCTACCCTTTTCTTATTCTTCCAGGTTAGAAACCAAACCGGAAACAGATCTACACTATGTCTGTAACTGCCAACGCCGGTCTGGCTTTTCTGCTCCGAATATTCTTGCGGAGCAATCACTTCAACACCACCGGCTCTGCCACCAATGCCTCGGTAGACAGCATCTATGGCCATCTTCTCAACTGTATCGCCGTAGGTCTCGGGGGGAGTTGTCAGTTTATCCGCATAAAAGCCGGCGATATATGCTTCTCTGAAATCTGCTATCTCTATTGTATTGAAAGGAGAAATCTCCCTGGCAATGCTGTCATCGAACGCAGATGAGGCATCGAAGCTTATACCTTTTATGGTTCCGCCTATTTCGGCGGTTATGTCATATTCCTCGTGGTAATCCCATTTGCCTTTTGTATAGTCTTTGGTTGCCTGCAGCTTAAAAGCGTTATACGGGATATCAACCTCATAACTCAGATAGGGGATGTATATCCCTCTGAAACTATCCAGATGCTTACCTTCTTTAAGTTCTTTCGGAACGTAGAGGCAACGGCTTATGGCCTCCTCATAAGTCATGACTGCCTTTTCCTTGGAAATCTTAAACGGAACGATCCGCTTAGGTCGTATCGCCTCTTCCTCTTTCATTGTAAGATTGGACTCGCCGCCGCAGTACGAGCAATAAGCCACCGTCTGGTCGTCCGGAGCGGAAAGTTCGGCTCCGCAGTTCGGGCATGTGTATATAGTTACCGTATATGTGCTTTTATTTGCTTCGGCATCGTTGGAAAGGCTGTAGTCTTCAATTGGCATTTCTGTGTCGCAGTAACCGCATTTCAAGCCTTGAGTGGGTATATTGAAAGCCATTTTGCCTCCGCATGAAGGGCATTTTATAGCCATAAGGTCTCCTTTTTCTTTATAGCCGGAATTGTGGGCGTGAGATCATCAGCAAAACAAGATCTGTGGGATAATTTGAATGTACATAATAATGATTGAAGAGCCGCCCTGTTTCTCATTGAGTCAGCAGGGCGGCTTCTTTAGCTGTGAAGCATTAATAGAGTGGTCTCTTGACAGACTCCGTTAACTTACAACATGGCAAGCAGCACAAAGTTAAGAATGAACAATACTACGGACACCCAGAGGATGGGATGGATATCTTTTGCCTCGCGCTTGCAGAGTTTTGTGATCACATAGAAAATAAAGCCTGCCGCAATACCGTATGAGATGCTGTAGCACAGAGCCATGAATATGCCGGCAAAGAATGCGGGGACAGCTTCTGTGAGCTCAGACCAATCGATCTCCTTAAAGGAAGACATCATCATGATTCCGACGACAACCAATGCAGGAGCTGTAGCTGCAGACGGGATCGCGCTAACAAACGTCGCCAGAAACGCGCTTAAGGCGAAGCAGATGGCAACAACAACGCTGGTGAGGCCGGTACGTCCGCCGGCGGCAATGCCGGCGGCGCTTTCCACATAAGTGGTTGTGTTGGAGGTACCGAAGATAGCACCGATGGAAGTTGCTGTAGCGTCCGCAAACAGAGCCTTATCCATTTTGGATTTGAAGCCGGCGCTGCTTTCCATGGCCTTTTCATCTTCCTCGCTGAAGATACCGGAGCGACGGCCGGTTCCAATGAAGGTTCCGATGGTATCAAATGTGTCAGACAGACTCAAAGCGAAAATCGTGATCAGAACGAGAGGGATTTTGCCGGCGTCAGAGAACAGGGATCCAAGGCCCTTACCTGTGAAGATGACACCAAAGGTTGTAGGAAGTGCTGAGACTGCTTCGGTAAAACTTATCGTGTCTCCTGTTGCGGTTAGTCCCATGGGAATGCCGATAAGCGCTGTAATGATTATGCTGAAAAGTATCGCGCCCTTGAATTTCAGAAGGGTGAGTACAACTGTCAGTACCAAACCGATCAGGAACAACCACAGACTAGGCTTGTCAAGGATTGAAATCGCCGGCACGCCGGCATCAAAATTAATGAAGCCGACATTGAGTAGCCCGATATAGGCAACGAATATACCGATGCCTCCGCCGATGGCATTCTGCAGGCTGACCGGGATGGACTTTATGATGTGTTTGCGGAGCTTGGTAACTGTTATGAGAATATTTATTACGCCGCATATGAATACCATCGATAGAGCCTGCTGCCATGTGAACTTCAGCGCAAAGCATACAGTATAAACAAAAAATGCGTTGAGTCCCATTCCGGGAGCCTGAGCGTAGGGCACATTTGCCACGAGACCCATTACAAGAGTGCCGATGATCGCAGAAATTATGGTAGCGAGGAATACAGCACCCCACTCCATACCGGTTTGACTGAGAATAGCCGGGTTGACAACGATAATATATGCCATAGCAAAAAACGTTGTCAGACCGGCCATGATCTCAGTAGAAACATCCGTACCATTTTGTTTTAGATTGAACATCTTCTGTCTCCTTTTTTGACCATTTATCGATAGCACTGTGGTCGAGAATGGTGAAATGCAAATTAGACAATAAATTTATGCACATTATGCCTTTATTGTCTTGATTACATTTCTATAGTTGGGCAAAGGCGGCTGTCCAGCAGAAACCCAGAACCCATCACGCTCAGAATTATACCGAAGATAGACCGAAAATGCTATATCAACTATGACTGATTTTTCTCTAAGTCTTGGCGGCAGTGAAAGGTTTTACTTTTGTTTTACGGCTTATAGAATGAGAGGAGTCCTCGAGGGATTCTTGTAAAGTTTTGGCATGCTGATGGCAGTTTGTGGGAAAGCCTGGCTGCTGTTGGCCTTTTACAGGAGGGATGGCAATGGAACGGGAACAATTGCAGGACGCAATCGGCCAGGTAGAAGATAGTTTGACGGCGGAAACCGACCGTATTTTGCGCAAGGGAGTTAGAAAATTGCCTGTCTGGACGAGTTTGGTGGCCGCGGCAGCGGCAATTTGTCTGGTTGCGGGCGGTGTTTTGTTCTGGGGTCAGACCAAGCCGGGGCCTGGACAGGAGGCGGTGGTTCTGGCGCAACCGATTTATCCGGAGCGCGCTGCGAGGCCAATTGAAGAGGATTATGTGAAACAGGATGGCTCTTTTGATAATGATGGATATGATAAGGCATATGATCCATGGGCGGAAGAAGCATTTAAGCGCCGTCAATTACAGCCGGAACCGGATCAGGCGCTGCTCAATTTCACAGATAAACTAAGCAGGCAGATTCTCACCGCCGACGACGGGGAGAATCATTTGTACTCACCGCTTAATATTTATCTGTGTCTGGCTATGCTGGCTGAGACGACAGGCAGTGAAACACGGGAGGAAATCCTGTCTGCACTTGAGGTTGATACGATTGAAGAATTACGCACCAAGGCAGCGAATATGTGGGAAGCTCAATATATTGATGACGGGGTAAGCACCAGCAAATTGGCGAGCTCTGTCTGGCTGGATGATTCTTTACAGATTCGCCCCGAGACTATGAAACTGCTGGCAGATATCTATATGGCGTCCGCCTTTCAGGGCGATCTGCCCAGTGAGCGGATGTCGGAAAAGTTGCGCTCCTGGTTGGATGAACAAACCGGAGGTTTGCTGGAAGAAAGCATAAAAGGTGTTGGTTTTGACCAGGAAACAGTGATGGCTCTGTCTACAACTATTCTTTTCAAGGATGACTGGCAGAACGAGTTCTATGAAGGGTCAACAAAACCGGGAGTTTTTCATTCTCCTGACGGCGATATGGAAGTTGATTTCATGAGTGAAAAAAAATTAAATCAGTATTATTGGGGTGATTCTTTCAGCGCAATCGGAAGGTCTCTGAGCAGCTCAGGGCGCATGATGTTTATACTTCCTGATGAAGGCGTTGAGGCCACGTCATTGCTCTCTGATCCGCAAGTTAAATCCTTGCTGGGGAGCAGTATATCCCGGCCTTACCCGCAACAAAAAGACTTGATGGTCAATCTGAAAGTGCCGAAGTTCGATATTGCGAGCGGTAATATATCGCTTGCTGAGGCTCTGGAACAACTCGGTATCCGGCGGGCATTTACTACCGGGATGGCGGATTTTTCTCCGACGATTGCTGAAGACGAAGGTCTGTTTGTCTCGGATGTTCTCCATTCCGCCCGTGTTA
The DNA here is from genome assembly GCA_050945515.1 of Saccharofermentanales bacterium. GTDB lineage: Bacteria > Bacillota > Clostridia > Saccharofermentanales > DTU023 > UBA1046. Next base: position 20,730 of record JBMNTB010000001.1, read on the forward strand.
TGATTGATGAAAAGGGGGTAACCGGTGCTGCCTTTACGCTTATGCTATGTGCCGCGGGTGAGCCGACAGGTGAAGAAATTGACTTAATCTTTGATCGGCCGTTCCTGTTTGTGGTTCAGGGGACCGGCAATATGCCGCTCTTTGTCGGTATTGTGAACCAACCTTGAAATTGTGTAGATGAGCATCAAATGCGAATGAGCCGGATAGGCGCATAGTACTGTTTGTGTTCCTGAGGTGAACAATAACTGCGGCGAGGGAGTCTCTGATATAATCTGGGCGAATAGGTCAGTACCAACTTGGTCTGTCGTAGTAATGGAACCATGACATACAAAAATTGCCCTGGCGTTGTCAGCCCCGTATTAGCCGCTGTAGTGAGGAAAACGAGATGACAGATACAAATAAACAACTGGTTGATCGCTATTGGGCGCGAGATGAAACGGTACTGGCCAGTGTCTCCGCCCTCTATGGTTCTTATCTGTTTACCGTGGCCAATAATATATTGATGAATGCCGAGGACAGCGAGGAGAGCGTCAATGATACCTGGCTGTCTTCTTGGAATTCCATTCCGCCTCACCGACCGCAAATCCTGCTCTCTTTTCTGGTCAAGATTACCCGTGAGCATGCTATCGATAAATGGCGTCAGCGCAGGGCCGACAAAAGAGGCGGCGATCAATGTGCGCTCTCGCTAGATGAGCTGGGCGAAGTAGTGGCCGGGCTTGAGCGCCCTGATGATGCAGTCACAGGACAGGCTTTGCACGAATTGATCTCTGACTTCCTGGTCAGACAGCGACCGGTCGCAAGGCAAGCGTTCCTGTTTCGCTATTTCTACTGCCTGAAAGTCTCCGAGATTGCCCGCCTGCTGGGTCGCAGCGAAGGCGGCATCAACAGCCTGCTCCACCGTACCAGGGAGAAGCTCCGCTCCGAGCTGATCAGCTCCGGCTGGCTTTGCAGCGGGGAGAATACCCAATAGTGACAAGGCAGTTAACGGATATGGTTTTCTTTATCTTGTATGTGAAGTTATGCAGTTGAAGTTAACTTTTCTGTTATTTGCTTAAAGAAGTTTTCGTCCCAAACTTGCAGGGAATCTTGATTGCGTATAAAGGGCACAATATCTTCTTTGGCCTGTCTATAGTCGATTGTTTCAAAGTGAAGCTGTAGACGTTGTTTCAGAATGGACAGAGAGAAAATCTCATCAGGCTTAAGATAGTTACTTTGTTTTAAGCGAGCATGTAAGTGTTCAATATTTACAGGAATAAAACGCGAGAGAAAGAAAACATAATCATATAGGTCTCTGCCTTTGACTCTGTTTCTCCAAGCTCGGCAAAGAACGGCATGAATTTTCCCAGCAAACAGAGAGGGTGCATCATATAATGTGATCTCGTAGGGTGACGGCAACAGCCTATATTGGTGTTCAAATGTTGCGTGTGCAGGTGGATTAGTGTCTATTTCAAATTTTATACGAATTTTCTCTTCAGGATGAATGTTTAGGTTGTTTCCGTTTCCATAAAATAGAAGCATATGTTCTAAGGTGTTGCCCTTAATAAAAGCGGATTGAATTTGCGAGTCAATAGTCTTTGGCTTTTCCTCTATTTTCACACTCAATCCAAAAGCTGCAATTTCTTTTGACAATAGAGGAAAAAAGAAACTAAGATCGAAAGTTTCATTTGGGATCATCAGGGAGAAATCCATATCTTCAGAAAAACGATCGAGACCATAGAAAATTCTTAGTGCTGTACCGCCATAAAATGCTGCTTCCTTAAAGAAACCTGCCCTGGAAAGACCGCATAAGACCATCTCCTGCATAATTTCTTTAAGTATGCTTTTTTTATCTCGCTGTGATTGCCCTTTGTAGTTCTTAAGCATCTGCTCTATTATGGTGCTCACTTTTCTCTCCTTACGAACTTCTTTAACAGTTTGTGGTTGGTTGTTCGATACAATCCGGCATAATGCAATAAATTTTCTTTGTTTAGCAGTGCATATTGCTGGCGATCAATACGTAGATCGCTGAACAGCAAGGCTTCAAGATTTTTTATAGACGATACCGGGGGCATAATATACAGTTTGTCACATAAAGCTTTTTCCGGCTCTGCGATGAAATAGGAATAATCGCCTTCGTTTATGATTCTAATGCCTAGGGGATAAACATTCTTTGGTACATCGCGATAGGTGAAGACACCAAATCCTGTCTCAAATCGCTTTCTCTTCTTTTTAGCAAAAGTAGCCGATGTGAAGACAAATACTGCTTCCGGTATGAGATGCCAATAAGCGAGCGCAAACTCAAATGAAAGATAAGAGGGGCCATAGATACTGGCAGCTAACAAATATCCAGGAGTAGCGTTATCTGTTTCATACAGACCGCGTACAATAGGAAAAATTTTCCCTTGTTTTACCATCAGTGCTAATTTGTTAGCAGGAGCGCGGAAGTCTTGCAATTCTTTGAGGAGCATGGCAGTAGTTTTTATCATATTTTCACCTCTTAATGGAAGAATACTCCATTAAGTGGAGAAAATCAAGCATTTTTATAACTGCTGGGTCGTAGCCAGTATTTTCTGTTCGACACAATTTTTGTGTCGGATGATCATCTGATCGCTATATTCTTTAACTAATTGCGAGATATCCCACACCACCGTAAGTACACCTGTTCATTTCGAGCCCGCTTCCGATCTTACATCTGAGGGGTACTTGTACCAGCGTCGGGCTGATCTGAGGCTGGCGGGGCGACCCGGGAGCGCCTTCGTCTAAAAATCTACGGTGATGGCGGCTTTATTGATCAATGTCGGTATGCTGAGGCTAAAATCAATAATAGTACCTCTGTTAACACCTCGTACCATTACACACATATTCTATGATATAGCTGATAAACTCCGTTTTTGCGCAAATTCTATCAGTTATATCTGATGGATTAGAGTTTTTAACCTAGTTTTTCAATCGTAACTGTGATATGCTGTGATCAGCCGAAAGAAAGGGGGGCTATGTGATTCATGATTAAACGCGAAATGTATATGAGCCGCATTCGTCCGTTCATCGGATCGGAGCTGATTAAAGTTATGACCGGCATTCGACGTTGCGGAAAATCGGTCATGTTGGAATTGATTAAACAAGAGCTTACGGAGGCTGGCATTAGTACGTCTCAGTTCATCTCGATTAACTTTGAAAATATGGCATATGCCCATCTGCAAACCGCGAAGGCTCTGCACGATGAGATTATCAGGAGAACTGCCGAGATCGGCGGCAAGGTCTATCTGTTCTTCGATGAGATTCAGGAAGTGAAAGATTGGGAGAAATGCATCAATTCTTTACGCGTTGCGCTAGATTCCGATATCTATATCACCGGCTCTAACGCCAAACTGCTGTCCGGTGAGCTGGCGACCTATCTGGGTGGGCGTTATGTGGAGTTTGTTATCTATCCGTTCTCTTTTGCCGAGTTTATCGAATTGTACCGTCCTATAGCGCCGGAGGAGTCTATTCAAGAGTGTTTTCAGAAATACCTTCTGTCCGGCGGTATGCCATATCTTGCTAATATCCGCTATGCGGCTGAGCCTTCTAAGCAATATCTTCATGACCTCTTTAATTCTGTTCAACTGAAGGATATCGTAAAACGAAATAGAATTCGTGATGTGGATTTGCTGGAGCGCATCATCGCCTATGTTATGGCAAATGTGGGAACTACCTTCTCCGCCAACTCTCTGGCGAAATTCCTCAAGAGCGAGAGGCGTACCGTAGCACCGGAAACGATCCTGAACTACATTAAATACTGCTGTGATGCTTATCTATTCTATCAGGTTAAGCGTGAGGATTTACAGGGCAAACAGATTCTCGCCTCTAATGAGAAATACTATATTGCAGACCATGGCATCCGTGAGGCTATCTTTGGCGGCAATACAAGGGATATCAACCTCATCCTTGAGAACATCGTCTACCTTGAACTGTTGCGCAGGGGCTATGAGGTAACTGTTGGCAGAAGTGGGAGCAAGGAGATCGATTTTGTCTGCAACAAGCGCGGAGAGAAGCTGTATGTTCAAGTTGTCTATCTGCTGGCAGCGAAGGAAACCGTCGCCCGTGAGTTTGGAGCGTATGATAACATCCCTGACAACTTTCCGAAGTATGTGGTCTCACTGGATGAGTTTGACATGAGCCGCGCCGGTATTAAGCACCGTAATATTCGAGACTTCCTTCTGATGGAGGAATGGAACTGATCGGCCGGTAATTGGGGCATTAGTTTGCCGGGAGACTTCTCACACCATCGTATGTACTGCTCTCCCTCCTTGTTCAGTTGCTCACTTACATGGTAATGGATTGCGGAGAGCCTTTCTATTTCACTTCATATTACAAGTCGCCCACCATCGTATGTACACCTAATTTCATCGCTATATTCTTTAACTAATTGCGTTGCGAGATATCCCACACCGCCGTAAGTACACCTGTTCATTCCGAGTCCGCTTCCGATCTTACATCTGAGGGGTACTTGTAACAGTGTCGGACTGCTTTAAGGCCGGCGGGGCGACCCGGGGGCGCCTTCGTCTAAAAATCTGCAGTGATGGCGGCTTTATTGACCAATGCTCAGGAACTGCCTGTTATCCCTTTCTATCGACCGTGCGGTTGATTATCTGCCATTCCATCTTGAGGCGATAGTGCCATCATCAATGCCAAGCGGTGGCACTGATAATGGTGCTATTAATAATTGTATTTATTGGAGGCGGGAGGCGGAAATGGCTAACGTAGTCAATATAGCGTGTGGCAGAAAGGTTTTCAGGACGCGTGTTGCGAAAAACATAGGAATAATCCAAGAATATTTGCAAAAACAATATGAATAATTGCAAAATAATTGCAAATATGGTAGGAATAATCATAAAATATTTGCAAAAAGCATAGGAATACTCTAGAATTATCTTCGGAGGATTCTATGAAACGAGAAATTATGAAAGAACTTATTTCTTGGAGAAATAAGAAAAACAGAAAGCCGCTTCTTTTAACAGGGGTAAGGCAATGTGGCAAGACATATATTCTAAATAAATTTGCGGAAGAGAGTTTTGATAATTCTATTTATATCAATCTAGAGAGAGAACCTCAAATTGCAGATGTATTTAATTATGATTATGATACAAAAAGAATTTTAGAAGATATCAGCAATTTGAGATTATTACCTAAAATTATTCCCGGTAAAAGTCTTCTCGTGATAGACGAAATTCAATTTAACCCCAAAGCTATAACGGCCTTGAAATATTTTCAAGAGGATATGCCTGAGCTGGCAATAGTGGGGGCAGGATCTTTATTGGGAGTATCCATCCGGGAAGAAGGTGCATCATTTCCTGTCGGTAAGGTTGACAGGTTAAAAATGTATCCCCTGAGTTTTAAAGAATTTTTACTGGAATCCGGCAGTGGGAGAATAGCTAAAAGTATAGATGGTTATGATAAAACAAAATCATTACCTGATTATATTTTGAAAAAATTGAATAGTGAGTATACGGACTATCTTTTAGTGGGAGGTATGCCTGAAGCTGTTAAAATTTGGTTTGAAAACCGAAACCTGGCAGAGGTTAATGAAGTCCAGGACAACATCATTCTGGGATATGAAAATGATTTTTCAAGGCACAGTCCGCGCAGTGAATTAACGAATATAGAGCTGATCTGGAGGTCCATCCCTGAGCAATTGGCTCAAGACAACAATAAATTTGTATTTTCAAGGGTCAGAAAATCAGCCAGAGCTAAAGATTTAGAAAAATCAATAGGTTGGCTTATAGATGCCGGGCTTATCCATGTAGTTACTAAAGTGGACAATCCACAAGTACCCCTTTCATTTTATAGGGATTCTTCTTTTTACAAAATTTACCTGTGCGATGTAGGGCTCTTATCAAGAATGGCCAATTTTACACTGAAGTCCTTACTTGAAAAAGATGAATCAACAGGCGGGTTTAGAGGGTCTTTAGCTGAAAACTTCATAAATAATGAACTTGTTTCTCTTGGATATGATAGATACTTTTGGCGGTCAGATAACAGCGCTGAGTTAGACTTTTTAATTGAGAATGATGCCAGGGCTGTTCCGATAGAAGTAAAGGCAAATGTAAACACAAAAGCTAAAAGTTATATGGTATTTGTAAACAGATATAAAAATGAAGTAGGCTTTAAATTTTCGCTAAATAATATTGGGGAGCATTTGGTAGGAAACACTAAGACATATAGTTTGCCATTAGCTTTAGCCTATAGAATGAAAGAGTATTTAAATCAATGAATCTACAAGTTGCGACGCATTCGTCGTAAGTTGTAGATGTGGCAGCCGTTTTGTTGACTGTTTATGCCATCTTTTTTGTCTCTTGTCTGCCTGACTTACCTGGGCAAATCGCAGTTGTTTATAGGGTATAATCTTTATTTGGTAGTTGAATATATTTTGGGCTGGAGGCAGGATTGAGATGAAACCGGATTATGGCAAGATAGCGTTGGCGCAGCATGAAGAGTGGCGCGGCAAGTTTGAGATCAAGACACGGGTGCCCGTGGACAATAAAGAGGATTTGGCTGTTGCCTATACGCCGGGAGTGGCGGCGCCTTGCCTGGAGATTCAGCGTGATGTTGACCGCAGCTACGATCTGACCAGGCGCTGGAATCTGTGTCTGGTAGTGACGGATGGCAGTGCAGTGCTCGGTCTGGGCGATATCGGGCCGGAGGCGGGCATGCCGGTGATGGAGGGCAAATGCGCTCTTTTCAAGGCTTTTGGTGATGTTGATGCCTTTCCGCTTTGTATTAAAACACAGGATGTCGATCAGATCGTCGATACGATCTACAATATTTCCGGCAGTTTCGGCGGAATTAATCTCGAGGATATTGCAGCACCACGCTGTTTTGAGATTGAGCGCAGGCTGAAAGAGCGCTGCGATATTCCGATCTTCCATGATGATCAGCACGGGACGGCGATTGTGACTTTTGCCGGCTTGATCAATGCTTTGCGGTTGGTGGATAAAAAGCTTTCTGAGGTTAAGATTGTCTTCAGTGGTGCCGGTGCTGCCGCGACAGCCGTGGCTCGTCTGCTGCTTTCGGCCGGTGCCAAGCATATCACGATCTGTGACCTTTACGGATCCGTTTATCCGGGGCGCCGGGAGGATATGAACCCGGACAAAGAGGCAATTGCCGCGGTTACCAATCTGGAGCGGAGAGTTGGTTCCTTGGCGGAAATGCTGGTTGGCGCCGATGTCTTTATCGGGCTGTCCGGGCCGGGTGCTGTCAGCCGTGAGATAGTCGCCTCAATGGCGGAGAGGGCCATTGTCTTTGCCTGTGCCAATCCGGTGCCGGAAATCTATCCGGATGAGGCTTTGGCCGGCGGTGCGGAAGTAGTAGCTACGGGTCGCTCGGATTATCCCAATCAGATTAATAATGTGTTGGCTTTCCCGGGCGTGTTCCGCGGTGCCTTTGATGTGCGCGCCAGCGATATCAATGATGCGATGAATATTGCGGCAGCTCATGCGCTGGCGGATCTGGTGCCGGAGGATGAGCTGACTGTGGAAAATATCCTGCCCCAGGCTTTTGATCCGCGCGTGCGTGATGCCGTGGGCAGTGCGGTGGCCGCGGCGGCCAGAACATCAGGTGTGGCCCGGATCTAATTGGACACCGGTCCGGATTTGTTACGGAGTTGACCGCGGCGTTCTATATTCGAGCGAAAAGGAGTAATTATCAGTTAATGAAGAATAGTACTTTAGGCCGCTTTATCCACTATTACCGACCATATAAATTAACGTTGTTCCTGGATCTGTTCAGTGCAGCCGTTATCGGTCTGGCCGGAGTAATATTTCCTTTCATTTTGCGCCATCTGACCGGCTATGTTTTTCTCTTGCCTGACACTGCAGAGATGATGCGTCAGCTTTGGTATTACTGTGGCGCGCTCTTGGCTCTCTACATTGTCCAGTCTCTCGCCCAGTACTATATGGCAACTTATGGTCATATCATGGGGGCCAGGATGGAAACTGACATGCGCGATGATCTGTTTACGCATCTGGAGAAACTCTCTTTCTCCTTCTTTGACCGCACGAACACCGGTCAGATGATGTCGCGAGTTATCTCGGATTTAGCTGATGTGACCGAACTGGCCCATCACGGTCCGGAGAATATCTTCATTGCCACGGTCAAAATAGTCGGGGCTTTCCTGGTTCTGTTCTTTATTCATATACCGACCACCCTGGTCTTGCTGGTGGTGACGATTGCCATGTTCGTTTTCACCATGATCCAAAGGCGCCGGATGGCACGCACTTTTATGGAGAATCGGCGCCGGATCGCCGATGTCAATGCCATAGTTCAGGACAGTCTGGCCGGTATCAGGACAGTTCAGTCTTTCTCCAATGAGGATATTGAAGCCGAAAAATTCGGCGAGGGCAATCAGCGCTTTCTTGACTCCAAGATCGATAATTATCTGGTCATGGGACAATATGTGTCCATTAACGGCTTCATGCAGGGCATGATGTATCTGTCTGTGATTCTGACCGGCGGTTATTTCGTCACCACAGGGGATATTCTGGCCGTCGATGTCGTTCTCTATGTCCTGTATATCAGCATGTTCCTCGATCCGATCAAGATGCTGATTAATTTCACCGAGCAATTTCAGAAAGGCATGACCGGCTTTGTCAGGATGCTGGAAATTCTCGATACCGACCCGGAGGTCACAGACCGCCCCGGTGCAATCGAGGTGGGCACATTGTCCGGGCGGATTGACTTCGAAAATGTGTCCTTCTATTACGCAGAAGCTGAGCCGGTACTTCAGAATATCAATGCTTCAATCTATAGCGGTTCCACGGTGGCGCTGGTCGGCCCGTCCGGCGCCGGCAAATCGACATTTGTCTCTATGATTCCCCGTTTCTATGATGTGGTCTCCGGTTCAGTGAAGATTGACGGTGTTGACGTACGTGATCTGACCCTAAAATCCCTGCGAGCCAATATTGGCGTAGTTCAGCAGGATGTCTATATCTTCAACTGCAGTGTACGCGATAATATCGCCTACGGTCGCCCCGATGCCAGCGGCGCAGAGATTATCGCCGCCGCTAAGCAAGCCAATATCCATGACTTTATCATGACCTTGCCCCAGGGCTACGATACCGTGCTGGGTGAGCGCGGCATCAGATTCTCCGGAGGTCAGAAACAGCGGATCTCAATCGCCCGCGTCTTCCTCAAGAATCCGGCTATTCTGATCCTGGACGAAGCTACCTCCTCACTCGACAATGAGAGCGAGCTTTTCATCCAGTCCTCGCTGGATGAGCTGTCCCGCAATCGTACGACCCTGGTCATCGCTCACCGTCTCTCCACAATCAAGAACGCCGATCATATCTTGGTTCTGACCGAGGACGGTATCGCTGAGCAGGGCAATCACGAAGATCTGCTGGCCCGGGGCGGCCTCTACTCGTATCTGTACAATCTCCAATTCCTGGACAAAGCCGAGGAGAATGAACTGCTGGTCTAACTAAGTACCAATTTGTCGAGCCTGTGACAATTGGACCAACCATCCGATCCGATTTCCATCAACTCCGACCTGTTATATTTTCTAACGAAGGCGCCACCGGATTGTTCGCAGCAAAGCGTATAGTTATCGTCCGGTACAAGAGTTGCCCGGCCTGGAGTCGGCTTTATATGCTGTGCTTACTCCGTGATTTCATTCTTTTAAAAGAGCCGGGAAGCCGCAAATATGGTTACCCCCGCCAGGACACAGGGAGCAAAAGCGATGCTGTCTTGATGGTTTTTCTTGCCACTAATCAGCAGTATCAGGGCCAGGACAAAGGAAAACGCAAAAGAATAGAGCAGAGCGGTACCGGCTTCCCGCCAGCCCAGGAAAAAGCCAAGCAGAGCAAACAGTTTGACATCACCCAGACCCAGCCGATAACGGCTTCCTACCGCCACCAAGAAAAACAGACCTCCCAGTCCCAATCCCGCCAACAGATCGGAACCCAGCCAAGTCAGCCCCGCTCTCACACAGTCCACAGAGGTGTCTTTGCCATCTGTGCAGATTCCGGAACTCAGTATTTCCGGCACATAGCAAAGCAGCCTGACACCGGCAGCTATTGACAACAAGTAATTCGGAATAATTCTCTGCTGCAAATCCACTACAGTAATGGGAACCAGCATAATCAACAACAGCAACAACCTGAATCCCATATTACCCCCGTTTTTTCAGTCCCGCACCAGAGCACTTCAAAAGAAATTTCAACCGCGAACTCAGCTTAAGTATTGCGCCAAATAAATTTCCGACTGTCATCCGCCAAATAACTTGACTGCCATCTCTTATCCGCCAAAAAGCCGGAGCATTTTGTCCTTACGGGCGAAATAATATTGTGGCCTAATCCGAAGTGGCAGGCAGTGATTTCCTGGCTTTGCAGGTTTCCGGCGGCACAGATCCCGGGGATTTCCATTTCTGTTGTTATATTGACTTGCAGGATTCAGGATGCTATATTTAATTTGGGATCCAAGAATTAGGATTGAATACTGAAAATTAACAACTATTGCTAATTTTATTTACTCAATTTGCATTGGATCATTAAAGTACAAATACGAAGACGCTATCAAAGCAGATTCGGCATCTTTTATTAACAGTTGAGATGCGATCGGAGCAGAGCTTGACGGCAACGAATAAGGACAGAAAGGTAATAGCATAATGGCATTGCGCGCGATCCGACCACAGCAAGACGAATCATTGTCTGAACAGGCCTATAGAACGATTAAACGCAGAATCATAGATTTGACATATGAGCCGGGGTCCGATTTGACGGAGGCTTTCCTGGCAGATGAACTGTCCATGAGCAGGATGCCGGTCAGGGCTGCTTTGCACCGCCTGGAGCTGGAGGACTGGGTGATTGCCGATTTTCGCAAAAAGACCAGGGTTAAGCCGATTCTGCGTCAAGATGTGATTGATATCTATCAGATGCGCAGTTTATTGGAGTTACCGGCGATAGAGAGAATCTTCACTGAACAAAAAACCTGGAAGTTCTCTTTCTTGATTGAAGAGGGACTGTTGCGGATCAAGGCCAATGTCCACGATCTCTACGAGCGTGAACGGGCCGAAACTGACTTACATATGGCCATTGTCAATGTGCTGGAGAATCGAAGAATAGATCGGATTTACCGCAATGTTCAGGATGAACTGATTCGGATCGGCCTGAGCTTTGTCCGCAGCGAAGAGCGCGACAGACAATATATTGCTCAGATCATTGAGGGTTGGGAAGACCTGATCCTGGCTATTAGGGAACAGCGGCGAGAAGATGCTCTCCGAATCTTTGACCGCGATCATTTGAGCGGTGCCTTGAAATTGGCACTGAAACAATTTGCGACAGATACAAATTGATATAAGAACTGGTTGCCATTAATAATGAACAGATAAACCCGGCCGGAGCTTATACAAGGCAAAATTACGAAGTAAACTACTGATCGACAACACAATAGTGGTGTCTTAAAAATAAAAATGAAACTTGCTAAACAGCTATTGAGATACAGGAGGAAAGACCATGGCTGACTATCTGAAGCGTATCGCCAGACTGAAAGAACGTCTATTGACAATAAAGCCGGAGATGGATCTGGAGAACGCAAAGATCCTGACAGAGGGCTTTATCGAGTACGCCAATATGCCGCTGATCCTGAAGAAAGCTTATGCTTTCCGCAAGCAATGTCAGGAAAAGACTATCTTTATCGCAGAGGATGAGCTTATCGTCGGCAACTCCGGCTCCAAAGTGCGTGGCGGCATTCTCTGTGCCGACTGCTGCTGGTCGGTTCTCGATGATGAACTGGAAACGATCAGCGACCGCCGCTATGATCCTTTCTATCTCCGCGCCGAAGATAAAGAACTATTCCTTGATGTGGTCAAGCCCTATTGGCGTGGCAAATCAAATTTTGAGCAATGGCGTCGCCGGATCCCGGAGGATCTGCGTCTCCTCCGCGACAATGGCGTCGTATTCATTGACCGCAAAGGTGTGCGCGGTTTCGGCGAGACGACCGCCGGCTACAAATGGCTGCTGAATGCCGGTCTTAAAGGCATTAGGGCAACGATCACGGAGCGCAAGGCCAGGCTGGACTTGGCCAGGCCGGGCGACCTGGAAAAAGATAATTTCCTAGAGGCATTGCTGCTGGTCTGCGAGGGCATTGCCACTATGGCACGGCGTTACTCGGAACTGGCAGCTGATATGGCTTCCCGCGAGAAAGATATCGTTCGCAAAGCTGAACTGCTCATGATTGCGGACATCTGTGCCCGAGTGCCGGAGAATCCGGCCGCAACTTTCCACGAAGCACTGCAGTCCTTCTATTTCTATCACACCTCGATCTTTATGGAGCAAAACGCTGCATCCTACAATCCCGGTCGTATGGACCAGTATCTCTATCCTTTCTACCGCGCAGATCGCGAGGCGGATAGGCTCGATCAGGATCAAGCTCAAGAATTGCTGGACTGCCTCTGGATCAAATTCAGCGAACCTTGTCTCTTCCAAGATGCAGTAACCGCCGAATTCGCCGCCGGCTATCCCATGTTCCAGAATGTCTGCGTCGGCGGTGTGGATGAAACCGGCCGCGATGCCGTCAATGAACTGTCATATCTGATTTTGCAGGCCTCAATGGATGTCCGGCTTTATCAGCCCTCACTGTCTGTCCGCTACAATATGGCGAAGAATCCCAATCAATTCCTGCGCAAAGTGGTGGATCTGATCCGGCTGGGCACCGGTTTCCCCGCCTTTCACAATGATGAAGTCGGTATCCGTATGCTGCTGAACAAAGGCGTTCCTCTGCGTGAGGCCTGGGATTGGAATCCCTGCGGCTGTGTTGAGACTAATCTTGAAGGTAGGATGCGCCAATATACCGCCCTCGCCGATATTAATCTCGGCAGTCTGGTCGAATTGGCATTAAATGATGGTGTAAGCCGCAAGAGCGGCGAGCAGATCTCTGTCAGTACCGGCGATCCCACCGCTTTTGAGTCCTTTGAAGATTTTACGAAGGCGCTAAAAGCCCATATTGATCATACGATCCATGCCACTGTAGTCGGCAGCCATCTCCTGGATGAGATCTGTCTGGAGCGGCCGGTTCCCGCATTGTCGCTGACTTTTAAAGAGTGCATAGAAAATGGAACCGATTATTCAGCCGGCGGCGCCAAATACAATGTCGGCAACGGCATTATCCTGATCGGCGTGGCTGATCTGGTCAACAGCCTGGCGGCAGTACGGCAATTGGTCTATGAAGATTGCAGCGTCACGATGGAAGAACTTATAGCGGCTTTGGCTGCTAATTTTGAAGGCTATGAGCATGTACGGGAGCTATGTCTGGCTGCACCGAAATACGGCAATGACGATAATCGGGTTGACGATCTTGCCGCTGAAATTTTCACTTATATCGCCGATGAGATCGAACAGTACGAGAGCAAATTCGGCCGCATGACCCCCGGTATCTTGCCGGTTTCAGGCAATACCCCGTTTGGTTTGGAAGTCGGCGCCCTACCCTCAGGACGAAAAGCCTGGAAACCATTGGCTGACGGTGTCAGCCCCAGTGGCGGTACAGATCTGGGAGGACCGACCGCAGTCCTGAAGTCCGTTTCGCATCTGCCGCACGATAGATTTACCCAAGGCACTCTGCTCAATATGAAAGTTGAAGATGATCTCTTGAATTCAGAAAACGGCATCCGGCAGATGATGGCTTTGCTCAAGAGTATGTGTAGCCTGGGCATATTCCATGTTCAGTTCAATGTAATCGATCAGGCAAAACTGCTGGCAGCCCAGAAAAATCCTGAACAGTATAAAGGTCTGCTGATCAGGGTAGCGGGCTATACAGCTTACTTCGTCGAATTGGGCAAAGACGTGCAAGATGAAATTATTGCTCGTACCATGCAAACGCGAATTCAATAAAAGAGCATAAAGGAAGCGGGTTGTGTTCAAAGCGGATCATACCATGCCACAAGATAATCAGCTGGTGAGACAGAAGAGCAACGGAACGATTCTGCGCCTTGAGCGCTCTTCAATTCATGACGGCGAGGGACTGCGCACTGTAATTTTTCTCAAAGGCTGCCCGCTGCGCTGTGCCTGGTGCTCCACCCCTGAGGGCTGGCTACCGGGCATTACGGAAACGAATGCTGTCAGCTACGGCTATACTGTGACCGCCGACGAATTACTGGACGAGATAATCAAGGATGAGATCTTTTTCTTTCATTCCGGCGGCGGCATTACCTTTTCCGGTGGTGAGCCTTTATGTCAGGCTGAATTTGTAACGGATGTCGCAGCCGGAACACGCAAATTGGGTATATCTACAGCTATGGAGTCCAGCCTTTGTCATTCTTGGCCGGTGGTGGAGAAAGTTCTGCCCCATCTGGATATCCTCTATGCCGATCTCAAACATATTGATCCGGAGCAACATAAGTTCTATACCGGACAAGATAATCAGAAAATACTGGAGAATATTCGCAGGGTTTCGGATAGCGGCTTACCGCTACAATTGATCATCCGCATGGTATTGATCCCGGGTATCAATGATGACGAAGCCATTCTCCGCCAAACCGGGGACTTCTTACAATCGTTGCCTAATCTAACTGAAGTAGAACTTCTGCCTTATCATAGACTGGGAGTAGGTACTTATGCCAAATTAGGTCTGCAGTATCGTCTGCCGGAAGCCAAAGTGCCGTCGAAGTCGGAGCTGCAGAGGGGCAAAGCTATATTGAGTCAATATGTAAGCAATGTTAAATGAAATATAGCAGATCATAAGAGCCATTATCGTTGTGAAATTTATCTGCTGACTGATATGAAAAAGCCGGCCCGTTTTTCTAACAACAGGCCGGCTGATCTTTAGATATAAGAGCTAGCTTGATAAAATCTTAGGCACGGTCGGGATATACTTTCAGAGCTTTATCCAGAATCTCAACTGCACGTTTCAGATCCTCTGTATTCAAGACATAGGCAACACGCACTTCATCGACGCCCATACCCGGTGTCTGGTAAAAGTTTTCGACCGGAGCAACCATGACGGTTTCATTATTGTCGTTGAAATCGGTCAGCATCCATTTGGCGAAGTCCTCTGCATTCTTCACAGGCAGCTTGGCAATAGCGTAGAAAGCGCCCATCGGCTTCTTACACATGACACCATCAATAGCAGCCAGCCCATCACACAGAACATCGCGACGGTTCTGGTAGCGCTCGCGGATCGGATCAAAGTAGGAGGGATCCAGATGATAGAGAGCGGTAGCACCGATCATTTCCAGCGTCGGGGCACACAGTCTGCTCTGGCCGAGCTTCAGGATCTGCTCCGGCAGCTCCTTATTTTTGGTGGCCAGAGAACCGATACGTGCACCGCAGGCGGAGAAGCGCTTTGATACACTGTCAACAATAATCACACGGTCAAGGATATCGGTCATCTCACCAAAGCTGGTGGCTTCCAGTCCTTCATAAGTAAACTCGCGATATACTTCATCAGCAATGATAAAGAGATTATGTTCCTTGGCGATCTTGGCCAGCATTTCCACTTCCTTGCGGGTGTAGACCACACCGGTAGGATTGCCCGGATTGGATAGGGCAATGGCACGAGTCTTGTCGGTCAGCTTGGACACGATCTCTGCCTCAGAGGGCAATGCGAAGCCGTTTTCAGCATAAGTGGTCAGCGGCTTGATATTAACAGCATAAGGAGCAGCGAAACTGCGGTAGTTGGTATAAAAGGGTTCCGGAACCAGAATATCTTCATCAACATCTGCCACAGCGATGAAAGCCCACATCAGAGCTTCACTGCCGCCGTTAGTGATAATGATGTCTTCGGGCTCATAGGGAAGACCGATTCTTTTATAGTAGTCGGATGTAGCCTTGACCAAGTTAGGATCTCCCTTTGAGTTGGCATAAGCCAGAACTTTGATCTCGGCATTGCGGATGGCATCCATAAACTCAGGCGGTGTCTCGATATCGGGTTGTCCGACATTGAGTCCATAAACTTTGATGCCGCGTTTTCTGGCAGCGTCGGCAAAAGGTACCAAACGTCTGATGGGTGAAGCCTGCATGGCCAGCATTCTGTTTGAAATTCTCATTGTAACCTCCAGCTAAAATATCGTTTTTGACTAAATTAGATCATAATAGAATTACCAACTAATAGTATAGCGAATAATCAGACAATATCCAATCTTAATCTCCGTCAGACCGTTAAGATCGCGAAATCAAAACATGATCTCAGGACAAAAACAGCAGGGAATACTTTCCGTGCTGTTTTTGTCAAATATATCCGATTCTTCTAAGTGCGGGGAACAGAATCCTGAGGTGAATTTTCATTGTCACCAAAATTATTCTTTAATTTATTCTCACGCTCAAATAGTTCAACTTCCAGATAAGCCTCCGCCCGCTCTAAGATCCTGGTCTTAGCAGTTAAAGACAGATGGTCAAATACATCGATCAGCCGGCGCTTCATCTCCAGCTCGCCGACCTTGTTGACATTTACTCCCTGATGGTAAGGAGAATCCGCATATATGTAGGGCATGTGAGAATCCTTGCCATCTTTGGATTTGGAATGAGGCGCTAATATCTGATCAAGACTGGCACCAAAATAGTCAGCCAATTTACGCGCTGTCTTGATATCAGGGAAATTGCGACCGCTTTCCCACTGACTGACCGAAGTTTGAGTGACATTCAGCTTCTCTGCAAGCTGAGCCTGTGTAATATGATGTTGCTTTCTGAGTTGACGTATATAACTCATATAGTTCCCCCATTTCCGTTTTATTTTTTACATTCGTCAAGTATATCACTTTGTAATTAACATTTCAACGAATTGAAGTTTAAAATTATAGTAGAATCTTTAATTTGCAACAAAATCCAATATAATTGCAACAAAATCCGATATAATAGAACTTTCGTTCATTGTTCTTTCAATTATTACTGCAAATCAGGCATTAACTAATGTTATTATTTATCTATTGATTAAGAAAAACAACAGCATTTTAGTCTATATGCATCACCGGCAGCGAATATAAAACAATGATACCTACTCATAATAAATAATGTCAGTGTAGCTTGAGAAAGATCAGGTTCTTTAAATAAATTGAAAGGCTTTATTCCCGGCATATTATTGCGCGCAGATCGTATTTTAATGCGTGAAAAGCCGTGATACATCACGTAAAAATACCCGCAAAACAAAACTAAAAGCTTGACAGCATACTGCCTCTGGGATATGCTGAACTTAAGTTCTCAGAGACAAAAAAGATAGGGAACTTGCCCATCAGTTGCCGGGTAACCGAGCGGATACGCAACTTGACAGACTGCAAGCCGGATGGCGCTTAACCATATCATGATCGTAAGCAATTCGTGATCTTAAATTGTGCAGAATCCTGACAACAAAGGATTTGCTTGGCTTACCACCTCTGTCGTCTAAATCTGCCCTATTCGTGGGGATGACGCAGCAGGCAAAAGATCTGATCCGGGCGAAAGAAGGGAGGAAGTACTGTTTTGGAAGTACACCTCGACGGAACGGGCAGAAGAAGTCCGATATCATCTACTTAGTGACAGCATGAATTGGCATCTTTATCGGACACTGCCCGTTTCGCATGTCAAGAGATAATTTGTCATCTTTGACCTGCCGTAGATTTGCACTATATCAGCTGGGGCTTCCTATTGGGAACGGTGCCGGGGGCTGTCCTGGCAGATTTGACGACAGTCGAGACGGCGCTCTGCTAATTTTTGTTTCCCATGATACCCGAATTCTTACTGACCGAGTTGCGCGGATCATACGGATCAAGCCGGTTTTGGGGGTGTGTCAGGGGGTGTGTCAGCTGGTTGCAGCACTTGATTTTTTAGCCTCTTTCAGGTATAATTATTTCTATATAATATCGAGATTTTGATAAGAATTTTGGGGTGATAATATTGATCGAGAAATCTGACCTGAGGATTTGTCGTACCGGACTGGAAGAGCGCATCGGGCGTAAAATCTGGCTCAAATCCAAAGGTGGCAGGAAGCGTACTATAATTCATGAGGGTTATCTGGATACCTGTTCGTCAAATGTCTTTACGGTGCGTTGCCCGGTTTCACCGGCATATGATGAGTATGTATCCTTTAGTTATGTAGACGTACTGACAAAAGTTGTAGAAATCCGTTTTGACCGGGATGCGGACTGTGCGGATGGTATCTCAAAGTCACAAACTGTTTCATGACGGGATGGCTTGTGCGCCGGTAATAGTTCGAGCTCAGGCAGTTGCGAAAATAAATCTGTCCCTGGACGTACTTGAGCGCCGAGCGGACGGATATCATAATATCGATAGCATTATGCAAACGATCTCACTGGCAGATGGCGTCACGATTGAAGTGGCGCCTTTGTTTTGCAATTGTGTGCCCGCGGCAGAAAAAGCAATTTCTTGCGAGTTAAAGGAAAAAGTTACCGGTGGCAATGAAATCACGGACAGCACAAAGCCTTGCAGAATTAGCCTGACCAGTAATGTCGCAGTTCCTGTTGATGATAAGAATACCGCACTGCGGGCAGCCAAAATCTGGTGTGAAAAAACTGCTGCTTCAGGATTGGATCTGCGGATTGAGCTTGACAAACAGATACCGCTGGGAGCGGGTTTAGGTGGCGGTAGTACAGATGCAGCGTCTGTTCTGCGCTCGCTAAACTTGTTGGCAAGCACAGGTATTGTTAAAGTCACACCTTTATCGGAGCAAGAACTTTTGCAAACTGCAGCTTTGATCGGAGCTGATGTTCCATTCTGTTTGATCGGCGGTACTGCCAGATGCAGGGGTATTGGCGAGCAGATAGAGGTACTTGATGCTTTGCCCGCTTGGCCGTTACTGCTGGCACTGCCGGAGGCTCGGGTCTCAACTGCCGGCGCTTACCGGCAGCTGGATCAGTTGTCGCAACCGTGGCAAAGACCGGACACTGTACAAGTGATACAGGCGATTGAGGCTAGGGATCTGCCACGCCTAGGGCGAAATGCCCACAATGTATTTGCCAATCTGCGCACCGATCTGCATCACAAGCTGCGCAGACTGGAACAAACACTGCAAAGCACCGGTGCCGCTATGGTCCAGATGACAGGATCCGGCCCGGTAATTTTCGCGGTGTATGAAGACGAAAGTCAGCGGGATCTTGCCCTGCAGGAGCTCGCAAATAGCACCTATACCACTACTAAATTCCTGGCGGCACATTTTACAGGTCTTCCGTCACCACCGGACATCAGGTGTCTCTCGCCGCAGATTGGGTTTTAATTCCTAAAACTAATCTAAAATCACCTAATCAAGTGCCCGGACATTCTCAATTACAGGTGGCAGGTCTAAATTTCGTTCGTATCCAGCCAAATTGTAAAGGGTCCTTGATTGACCAGGTGAACATTCATCATGGCACCGAACTCACCTGTTGCTACCCTGCCCGGCAGACTGGCTCGAGCCAGGGCAACGAATTGCTCATAAAGTGACTCGCTTTGCTCGGGCGGCGCAGCTTCATATAGGCTGGGACGGTTTCCTTTCTTACAATTGGCAAAGAGTGTGAACTGAGAGACAATCAGAACCTCCCCCTGCACTTGTTCCAAATTCAGATTGGTTTTGCCGTCTTCATCTTCAAAAATCCTGAGGTTCTCGATTTTATGCCAGAGCTTGGCACAGGTACGGCTGTCATCATCACGACCGACACCCAGCAAAATCAGATAACCCTTACCGATACTGCCTGTGATGCGCTCATCTACTTGAACATAGGCGGAAGAGACACGTTGAATCAGTGCTCTCATGCCCGGATTACCTCATAATTTTCCTCGACAAAGGGCAGGATTCCGGCATGACCATTCATCATATATATCACCTCGTAATATTTAGTTAGCTCTCCCAGCCCTTATCACAACTGCGATTTTGCAACTGGTATAGCCTGCTCTTATTGTCATTACTCTGCAAGAAGTGGGATAATATGATAGTTAATGATATCAGGATCACCACAGCTTGACTGAATGCTACATACTACATGATCATTATAAACTATTGTCGTCTGTAGCTTAATTAGGGGACATCTAATATAAATAACTAAGCTTTAATAGAATTATTTGGCTAGAGAAGATGAAAGGGAACACAGAAAAGATGCCTGAAGAAAGAAAAACTGTTCCGCGCTGGGCGGTCAGAGTTAGCATGCTGATTTATGTTATCGCTTCTGCCATCGCTGTATTGGGCTTTTATTCGGCGGAAGTCAAATTTTTGGTCTGGGTAGGACTGGCGGTCTTTTTGGTTGGTTTCTATTTGCGGTTGAAATTCTGCTCCTGTCCCTATTGCGGCAGCACTATGGCATCCAAGATGGCAAAACTTAACGGCAAAACTTTCATCTGTCCGAATTGCGAACAAGAAATCGGACAAAAATGATACCTTACCTGTACAATAGGTAGCACTTAGTCCGGATGTGCGGGCGATATACTGCGGCAGAAGACCAAAATCCTGATAGGATATTCATGCTATTATTGCCGCAGTCTGTAGCATAATAACCGGATGTATATCCAGCAGTCAATGAGAGGGGGATTTTAATATGATTGAAGTCATTAGGGTTAAAGACTATGAAGCCATGAGCTTGTATGCGGCCCGTCTGGTTGCGGCTCAGGTCCGTCTGGTACCGGATTCTGTATTGGGTCTGGCCACCGGCTCTACGCCTCTGGGTATGTATCGTGAGCTGGTGCGTCAGCATCGGGAAGAGGGACTGGACTTCTCCCAAGTCACAACGATCAATCTGGACGAGTATTGCGGTTTGCCGTGCACACATGAACAAAGCTACCGCTACTACATGGACAGCAATTTTTTTAGCAAGATCAATATCGATCCGGAACTGACCTTTATTCCGGACGGCATGGCATCAGATATCGATGCCTGCTGCGAGATGTATGATGCACTGATTGACTTCCTGGGCGGAACTGATATGCAGGTCTTGGGAGTGGGAGAGAACGGGCATATTGCTTTTAATGAACCTCATGACTACTATTTCACGGCCCAAACACATAAAGCGGAGCTGACAGCCAACACAATTGAAGTAAATTCCCGCTTTTTCGCTGATCCGGCTGAAACCCCGCGTTTTGCGATCTCCATGGGTATGCGTGGAATCATGAGTGCCAAATGTATTCTGATGCTGGTTTCCGGCGCACAGAAAGCAGATGCGGTCTATGGCCTTTTGCGAGGCGAGGTCACCCCCCGCTGTCCGATTTCTATTCTGCAGCTGCACCAAAATGTGAAATTGATAGTGACGGATGATGCCTTCGTCAAAATAGAAGATTGAAAAAGTTATTCGATCAATTTTCCTGGTTTTTACGCGATTTCGGGAAAACCTATATCCTGGGCACACTAGCTGTTGCTCTGAACGATGTTCTGATGCTGATACCACCGTGGGCAATCGGTTATTTGGCTGATCTAATCGCAACAGACAGGATTCACCTCAACACCTTCTATAGCTATATAGTGGTTTTGGTCGTGGTGATCGGCTTACTATATCTGCTCAACTATATCTGGCAATATCTGATCTTTTTGGGTGGCGATGAAATAGGCCGGGCAACCAGGCGTTTGCTGGTGACTAAATATCTGCGGCAGAGCCCGCCTTTTTTTGCCAAGAATTCAACCGGCAGTCTGATGGGCAAGGCCACTAATGATGTGGATACCATCTCCGAGATGGCCGGTTACGGGATGATGACGCTGCTCGACTCAACTTTGTACCCTCTGGCCCTGATTCTGATTATGGTTATTGCTATATCCTGGAAGCTGACACTGGCAGCGGTTCTGCCACTGACTCTTTTGATCTACTTTTCCAAGCTGATTGGCGAGGCTCTTTACAATCGCTTTTATGCTGCCCAACAGGCCTTTGATGAGATGAATGATAAAGTGCTGGAAAATGTAGCCGGTGTGCGTGTTATTCGCGCTTTCGACAAAGGCGAAGAAGAAATAAGGGACTTCCTACAGAAGGCGCAAAATCTGTACGACAAAAATATAGCGCTGGTACGAATGAGTGCTTTATTTGGGCCGATCTCCCGCTCAGTTTCAGGCATCAGTCATACCGTGGCCTTAGCTTATGGCGCTTATCTGATCTCCAGACAGGAGCTCAGTCTGGGCAGCCTCGTCTCATTTCTCTTTTATCTGGATATGCTGAACTGGCCGATGTTGGCGGTGGGCGAGTTTATCAATGTTTCCCAGCAGGCTTCGGCTTCAATGGAGAGAATACAGGAGCTGCTGTCCTACCGAGAAGATGTAAGCTTCGACCCTGAAGCCGTAGACTACCCGGGTGGCGGCTCGATCAGATTTGAGCAAGTCAGCTTCACCTATCCCTGTGAAGAGCAACCGGCATTGCAGCAGCTTGACTTTGAGCTGGCGGCCGGAGGGACTTTGGGTGTGGTGGGGAAAGTCGGCAGCGGAAAAACCACTTTACTTAAGCAGCTCTTACGTTTTTACCCGCAGAAAGAAGGACGAATTTTGTTAGGCGGTCAACCTCTGGAAGTATATTCCCGGCGCAGTATCCGAGCTGCAATCGGTTATGTGCCGCAGCAGCCTTTCCTTTTTTCACGCACAATCAGATCTAATATTGAACTTGGTGCCCCGGAGGGAGCTGTTTTGTCAGCCGAGCCGGAACAAGTACCGCAGATATCTTTTCGTCCGGTCATTGATCCTGATAATTCTCTGGGTTTCGCTGCTCTGGAAACGGAAGCAACGGTCGCCCCGGGTTGTGCTTCTGCAACAGATGCAGCGACCGGGATTTCCCTTGAAAAAGCCATTGATCTGGCAGATTTCCGCAAGGATCTGACTCAGCTGCCGGATGGCCTGGACACTCTGGCCGGCGAAAAGGGCATTGCGCTCTCCGGTGGTCAAAAACAACGCATTACTATTGCCCGTGCTCTGATGAAAGATCCTGAAATCCTAATCCTGGATGACTGTCTGTCCGCAGTGGATGCTAATACGGAAGAGACGATCTTGGAAGCGCTGAAAAAGGAAAGAGCAGGGCGAACTACTCTGATCAGCTCCCATCGGATTTCCGCGATTATGCATTCTGATCTTATTCTGGTGCTTGATGAGGGACGGATTGTTGAGCGCGGCACACATGAGGAGCTGTTAGCTGCCGGCGGCTGGTATCAAAGACAGTATGAGAGACAAAAGTTAGAACAAGATAAACAAATTCCGTCGCCGACAGCAAAAGGAGATCTCGGACAGAAAAGGGGGGTGTGCTTTGAAACAAATTAAGTCTCAAACCAAGCAAGGGCAATCACGGCAAAGCCGCCTGCTCAAATACAGTCTAAGCGCTAAAACCACTCTCCTGCAAGGGCTTTTGGTAACCGGCTTAACCGTTGCCAGCAGCCTGTTGGCCCCGTATCTGGTCAAGTATCTGCTCGATAATGAACTGCGCGCAGGAGCTAAACTCAGGGCTAATTTCCTGATCCTGATTCTGGCTGCTTATCTGGGAACGGTTCTACTTTCGGCGGTCATGCGCTATTTCAGTACCTTACTGCTGCACAAGGCCGCCAATAAAATAGCTATGAAGATGCAGCTGGATGCCTTTTCACATGTACAGAAACTGCCGATCGAGTTCTTTGATCAGTTGCCGGCAGGTCAAGTTGTGTCACGTATCACAAATGATACTAAAGCGGTTCGGATTCTGTACCAGGTAGTATTGGCCCAGTTCATGATGGCCGGCATTTATGCTCTCGGTATCTATGTCAGCCTGGCTTTGATCGATCCTTTTCTGATCCTGATTGCTTTGACATCTGTCCCGATCATGTACTTTCTCTTTCGGGACTTTAAGGTTAAATCAGCCAAGTTCAACCGGACTTACCGCAGCAAGCTGAGCGAACTGAACGGCAATCTCAATGAGAATATACAAGCGATGGAAGTTATCTCCAGTTTGGGCAAAGAAAAGCAGATCTACCGGGAATTTAGCATTATTTCCGATCAGGTATATGAACAGTCTCGGAATATGACCAAACTGTTTAGCTACAGTGCTTTCAATGCCACTCAGACAATACAGTATCTGATGCTGGCCGCGGTTCTGCTGTACTTTGGTTTCGGACATCTGACAGCAGCCTATTGGGTACCGATCGGAACTCTCTATGTTTTTGTTGACTATATGCTGATCTTATTTAACCAGCTTAACAATGCCATGACCAGAGTTGGTGATCTGGAACGGGCACGCAGCGCAGCCGACCATATTTTTGAACTGCTGGATCTGGAAACAGTCCATGAGGGAACCAGGATAGCACCTAGTTCTACAGGGAGAATTGCTTTTGAGAATGTCACCTTTGCCTATAAGGAAGAGGCTGTTCTCAAGGATATTTCTTTCGAAGTCGCCCCTGGGCAGACTGTTGCCTTCGTAGGTCAGACCGGTTCCGGCAAAAGTACAATCATGAATCTGCTCTTTGCTTTCTACCAGCCTCAACAGGGCAGGATTCTGTTTGAGGGTGAACCACTGGCTGAACTGGATTATAAGAGCTTTCGCCGCCAGATGGCCATTGTGTTGCAAGATCCTTTTTTATTCACAGGCACGATCTTGTCTAATATCACTTTGAACCGGGCGAGTATCAGCCGTGCGGATGCCGAAAGAGCTTTGCGTGAAGTTGGCGGTGATCAGTTCTTAGAGCGATTGGAACATGGTCTTGACACCGAAGTAATTGAGAAAGGCGCAGGTTTTTCCTCGGGTGAGCGCCAGCTGATCTCATTCGCCCGCGCTCTGGCCCACAATCCTCGCATTCTTGTGCTGGATGAAGCCACTTCCAGTATTGACTCCGAGACCGAGAGCGCCATCCAGCGTGCCATGCGTCGCCTGGAAGAGGGCCGGACTACTCTGATTATTGCTCATCGTCTCTCAACCATCCGCCATGCTGATCAGATCATCGTCCTTGACCAAGGTCGCATCGCTGAACAGGGTGTTCATGACCAATTGATTGCTATGAACGGTATTTACCGCGCTATGTACGAAGCTCAATCTCAAGAAACTTCCTCCTGGCGGTTTTAGTTAATCTCAGCTATAATTCTTTGAATCGGCATTCTGAAGAAAATACGGATTAAGGATTAGATCTTCACGGCAGCAATATGGACAATTCAAATCAAAACAAAGTCACGAAACAGAAAAAGCCTTATCTGCATTTGTTCCTGCTCGTTATCACGGCAGTAATCTGGGGCGCGTCCTTTATTGCGCAGAAGACAGGTATGGAGCATATCGGCCCTTTTACTTATAATGGGGTCCGCATGCTGCTGGGCGGCACGATCCTCCTGCCGGTGATTTACTTTATGCGCAAAAGCGGTCACACCAGCAAGATTGAGATGGATGAATTGCTGGAGATTAGAGGTGTCAGCCGCATTGAAGATCTGCCCTGGTATGATCGCCGGCCCCAACTGTACGGCGGCATTTTTGCCGGTAGCATGCTCTTTGTGGCCAGCAGCCTGCAACAACACGGTATTCAGTACACAACTACCGGCAAAGCAGGCTTTATTACAGCTATGTACGTAATACTGGTCCCTGTGGTTGGAATTTTCCTACGCCACAAAACCAGAATCGCTGACTGGCTGTCGGTTTTTCTGGCTGTATTCGGTTTTTATTTTCTGAGCATCACAGAAAATATTACTATTGCTAAAGGAGACCTGTATCTGCTGTTGGGCGCCTTTTGCTATTCTTTTCATATTTTGATCATTAATCATTACTCACCGATTGTGGATGGTGTGACGCTGGCTTCAACACAATTTATTGTGACCGGCCTGCTCTCGATAGCACCGATGTTTATTTTCGAGACGCCCAATCTCAATGCGATCAAGGATGCCGCCCTGCCGATTCTTTATTCAGGCGGCCTATCTTCCGGTGTCGGATTTACACTGCAAGTAATCGGTCTGCAGAAAGTGCCGCCTACACAGGCCTCTCTGATCACATCCCAAGAGTCTACCTTGTCCGTCATTTTTGGCTGGCTGATTCTGGGCGAGGTCATGTCCAAGCGGGAAATGTTCGGCTGTCTTCTGATGTTGGCCGGTATCCTGATTTCCCAGCTCACCCCGACCAAAGACTACGACAAGCTCCACTCCTAGCCTATAATTTACATTACCTGGTTTGAGCTGTAAGTTTTGGTGTGCTAGACTTTTAAATATCAAGTTAATTAGCCGGACGAATTTGATAGGTTAGAAGGCATATGCAGGGTGAGCTAAATTACGCTAATATTGTACGCCAAACAGGTGCTTTTTTAATGCCGGCGTCTTAGTCTTAAACCCAATCTCCCGACTCATGTCAAACTGTGCCGGTCAGGGTCAGCTGATCTCAGCCTACCCCTGCAGATTGCAGATAATGAATTTAGGAGATATCTGCGACTGACCCCGGGTGTCAGAGCAGAGGAAGGAGCCAATATATGTATTGCAGTAATTGCGGCTTTAACAATGAAGAGGGAATGCGCTTTTGCATCAATTGCGGGCAGCAGCTGGTACCGCCTCCCAGTGCCGGGCCGGGCATGATGCCACCGTCACAGGCCGGGCAGGCCCATCAACCACAATTCCCCGGACAAGCAACTCCACCGCAGAGGGGACAGACACCGTCACAGATTCCCGATCCGAGGGTAGTCCCGCCCCCGCAATTCTCCGGGCAGACGGTCCCTCCACAGTGGGGACAGGTGCCGCCGCAGGCTCCCGGTCCGGGCATGACTCCTTACCCACAATTCCCTGGGCCAGCAGTTCCGGCTCGGCCGGCTAAGAAGAAGAAAAAGGGTCTCATTGTGGCTCTATCAATACTAGGTGTTCTGATCCTGTTAATTGCTGGTTTCCTTATTTACTCTTTGCCGTTAAAACCGAAAATCATCCTTGACGGTACGCGACAGACGCTGGATGGCAGTATTGACGATTTGTCCTTATCAGTTAAGACCAATCAGTTAATCACAGAGGTTCGTTATGCCTTAGATCCTGAAGATCCTGAAGATCCTGATGCCTATACGGTACTAGAAGATATTAAGGGCGGCATGTTCAGCAAGGAAGGCAAGCTACCTAAGCTCAGCCTTGACACAGCTATAAATAAATCATCTAAAGAGCGTGGACCTTGGCAGCGCACAGATGCCAATGCCAAACTTGGCAACCACACGCTATACATTACAGTGAAGACCATGTTCGGCACCTCCAAACCCATGCCTTTCAATTTGCTCTATGCCTCAGGTATTTCTGCCCTGCCTGACCGAACCAAGATCAAAAAAGTCACAGACGGCGAATTATCTACAGATGCCCTGATTAATGAAATACTGGTGTCGCTTGATATGGGCGCTGACCGTTCAATAGCCGAAGGTCTAGCCACAGAAACAGGCGGCAAAATAGTTGGCGAAATCACGGCAATTTCCCGCTACCAAATCCGCTATGACAAGGCCAGTGAAGATGAGATAGCTGCTATCTTAGAGGATCTGCGGGCCAGGCCGGAGGTTCTGACGGCTCAGTACAATTATGTTTATGATCGATCCGAAATTCAGCTCTATCCGAATGATGCTTTGCTCGACTCTTGGGATCTTGAAAATCCCGACGGCAATAACTGGGGCCTGGAAGTTATCCGCGCGCCCCTCGTCTGGAAAGATATAGATTCATTTACGCCGATTTCCGTCGGCATAGCTGACGGCGGCCTTGAATACGATCATGAAGACCTCAATGTTGACCGCTCAAATATCTATCTCTTTCCCACATATACACTGGAAAGCCTGGATGATATGGAGCTGTATTACACCAAGTCGGACAAGTCACCGGGCTCTAACTACTATGGCGGGAAAGAGCACGGAACACATGTCACTGGGATCATTTCAGCTCAGGGCGATAATGACATCGGCTGTGCAGGTGTGAATTGGCAGACGAAACCCTACTTTTTCCATTACTGGCATATGGAAGTGGAAGAAGACACAGGTGAGCTCGATCTCTGGAATGTGACGACCTCCTTCGAGCTTGAGATAACGCTAACTACCCTGGTTGAACAGGGCTGCCGAGTGATCAACTACAGTGTTGGCGATTCCGAACCCACAGCACCGGGCAGCAAGCACGAGTATATTGAGACGCAGGCTTATGGTGATCTCTGTCTGCGTCTTGAAAGCTTAGGCTATGATTTTCTTGTCTTCAAGGCAGCCGGCAATGAAACTGAAGATGCCTCGGCTTTTGCCATGAATAGGATCATGACCGGCACCGATGAGGCTCGTCGTCATACGGTAATTGTCGGGGCTATTGAGAATACACCGATTGAATATGATGATAATGTAGATGAACGCATCAAATATGCTTACCAACTCAGCGGCTATTCGAATTACGGCAGCCTGGTTGATG
Organism: Saccharofermentanales bacterium; assembly: GCA_050945515.1. GTDB lineage: Bacteria > Bacillota > Clostridia > Saccharofermentanales > DTU023 > UBA1046. The sequence goes on from JBMNTB010000001.1 coordinate 48,915, forward strand.
TAGCTGCACCCGGCACGGATGTCTTCAGCACTGTGCCTAATAATGGCTATGAGAACAAGCCCGGCACCTCTATGGCCTCACCGATGGCTGCCGGTGTTGCCTCCTTGATCTATGGTGCCCATCCTGAATATACTGCTTCCCAAGTCAAGGCTATCCTAAAGGAGGAAACAGATACCTTTACTACGGACGGCACGAATCTGATCCCCGTTGTCAATGCTGCCCTGGTTTCAGACTATGCCAAGAAGGGTGAACTACCTGAGGTGCCGCCGGGCGAAGTGATTCCTGATCCCAGTCTTACACCTTATCCCGGACCTCCTACACCCAGCGCACCGAGACCGGACATTATTGAGCTGCCGGACCACACGCCCTTCCAGCTGGAAGCTGGACAGGGTGGTATAGCAGGTTTCATCCGCGATCAAGAGACGGAGAGCGCTATTGCCCTCTTTAAAATTAGCTTTACTGCTCCGGATGGAGAAGTGGTCACACTCGATTACGCCTATCCCTATCCTGAGTCCTCAGATGCCCGGTTGATGGGTGAGTTTTTCGCCCGCATACCGGTTGAAGCGGGACAGGAAGCAGAAATCTCGAACTTTGTTGTCGAGGCGCGAGGCTATACATCGTATGAGATACCCAGCATTACAGTGCTGAGTGGTGAAATAACAGATCTGAATATATACCTGGAGGCTGAGAATGCAGACATCGTCAGGTTGCCCGGGCATACGCCTTTCACTCCACCTGAAGGCACGAGTGGCATCGTCGGTTTTGTCTGTGATGATGTGACGAAAGAGCGTATACCGGACTTTTCTATAGACATGTTCTTTAAGGATCGAGAGTTCAATTTTGATGTTTTCTACCCGCCGCCGGAAAGCTATTATGCCCAACTGCTGGGTGAGTTCATTATCTGGGTGACCAATGATTCAGAGGATATTGTCGACAAACTCGTTATCTCAGCTGATGGCTACGAGTCAGTCGAATTGGGTTCTTTAACAGTTAGGCACGGTGAGGTTACGGACGCAGGTATTGTCTATCTCAAACCGACAAAGACAGCACCAACGCCAAGTCCGGCGCCAACACCGGGCATAATAGAACCGACCCCGGAGCCTAAGCCCGTCAAACCGGCTCCGGGCGATGATGTGATTACTATCCCCGGTCATACTCCCTTCACTCCAAGAAAGGGTCGGTGTGGGTTTACCGGTTTTGTCTACGATGCTGTGACCAAGCAGCCCGTATCTTCCTTCAGTTTGGAGAATATAATCTGGCTGTCCGGTATTCCGGGTGATTCCCAAATTTTCGACTGGCCCTACCCGGAAGACTTATTGGCCAAGATTGAGGGTGAGTTCATCATCTGGGTAGATATGGCCCGAGATAAGCCGGATTCAGATACTATGCAAGCCTTTGACATCGTGGCTGACGGTTATGAGACTTACCATGTGGAGGCTTTCCCTGTAGAGGAGCGTGCTGTTACAGACCTGGGCGTTATCTACCTGACACCCAAAGGCACCAATCAACCGCCGTCAGAGATGGGCCAGATCGCTGTCATCTTGGACTGGGGTGCAAAGCCTGCCGATCTGGATTTACATGCTACAGCCCCCCTGACTGACGGTGACAAGAGGTTCCACATTTTTGCCTATGAACCTAACCTCAATTTTGGCAGTGGCAGAGACTATCCCGAGGCTTTGATGACGTCACAAAGCGACAGTAGCTACGGCTCAGAAAGCATCACAATTTTCACCCCGCGAGCCGGTGTGCCCTACACCTTCTATGTCCATGACTTTACCAATACGGCCAAAAAGAGTGATGCCTGGGATCTGGCTAATTCAAATGCTGAGGTGAGAGTTTACTTGAATATCCTCGACGAACCACCAATTGTCTTTAATGTGCCTAATGAGGAAGGCACGCTCTGGGAGGTCTGTACGATCATAGACGGCGAAGTTAGTTCTACACACAGCATGAGCTATGAGGGCCGACCCTTAAATATCGGCGCCTCCGACCAATAAAGATACATGTATGATGTTTTAAGCCGGCTCAAGGGGCAAAAATACCCTTGAGCCGGCTTCAGCTGTCACTGTTGTGAATAATTGTCTATTATTCATAGCTCACTGTATTCAAGGCACGATCATCGGTAACGATGATCCAGGTTAAACCCGGATTCAAGACCAGTTCCTCACCATCCAGATAATAAATAATTGGATCGGTGTGGGAAGCCTTTTTCCAAGTAATAGTATATTTTCTGCCGCCGGTCAGGTAAGTAGCCTCAGCTTGGTCAACCCAGTTGATTTTATTGTGAACCCCGTTCGGCATCAGACCGTGCGGCCGGTGCAAAACAATAATATTGGCAATTTGCAGGTCTTTTTTGGTCTGCTCATCGACCAGAACTTGACCGTCATTGTATTTACGATAAGTTTGAGTTTTTTCATTATATTTGAAAGCTTCTTTAGTATCGGAGAAATTATATTTGAGCTTGGTCGCCGGTTCACCCCCGGCCGGCAGCAAGAATTCACTTCTGGTATAGAGACCGCGCACTGGTTTTGACGGTGTAATGCTGCCGTATATTTTCTCAGCTCTTTTGTAAGCAGCTTCCAGAGTCGTATAGAGATTATGCGGAGATTTGCGGTGTGTTGCGCGATAATATATGCCGTAATGACCTTTGAGCGCATCGAGAATGCGAATATTATTTTTGACCGGGCTGGCCTCGATGACTCTGTAATTGCCGGCGTAAACATAAAAAGCCTGGTGCTGGGCTACCAGATCCAGATAGGCCGGCCGGGCGCTTCTTACCGGGCCGATTACTCCTTCGGTGGCATCGAGCAGCATCAACAGCCTGGTAGTCCTGGCCTCAGTCATCATCTGGTAAATCAGCTTGGCTTTGGAAAGCCCTGATTGTGGTCTGGCTGCGGCTGTGTTATTAGTCATAGCCGCTATAGGATAACGGTCCGGGAACAGTGGTTCGACATCACCGCTCGGCAAGGGTGGTTCGGTTTCGGTTGGCTCTGCTTCTGTCTCCGTTGGAGCTGCGGTTTCAGTTCCAGGTAAATTTGTTGTAGTGGCTTCAGTCGCTAATTCACTACTTGTCTGTACCTGCTCCGTGTCTGTCATCTCGGGAGGATCCGTTTCTTCAGCTTTTTTCTTACAACCGATAAAACTGAAACTCAGGCAGACCACTAGCAGAAGGATCAGATATTTTTTCATATAATAATATAGGCACCGCTTAAGTACAGAAAAACCGGTACCTCTCCTCCTATAAGTAATGTTTACTATTTCCATTCTATCATGCTTTGCCGTTAGATCTGCCGCCAGGGCGTTCTAAGACGCATTAAGATCTTATTTCAAATTATTTCAAAGTTGTTTCCGGTCACAGGGATCAGCGTATCCGGCGGTGTTCCGTGGAGACTGCAAAATTTGCTGTAAGCGGCAAAAGCAGCAGCGGCGGTTGGTTCAGCAGCTAGTCCATAGTGCCGGAGCTTCTGACCTGCTTGTTCGATTGCATCCTCGCCTACTTGCTGCCAGCTGATGCGGTATTTTCCGGTCAGTGCCAATAGCTCGCGCCCGCGGGCGGGGCGGGCGATGGCGATACCGTCAGCCAGTGTTGGCTTGGTGCTGATGGGACAAGGTGAATTCTCTTTTTTTTCCCAGGCGGTAGCGAGTGGTGCGCAGTTGGCACTCTGAACGGCAATTAGCTTGGGAAAACGGGCTAGCAGTCCTGCGGCGCGCAGATCTTCCAGCCCCCGGATCAGTCCTAGCAACAGAGTGCCGTTACCGACAGGTAAGAAAATATGCTGCGGCATCTTCTGCCTTTGTTCAAACAGCTCATATACGATAGTTTTGACGCCCTGGATGAACAGAGGCTGGTAGACATGGCTGGCATAGAACAGACGGGGATGGTTGGAGTTGGCTATGGTATCAGCGGAATCGAGCCGTGCCCGCAAAACATCGGCGCAGTGATCACGCGAGCCGGGTATGATATGAACGGCAGCGCCTACAGCTTCAATCTTTGCGATCTTGCCCGGGTTGGTACTCTCCGGCACATAGATCTCACAGGGTAGGCCGGCTTGGGCGGCATAGGCGGCTACACTAAGACCGGCATTGCCACTGCTGTCCTGGACGATACTCGTAACCCCTTTCTGCATGGCGAAGGCTATCACTGCCCATGCTCCACGATCTTTGAAAGAACCATTGGGCAACGCGGATTCATTTTTGACACATAGATCCGGCGTTAGTTGCAACAAAGGAGTCTGACTCTCCTGCCGGCTCAGACTGATTAGTGTCTCTGCCGGCAGCGGTAGAAAGGGAGCGTATCTGGCCAATCCGGGGTTGCTGCGTTGAATCCGATCCAGGCTAAACGGCTCGATAGTATCAGTCTTCCCTGTAGCCTCCAGCTGCCAGAGACCGCCGCAGTTACAGCGATAACCGGCCTGGACGGCAGAGACCTTTTGCAGACAATCACTACAAATAAAATCAATCATAGTCCAATTTTAGCAAAAAGTGCCGCCAAGCAGCCGGCTAGAGATAATCCAGGATGACGGACCAATCTGCGATCAAGGCATCCAGTGACTTGATTGCATTGGCCGGGGAAGTGCTGGGCATTCTCCGAACTTTTATCTGCGGGCGCAGCGGTTGGTATTTCTTGTAATACCGATATGCTGTGGCGCCGTTGCAGAAGATATGGCTGATTTTGCTTGTAGCGAAGATCTGCTCAAAATCATTTGGCACCACATGGCGAATCGAGCTGTCACTGCTACCTATGATCTCACAGGCGCCGATACTGTCCCAGATAGCGATGCCGCGAGACAGCATGATCTTGCCGGTGCGTTCCGAATCAATTGCTGTGAGCGGCGGAACGATCTGTAGCAGGGCGGACATCATTGGCCAGAAACGGTTCTGCGGATGGCCGTAGAAAAAGCCTGCCTCTCTGGTTTTGATCGAAGGGAAGCTACCGAGGATCAGAATACGGCTGTCCTCGTCATACAGCGGCGGCAAGGGATGTTCAATGAATTGGTGTCCAGTCTCTTCTTTAGTCATAGCTATACAATAGCATATTGCCGGTCGCAGAGAACCAGCGGGCTTTTGGTGCAAACCGGGAATAGCAGACCGTTGCTAAATTGCGATATTCTGCCGACAAGCGCAGATAAGATCAGAGATTAAAGTCTATTCAGCTGTATAGTTTGCCGACTACCCAATTGGTGAGGCGGAGCGGCAGGAGCTTGTAAAGCAAACTGAGCAATTTGTAGGAGCAACCGATGACTGTCTGAGGCGGAGGGTTCGGGTGATTGGCGAGACGCCAGATGACCTTGGCCACAGAGAGTGGTGACTTGCCCTTGCGTTCATCTGCCTCCATTTTGGTAACGGAGCTGCGGACTTTGTCACCGTAGCAGCCGGGATCGTCCTGATTATGAATGCGGTTGTCCGTAAAGGGGGTGGCGGTATCTCCCGGCAGTACGGTCAAGGCCCGCACGCCGGTTGTTCTGATCTCATTGTCGAGCGCTAGAAAGGCGGATAGGAGTGCGGCTTTGGAGGCACTGTACCAAGACTGGTAGGGAATCGCGATTCTGCCAGCTACAGAGGAGACGGCGATCAGACGGCCCCGGCTTGCCCGCAGTGCGGGGAGCGCAGCCTGGGCCAAACGCAGAGCGCCGTGCAGATTGATCTCCATCTGGCGCTTGGCATCCCGGTCAGCGGTTCCTTCCAGGCTGCCGGCAATGCCGAAGCCGGCATTGGCAACGCAGACATCGATTCTGCCTGCTTCTTGTGTGATCTGCTCAATAGCACTCCGGACTTGGTCTACGGAGCTGACATCGCAAGCTATATGGCGGCAGATCTCCGCCGGTGCACCGCCGCGGCGTGACAGATCATAGACCTGGAAGCCGCGTTCGGCAAAATAAGTTGCAGTGGCGAGTCCGATTCCGCTTGAGCCGCCGGATATAACCAGAACTTTCCTCTCCATCAATTATCTCTCCGTTTCCGATTCAGACATATCTTACCATGAGTTGAGACGCCGCGGCTGCTAATATCAACGGCCTGCTTGGCCTTAAAATTTTGAATATTTCCCATATTTATGCTTATATTCTCGCAATTTACTCTGTAGAAGAGGTCCTCTTTTTTGTATAATATAATTGTTTTCTAGTGACAGCTCTAGTGACAGCAGATTCTGGGTGACAGCAGAGTATTCGAGATCGAAATTCCGCATCAACAGATAAAACCAAAATCCGGAAGCCAAATCCGGAAAATTGCTTCAAAGATTTTACAACACTAAGGAGGTATCCATGAAAATTTTAATGACAGCATTTGATCCCTTTGGCGGAGACAGTATCAACCCGGCCCAGGAAGCAGTCAAGCATGTCGATGTAACAGGCCTTAAGGCAGAAGTAGTCAAGATTGAGGTTCCGACCGTGTTCGGCAAGGCCATCGAAGTGGTGGCGGCAGCGATGTGCCGTGAGCAGCCGGATGTCGTGTTAGCAGTTGGTCAGGCCGGTGGCCGCTTTGAGATCACCCCCGAGCGGGTCGCAATCAATGTTGATGATGCCAGAATCGCGGACAATGAGGGCAATCAGCCGATAGACCAGCCCATTTTCGCCGATGGCCCGGCGGCCTACTTTGCTACTGTTCCCATCAAGGCAATGGTTAAGGCGATTCAGGACATCGGAATCCCGGCTGCCGTTTCCAATACGGCGGGCACTTTCGTCTGTAATCATATTATGTACGGGATTCTCTATCTGATCGATAAGGAACTGCCCCAGGCACGCGGCGGCTTTATCCATGTACCGTTCATACCGGAGCAGGCGGTTTCGCGCCGTGAGACACCATCGATGGCGATGGAGGATATCAGCAGAGCTCTGCGGGCAGCCCTCGAAGCCATCATCGAATACGAAGATGATATCGAACTGGTAGGCGGAGCTGAGCACTAGACTCGAGTTTTCTTAACGAAGGCGTACCGGATCCATACCGTGTGCCTTCGTCAAATTTGCTCAGCTTGCGTCAGCAGTCTGACTAAAGGTCAGCAGCCTGAGGGTTGGTTCGGGTATGACTTTACAGATGAGCTGACTGCTTATAGAGCTGCTGCATTGTGATATAATCACTTAATAAGTCAATAAACTTTAATTTACCTGACAGAAGAGGGATTTATGGATCTGAAGATACTAGTTGTTGATGATGAGCCCAATATTGTTGATATCCTGGAAGAGAATTTATCGCGTGAGGGTTATACAATTCTCAAGGCCTATGATGGAGCTGCGGCGCTGCAACTGGCACTGGATGAAGATCCGGACCTGATTTTGCTGGATTGTATGCTGCCGCGCCTGGACGGTTTTGAAGTCTGCAAGCGTATCAGGCTCAAATCCTCGGTGCCGATTATTATGCTGACGGCCAAGAGCGAAGAGATCGATAAAGTGCTGGGCCTGGAACTGGGTGCGGACGACTACATCACTAAACCGTTCAGTGTGCGGGAAGTTCTGGCGCGAGTGAAAGCCCTGATCAGACGAGTCCAGTACAGTGAGAATGAGCAGGCTGATTCCGATCAGGTGCTGGTGTTCGGTGATTTAGAAATCGACCAGGCCGGTTACCAGGTATCATATCAGGGCAAACCGATCGAGCTGACTTTGCGCGAGTTCGAGTTGGTTCGTTTCCTGGCCAGACATGAGGGGCAGGTCTTCTCACGTGAGGAGCTGCTGGAAAAAGTCTGGGGATATGAGTACTACGGCGATGTGAGAACTGTGGATGTTACGGTGCGGCGTACCAGGGAGAAGCTGGAGCCGGATCAGAGTCAGTACCAGTATCTGCTGACGAAACGCGGAGTGGGCTACTACTTCTCCAAGGATCACAGCAAATGAGCCGGCTTGCTGTTTGAGTATTTGCACATTTGCACACAAGCAGGCAGAAACCTGATCTCTGGCAGTGACGTGAAAACTTGAACAGACATAGGGGGCGGGATCGGGTCTGACAGAGCCGGCCGGAAACTCAGAAACGAGTATGAATACTGCTGGAATCATAGTAATAACAGCTATCCTGACGACGGCGATCTGTATGGTCGCTGTCTTTGCGTGGGAACATTTCCGCCGCCGGACCAGGGATGACCATGTGATGAATGTGATTAACCAGGTTCGTCATGAACGCTTTGAATCTCAGGCGATCCTGGCTGCCCTGGATCTGGGCATCGTAGCCTACGGCAGCGATGATCACCTGCTGACGGCAAATGAGATGGCTCGTACTATGCTCAATAATATCCCTGAGACTTTTCCGCAGTTTTGCCAGGACTACGGCGAAGAAAACGGTATGCGAGCTTCTATCCTGCTGGGTAATGATAATGTGAGCGGAGTTTATGTATCCGGCGATCGTTCCTATCGGATAACGATCCAGAGTCAGAAACTGGGAGGGATAGCCAGCCGCCGCTACGGCCATATTGTTATGGTCCAGGATATTACAGCACAGGAAAACGAGGAACGCCGGCGGAAAGAATTTGTAGCCAATGTCTCCCATGAGTTGAAAACGCCGCTGACCACGATCAAATCTTGGTCCGAGTCGCTCCTGGATTGGGGTGTAGACGAAAAAGATACGGCAGGAATCAAGGCTGATATACAGAGAATTTATGATGACTCCTTGCGCATGGAGCAACTGGTCTCTGACTTGTTACTCTTGTCATCGATTGACAGTCAAGGTGTTCATGTAGACATTCAGCCGATCAATCTCGATCAGGTCGCGCGCTCGATTACGGAGCGGCTTTTACCCCAGGCTAAAGAGCGCAAGCAAGAACTCAGTTTCACCAGATTGGGCAAGCTGCCGCTGATTTACGGTGATCGCGTCGCTCTGGAACGCATCTTATCCAATCTGATTACCAATGCCATAAAGTATACGCCGGAAGGTGGCAAAATTTCCATTTATGCCAATAGTCTAATTGATGAGGTCTATGTTAAAGTAGTGGACAATGGCGAAGGCATCAAGAGTGAATACCACGAAGAGATCTTCAGCCGCTTTTTCCGTCTCGATACTACCGGCTCCAGAATGTACGGCGGTACCGGTCTGGGTCTGTCCATCGTACGCGAGCTTACCCATCTGCACCGTGGCCGGATCGAACTGAAAAGTGAGGTAGGGGAAGGTTGCGAATTCATGGTATTGATCCCCTCCATGATGAAAGTGCGGCGTGATGTTTTGATCGACCTGGTGGAGAGAAATGTGATTGATGATGCCTGCGGCAGAGCGGCGGAGAATGATATCCGCTCATTTCTGGCCATAAAAGATGACCGCAAATGGCCGCCGCCTCTGACCATAAATGAAGCTGAGCTTATCCTGAAAAAGATGAGCTGACAAGAAAAATATGAAGAAAATATTCTGCGGCGGCGCGGATGCTGCGGGCAGAAATATTGAGGTCTTTAGTGTTTTGTTATAGCATCGAGGGCGGACACCGCCTCAGCGGCCAGATTGAAGTCAGCGGTTCCAAAAATGCTGCACTTGCTATTATCGGCGCTGCCATGGCTCTTGACGGGCCGTGCCTGATTCATAATTTGCCCAATGTCCGGGATGTATGTCTCTTTCTTGAAGTCTGCTCTGACATCGGAGCTCAGGTGGAAAAGCTCGGAGCGCACAAAGTGCGGATTGATCCTACTACCATTACCGGTCCGGAGGCAATCTCGCCGAAAGTCGCCATGTTGAGAGGGTCCTACTATCTGCTGGGAGCCTTGCAATCGCGCTTCGGCGTTTGCAAGGTAACCATGCCGGGCGGTTGTAATCTTGGCGTTAGACCGATTGATCTTCACCTCAAGGGTTTTATGGCTTTGGGTTCAGAGGTGGATATCATCTACCGCAATATCAACTGCGAGGAGATCTGGTTTCACTATGACGGCGGCGCCGGATCCTTGCCCGGCCAGGATGGGCCGGACGCCTATACATTGGAACCGGCTTTCATCTATTGTCAGAATCCAGCCGGCAAAATGGAACCGGCCAGCGTTTTCCTGGACACGGTCAGTGTCGGTGCCACTGTCAATATCATGATTGCTGCTGTTAAGGCCGACGGTATCACTGTGATCGACAATGCCGCGCGCGAACCGCATATAGTTGATGTTGCCAACTTTCTTAACACCATGGGTGCTGATATCCGGGGTGCCGGTACCGAAACCATCCGTATTAAAGGCAAACCTTACCTCCCTGCCGGCAAGGAATATACGATCATTCCCGATCAGATTGAAGCCGGAACCTATATGATGATGGCTCCGCTGACCGGCGGCGACATCACGGTCAACAATATCATTCCCACGCATATGGAGCCCTTAAGCGCTAAATTGCTGGAGATGGGAGTCATGGTCGAAGAGGGCGAGGAGAGCATCCGTGTCAGTGCCGAGCCGGGCCGGACCCTGAAGCCGACCAGTATCAAGACCATGCCCTATCCCGGTTTTCCGACTGACTTACAGCCACAGGTCACTGCCTTGCTCTGTACGGCAGGAGGCACCAGCCGTGTAATCGAAACGGTCTGGGAAAGCCGCTACGGCTATGTTACAGAGCTAGCCAAGCTAGGCGCCAATGTCGTAACTTCCGGCCGCTTGGCTGTCATTACCGGAGGCGGTAAACTTACCGGCACCAGAGTCCGGGCCTTAGATCTGCGCGGCGGTATGGCCGTTACTATGGCCGGACTTGCTGCCCGAGGTGAGACCATAGTGGAAAATATCAGCGTAATTGAACGCGGATACGAAGACACTATTGATAAGATCAGCTCGCTGGGCGGAGTCATCTCCAGATACGAAGTTGAGACAGGCAGTTACCGATGAGATATCTCAGATCTTGTGCTCTGCGCTCCGGTTCCAGCGGCAATGCGATTCTACTTGCTTCCGAGCAGAGTGCCTTGCTGGTTGATGCGGGCATTACAGGCAAAGGACTGGCCTGTGCCCTGCAGGACTTGGCAGAAGATCCTGCTAAGTTAAAAGGCATCTTACTGACGCATGAACATTGGGATCATATTTCCGGTTTGGGTGTTTTGCTCCGTCGTTACCGGATTCCGCTCTACATTAACCGGGAAACTCTGCGAGCCTGTCTCCCGGATCTGGGTAAAGTTGATCCCGATCTGATCAGGGTCGTCTACGATCACGAAAAGATCCGGATCGATGATTTCGAGATTAAGCCTTTTCCGATTTCACATGATGCGGCCGATCCTGTCGGCTATACTGCTGAGACCGACCTGGGTACGATTGGCATCTGCACTGATTTGGGCTATACGGACGAATATGTCTATCAGGCTCTGGCAGGTGCGGATATCTGCTATCTGGAGGCCAATTACGATCCGGACATGCTAAAAGTCGGCAGCTATCCTCAGTATCTGAAAGAACGAATTGCCGGTCATCAGGGACATCTTTCCAATGATGACTGCGGCCGCGCCTGCATACGTCTGTTGGAACAGGGAACCGAACGGATAATACTATCCCATCTTTCACAGGAGAACAATTTTCCGCACCTCGCCTTATTGACGGTCAATGATGCCCTGGCGGCAGTAGGAGCTAAGGAAGGTCTGGATTATCAGCTGACTGCTGCCAGACGCTTTGATATCTCCGTACCTCAGGGACTGACCGGTTAACCGACAATTGCAATCTGTATTTTATATTTCGATTTATATTTCAATATAAATTTCAGTGCCCGGCAACCAGCTATAGTTTTTGTTATTTACTTTAATAAAATTAATAGTAAATGATTATAAATGATATTGTCATAGTAGCAGTGGTCATAAATGCAAGTTGCATAACTAAAAATGCCACGGTATAATGTGTCTCAAGATTTTGGAGACGTTTATATTTTTTATTCGAATCCATGTGAATTATTAGACTGTGAGGGGGGTTCATGTGGCGTTATTTTGTTAAGCGAATTGCCTTAGCAATTGTTACTGTATTTGCAGTAATGGCAATCACTTTCTTTGCCATGAATGCGATCCCGGGCGGACCGTTCGACACGGAAAAAGCATCAGAACCGGCGGTAAAAGCCAAACTGGAAGAAAGATTCAATTTGGATAAGCCTGTCGGTGAACAATTCGTACTCTATATAGGGAGATTGTTTCAAGGTGACCTGGGCATCTCAATGCGAAACGGCAGAGAGATCTCCTTAATCATTAAGCAATCCTTTGCTATTTCAGCTAAGCTGGGCGGAATCTCAGCCCTGGTGGCAATTTCACTGGGTTTGACTCTAGGCATTATTGCTGCCCGATACCGCAACAAATGGCCGGATCGAGTCATAATATTCTTTACAACACTACTGCAATCAGTGCCGAGCTTCGTGTTGGCCACGCTTCTGTTGCTGATTTTCACTACCCAGCTGAAATTAATTGTCGCTTGGGATGCCAACAAGGTGAATTATCTGTTGCCGGTTATCTCCTTGGCCATGTATCCGATGGCGTATATTACACGGTTGACTAAATCCAGTATGCTGGATGTTATGAATGAGGATTATATCCGTACCGCCAGGGCCAAAGGTGTTCCGCGGCTGAGTGTCACATACAAACACGGACTGCGCAATGCCTTGCTGCCCGTTATTACTTATATCGGTCCCATGATTGCTTACATTTTAGTGGGCAGCATGGTGGTGGAAACAGTATTTACGATTGGCGGTCTGGGGCAGGAGTTCGTCAACAGTGTTAATAATAGGGACTATTCGATGATTATGGGCACAACAATATTTTTGTCCATCATCATGGTAACGATGAATTTGATCAGTGATTTGGTCTACAAAGTAGTAGATCCGCGCATTGATTTCAGCTGAAGGAGTCAACTATGTCTGAACAAGATAATAATGGCAGGAATGGCAAGCGTCCCTTCAGTTTTCATACTGATCTGTCGGTCTTTATGCCGGCTACAGAAGAAGAGAAAGCTCAACAGGATATTATGCGCCCCTCCAGTACATTCTGGAGAGACGGATTTCGTAACTTCCGCAAGAATAAACTGGCTTTTGGCAGTCTGATTTTGTTAATTGTTATTATTTTCACTATCTTGATTGTGCCCATGCTGATTCCCTATGGTTATGATGAGATCATCCGTATTGACGGCAAAAGGGATAAGACTCTCAGCAATCTGAAACCTATGCAATGGTCGGAACGAGAACTGGAAGCCAAGGCTAACGGCAAGGAAATCTTTCCTCATATTCTTGGCACTGACAGTTTGGGGCGTGATTATCTTGTCCGTACCCTGTATGGTACCCGCATCTCTCTCTTTATCGGCTTTTTTGCCAGTATTATTGTCCTGATCATTGGTCTCTTGTATGGGTCGATCTCGGGCTTTGCGGGAGGCAAAATAGATCTATTGATGATGCGTATTGTAGATATTATCTATTCGCTGCCGGACATGCTTTTGATTATCCTGTTGTCTGTGGTGTTGCGCGAAGCAATCGGCGATAAGATTCAAGGGACTTTTCTGTCTAAACTAGGTACCGGTATGCTAAGCATGTTTATTGTCTTCGGTCTCCTCTATTGGGTAGGTATGGCCAGGCTGGTCCGCGGGCAGATCCTGGCAATCAAAGAAAATGACTATGTTCTGGCAGCGAGATCGGTAGGTGCCAGCAATGCTCGTATCATCCGCAAGCACATTTTGCCCAACTGTATCAGCGTAATTATTATATCTACGGCTTTACAAATTCCCTCCGCAATTTTTACAGAGAGTTTCCTCAGTTTTCTAGGCCTGGGCGTGGCAATGCCGATGCCAAGCTTAGGCTCACTGGCGAGTGATGCCAGAGGTGCGATTCAGAGTTATCCGCATAAGCTGCTTTACCCGGCTCTGATGATCTGCCTGCTGGTTTTAACCCTGAATATTATCGGAGATGGATTGCGTGATGCTTTCGACCCGAAGTTGAGGAAATAGAGATGGCAGAAAAAATTCTTCAAGTTAAGGATCTACAGACATCATTTTTTACTGATGCGGGAGAAGTCCGCGCAGTTAATTCCATCTCTTTTGATTTGGAAGCAGGCAAGGTATTGGGTATTGTCGGTGAATCGGGCAGTGGCAAGAGTGTGACTGCTTATTCGATTATGCAGATTTTGTCTTTCCCCGGCAAAGTCACTGGCGGTCAGATTCTTTTCCACGGCAAGGATCTATTGACTTGTTCGGAACGGGAGATGCAAGAAATCCGAGGCGATAAAATCAGCATTATCTTTCAGGACCCGATGACTTCGCTTAATCCGGTGTATTCGGTCGGCAATCAAATCGTTGAAGCAATCAGACTACATACCGACAGACGGGGAAAAGAAGCAAAAGACCGCGCCATAGAATTGCTGGATCTGGTCGGGATCAATGATCCGGAGCGCCGGATCAGACAGTATCCGCACGAACTGTCCGGCGGCATGCGCCAGCGTGTTATGATAGCCATGGCTCTGGCCTGTGAGCCGGATATCCTGATCGCGGATGAACCCACCACGGCTCTGGATGTCACAATCCAGGCGCAGATTTTGGAACTGATCAATGAACTGCAGCGCAAGTTGAATATGGCGGTAATTATGATTACCCACGATCTAGGGATCATCGCCGATATTTGTGACGATATTATTGTCATGTATGCAGGTTCTGTTTGTGAACGCGGCTCAACCGACGATATTTTCTATGATTCCAAACACGAATATACCAAGGGTTTATTGGCATCTATCCCTAAAAGGGAAAAGTCAGATGAATTGCTGACACCTATTGCAGGCACTCCGCTTGATCTGCTGAATATGCCCGCAGGTTGTGCCTTTGCTCCTCGCTGTGACTCCTGTATGAAAATCTGTCTTAGCGAACGGCCGCCGGAACGTCTGATTGGCGGCCAGCATTATGCATCATGCTGGATTAATGATCTCCATGAACTGCAGAAACAGCAGCAAGAATTGGAGGCAGAATAAATGAATGAGATGAATAATATGACAACTGCTACTGCAGCAACGGATCAGACCAAGGCAGATAATATTTTAGAAGTCAAAGGTTTAAAACAGTATTTCAAGGTCAAAACCGGCTTCTTCTCATCCTTGCCCCTGAAAGCGGTTGATGATGTCAGCTTTGAAATCAAGCGCGGCGAAACACTTGGCCTGGTGGGGGAATCCGGCTGTGGCAAGACTACGGTCGGCCGATCCTTGATGCACCTATATAAACCGACCGCCGGTGTAGTTTATTTTGACGGACATAAGATAGACAAGAGCAATATCACAGAGCTGCGCCGCAATATGCAAATGGTCTTTCAAGATCCCTATTCTTCTCTGAATCCGCGGATGACGGTGGAAGATATAGTACGCGAGCCCCTTGATGTGCACAAACTTTATAGTTCCAAAAAAGAACGCAGTGAGCGGGTGGCTGAGATGCTTTCCTTGGTAGGAATCAGTAGCGAACAGGCCAGCCGATATGCTCACGAATTCTCCGGCGGTCAAAGACAGAGAATTGGCATTGCCCGGGCGCTGGCGATTGATCCTCGTTTCATTGTCTGCGACGAATCGGTCTCCGCTCTTGACGTTTCAATTCAGGCGCAAATCCTGAATATGTTTAAGGAATTGCAAGCCAAGTTTCATTTGTCCTATCTGTTTATTGCCCATGATATTCTGGTTGTAACCTATATGAGCGATCGGATCGCTGTAATGTATCTGGGGAAATTGATTGAAATGGCGGATACAATTGAGATTAACAATAATCCTGTTCATCCTTATACTCAGGCATTGTTTTCTGCTGTCCCCATTCCGGATCCACGTACCGCACGGGCCAGCAAGCGCATAATGCTGGAGGGTGATGTGCCGAGTCCGTTGCGGGTTCCCAGCGGCTGTGCTTTCCGCACTCGCTGTCCGTATGTGACGGCTCAGTGTTCTGAGGCTACTCCGCCCTTAACTGATCGGGGAAACGGGCATCTGGTTGCCTGTTGGAATAAATAGTGTTAATTGTCTTTGCTGCCCGAGCAAAGACCGGAACAATGGCCCTTTGAGTCGAAAAGACTCTATTATTTATTTCTCATAATCAAGTGAGAAAACAAAATTGGAGGATGTAATTTTATGAAAAAAATCATTGCATTGTTGCTGGCAGTCATACTGGTGTTTTCACTGGCTGCCTGTAGCAAAAAAGATCCTGCCCCGACCAAAGGAGATGATGCTGAAGTAGCAACCAAGGATGGGGAAGAACCTGGTGAAACCGAAGAACAAGGTGAGCCGGCTGACACAGAGGATGCTGAACCGGATCAGGAAGAACCTGCGGCTGAGGGTGTAGTAGCATCTTTTGACTGGACTGAATTTGACACGCTGGTCAACAATATCCGCACCAATGTAGATCTGAAAGAACGTGAAGCTCAGATGCACCAGGCTGAGGATATGCTGATGGAGACCGGAGCAATTTGCCCACTCTATTACTATAACGATGTTTACATGGTAAAAGAAGGTGTTAAAGGCTTCTACAGTAATCTGTCCGGTTTCAAGTACTTCCAGTTTGCAGAACTCGGCGATAATTCAGTCATGCGTCTGAATCTGGCCAGCGAACCTGACAAGCTGGATCCTGCCCTCAACACTTCCATGGACGGCGCAGTTCTTTGTATCAACTCTTTTTCCGGTCTGATGATCCATAATCCCGACGGGAGTATGTCTCCCGACCTGGCCGAGAAAGTTGAAATGTCGGAAGACGGACTGACCTATACCTTCACCATGAGAGATAATCTCAAGTGGTCAGACGGTAAGCCCCTGAATGCCAAAGATGTTGAATATTCCTGGAAACGTGCAGCCAGCACCGAAACTGCGGCTGACTATAGCTATATGTTCAGTGTTATCAAGGGTTATCCTGATGATCTGGCTGTTGCCGCTTCTGAGGACGGCAAGACCTTTACGGTTGAATTGGAGGCACCCTGCCCCTATTTCTTTGACCTGTGTGCTTTCCCGACTTTCTATCCCGTACCCAAGGAAGAGGTCGAGAGTGCCGAAGGCTATATGAAAGACGGTAAACTGGTTAACCCCGGAGCCTGGGCCAATGAGGCAGGCTTTACCAGTAACGGAGCATACAAGCTGGTTGAGTGGAAGCATAAGGAAAGCATGGTTTATGAGAAGAATCCTAACTATCATCGCGCTGATGAGGTTAAGATCCAGCGTCTGGAATTCATGCTCTCCGATGATGAGGCAGTAATCTACAATGCTTATCGTGACGGTAGCCTGGACTTTATCGATAGCGTACCGACCGATGAAGTCAAGAACCTGCTGGATAGCAAAGACCCCGAATTCCACATCGTGGATCAGCTGGGTACCTATTTTGTGATCTTCAATGTCAAATCCAACATGTTTGCCGGTAAAACAGTTGAGCAGGCAAGAGATATGCGTCATGCTCTGAGCTATATGATTGACCGCGAGTACATCGTAGACACCGTAGCACAGACAGGCCAGAAGATTGCCACCAGCTTTATCCCGGCGGGAATGTTTGACGGAAGAGGAAACGAGCCCTTCAAACAAAGTGATGATGACTTCCAGTATCCTTTCCCGGAGATTGCAGGTTACTACCCCGAAGAGCCTGATCTGGAAAAGGCGAAAGAACTGCTCATTCAAGCCGGATTTGAATTCGACGGTGACAAACTGTCAGCCAATACTCCACTGCATATCAAGTACCTTACCAATAAGAGTGACGCGCATGCTGCAATCGCCGAGTGCATACAGAGTGACTTTGCTCAATTTGGCATTACGATGGAAATTTCCCTGCAAGACTGGGATACTACTCTGGCAGAGCGCAAGGCCGGCAATTATGACGTAGCACGTCACGGCTGGATTGCTGACTTTAACGATCCCATCAATATGCTGGAAATGTGGATGACGGATAGCGGTAACAATGATGCTCAGTTCGGCAGATTCGATGATTAATCTGCTTGGGATTTGAGACTGAAGCTTTAATGAGTTAATGTGAACGGGGCCGGTTATCTGATTGCAGTGACCGGTCCCGCTTTACAATCAAGACAGATTCAGTTAGTAT
Organism: Saccharofermentanales bacterium; assembly: GCA_050945515.1. Classification (GTDB taxonomy): domain Bacteria; phylum Bacillota; class Clostridia; order Saccharofermentanales; family DTU023; genus UBA1046. The sequence goes on from JBMNTB010000001.1 coordinate 66,806, forward strand.
TAGTCGATTCTGAATTTGCTAGAGAAGTAGGGATAGTCGTGAGTTCATATCTGCTCGAGGGCGGTCAGCGTCTGCAGGGTGAAATTAGAATAAGTGGTTCCAAAAATGCCGCACTGCCGGTGCTGGCGGCTACTGCTTTACTGGAAGGCAGCTACCGGATTGAAAATGTACCGCTGATTGATGATATTCGCACTTTGCTGGATATCCTCAGATCACTGGGAGCGAAAGTTGAGTTCCTGCCGGAAGGTACCGTTCTGATCGATAGTTCCACCATCAATAATTGCACCGCAATTTCCGAACAGGTTGGTAAGCTGCGCGGCTCTTACTATCTGTTGGGCGCCTTACTGGGGCGCTTTGGCGAAGTTCAGCTGCGACTGCCCGGTGGCTGCAATTTCGGCAGCAGACCGATCGATCTGCATTTGAAAGGCTTGCGGCAATTAGGTGCGGAGATCGTCGAGGAAGAGTGCATTGTTTCCTGTCGCTGCAACAGGCTTACAGGCGGCAATATTTTTCTTGACATTGTCAGTGTCGGAGCCACAGTCAATATGATGCTGGCTGCCACCAGGGCTAAAGGCACGACCACAATTTACAATGCTGCCAGAGAACCGCATATTGTAGATCTGGCGAATTTCCTTAATGCGATGGGGGCCAGCATTCAGGGCGCCGGCACCGATGTTATCCGTATCCGGGGCAGGGCTGTCCTTAGGCCGGCCGGAAGTTATGCTATTATTCCGGATCAGATTGAAGCCGGAACTTATCTGGCGATGGCTGCCCTGACCGCAGGAGATATCACTTTACGGAATGTGATTCCCAGTCATCTCGATGCCCTGATTGCCAAACTGAGAGAGATGGGCGTCAGTTTTGAAATAGGTGAAGAGGAAGTCAGAGCTCTGAGAGCTCCGGACACTATTCTGACAGCGACCAATTTCGTGACAGCTCCCTATCCGGGCTTTCCGACTGATTTGCAGCCGCAGATGACAGTTCTCTTGACTCAAGCTGCGGGAATAGGCAAGGTGACGGAGAATGTCTGGAATAATCGTTTCCAATATATACCCGACCTCAAACAGTTGGGCGCCAGAATTGTCGCTCAGGGCAGATCGGCTTTTGTTACCGGTCCGGTCCAATTAACCGGTTCCGGAGTTGCAGCGCATGACCTGAGGGCAGGTGCCTCTATGGTTATGGCGGGGCTTGTCTCGAGCGGTACCACGGAGATTTCCCATATTGAATTAATCGAGCGCGGTTATGAGAATTTTGTTGCAAAAATGTTGCAGCTAGGCGCTACAATCATCAGACGTGAAGAACCGCTAACAGATGTGACAGAAATCGATTTTGTTAGCTAGAACCCAATCGTAAAATCATAAGTTGCTAACTGAATTATTGATATATGTCGGAGCAAGCCAGTGCAAACCGGCTTCTTTTTATGTCTTTGTTTCAGGGATAGTATGATAATAGTGAAACAAACACTGTGAAATCTGCCTGTCCCGGCATGATATAATAAAGTAGTATATGAGCGGTCACAAGCCGCAAAGGATAGACCAAGTACATGCACCATAGTTTTAACCTCGGGTCAGACTCGGCGCGAGGCTAATTGTATGTCTTATTTGAAGGAATAAAGGAGCAGACATGGAACAATGCGCTATCGTTTTAGCAGCTTGGGAAGATAATCAGATGTGTTCGGCGGAGGCCAAAGTACTGCTGGAGGTTGCCGGTAAACCGATTGTAACCTGGGTTAAGAAGGCTTTGGATCAAGCCGGCATAATCGACCAGATGTATATAGTCGGTCATCGTCAGGAAAAAGTCAGAGCAGAGCTGGGTGAAACAGTGGCTTTTGCCTTACAGGAAGTGCCGCTTGGCACCGGCCATGCAGTCAATCAAGCGGAATTGTTCCTTTATGAGAGAACAGGGGCTACTATAGTTATGGCCGGTGACACTCCCTTGATTCGACCGGAAACCATTACCCGTCTGTTGGAGAGCTTTAGCACCGGAAATTGGGGTGCGCTGGTAATGACGGCAGAAGTTGAAAATCCCATCGGTTATGGGCGCATTCTGAGAGATAAAACCGGACGACTAATCGCCATTGTCGAAGAGGATGAAGCTGATGCTAAAACTCGTGCCATCACCGAAGTCAACGGTGGTATTTATTGCTTTGACACAGAACTGCTTAATCAGACAATTGTGCAGATTGAAGAGCATGCGGCGGGGCGCATTCCGCTAACTGATGTAATCGAAATCATGTCACAGATGGGTGTTGCTGTCGGCACACTGGAGATTGATCCGCAGGAGTTCTTCAAAGTCAATAATCGCCAAGACCTGGCTTTGGCTTCCCAGATACTTAACCGCAGAATCCTTGACCGTATCATGGCTAGTGGTGTTTCAATCCTGGATCCAGATACCACCTGGATAGACGATGATGTTACGATCGGCAGGGATACGGTTATTTTGCCGGGCACAACGATTCGGAATAGCTGCGTGATCGGTCAGCGCTGTCAGATCGGCCCTGCCTCAACACTGGACTTTACTTTTGTTGGCGATGATTCGACAGTTAGCCGGACTGAATCCAGTCAAGCTTCCATTGACAAGAATTGTCAGATCGGTCCCTGGGTTCGGCTGCAGCAAGGAGTGGAGATCGGAGAAAACGGTGTAATCGGCAGCTTCGTTGAAATTACTGATTCGCGATTGGGTACTAACTGCCAGGTTCATTCACAGGTCGTCATCAATCAGGCTACCCTCGGTAAAGGTGTGACCGTAGATAGTCAAGTTTCCCTGGTCAATGCCAGCGGCCGGGATCGAAAACAGGAAGAGATCTTCGTCGGCAATCACAGTTTTATCGGCAGTCAGAGCTGTCTGATGGCGCCGGTGCGTCTGGACAAAAACAGTTATGTGGCGGCCGGAACTACTGTCACCAGAAATGTGCCCCGCAATGCATTGGCCATAGGCCGCACAGAACTGCAAATTAAGGAGAACTGGGCACTACACAGAAGTGATTTATGACTTGGTGGCAGCAGATAAAAGATAAAGTACGAACAACCGGTTCGGCTGAACGCTGGCTAATCGTAGGCCTGGGCAATCCCGGCGCCAAGTACGAAAAGAGCTGGCATAATCTGGGCTATATGGCTTTGGATCGTTTTGCCGCGAGTGCCGGTATCAAGCTGGGGCGCCTTCGTTTTCAGGGTGTAACCGGCGAAGGTGAAGTCAAGGGGAATAAGGTTATTCTGCTCAAACCGCTGACCTATATGAATCTCAGCGGACATAGTGTTGCCGCAGCCGGCAAATTTTACCGGATACCGCCGGAGAAGATAGTTGTTCTAGTCGATGATATTGATCTCCATGTAGGGGTAATCAGGCTCAGGGCTCAGGGCAGTGCCGGTACGCATAAAGGGCTTAAATCGATCATAGCTCAACTGGGCAGCTCTGATTTCAACCGGATACGGATCGGTATGGGACCCAGGCCGGCCGGTGATTTGGCGGACATTGTGCTCTCCGATATACCGAGTCAAAACAGGAAAGCTGTAGATGCTTCTCTCCAGGATGCAGTTTCCGCCTTGGAATTGCTGTTAAGCTCAGGTATTGAAGCGGCACAAAGTGTCTACAATTAGGAATCGGAAAGATAATATAGCGTTAAATGTCAAGTCAAAGCGAAGCTGCGGAAAACTCATCATCACTGCGTAATAATCCTAAATATGAGGAAAGCGAGCGGCTACCTTTAGCCGATTGGCTATCTAATGCCGGTAATGATAAGAATTTTGCGGCCTTTTTGGAGTATCTGGATCAAGCTGCAGCAGGAACAGCGGATATAAGTTCAGTCAATCTGACCGGGATTTCCGATACTCAGAAATCCTTTATTCAGAGTTTAATCTATAGCAAGGAGCAAAAACCCTGCTGGGTCTTGGTGGCTGATGAGCTGCGGGCACGTCTGGCTGCACAAGAACTCAGAGCCTTTCTGGGTTCGGGAGTCTATGTGTTCAGCGCTCGCGATCTTCATCTGCTGGATGCCAGAGCCGCTTCTCGGGAACAAGAACGCAGACGGTTGGCCATCTTGCAGAAAATTCGCAATCGTGATTATAAAGCCCTGGTTGTGCCGGCAGCAGCGTTGCTGGATCGTCTGCCGCCGCCTGAAGTATTTGCCAAAGCAGAGCTAAAGCTTGAGCTGGGTGATCTGATCGAGCCGGAACAGGTCTGCGAACAGCTGCTGTCCGCCGGCTATGAACGTGCCAAGATAGCTGAACAGACAGGACAATTTGTCCGCCACGGCGATGTGATTGATATTGTTATCGCTGCGGCGACTGCGGAGTTACCGCCGCAGGGTTTGCGCATCTCCTTTTTTGACATTGAGATTGATGATCTGCGTGAAATCGATCTGGAAACACAGCGCTCTATTCAGAGCCTGAGTCGGATCGCTATTCCGCCTACCAGAGAGCTGTTGCTTAAACAGGAGCAACTGGCGGAACTTGCCTGTGAAATCAGAGAGATCAGCGAGGAAGCTGCCGACGCAGTTTTACGGCGCGGTGGAACCAGAGAAGAATACGAACAGATGCGCCAGCTCGGTCTGAGAGATGCGGAACGTTTAGAAAGTAGAATTCCCTTTGCCGCCCTGGACCGCTGGTTGCCCCTGGTCTATAAACAACCCGCCTGTCTGTTTGATTATGCCTTGCCGGATACCAGATTCTGGCTGGATGAGCCATCCCGATTCAGCAAGCAACTGGATGCTGCTGCCGCCCTTTGGTTGCAAGATCTGACTGCCCATATTGAACGCGGTCAGGCTGTGCCGCTGACCGAGAAGGCCAGAGGCAATCCGGCGGATATCAGGCGCTGGCTGGACAGGCAGGGCAGTGTAATTGCTTTGGCGCAGATTGCCTCGAGCGGCAATGGCCTGCCGGGTGCCCGGCGCTTTAAACTGGGTGGCAGAGTGCAAGATCATTATAAGGGACGTGAGGAGAGTCTCTTTGCCGATCTGGCCGACTGGCACCGACAAGCACAGAAAGTAGCGCTTTTCGTGGGCTCATCCAGTCGCAAAGTGCAGATTTCCAAGCGTCTTCGCGAAAAAAATTTGTCCGGGCTTCTGATTTCGGATCGAGTCCTAAGTCAGGGTTTTTATTGGCCGGAGGGCAAAATATCGGTTCTGGGTGCGGAGGATCTGTTCGGGATTGATCAGCCGGTGCGTCGACGCAAATACAGTGGCGGTCAGACGATCCATTTCTTCTCGGATCTGGAGCCGGGTGAGCTGGTGGTACATGAGGATCACGGTATCGCTCGCTATCAGAATCTGAAGAAGATCAGGTCTTCCAGCGGAGAGAGGGATTATCTGCATCTGCTCTATGCCGATGGTGATCTGTATATTCCGGTTGAGGCACTGGACCAAATCCGCAAATACATCAGTACGGATGAGAAGAAGCCCAGGCTGTCTAAGCTGGGTGGCTCTGAGTGGGAGCGCCAGAAGACAAAAGCACGCGAGTCGATCAGAAAGCTGGCAACTGACCTGGTAGCGCTCTATGCCACCAGGCGACAGATCAAGGGCCATGCTTTTGCAGCGGATACGGTCTGGCAGCAGGAATTTGAGTCGGCTTTTCTCTATGAAGAAACGGAAGACCAGAAGCGGGTGATAGCTGAGATTAAAGCGGACATGGAACAGCCGCAGGTTATGGAGCGTCTGCTCTGCGGTGATGTCGGCTTCGGCAAGACGGAGGTCTGTTTTCGGGCCATCTTCAAATGCATTATGGATAGCAAGCAAGCAGCTCTGCTGGCGCCGACTACAGTCCTGGTGCAACAGCATTACAATAAGCTCTGTGAACGGCTGGGTGACTTTCCGGTCACTGTCAGGATGCTCAGCCGCTTCGTCTCCGAACAAGAGCAAAAGGAGACTCTGCAGGAGCTAAAAGCAGGACGAGTTGATATTGTGATCGGTACGCACAGACTATTGTCGCAGGATGTCGAATTTGCCGATCTGGGCTTACTGGTGATTGACGAGGAGCAGCGCTTCGGTGTCGATCATAAAGAGCTGATTAAGGAGCGCTATCCGGCCCTGGATGTCCTAAGCCTTACAGCTACACCGATTCCACGGACTTTACATATGTCTCTGTCCGGCATCAGAGATATTTCGTTACTGGAGGAGGGGCCGGAGGATCGGCGCCCGATTCAAACCTATGTGATGGAATATGAGGAAGATGTAGCTGCCGAGGCGATTTTGCGCGAAACAGGGCGCGGGGGCCAGAGTTTCTATCTCTTCAATAACACCTATAAAGTCGAGGAAAAAGCGGCGCGTTTGCGGGAGCTTTTGCCAGGCGTACGCATTGTGACTGCTCACGGCCGGATGCCTGAGCGACGACTGGAGCAGGTGATTACAGATTTTATTAACGGCAATTATGATGTTCTGGTCTGTACTACCATTATTGAGTCCGGTATCGACATGCCCAATGTCAATACGATTGTGGTAGAACATGCGGACCGACTTGGCCTGGCCCAGCTTTATCAGATCCGGGGCAGGGTCGGTCGGTCAGAGAGACAAGCCTATGCCTATATTACTTATCCTCAAAACCAGATTTTGAATGAAGCAGCAGAGAAGCGTTTAATTGCGATTCGCGACTATACGGAACTGGGTTCAGGTTTCAAAATAGCGTTACGTGACTTGGAGGTGCGCGGTGCCGGCAATTTGCTGGGTCCGGAACAAAGCGGCAATCTGGGCGCCGTCGGCTACGATCTGTACTGCAAGATGATGGATGAGGCGGTCAAAGAGTTAACCGGCGTTGAGGTTAAACCGCCCCCCGCATATGCCCTGGTCGAGCTGGAGGTCAATGCCTATCTGCCGGAAACATATATCCGGGATGAGGGTCAGAGAATTGACATCTACCGCCGGATTGCTGCTCTCGAGACCGCAGAAGATTATCGGGATGTGCTGGATGAAATGCTTGACCGTTATGGCAAGTTGCCCTACGAAGCACAGACCCTGGGCGATATCGCCTATATCCGGTCTTTTGGCGGGAGAGCCGGCTTTGCCCGCATTTCCGTACGTGACCAGGATGTGGTACTTACTTTTGCCGAACAGGACAAGTCGGATCTGGACTTGATCTCACGTCTGCTCAGTGTGGAGAAATCTAAAGACTCCCTGCAGTTTCAGGCCGGCCACAAACCCCAGATTGTCTATCGCCGGGCGGCTCGCAATCTGCGTGAAACTCCGGCGCTGATTAGACAGCTTTTCTTAGCCGCGGATACGGTATAATCGAATTATGAAAATTATCCTGGCCAGTGGTTCACCGCGCCGGGCCGAACTATTAGCCGTCAGCGGCTATCCGTTTCAGGTTCGGGTGGCGAGCATTGATGAAGAAAATATTCAGGAGCAGGTGCTGACAGAGCTGTCATACCTGCCCGTTTCTGCCCAACAGCTTGAGCTGGTGCGGCGTTTGTCCGCTGCCAAGGCCCATGCGGTCTATGCCGAACTGTCCGCATCCCATTTTGCTGACCACTCAGATTTTTTTGTCGAAGGCGCACAGCATAAGTCCGTCATTCTGGCCGCCGATACTATCGTCTGCCTTGACGATGCGATCCTGGGTAAGCCGCACAGCCCCGCGGCAGCGGAAAAAATGCTGCGGCAATTGGCTGGCCGGACTCATTTAGTTCATACCGGTGTCGCTTTGCTACTTATATCTGCTGCCGGAGAGCTGCTGTCTACAGAAAATATAATTGAGACCACGGAAGTCAGCTTCCTACCCTTGAATGCGGCGCTGGAGTGCCGACTGCAGGCATATGTGTCCAGCGGAGTACCGCTGGACAAGGCCGGCGCCTATGGTATCCAGGATTATGGCGCTCTGTTTGTATCCGGAATCAAAGGCGATTACTACAATGTCATGGGTCTGCCCCTGGCCAAAGTAACCGCTCTGCTTGATCGCTGGCAGTCGGCTGAAGAGGGTGAAGCCGCTGCCGATACCTGTAGCAATTAGCTCCCAATACCGAATCAACTGCAAATTAGACGATGAATTTCAATCGGCAAAAGCAGATATGCTGAAAAACATCCCGGCCTGGCCGTGATAAAATAACTTTATGCTAGTGCAGAGATTAGTCAAGAAACTGATTAAGAATCATCAACAGATTGAGGACCCGGTGGTCAGGAAACAGTATGGCAGCCTGATGTCCGGTATCGGTATCACCAGCAATCTGTTATTAGCAGCGGGCAAATTCATTGCCGGCACTTTGGCAGGCAGTATCGCTATCACATCCGATGCTTGGAATAATGCAACGGATTGTGTTGCCTCTTTGATTGCTCTCTTATCTTTCCGCCTGTCGGCCAAACCAGCGGATCAGAAGCACCCTTTCGGACATGCCCGCTTTGAATATCTGGCCTCGTCCGGCGTCGCTCTGATTATTTTGATCGTGGCCTGGGAACTGTTTAAAACTTCTCTGAACCGGATTCGCCATCCGCAAGCGATCCGGTTGGATTATCTGGTGTTAGGCATACTGACCGTTTCAATTTTGTTAAAGCTCTGGCAATGGCGCAGCTATCGTTTTCTGGATCAATTGATCGGTTCGCAAGTCTTTCGTGCTACGGCTGCCGATAGTTTGGCTGATGCTGTTACCACTTTTTCTGTACTGTCAACAACTCTAATCGCTCATTTTACAGGAATTATGATTGACGGCTGGATCGGACTGCTGGTCTCATTATTTATCTTTTATTCAGGCTTTAGCATTCTTAGGGATACGGCCACCTATCTGCTGGGAGCAGCACCTTCGGAATCTATAGTGCAGGGGCTGGAAGAAGCAGTTTTAGCGTATCCCGGTGTCTTGGGCATGCATGATCTGCTGATACATGACTATGGACCGGGCAAAACTTTTGCCTCTCTGCATGTGGAGTTGGATGCCGGGATGAGGGCACTGGAAAGCCATGCTCTGATTGACCGCATTGAACACGATATTCTGGATAATCAGGGCATTCATCTGATTATCCACCTGGATCCTGTTGTCATCTCCGACTCTGAGCAACTTTGATCCGGCCCCTTTAAGGCGCCCTATTTACGTCTTTTTACGAATCGGCTTTGTCCGCATGGCCGGGATGAGTTACTATATAAGTTCAGAACATGATCCGGCCGCAGGGCCGGTCAGGAATAGAATTGGGAGTAGATACATATGCTTGATCTGGTAATGATACGAAAAAACCCCGAAGAAGTTGCAGCCAAGCTGGCTCGTAAAGGTCTGGTGATTGATTTTACGGACTTTCTGGCTGCGGATGAAAAGCGCCGGGCGCTGATTTTTCAAAATGAACAGCTGAAAGCGGAACGCAATAAGACTTCGGCTGAGATACCGAAGCTGAAGCGCCAGGGCGAAGATACCTCTTCTCTAATGGAGCGCATGCGCCAGGTCGGGGAAGAAATCCGGGTCAATGATGAAATTTTGGCCGCAATGCAAGTTGAACAAAATGAATTCTTAGCGGCTCTGCCCAACCTGCCGGGCGATGAAGTTCCCGCCGGCGGCAAAGAAAACAATCAAGTAGTTGCCGTATATGGTGAGAAGCCGACTTTTGATTTTGAGCCCAAGCATCATGTTGATCTGGTCACGGAGCTGGGTCTGATCGATTATCCCCGCGGAGCCAAATTGGGCGGATCGGGCTTTTGGGTTTATCGCGGCGACGGCGCCAGGCTGGAATGGGCGCTGCTGAATTATTTCATGAGCCGGCATCTGGCTGATGGCTATGAGATGCTGCTGCTGCCCCATATTCTAAACTATGAATGTGGTTTTACCGCCGGTCAGTTCCCCAAATTTGCGGAGGATGTCTTTCATCTGGATTCAGACTTTGCTACTGCCGGCAAAGACTTTAACTTCTTGCTGCCGACAGCAGAGACCGCTCTGGTCAACTTACACCGCGATGAGATTCTGGACGAGGACGAGTTGCCACTGAAGTATTTCGCATATACGCCCTGTTATCGCCGTGAGGCCGGCAGCCACGGCGCCAATGAACGCGGCATGGTCAGAGGTCATCAGTTCAATAAAGTGGAGATATTCCAGTATACCCGTCCCGATCAGGCTGAGGCTGCACTTAAAGAACTGGTCGGCAAGGCTGAAAATCTGGTCAAAGGGCTGGGCTTGCATTTCCGCACCTCAAGGTTGGCTGCCGAAGATTGCAGTGCTTCTATGCGCAGAACCATGGATATTGAAATCTGGATTCCCTCGATGGACGGCTATAAGGAAGTCAGTTCGGCCTCGGATGCCGGCGATTACCAGGCCAGACGAGGCAATATCCGTTATCGCAGCAGCGAAAGCGGCAAACCGGAATTCGTCCACACACTGAACGCCTCCGGACTGGCGACCAGCCGTGTTTTCCCGGCGATAATCGAGCAGATGCAGACGGCGGATGGCAGTGTGATCATACCTGAAGTGCTGCGTCCCTGGATGGGCGGCCAGGAGATTATCAGTAAGAAATAATATCGGGAGTGAACAATGGCAGGACATTCGAAATGGAATAATATTAAACGGCGTAAAGAAGCAGTCGATGCCCAGCGGGGCAAGATCTTTACTAAGCTGGGGCGGGAGATTGCCATCGCCGTCAAGTATGGTGGCCCTGATCCCGATTCTAATTCGAGTCTCAAGGACGCAATTGCCCGTGCCAAGGCCAGCAATATGCCTAATGACAGCATTCAGCGCTCGATCAACAAAGCCGCCGGCGGTGACGGTGGCGCTGATTTTGCCGAGGTCGTCTATGAAGGATACGGGCCGGGCGGCGTTGCCGTCATGGTCAGAACTCTGACCGATAATCGCAATCGCACGGCCGGTGATGTCCGCCATATCTTTGACAAATACGGAGGGAATCTGGGCACGAACGGCTGTGTTGCCTATCAATTCGAGCGCAAGGGCAGTCTGGTCCTGGATCGTGAACTGTACCCGGATGAAGATCAGGTGCTGATTGATGCATTGGAGGCCGGAGCCGAGGATGTGGAGATCTCGGATGAGATGTTCGAAATCATCACTGAGCCTAATGATTACCACTTTGTACTTGAAGTGCTGACAGATAAGAACTACGAATTTTTAGATCTCTCACTTGCTCCCAGGCCGTCAAGCTGGGTGGAGCTCAGCGACGAAGAACAGAGCAAACAGATGGAAAAACTGATCGAAGTTATGGAAGATCACGACGATGTCCAAGATGTTTTCCATAATTGGAATCAGACGGATTAAGTGGCGAAGACGCATAGTATTGGCATCTTCTCCCTCGGGCAGGTATAGATTGCGATGGGTATCTTCAGCTGGTTAAAAAGTAAGCTCGGTATCGGTGCGACATCTGCTGCGACTCCTGAGAAAGATCCGGAGCAGAAAATATCCGCCGCCGAACGGCTGCGCACGCGGGAAGAGCCCCTGTTCAATCCCTTTGGTCGTTTCGCCGAGGCGGTGAAGACCCAGGTTTCGGAGCGGGTTATTCAGTATGAGGAAGCGACCCAAAATGAAATCCGGGAACTGCTCTCTACTATTGCTGTAATTGCTTTCGTCGGTTCCAGCGGCACAGGCAAAAGCACACGGGCGATTCTGATCGCTAAGCGCTACGATATCCGCTATATAATCGATGACGGTCTTCTGATTCATGGTTCCAGCGTGATTGCCGGTTCATCTGCCAAGCGGGCAGGGACCAAATTGGAATCCGTCAGACAAGCTCTTTTTATTGATCCGACACGAGCAGCCAATATGAGACGCGCTCTGGTCGAGCACCGTCCGCCGACACTTATGATACTGGGGACGTCCGACGGAATGCTGGATCGGATCTGTGACAATCTGTGGCTCAATCGTCCTTCTCTGCAAATCAGCATTGAGGATGTGACCACGGAAGAAGAACGAAATATCGCCAAGCAGACCCGCTTGACCGAGGGCAAGCATACAATTCCTGTTCCCAGTATGGAAATCAAGCATGAATTTTCCGGTTATTTTGCCGAACCGCTGCAGAAATTGCGCCGGCGCTTTGACCGAGGTTCTTCCTATACTTATGGTGAGGGAGACCCGGAACGGACTGTAGTTCGCCCCACTTTTTCCAGTCTGGGCCGATACTCGATGTCCGATGAGGCTGTAGAACAATTGCTGAAACTGATCGCCAGGACTGTCCCCGGGATTGAGGATATGGTCCGCTATAATCTCAAAAAAGAGCCTTACGGTGTGATTCTCGATCTCGATCTGGAATTGGAATACGGTTATAATGCTCAAGCAGTTCTGCTGGAGGCTCAAGCTAAAATCAGCGATACCTTTGAACGGCTCACTGCCAATAATGTATTGGTTACCAATGTCAAGGCACTGAGGGTAGCCAGACTGGGCACAACTTAAGGAGCATAAGGGTCGTTTTGTTTTTGCTCTGCATCCAGGGTATCGTAGCCGGAACCGGCCAGGTCTATAGTTTCTCCCAAATGGCGGGGAGCAGCTTTGGTTTCGGTTTCATACCAGGCTTTGGCTCGAGCCAGAAAATCACGAATAGAGTTCTTGATTTTGGTAGCGGTACTATAATCGTAGAAATCAGTCGCATAGCCCAGCAGATCGATCTCTAAGCGATCGGCTATATATAGTGCCCGTTCCAGATGAAAAGTCTGTGTCGCAATCACACCTGTCCTGACACCGAAAATTGCCCGTGCCCGGAAGACAGTATCATAAGTGTCAATCCCGTCTCTATCAATAAAAATTGCTTCCGGCGGGATACCGGCGGCAGCCAGGTAATTGCGCATCACCCAAGGCTCATTGTGTGCCTTCTCACTGTTATCACCGGATACGATAATCCGCTCGGAGATTCCCGCCTGATATAGCTCGATAGCACCGTCCAGTCGGTCCTTCAGCATGGGTGAGGGTGTAAGATCCGGATCTACTTTACAACCGGGCACAATTATGGCATCAAGATTGCGTTCCAACTCCGCCAGGTTTCGTATTCTGGCTCTGCCGGTCCGGACTACCGTTCGGTTGATCAGGAGCAGTCCTACGAAGAGAAGTAGAATTAAAAATGCTGCAATATAGACCATATAATGCCATATTCCTTTATTGTGCCTGGCCGTCGTTCTGTTTTTACTACCGAACATGAGAGTCACCTTGGAGGTAGATTTTGATCCGCTGGTTGAACAATACAATCAATGTCGTCAGCTCCTTAATAAAAACAAGATCTTTATCCAGTTTCCTCATGATACAATAAAATTATTCAATAGAGGAATTGGTTGATGTCATTAATGTCTGTGCGAAAAACTTTTGCCCGCTTCAAATGGCTGAGCCCACTGGCTCTGATCTTGATTATATGTCTATTGTCAGGCGCTGTGGCCTGCACATCGGATGATGGTCCTGCCGGGAACCCGGCTTCTTCTACCGCACCGGATAGCAGTCTGCAACAGACTGCAGAGACGCCGGACGACCCGGCGGCGCCTTCGATAAAAGCACAAGTAGAAACTGAATCTACCCAGGCAGATGCTTTCCATGAGATCGGCTTTGTGCCTGACCCGGATACAACGATTGCCATCCAATTGCTGGAAGATGAGGTTAATCTGAATCCTTTGCAGGAGCGGAATGGTTTTCCGGTTGACAGTATGAGTGGCTGTGACCTGGTATATGAGACTTTGCTTAAATGGGATCCGGAAGAATTGACTTATAAACCTGGACTGGCGGAATTGCTGGGGATTTATGCAGACGGGATTAAGTTGAAAATCAGAGAGTATGCTGTCTGGCATGATGGTCGGCCGGTAACCCCGGAGCAAATCGAGCTGTCCTTGTACTGGATGTGTAAGTTTACGGAAGGTTGTCGGGAGGCAGAGGGTCTGATCACAAAAGTTGAGACAGAAACTGATGGAGAGCTGGCTACTGACCGCATTTTCCTGACACTGGCTGAAAACGGTAAATACTATCAGGCATTGGCTTTGGATCTGCTCTGCCGGGCGCCGATTATGCCGGCTAATATATGGTGTGAGGGAAGGGATCCGCTGACGATCACGGAAGAAGAACTGCGAATACAGGCTGACAGACAGCCACTGGGCACTGGTCCCTGGCGAGTCAAATTGAATGATTCTTTCCAATTGGTTTTGGAGAGATGTGTGGCAGTGGACAATAAGCCACAGTATTTGATGTTACGCAAGTATAAGGATCGGCTTAGCAAGGAACGGGCCTTTGCCAATCAGGAGATAGATATTCTGGGCGGCACATTGCCGGATGATGGAAACAGTTCCGATTATTTTACCGGGAAACCGTTGCTGTCAGGAATCGTTGTTAAACGGGACCACTATCTGTTCAAGAATATTTATTACCGTAATCTACTGCAACTGGCCGTCGATACGTCCAGAACAGGTCGCATCCTGGATAGTAAAGCCGCGCCTACAATTTTCTGGCATTATTTTGGCGGAGCGACCCTTGTTAGCCGCTTGCGGGCTGATCTGTCCAAGCCGGTCTTTGCCGATACCTATTTGGCGAACAAGTGGGAAATAGTTATTCGGTTGGGAGGAACTTGGGACAGCGACGGTGTGCTGAACCTTGAACAGCAGCCGCTTGCGACACTGGATCTGATTTTACCTGCTGATCCACAGGTGGAGGCTGCCTGTAGAGCATTTGCTCAGTCAGCGCTGAGTCAAGGCTTAAGGCTGGAACTGGTCATTCTGGATCAGGAGGCATACAGACAAAGGATCGACAACCATGATTATGATCTGTGTTATATACAGACCACGGAAAGGCTGGAAACGCCTTACAGCCTGGCACAGGATTTCCTTTACCATCTGGATCGCGATGACTTCGAGGAACTGGTCACATCCGGTCTTTCACAGCAGGTCAGAACACTGTCTTTGGCCCTGGCTTCTGCAGGTACAGCGGACGATTTTGTCGCCGCCGCCAAGGACTGCTATCAATACTCGCTACAGCAGATGCAGTTCTTTCCTTTGGGTTGCCGGACCATCAATAATGGTTACTTCAACTCTAAGTACAGACAGAATATATCTGATTACTGGGCCACACATCTGGACAAGCGTGATCTTACCGGCAATAGCGCGTCTGAGATTCTCGATAGTATCACAGCGGATTAAGAAGCATGAAAGTATGAGCTGGAAAGTATGAGCAAAACAACGAATTATCTGCAGTATAGAGCACCTGACGGCCAAGAGATCATATTCCCGGTCGCCGTGGTTACGGGCAAAAATGATGGTCCTCATTTTGTGATTACGGCCGGCATACATGGAGCGGAATATCCGGCCATAGCGGCAGCCATTGCCTTATTTCAGGAATTAAAGCCGGAAGACATTACAGGAAAAATTACGATTGTGACTATTTCCAGCCTCAATGCTTTTGAAGCACGCAGCATATTTGTCAATCCGGCGGATACCAAGAATCCTAACCGTGTATTTCCCGGTAATCCGGATGGTACCTACACAGAAATTTTGGTTCATCATCTGTTTAAGGACATAATTTGTACAGCGGATTACTATCTGGATTTGCATGGTGGCGATATGGTCGAAGAACTGGAACCTTTCGGGCTTTATCACATTGGCGTCAGTGCGGAAATCGATCGACTTTCCCGGGAATTAACCAGGCATTATGCTCTGCCTCACAATATTGCCACCACATCCGACAGCTCTTGGAATGATTCCGGGACAACTTATGCCAATGCTGCCCGCCGGGGCATACCGGCTGCTATTGTTGAAGCAGGTGGAGCAGGGCGGCTGGATCGGGCCTCAGTCGAGATACATTTGCGCGGCCTGAAAAATACGCTTCGACATTTCGGTTGTCTTGCCGGGGAAGCTTTCGAACCTCGAGATCAACAGTTTTACCAGGATTTTTTCTGTGTGTATACTCCGGTCAAAGGTTTCTTTTACTGTGCGGTGGAGCTTGGTTCTGACCTGGAGGAGCAGCAGCTGATCGGTACAGTAAAAGATTACTTCGGTAATCACCTCCTTGATATAACCTCCCCTGTAGCCGGTAAGGTCTTGTTTCGAACCACCAGTCCCGCCATGGCTGAAAATGGTCTGATCTTAGGCCTTGGTGTTAAATAAGTGAGAATGAATTGCGGGCGGATGACCCAAGTTTAGATTATACTCCTAGTTTTTGAGGAAATATGACAGATAAGCCCAAACAGATTGTCTGAAAACAATATACTCATGCAGGAGCAGTCTTGAGAGGATTAAAAATGGGACTTAATCAAGTTAAAGATTTCTTTAGAGAATATGGCATGGAGGATCGAATCCAGGAATTTGCAGTGTCGAGCGCGACAGTTGAGCTTGCTGCCAAAGCTGTGCATTGTGAACCGTGTAGAATCGCCAAGACACTGTCATTCATGGTGAATACCGGTCCGATTCTGATTGTGACAGCCGGCGATGCTAAAATTGACAATCCTAAATACAAGGCACAGTTTGGAACGAAGGCGAAGATGCTGACAGCGGAAGAAGCGGTCGATTTAATCGGACATCCTGTAGGCGGTATTTGCCCTTTTGCCGTCGCGGAAGGTGTTACGGTTTACTTGGACAAGTCCCTAAAGAGATTTGATACGGTTTTCCCGGCTTGCGGGAGTGATAACAGCGCCATTGAATTAACGCTGGATGAGCTGGAACAGTATTCAGCATTTACTTCCTGGGTTGATGTTTGCAAAGGATGGCAATAAATAACCGAGATCAGAAATAGGTAGTTTCAAGGTCGCGTCAGACAGAAGTTATTACGATTAGATTTAAAAACCCCCAGTGCTTTTCAATAAATCACAGGGGGTATTTGGTGCGCCCGGAGGAATTCGAATCCCCGACCTACCGCTTAGGAGGCGGTCGCTCTATCCTGCTGAGCTACGAGCGCATTTAGTGTAGTTAATTTTATCACAATTATGATCAGGTAAACTGTCGGCTTAAATCCGAGCTTCCTGTAGTATTATGGAAGGCGACGGAGGTCGGGATGAGCGATCTGATTGATAGTAGAAAACAGATAATTTTGCCGGTGCTATTTGGCGTTGAAGCGGCAACTGTGCGCGAGTTAAAAAAGCTGGAGCTGCCGGCCGGTGAAATCCTGGTGACAGATGGACAAGTTGCATTCAGGCCGGAAGAGGAAAGAGAAATCCCCAGGTTGACGGCTCGCTTCAATTATAATTGCCGAACTGCCGAGAGAGTGCTGATTGGCTTGTCGTCTTTCCGGGCGACTGATTTTGATCAGCTCTATGACTGCTCCCGGCAGTTGTCCTGGGAAGACTGGCTAGATAGGGATTTTGCCTTGACGGTAACCGGCTATTCTTTGAAGTCACAGTTATTTGGTGTGCCTGCTATGCAGTCCGTTATTAAGAAAGCAATCATTGACCGACTGGTAAAAATTAGAAAGTTGAGCCCTGGCAGCCGCATTACAGAAGATAAAAGCAAAGGCGAGCTGGTCATCCGTTTTGCTGCAGTAAGGGACAAAATCACAATTATGTTAGACAGCAGCGGGGATGGACTGCACAAGCGAGGTTACCGGCCTTTGACTCATGCGGCGCCGATCAGGGAGACACTGGCGGCAGCGATTTTGGACTATATGTTTTACCTCAGAAACCAACAGCAGGGGGAAATCTTACTGGACCCTGTGTGCGGATCAGGAACATTTTTAATTGAAGCCGCTTTGCTCAGCGCCGGCAAAGCACCGGGTCTGCTGAGAAACTTTGCAGGTCAAAAGATGGGCCTGATCGGTCCCGAAATTTTTCAGAAAGAGGCGGAGTTTGCCAGAGCAAGAGAACTTCCTCTGCCTAAGCGCAAGATTTGCTTCGGTTCGGATATCTCCCGCCGGAGTGTGCAGAATGCCGGACTAAATGCAGAAAGAGCAGGAGTAGCTCAGGCAATTGATTTCCGAGTGGCTGATCTTAGGCAACTGAGAGCTGAGAGTATCAAGGCTCACACCGGTGCAGATAGGATACTGGTGATTGCCAATCCCCCCTATGGTGAACGCCTGGCAACACCTGAAGATTCAGATGCTGTTAACCGTGCTCTAGGTGCCCTTGTTCTGGAAAAAGATACAGGCATGAATAAAAAGGGTTGGCGCCTGGGAATTATTACCGCGGACAAAAATCTTGAAAAGCAACTTGGATTTCGTGCCGATAAGAGACGAAAATTATACAACGGCATGATTTTGTGCCAACTATTTCAATATTTTAAAACCGGACCTCGTCCAAAGATTAAAGCAGTGAAAGGAAATTACATTCGCGGCACAGATAGCTCTTCAAGTTGTCATGACGACTAAGCGGGCTGTCCATGATGTGTGGACAAATGGTGGGTTTTAAGCATGCAGAAACTCTCAAAAAGCCTGTTAAATCAATGTTATAAGCAATTGTTTTATGGTGAAACTGTTTTGAAGAAAATATGTACGAAAAGTGAAAACACTGATTTTTCAAGGTCTTTAACAGTCCAAAACGCTGAAGTGCTTGTCCTGCAAGTTATACACATAGTTATTAACATTATTAACATTATGAGCCGGAGTGTGAATCGTTTTTTATCGCAATTATGTTCGGGATAGATGCTGAAAACATGAGAATAGCAAGCTTTTCGGCAACCCATTACGCATAAATAACTTGACTTGTCAAGAGCTTTACAAAAAGTTTATATAATACATATGAGGAGTGATCAATATGAGAATAGTCATTGGCAGTGACCACGCAGGTTATGCATTGAAAATGCAGATCAAGACCTATCTGGAAGCGAAAAATTATACAGTGATCGATGTCGGTACTGATTCCGCTGCTGAATCTGTTTCGTATGTGGACTACGGACGAAGTGCGGCGGCAGAAATTGTTTCCGGGCGGGCCGATCGGGGCATTATTGTCTGTGGTTCAGGAATTGGCATCTCGATAGCTGCTAATAAAGTTCCCGGTATCAGAGCAGCACTTTGCACCAATAGTTATATGGCAGAAATGGCGCGCAGGCATAATGATGCCAATATGTTGGCCTTGGGCGGCAGAATGCTGGCAGCCAATTACGCCCAAACAATAGTTGACGCCTTCCTGACTTATGAGTTTGAGGGGGGAAGGCATCAAAAACGGCTTGACAGCCTGGAATAATTGTAGTTTGCGCTCTAATATCGTAGAGGAATTCTATAGGTAGAGTCTGCCATTATTAATAAATAGACAGAGTTATCTTCATCCAACTATGCTTGTCAGTCAGTTGAAAAATAAAAAGAGCGATCGGCAAAAGTCAGGCGGCAGCGATCCGGCAACAGGGTTTCGCGGTATTTCTCCAGTCTGATACCGTCTAGCAAAGTATTGTTGAGTGAACCCAGATCCTCGACGAAGAAATTCTCCCCTCTGCGCATAATCCTTGCATGTCTGCGCCCTACTGCCGGCGAGTCCAGAAACAGATCGACTCTTTTGCTGTCTCTGCCGATGATAAATTCATCAACCAAGATAAAAGCCTTCTGACCATCATCTGCCAGTGGCGTACCCGGCAAGCCTTCACAAAGGATAGCTAAACGGTAATTAGGTGTTCGGTTGGGCAGATTTTCCGTTGGCTCCAAGTCTAGCAGTTCGGACATGGGGGCGGAATCTTTGAGCAATCCCAGCCATTGTCCCAATCTTTTCAAACTATTAGCCAGCTTTGGTTGGTGGCCCGGATTTGTTGGTTCGTTATTTGATAAGTGTTTTGACATAATCTTAGTTTCTCCCAAATGGTTTGACTTGCTCTTTTTTTGACATTTCTTTTTGAGCGACCTGACCCTGGTTTTGATTGCCTCTTTTATGCCGGGTCTCATCTCGGCAGCTGCAGTATTTGTTGTAGATAGGCTCAAAGACTCTTGGGCAGCAGATTGAGCAAGTGCACTTTTCTCCCGACTGATGATGATACTTAGGTATTTGATCAGCTCAGCCCAGCGCTGATCCTGGAACAAGCGATCCAATTCTTGGGTTAATTCCGGAGGCCAGGAGTTCTCTACAGACAGCCAACGCACCAGATTACAATGATTTAGGGATATGGGGTCCGCATTGCCGATTCTGATGCTCAGATCAGCCTGCTCGGGAATGGGCAGCGAGATCAGTTTAGTCAGATGTGATGCGGTTACATTTACCATGATCAGATCGGGAACTAACAAGCGCAAATCTATTGTCAGGAGATGGTCAGTCGCAATATAGGCTGCCTGAGCAATTTGTTTCAAGTATTGTAAGCTCTGTCCGGGATTGATCCGGCCTTTAAGCTGACTAAGAGGAATCAAGCCATTACTGTTTAAAATGAACTCCAGTTCGTTATCTTGCCTAATCCAGAGTGAAAGCAATTGATCAGGCTTCCGGCGGAGCAGACAGGCGGACTGATCTTCGTCCAGGGGAGTTGTACCGGGACAGGTGATTCGGATCAGTCCGTTCCTTGTTTGCTCCATTTTCTTGGCCTTTAGAAACTGTCGATAATGGAATCGCTAAACACGCGGTCGATCAGTCTGGAGGCAAAGCGGCTGATCTGGGTTCTGAACAGAAATGCCACTGCCAGCATTACTGCAATGATGATTACGACTTCAATCGTGCCGAAACCCTCTTCGCGCCGCCTCAGCATCCGGAGATGCTGCCTCATTTGCGGCTTTAATTTCTGATTGCGCAGTGCTTTAATTATGCTCGTCATACGTCTTCCTTTCTCCTGTCCTGTCCGGACAAGTTAGCATTATTGCTTAGATTGTTTGAAATGAGGCCAGTGCCGGAACTACGGCAATGGCTAAGACATTGATTAGCGCCATACCCATCGGCAGGAACAAAAAGAGAGCCCTTTGTTCCAACTGGCGTCTAAGACCGTTGCGATAAATCTGCCAACTGGCAGCAGACTGCATGCCGAGCAGTGACAGAAGTTCCCCTGATCCCTGTTGGTCATAGCGGGCTGCACAGCGGAGAGCAGCTGAGATTTCCGGTAAAGGACATAGAGCAGCCAGTTTTCTAACGGCTTCAGCGCCTGTAACTCCGGCTTCCACGGATTTTTGGGCTAATTCAAGCTCAGTGCCCAGACGCTGCCCGCAAACCAGCTTTTTGGTTGCGTCAATAGATAGACCTAAAGCAATCTGTAAAGTCAAACCGCTTTCCATCAGCAAAGACAGCATGCTTAGAAATGGTGGATAAGAAAGGCGGTAGAATTGCTTATTGTTTTGTTCCTCGCTAAGAACTAATAGATCCTGTAAGAGGGGGAATATTATGATAGCTATAGGCACAAACCACAGAGGTACTGTCCTGCTGATAAAAAGCAGCAGAGCGACCGCAAAACCGCAGAACAGATATTTCACTTTCTGCTTCAAATATTTATGCCACAAATTTTCACCCGGCTGAGTCGGATCGCTGAAGCGGACAATCCGGCTAATTTTATAGCCAAGGCCGACCGGTAGTAGTTTCAGATAGAAGGCGGACAATCGGGGATATGTCTTTCCCGGTTCTGCAGTAGAATCAGCTTGGTGTTGCCCGGTTTTACCCGACCGGATCTGAGGTCTGGCTATGATCGACAAAGTCAAACTGATGGTTAAGAGGGCGATTAAATGAAAGATAAACCCCGCCAATATCCACCAGCCAGTTGTTACTGCAGTCTGATCCGGATTAATATTTTGCCGGAATAACAGCAAACCGAAGAGAAAAGGCAAAAAGCACATGACTGCAGCCTCAGTGGTTTTTTGACTGTTTTCCGCCTCTACTTCTGACTTTAGAGCGATTTCCGTATATATCTGCCGATGGCTTTCCCGCAGATAGACATCAATATGTCCGCCGTATTTTCTCAGCCAGGGCAAAATAGCCAGATCCTGACTCAGCCTGGTGCAGGAATAGCTGCGATCAAGATCCTGCAATCCGGCGACGAGATCGCCTTGTGCCAATAATTGCCGACGGAGACGGTCCAGCAGCCGTACCAATCTGCTGCGTGTACCGAATTGTTCCTTGAGATTCGCCGGTGCATCCAAAAGAGCTCGTTCCAAAGTCCGTCCGGAAGAGATCTGGCCTGACAGATAAGCGAGAAATTGCTCTGCTTCGTCCAGTTTCATCTGCTCTCGCCTTGAAATTACCAGCTTGTATAGTGCTCTGCCGGGCAAGATCAAACCCACAAGGCCTAGAATAAGTCTTAACTTCCACTCCGTAACAAAGATGGCAGAAGTGAGCCAGCTGAAAGCGGCGGCTAGCAACATGGCGGGCAAGGCGGTCCTGATTCCGTCGTGTTGTCCGGTCTGGTGGTTTTTGCGTACTTTAGCTTTTCTCATTATGTTTCACTATTCCTTCTGACCAGTTTTGTGCCGTCATGATTGAAATGTTCGGTTAAGACAAATCTGCCCTGTTCATATGATTTAAGAGTCAAAATTCTCTCCACTACTCTCTGCCCTGTTTTGAGTCTGGTCAGATGCACCAGCGTATCAATTGCGGAGGCCACCATTCGCCTGCAGGCCTCCCAGGGCAGATTAGAAGCTGTAAGCAACAGCAAACACAATCTTTCCAACATTTCTTCCGGATTATTGCCGTGGCCGGTGCACATTGAGCCCGGATGACCGGTCTGCATGGCTTGGATCATATCGTAGGTCTCATCACCTCTGACCTCGCCGACAATAATGCGATCAGGTCTCAGCCGCAGTGAGGAACGGATCAAATCCGTCAGTGAGACGGTTCCTTGATCATCAGGGCCCGGCAGTCTCGCTTCCAGGCGCACCAGATTATCCAGTGTGGAAAGCTGCAGCTCACAAGAGTCCTCAATTGTTACCACCCGTTCCGTACCGGGGATAAAGGCCGATAGCGCATTGAGAAAAGTTGTTTTGCCCGTGCCGGTTCCGCCTGAGATGAAGATATTGCTCCTGCTTTGTACTTTATGAGCCAACCATTGTGCAGCCTCGGTACTGAGAGTATGATTGGCGACCAGGGCAGGCAGGGACGGACTGATACCTGTAAAACGTCGGATAGTCATAACCGGTCCGTCCGGAGCCACCGGCTTTAAGACGGCATGAACCCGTGAACCGTCGGCAAGTCGCATATCCCGGATCGGTTTCTGCTCGTTGATCAAACGATTGGCGCGACCGAAATAGCGGGAAATTACCTCAGTCAGATGATCTGTATCTTCGAATTGCAGATCAGACCGATATAAATGGCCGGCTTTTTCATAAAAAACGCAGTAGGGACCGTTAACCATGATCTCTGTGATCGACTCGTCATCTACCAGAACTTGCAGAATGTCCAGACCGCGAATGGCATTATACAGATCGGTAATCAACTGGCGTCGTGCATTAAAAGAGAGCGATCTCTTCTCAGTCAGCTGTGTGACTATTACAGCGATAGCACCCCTCAGCTCATCCGGCGTCAACAGTTCTGCATTGGGTGTCTGTCGTATTACTTCGCCGATCAGCTCCTTTTTCAGAGTACGAGTCAGCTTCATAATTTCACCTCGTTCAGTACCCGGAAATTTACGGAGGAGGGCAGCGCAGCCAGAAATTTGGCCAGTTCTCTCCTGGCAACTATACCTCTGCCGCTTTCAGCTGTAACTGCATCTATGTACAAGATATCGCAGAGCTGGGCCAGCCGGACTGTAGTCTCCAGTCCCAGGCCTTCGCAGTCAATTAAGGCTAGTGCCGGATCGGCAAGCTGGGAGATATAGTCCTTAATTTCCAGCAGCAATTTACGCAGCAAATGAGGCGGACAACTGATCAGATCGTCTGCCTGCTGCGGTAGCCGGAAAGTATGATAACCATGTTTGTGCATTATGAGATAATGCCCGATATTGCGTGAAATGGCGGACTCTACCTGGTCCAGGGACAACAGAAGATCCGTCAACTGCGGTCCGACTTGATGCTCCTCCAAATCAGGCACCCGGTACAGAGGCATCAGGGGCAGATAAATAGCCATTACTCCCTGATTTTGCAGTGCCTTGAGATAGGCCGGCACCCAGCGCTCTTTCAGATTGTGATCAAAGCAGAATACCAGGGCTAAACCGGCATTTTTACCTTCGGGCAGAGAATGCTCGCGCTGACGCCATGCTTCGATTTGTTCAGCCAGTCGTTGATCAATTTCCGAGACTAGGAGGGGGGATTTGAACTCCTGCTCCCAAGTCAAGATAACTGCATCCGGGCTCAGTTTATGATGATCCGCAGTTTTACTCTCGGGGCATAGAATCAGATCAAAGTCGGTTTCTGCCGGCTCGTCAGTTAGTTGAAAAACTTCATAGCGTCCGGCTGCCCGGCGCTCCAGTTGTTCATAGATCCGCCGTTCTCTTCTCTTATTCAAATCGGAAATCAGAATTTTCGGTAGCATGATTTCGCCCTTCCTTCGTCTGTTGCCAGACTAAGCGAAAGGCGAAGCAGCTGTGTTGCGGAATGCTCGACATTACTCAACAATATGCTTCTACAATGGACAAATAATTTGTGATGCCTTTACAACGACTATGCCAAATCAGCCGCAAATATACATGGCTGTTGTCAAACAGGCTGCGGTATAATGATGCGCAGGATCAAAAGAACTACCGATCACGAGCGGCCAAAGCTTGCAGCCTGCCCACATATTCCGTCCTTTCCCAAGGCAGATCCAGATCAGCGCGGCCAAAATGCCCATAGTTGGAAATCTGGCGATAGATGGGCCGTCTTAGATTGAAGGAACGAATAATAGCTTCCGGCCTGAGGTCAAACAGTTCTTCCACATATGATGACAGAAGCTGATCCGAAACCACACCCGTACCGAAGCTGTTCACATTGATCGAAACAGGATGCGCCACACCGATAGCATAGGCGATCTGAACTTCACAGGCATTGGCCAAGCCTGCGGCAACAATATTTTTGGCTACATGCCGGGCGGCATAACTGGCAGAGCGATCAACCTTGGTCGGATCTTTACCTGAAAAGGCGCCGCCGCCGTGATGGGCAAAACCGCCGTAAGTATCGCAGATGATCTTGCGCCCCGTCAGCCCCGTATCACCCTGCGGCCCGCCGATAACAAAGCGCCCGGTCGGATTGATAAAAATCTTGGTATCTGCGTCAAACAGCTCCGCCGGCAGAGAAGGTGTGATTACTTCCTCTATCACCAATTCCCTGAGCTCAGACAAAGTGACCCCTTCCGCATGCTGGGTGGAGACAACTACGGTATCGATATGGACCGGCCGATCATCGCAATAAGCCACCGTGACCTGAGCCTTGCCGTCAGGATAAAGGATATCCGATGAAGTAGATCTTCTGACCTCAGCCAACCGTTTCGTCAGGCGATGAGCCAAAACGATCGGTAACGGCATCAGTTCTTCGGTATCTCTATTGGCATAACCGAACATTAGCCCCTGATCTCCGGCACCGGTACTGTAAGTATCTTCCTGACCTTCACGATACTCCAGAGCCTGGTCAACACCCATAGAAATATCCGGTGACTGTTCATCGATACTGAGGATAACAGCACAGCTGTCAGCATCGAAGCCGCCTTTATCGCGGGTATAGCCGATATCGCGCACAGTATTGCGGGCAATTTGAGCAATATCCACATATGAAGTGGTTGAAATCTCGCCCATAACCATAATCAGGCCGGTAGTTGCAACTGTTTCGCAGGCAACCCTGGCCATCGGATCATTCTGCAGAATGGCGTCAAGCACGGCATCGGACACCTGATCGCATAATTTATCCGGATGGCCCTCCGTTACAGACTCCGAAGTGAACAGCCAAATTCTATTATCTTTCATTTTCTATCCTTTCCTTCCCAACAGCCACCACATAAAAAAAGACCTCACGATGAGGCCGGAAACTAGTGACCTCATCTGCCAGACCACACTGTGGTCTGCTGGAATTGGCACCGCTGCTTTCCGCGGTTGCCGGGCTTCACAGGGCCAGTCCCTCCGCCTCTCTTGATAAGATGACTATTAAGTTGTTTAGTTCAATAAAATGGTCTTTAATATGCTAGCACACTATTTTTTCCTGTCAACAGAGCGCCATTGATAGCAATTATCAGTTCATTTGTTACGAAAACGCTATCTTAGCTCTGAAGTCTTTCTTTGTCGCTTGGCAGGGACAGTTGCCTGATTTCCTGATACTGACAGAGCTTTTATTGTTGTATCATCAAAGTATCAAAAACCTAGTTAATTCAAGCAGCCGGACTGAGGAATAGTTTTGAACGGACAAAAAGCGCCAATTGAATTAGTCGGAACAATTTCCAGGCTCACCTTTGTCAATACGGAGAATGGTTTTACCGTAGCTGAGGTGGAGAGCGAAAAGCTGGATTTCGTGGCGGTCGGCATAATGCCGCCGCTCAAACTTGGCGATACGGCGGTTTTCACAGGTAACTGGATTGAGCATAAAGAATATGGTCTCCAATTTCAGACCATATTAGTTAAAGTTAAACTGCCGTCTACCGGCGAGGCCATAGAATCATATCTGGCTGCCGGCGCTATTTCCGGCATTGGTCCGGTCCTGGCCAAACGTCTGGTACAAAAATTCGGTGCCGACACACTGAGAATTATTGCGGAAGAACCCGAACGTCTAATTTCCGTCCAGGGCATTTCCGCTAAAACCGCCCACAAGCTGCACGGGGGTTTTCAAGCCAGCCAAGCCTGGCAGGAACTGGCTCTGCTGCTGACGCCGCTTGGCATCGGCATTGCCCGTGTGCAACGCATTTACCGCCAGCTAGGCGCTGAGGCAATCAGGATTGTTAAGGACAATCCTTATCTCCTGTCAGCCAAAGTTGAAGGCATTGGCTTTGATACGGCAGACAAGCTGGCCGGCAAACTGGGCTTTTCCGGTCAACATCCCGCACGTGTCCGAGCCGGCGTTTTACAGGTTCTGCGCACCATGCTGACGAGAGGCGATACTTGGATGCCTGAGCAGGATCTGATCAAGCGCACAAGCTATTTGCTGAACTTATCTGAAGCTGTGATTCGCCAAGTGATGAGCCAAGATGACTTTTATCTGGAGCGAACCAGAGTATTTAGCGGCGAGGGGGAGATTGGCACTTGCCTGGATACCAACTGGCTATTGGCAACTTTTGCCGCCGCTCGCATAGATGAGCTGCTTAGCGAACGGCCTGTGCGCTTAAGCTCTCAGAAAGCTCCAAGTATAGAATCAGAGCTGGTCTCGGAGCGGCCGGCAGAATACAGCCGGTTTCAAGATCTGAAGACAGTTGCCGGCGATATTGATTCTGCGGCGGCAGCTCTAAGCCTGGAGCTGGCTTCGGAACAAAAGCAAGCCCTGCTGATGGCCCTGACCAGATCATTTTCAATCCTTACCGGCGGACCGGGCACAGGCAAGACGACTATCGTTAAGGTCCTGGTTGAGATCCTGCGGACGCAGGGAGCTAAAATCCTGCTGGCAGCCCCCACCGGCAGAGCGGCGCGGCGCCTGACGGAAATAAGTCAAGTCGAGGCCAAGACTATCCACCGCCTGCTGCAACTTCAACCACTTACAGACGACTATAACCAACAGTCAATCTGGCAACAGACCGAGCAGTTGAGCGGTGATTATCTGATTGTTGACGAATGTTCCATGCTGGATATCACTCTATTTTCTCATCTGCTGGCTGCTATACCGGCTGGGATGCGAGTTCTGTTGATCGGCGACAGCGATCAGCTGCCATCTGTCGGTCCCGGCCAGGTGCTGCGCGATCTTCTGGCACAGGAGAGAATTCCCCGGACGACACTGGTACGTATTTTCCGTCAGGAGAAAGTCAATCTGATTGTGCGCAATGCCCACCGGATTCGGGCGGGACAGCCTCTAATTCTGGATCAAAGCCTGGAATCGTCATTCCTGCTGGTCTTGCAAAACAGCGAGACAGAAATGGCCCAAGCAGTTTTCAAATTAGTTCGGGACATTTTACCCCGGGAATATGGCATAGACATTGGAACGGAATTACAAATCCTGACCGCCGTGCGCAGAGGTGCAGCCGGTGTGACCGCTCTGAACAAGACACTGCAGGAGATTGCCCAAGGCGGGCCTGATTTCACAGCTATTCATCGCATACAGGCCTATGCGGTCGGTGACAAGGTGATTCAAACTCGCAATAACTATGAGCTGGATTATCTGCTGGTAGCTGACGGAACCAGGGGGCGGGGCATCATGAATGGCGAACGCGGCATTGTCACAGAGCTCAATCTGACCGCTAAAACGATGAAAGTTCTCTTTGAAGAAGAACGCCTGGCGGAAATCGCCGACGATGAATTCGAAGATTTAGAGCTGGCCTATGCTATCACAATCCACAAAAGCCAGGGGTCGGAATATGCCAATGTAATTTTAGTGATTCCGCACAGTACGCCAATTTTCTTGACCAGGAATTTATTATATACGGGTGTAACCAGAGCCAGCCAGCATCTGTTCCTGGTCTGCAGAGACACTACTCTAAGAATGATGATCCAAAACGAAATCGCCCTCAACAGGCGCACACTGCTCGCGGCGATGCTGCAACAGCCGCCGTTGTATCGGCTCCGAGGTGACTATGATTTTGCGGCTGGCGAGCGCGGGATCCCATTAGGTGATACCTCTGACTTGCCGAACCGGCAGCAGCCGTGACAAGATCCGGACCTGCTTTTCTGGAACAGCTGCTGTTTCCCCCCTGCTGTTATCTTTGCTCCGCAATCTTGCCACGGGAGGCGGAGGGCCATCTGCGTTATATTTGCCGTCACTGCCTAAGCCGACTGCCCTTTAATTTGGCTTTGTCCCGGACTTTCCCGGCCCTCGCAGATCAACCCCCGACAGATATGGCTCTTCCGTACTGGCGTCGGACACCGCTGCCGGCACTCTTCTCCGTCTTTTTTTACGAAGGCGTGATCCGGGAACTGATCCTGGGGCTGAAGTTCGGCGGGCGCCTGGAGAACGCCCGCCTCCTCGGCTCGCTGATGGTTGCCGCACTGGCAGAAGAGCTGAAACAAGCACATCTCCGCCCGACGGCTGTTGTCCCCGTGCCGCTCAGCCATAACAGGCGCCTTCGCCGCGGCTATAATCAATCCGAATTGCTGGCCGATTTTTTTGCTGCTGAGCTGGGATTGGAAGTATTGCCGCTGGTAATCAGAAGCAGAGAAACGGTCAGGCAAAGCGAACTTAAAACCCTGGCCGAACGCAAAAGTAATGTCAAAGACGCTTTTGCGCTGGCACCGGGCGTGAAAGAGCAGGCCCTCAGAGACCGTCAGTTCATCTTAGTCGATGATGTTCTGACTTCGGGATACACCATGCTGACTTGTGCAGAAGTGCTGCAAGCGGCGGGAGCGCGGATAATCTGCCTGGTAGCGGCATCAGGCACCCGGAAAGTATGATGATGGTTGATAATGATGGCAGAATCAGTTTTTGCGCAATTTATATCTGATATACTGATGTTCTAAGGCAGTAATTACTTTGATATCAGGGGTAATGATGAAGAAACAATCCAGAAAGCCGGAGCGGAAGATTTTGCCCGTCCTGCTGGGCACTGATCTCAATACTTACGGGGTTGCAGTACAATTTCATGCTGCTTACGGCATTAAATCACTGGCTATCGGCAAGAGCAGACTGGTCTTTACAGAAGAGTCCAAGATTATTGATGTTATTACTTTTCCCAACTTTGACCAGCCGGATACTTTTGTGGCAACACTGGTTAGAGAGGGTCAGAGATTAAAGCAGCAATATGATCATCTAATCCTGTTGGCCGCCAATGACAATTATGCCGAGTTGGCCATCAGGCATCAGGCTCAACTGGCAGACCTTTTTCACTTGCCTTTCGTCTCTGAAACTCTGATGGAAAATCTGATGCTGAAAGATCGTTTTTATGAGCTTTGTGACCGGCACGGCCTGGCCTATCCGGAGACAGTTGCAGTCAGAGCCTGTGATGCGCCTTTTGATCTGAGCCTGCCCTTTACTTATCCTGTGATCTGTAAGCCCTCCAATTCCACCACTTACTTTCCTTTGGATTTTCCCGGGAAAGAGAAGGCCTATTTTGTCGAAGACGCAGAGCGACTCAAGCAGATCTTAGCTCTGGTTTATGGCCAAGGCTATCCGGATGCCATGATTGTCCAAGACTATATTCCGGGCGATGATACTTGCGGTCTGGTCGCCAATGGTTACTGTGACCAAGAGGGCAGAGTACGGATGTTGTCTTTGGGCAGGCCGATTCTGGAAGATCCGACTCCGATTTACATCGGCAATTATGCAGCTATACGCGATATAAAAGCGCCGGACTTGGCACAGCGACTGACTGATTTCTTAGAAAAAATTGCTTTTACCGGCATGGTTAATGCTGACTTCAAATATGATCATCGCGATGGGCAATATAAAATTTTCGAGATAAATCTGCGCCAGGGTCGGGCCAGCAATTATACGATGCTTGCCGGTTGCAACTTAGCGGAAGCCTTGGTGACTGACTTAGTTGAGGGAACAGTCACAGCACCTGTCTATGACAATAATCAATCTTTCCTATGGCTGTCTGTGCCCCCGGAAGTTGTTACGGCAATGACAGAGGATGAACAGTGCAGAGACTTCGCTGCACAGATGATTAAGAATCGCAATTATCTTGTCTGCTACCGCTATCGACCCGATCTGAGCTTAAAACGCCGCCTTATGCTGGACAGATATGATAAACAGCTATTGCTGCGTTATCGGCAGCATTTTGTGCCTCGCCGACTAAGATAGGAGAGAATATGAGCAGAATTGACTGTAATGACCAACAAGCTCTGGAACGCTATGATGCTTTTTTGCAACAGTCGCCTTGGGCTACTTTCTATCAGGACCGCGGTTGGGCCTGTGTAAAAAACAATTGGCAATCGGCCTATTTTATTTATGAGAGAGAAGATGCAGTTGTTGGCGCTGTATCTGCCTTAAGTATTAAAGCCGCCAATGGCCATCCCTTTATTTATTGCAGTAGAGGACCGGTGATTGATCCGGACGATATTGCTATCTGGCGGGATATGTTAGCTGAGCTTAGAGCCTATGCTCAGGAAATCAAGGCTTTTTATGTTCGTTTTGATCCGGAATTGGCAGCCGATCCTCATCTGGTACAGTTTTTTACCGGCCTGGGTCTAGTCGTACGCTCTGAGAATTTGCCCCTGAAGACTTTCACCCAACCACGTTGCAATGCCGTTTTAGACTTAGAGGGGAAAAGTGCTGAAAAAATTCTGATGGGCTTTGATGCCAGAAAGCGTTACGATATCCGGGTTGGCTTGAAGCATAATATCAGTTATAGACAGGGCCGTGATGAGAATACTCTCACCATTTTTTCACAGATGATAGACAGTATGTCTGAACGCAAGGGTATCGCTATGCGGGATAAAGCTTATTTTCAGCGTTTGCTAACGGCTTTCCCCACATCCTGCATTACCCTTGCCAGCTATGAGGGAACGGACATCTGTGGTGCTTTAATGTTGCCTTATGGTCGTAAAATAACATTTCTCTATGCGGCATCATTAGACATATATAGATCAATTCAGGCCCCCAATGCCTTGCTTTGGCATCTGATAGAACAGGCACTAGACCAAAAATATACTGCTTTCGATTTAGGCGGTGTATTTGGCTTGGATGGATCATGCCCGCTCTATGCCTACAAGAAAGGCTTCGTTAAACAGGAAGGAATAACTTGCTATATCGGTGAGCTGGATCTGGTATTGTCAGAAGAACTTTATGCAGACTTCATCTCATAATCCTGTTTCTAATTTGACAGAAAAGGGTCCGGGTTAGTATAATTGGCAGGCTGTTGACTGTAATTGTTGCCTGTATATAGTATGATCTGCAGGAACAGATATTAATAAATAGCCGGCACAGTGCGAAAGGAGGAGTATATGCCTAAAAGAACCTATCAGCCGAAGAAACGGCAGCGAAAAAGAGAACACGGTTTTCGCAAGAGAATGCTAAAAGCCTCAGGTCGCAAAATCCTGGCCAGAAGACGACTCAAGGGAAGAAAAAGACTCTCACACTAAGACCGCAGACTATGTGGTCTTTTTTTTCATGACAGATAATAAACCGTATCCGACCATAAAAGCTAATCGCGACTTCTCGCTGACTTACCGCAAGGGAAAAATAGTGCGCAGTGAGAGTCTGATTTTGCATTTCAGGCAGCGAAAAGACCCGGGACCACCGCGTGTCGGATATACTGTAAGCCGCAAAGTAAAATCCGCTGTTAAGCGCAATCGGCTGAAGCGACTACTGCGTGAAGCCATGCGGCTGACGGAACTTCAGATTCGGCCGGGGCTGGATCTGATACTGGTCGCCAAATTAAAGCCGGTGGCTCCTGATTTTCATAGCCTATGTCAGGAACTTAATGATATGATAGTCAGAGCCGGACTGGCGGTGAAAGAAGAAGAAAGTGACTGATAAGTGCTGCCATCACAAATTTACAATAGACGGGAACCGAAATAGCACCCGGATTCGCCTCAGCTCCTGGGTCAGTAAAAAACTGATCGGACTGATCCGCATTTACCAGAGGGGGCGTTCGGAGGCAGCACGAGGGCACTGTCGATTTACACCTACCTGTTCGCAGTATGCGATAGATGCCATTTCTCGCTATGGTGTACTGCGGGGCGGGCTGAAAGCGGTCGGACGTATCCTCCGTTGCAATCCGCTGAGCAAGGGCGGATACGATCCTGTCCGCTGATACGGAACAATATTATTAAGATCGGGGTTATTAGGGTATGCTTAGTCCTCTATACAAATTATTCGGCTTTATTCTGAGCTGGCTTTACTATGTAATTGGCAATTACGGCCTGGTGATTATTTTCTTCACGCTGGCTCTCAATGCGTTGTTGATTCCTATGCGCTTGAAGGCGCAGCGCAGTACGATCAGACAGCAATTTTTGCAGCCTGCCATGAACGATATCCGGCGGCATTATGCCAAAGATCCGCAGAAGCAGCAACAGGTGTTGACCCAATTTATGAAGGACAATGGAGTTTCGATGGGCAGCGGCTGTCTCACCTCTTTGATTCCCCTGATCATCATCTGGCCGATCTGGCGCATTATCCGCGCACCCTTGCAATATGTCGGGCAGGTCTCAGTAGAAAATATCACCAAGATTGCAGAATTTCTGGCTGGAAAGGGTCTGATGAGTGAAGCGGCAGTCAAAGCTGCGACGCAAAACGATCTGCCGATTATTAATATTCTGACCAATAATGCCAGCGCACTGGCCGAATCGGTCAATCAGGGCTGGCTGCGACCGGATCAATTGGTTAACACCAGCTTTCTGGGCATGGACCTGGGCCGCGTGCCCTCCTATAATCCGGCGGACTGGTTTGGTCCTAACTGGAGAATTGAACTGCCCCTACTGATTCTGCCGCTTCTGACTATTATAACCATGATCTTGAATATGCGCTTTGCGCGCCTGAATGTTCTGCGCCCGGCCCCTTCGAAAGCAGAGATTGAACGCGCTAAAAATAATCCGGCTAAAGCCGGCCAGGCAACGGTGGATCCCTCTGAAAAAACCATGAAATATATGCAGTGGTTTATGCCGATCCTGATGATATTCACCGTCTTTACGATGCCCTCAGCCATGGGACTGTACTGGGTGATGTCCAATGTAATCTTCATTTTGCAGTCTGTGATTAGTTATCAGATGTATATTAAGCCGGCCAGAGTTCTGCTGGCGAGAGGCGCGGAAGCAGATGATCCTGCCCCGCAATCTGCTGCCAAGGAAGATAAAGAGACCGGCAAGGGGTCAAAGAGCAAAAAACGCGGGAAAGACCGTTAGAACGAAACCTTTTCCGCTTGGGAGGACCATAGATGGGTAGTTTTATTGAAAAAACCGGCAAGACGGTTGATCTTGCCATTTCCGAAGCCCTGTCCGAATTAAATCTAAATGCAGATGAAGTTGTGATTGAAGTTTTGGATGAAGGTGAGAGCGGAGGCCTTCTAGGTTTTGGCAGAAAGCCTGCGCGTATCAGAATTTATTTCGATGAGGAGGCAGGGCAAGATACAGAAACAACAGCTGAAGCGGAAAATTTTGTCGCAGAGGAAATAATTTCTCACGAAGCCGAGTTTGAAAGAGAGCAGGGAAGCGAGTCCGAAAGTACTGACCTGGAAATAGCAGAAAATGCAGCACTGGACTATCTGCAAGAAGTTATGGGCGGCATGGGCATGCATGGCCGTATCTCGTCCTGGCTGGATGAGGGCAGTAGCTTGCATATTGAAGTTGAAGGTGAGGATCTCGGTCCCGCTATCGGCCGCAGAGGAGAAACTCTGGATGCCATCCAATATCTGACCAATCTGGCCGCTAATGCTCATACTGACGAACATGTGCGTATTATCGTGGATATAGCAGGCTATCGCCAGCGTCAAAACAAGAAATTGCATGAACTCGCTCTTCGTTCGGCAGAACGTGTACTGAATGAGAACCGGAAACTTAGGCTCAAGCCAATGACACCGGCGGAAAGGCGTGAAATTCATCTTACGCTGGCAGATTATCCGGGTATCACGACCTGGAGCGAGGGTTATGAGCCGATACGCTGTATCGTCATAGGACCTGAAGCGGACGAGGAGTCTAAGACTAAGAAAGAAGATTATTGGGATGATAACGAAGGCGATAACTGATACCATCGCAGCAGTTTCAACACCGCCGGGAGCAAGTGGCCTGGCGGTTCTGCGTTTATCGGGCCCACAAGCGGCAGAATGCTGCGATCAATTGTTTCAACCTTATGCAATAACCCCTGTGCAGCCTTCAGAAATGGCCGGCTATACTACGGCAGTGGGCACATGGGCAGGGTTGGATGAAGTTGTGCTTAGCTGTTTTAAGGCACCCCATTCTTTTACCGGGGAAGATGTATTTGAGATTTCCTGCCACGGAGGAACGGCTGTTAAGCAAGCGATTTTGGACAGTTTGATCTCTGTCGGCGCTCGTCTGGCTGAACCGGGCGAATTTAGCAAACGTGCCTTTATCAATGGCAAAATGGATCTGTCCCAGGCTGAGGCCGTGATGGATTTGATCGGTGCTGAGGCATCCCGCCAGGTACAGGCAGCTTTCAAGCAACTGAAAGGGCAACTATCCGGCAAAATCAGAGCCAGAGCCGATGCGCTCTATGAACTGATGGCCAGAATCGAGGTCATCCTGGAATTTCCTGAGCTGGAAGAGACGCCCCCTGCGCTGCAGCAATTGGCAGACGACACGGCATTGGAGGGTGACAGGATTCGGCAACTGGCTGTGGGCTATGGCCGAGGCAAGGTGGTCCGCGAGGGCCTCAGAGTTGCGATCGCAGGCCGGCCGAATGCCGGCAAGTCGACCTTGCTCAATAATCTGGTGGGAGAAGATAAGGCTATTGTAACCTCGATTCCCGGCACTACTCGTGATCTGGTAGAGGCACATCTTATAGTTGACGGCTACTTGGTGCTTTTGACAGATACAGCCGGCCTGACTCTGGATACGGCGGATCCGGTCGAGCAGGAAGGTGTGCGCCGAGCCCGCCGGGCCCATGCGGAGGCCGATCTTCTGTTTTGGCTGATTTCACCTCCCTTGCCGGCCACCGCGGAACTGGAGCAGGAGATGGCTGAGATTAGAGAAATTATGGCAGCGGGCAAAGATCTGGTATTGGTCCTTGGCAAGGACGACCAGGGTGAATCGGCGGCGATCCAAGCTCTGATTGAAAAATATTTAACCACAGTGGATATTGTCAGATTTTCCAAGCAAGCAGACGACGATACTAAACGGATTAAAGATAAAATCAGTGATCATCTGCGGCAACTGGAACGACAATATGATCAAGATACCTTAATTACTCATGAGAGACATCGCAAACTGCTGGAGGATGCGGCCGCAGAATTGGCACAGGCGGCAGCGGAGATCAAATCCGGTCTTACCTTAGACCTGGTAGCTACCAGGTTACGTCAGGCTGCGGAACTGCTGGCAGAGATGACCGGAGACAGCGTCGATGCCGGACTGGTTGACACCATCTTCTCACGTTTTTGTGTAGGTAAATAATTGAGATGGCATCATTGGCATCAGCATTAAAAAAAGACGGTGCCTGGTGCGCCGGCAGCTGTGATCTGGCTGTGGTCGGCGCAGGTCATGCCGGCTGTGAAGCAGCTCTGGCGGCCGCCAGATTGGGTTACAAAGTCAAGCTGTTCACAATGACCTTAGACAGTCTGGCCAATCTGCCCTGCAATCCCAGTTTAGGCGGCACGGCCAAAGGACAGCTGATCAGAGAGATTGACGCTCTGGGCGGTGAAATGGGCAGGATAACGGATCAGGAGATGATCCAGTTCCGGATGCTCAATTCCTCGCGCGGACCGGCCGTGATGTCACCCCGCACTCAGATTGACCGTGTCGGTTATCAAAGAAGGATGAAGCATGTCTTGGAGCTGGAAAAGAATATTGATCTGCTGCAACAGGAAGTTACGGATCTGATCTGGGCAGAGGGTGATCGCCCCCGAATCACTGCTGTGCAGACTCGAACCGGCGCTATCTATGACTGCCGAATCTGCATACTGGCAACGGGAACTTTCCTCGACAGCAAGGTCATCGTGGGTGATGCGATTTATTCCTCCGGCCCGGACTCCTTATTCCCGGCGATTGGTCTGTCAGATGCACTGGCGGAACTGGGACATACGATCCAGAGATTTAAAACCGGAACTCCCGCCCGCCTGCACCGTCGTTCCCTGAAGCTGGAAGTCTGCGAGATCCAGCCCTCGGATCCGGTGGCCCGTCCTTTCTCGCATGACAATGAGGACGATCCGAACTGGCGTCCCAAAGACGAACTCCCCTGTTATCTAACCTGGACTACCGCTGACACCAGGGAAATAATCCTTAATAATATCGAGCGTTCACCGCTTTATTCGGGCAAAGTTGAGGGCGTCGGCCCTCGCTATTGTCCCTCGATCGAAGATAAATATGTTAAATTCCCCGAGCATGAGAGACATCATGTCTTTTTGGAGCCGACCGGATTGGATACGGAGGAAATGTACGCCTCCGGTCTTTCCTCCAGCATGCCGGAGGATGTACAGCACGCCATGTTGAAAACCATCCCCGGCATGGAAGATGCCTATATGATGAGAGTGGCCTATGCCATCGATTATGACTGCATTGATCCGACAGAACTAAAATTATCCCTGGAATCACGCTTTGTCGATAATCTGTTCCTGGCCGGCCAGATCAACGGTTCCTCCGGCTATGAGGAGGCAGCCGGTCAAGGACTGGTTGCCGGCATCAATGCTACGCGCAAGCTGGAAGGCAAGGAGCCGGTCATTATTGATCGTTCCCAGGGTTACATCGGTGTTTTGATTGATGATCTCGTCACTCGCGGTACCTCAGAGCCCTACCGTATGATGACCTCGCGCGCCGAATACCGTCTGGTTCTGCGCCAGGATAATGCCGATCAGCGTCTGACGCCGCTGGGCTATGAAATTGGTCTAATCAGTGAGGCGCGTTGGCAGAAATTTCAGCGTAAGCAGGCGCAGATCAGAGATGAAGCCGAACGCCTTAGTCAGGTTATTTTACAGCCAGGTCCCCGGACAGACCAGTTTTTGCTTGAACACGGCAGCACCCCTCTGCGTGAAGCTACCTCTCTGGCCCGTCTTCTGAAGCGTCCCGAACTCAGCTATCAGGATCTGGCAGCATTGGATCCGGAGCGACCGGACATTCCAGCCTATATTACCGCCACGATGGAAATTGATATCAAATACGAAGGCTATATCAAGATGGAACAAAACCGCATTGATCGCTTCCGCAAAGTTGAAATGAAGTCTCTGCCGCAAAATTTCGATTACGGTACTATCAGCGGTCTGCGCTTGGAAGCAGCTCAAAAACTCACTTCGCGCCAACCGTCATCCGTCGGTCAGGCCAGCAGAATCTCCGGTGTTTCACCTGCTGATGTCCAGGTTCTGCTCGTCTGGCTAGAAGCGGAAAAGCGCCGGGCTGTGGCTGAGCAGGCCCAAGCTTAGGACTAACCGTGAGCGCCTTCGATTCAGCAGCATATGAATATTGGCTTGACGAAGCCGCCCGCAGGGCGGGACTTGTGCTCTCGTCTGCTCAAACCGGGCATTTACTGTGCTTTATCGAGATGCTGCTAGCTAAAAATAAAGTGATGGACCTGACCAATATCACGGAACCGGAAGAGCTCGCGCTTAAACATCTGCTCGACAGCTGGCTCTTGCTGCCCGTGATTGATTGCCTGCTGCCACAGCGCAAACAAAGGCAGACATCAATCTCTCAGAAAGATACTTGCGCCGCAGCGCAAAACGAGCACCAGGACGATCAGACACAAACGCAGACACAGACACAGGAATCCGCTCCTATAACTCTGGTCGATGTCGGCTCCGGCGCCGGCTTCCCAGGCCTGCCGCTGAAGCTGGTACGCCCGGAGCTGCAGGTGCTACTGCTGGATGCCCAGCGCAAACGTGTCGCTTTCCTCTGCGAATGCCTGGAGAAGCTTGAGCTCACCGGTATAGAAGCCAGGCAGCTACGGGCAGAAGAGGCAGGCAGACTGCCGGAACTGCGAGATAGCTTTGATCTGGTGACAGCGCGAGCGGTAGCAGCCTTACCGCAGCTAGCCGAGCTATGCCTGCCCCTGGCAGCACCGGGCGGATATTTTCTGGCCATGAAAGGGCGCAACGCTGAAGCAGATCAGGCCCGACCGGCAGTGACCAAATTGTCCGGCCGCATCTGCGAAGTAAAGTCGTATCTATTGCCGGGCACAGATATGCAGCGCAGCCTGATTATCATTGAAAAAATTGCTCCCACTGCCAAAGTCTATCCCCGCAGTTTCGCCCGTATCAAAAACAATCCTCTGCATTGAAAATTTGGATCGGAAACCGGGCTAAATGCGAGGGATAATCTGTGAATTATCTGCTGTTTGCAATGCTTTTCACGGCCTTTTGCAGCCGCTCCCTATGTTATAATTAATAAGATGCAGATCTTTCTCTGAGGAGGGAATTTATGGCAAATTCGCCTGATAAAAATAACCACTACACTGATAAGGAATTCGCGATTGATGAGGCTTTCCGCAGTCCAGACAATGTGATAGTTCCGGTTCAACTCGAACAGGAAATGAGCAAATCGTTCATCGATTATGCGATGAGCGTTATTACGGACCGGGCTCTGCCTGATGTGCGCGACGGCCTGAAACCGGTACACCGCAGGATCATCTATTCGATGTTTACGCAGGGCTTCACCCATGACAAACCATATCGCAAATGTGCGACTACCGTTGGTGATGTGCTGGGCCGCTTCCACCCGCATGGCGATGCGGCTGTCTATGATGCTTTGGTCAGAATGGCGCAGGATTTCTCCATGCGCGAACCGCTGATCGATGGCCACGGCAATTTCGGTTCCCGGGATGGCGACCCGCCGGCAGCCTATCGTTATACGGAGGCTCGCCTGACCAGACTGTCCAGTGAGATGATGGCCAATATCAACCGCGATACGGTTGATTTCCAGCCCAATTATGATGAACATACCGAAGAACCCGTAGTCCTGCCGGCTTCTTTCCCCAATTTGCTGGTCAACGGCTCGTCCGGCATTGCGGTCGGTATGACGACCAATATCCCGCCCCATAATCTGGGTGAGATTATCGACGGCACGGTTCTGCTGCTCGATGATCCGGGCGCTGATACGGCAGATTTGATGGAAGTTGTGCCGGGCCCCGATTTCCCGACCGGGGGCAGAATTATGGG
This sequence comes from Saccharofermentanales bacterium, assembly GCA_050945515.1. Classification (GTDB taxonomy): domain Bacteria; phylum Bacillota; class Clostridia; order Saccharofermentanales; family DTU023; genus UBA1046. The sequence continues at coordinate 106,179 of JBMNTB010000001.1, forward strand.
CATATCCGGTATCAGGCAAGCCTACGAAACAGGGCGCGGACGCATTGTCGTCCAAGCCCATGCCGAGGTTGAGGAAATGCGCGGCGGCCGGCAAAGAATCCTGGTACACGATCTGCCCTATATGGTCAATAAGGCCCGCTTGATCGAACGGATTGCCGAGCTGGTCAAAGAGAAGCGGATCGATGGTATCTCAGATATCCGCGATGAATCGGATCGTCATGATGCCGTTCGTATTGTGATTGAACTGAAGCGCGACGCCACACCGCTGGTCGTGCTGAACCAACTATATCATCACACTCAAATGCAGGATGCCTTCAATACCAATATGCTGGCATTGATTCCCAGCGATGACGGCAAGTTCGTCCCTCAGATGCTGAGTCTGAAAGAAGCTCTGACCCAATATATCAACCACCATAAGGAAGTACTAACCCGTCGGACGCGCTACGACCTGGCTAAGGCGGAGGACAGACGTCATATCGTCGAAGGACTGCAACTGGCGATCGACAAAATCGATCAAGTAATAAATATCATCCGCTCATCCGCCAGTGAAGAAGTGGCCAAAACCAGATTATCCGAGCACTTCGGCCTGACAGAGAAACAGTCTCAGAGCATTGTCGATATGAGACTGGGGCGCCTGTCCGGTCTGGAGCGCGACAAATTGCAGACGGAACATGACGAGCTGGATGAAAAAATATCGCTCTATAACAGAATTTTGACGGATGAACAGCTATTGACCGCTACGGTCAAGGATGAGCTCCTTGAAATCAAAAAGCGCTATGCCAACCCACGCCGGACAGAAATCGACCCTGTCGGCGGCTTTGAGATCGATGACGAATCTCTGATCGAAGAAGAGCAGGTTGTAATCACCATGACGAACGCCGGCTATGTCAAGCGCCTGCCCGTCGATACCTACCGTTCACAACGGCGCGGCGGCCGCGGCATTACCGGTCTGCAGACCAGAGAAGAAGATGTAGTTTGCCAGATTATCACGACTTCGACGCATCAGACATTGCTCTTCTTCACGACCAAGGGTAAAGTCTATCGCCTCAGAGGCTACCAGATTCCGGAGGCCTCGCGCACAGCCAGAGGTACGGCGATCGTGAATCTCCTGCAACTGGAGCCTGAGGAAAAGATCTACGGCATAGTGCCGATCGACGATGAGGCGGAAGAAGGCAGCCTGATCATGGCCACGCGCGAAGGTCTGGTCAAAAAGACACAACTGTCCGATTATGCTAATATCCGTCGTTCCGGTCTGATTGCGATCAAATTGCGCGACGAAGATGAGCTGGTCGGAGTTAAATTGACCGGCGACGAGCACGATATCATTCTAGTCACCAAAAACGGCATGGCGATTCGCTTTGATGAAGCTGATGTCAGAGATACCGGGCGCAACACAATGGGCGTCAAGGGTATCACTTTGGATCCGGGCGACGAGGTTATCAGTATGGTCTCGGCCGATGAAAACCGGACTCTGCTGGTCATATCGGAGAAGGGTTTCGGCAAGCGCACCAGGCTGTCCGATTATCGCAAACAGAATAGAGGCGGCAAAGGCCTGATTACCTACCGTACCACCAAGAAGACAGGCAAATTGGTCAGCGCCATGCTGGTTGACGGCGATATCGACATCTTGCTGATCAATGACTCCGGTATTGTGATCCGCATCAAAACAGAGGAGATTCCGGTACTCTCCCGTAATACCAGCGGTGTCACCCTGATGAGAGCTGCTGACAGCAGTGTTGTCAGCGTGGCCCCGATTACGGACGAAGACGAAGAAGACAGTTAAAAGGAAAGAAGAAGGAGAAACTTGAAATGCTGAATTTTGATTTTTATAGTCCGACCTATTTCGCGTTTGGCCGTGGGACGGAAGCCAGAACCGGTGAACTGGCTTTGCGTTTCGGCGGCACGAGGGGACTGGTTCATTATGGTTCCGGTTCAGTGATTAGGAGCGGCCTGCTGGACAGAGTCCGCCGGTCTCTGACAGAAGCCGGGGTTTATTTCACAGAGCTGGGCGGGGTTGTGCCCAATCCGCGAGCTTCTTTGGTCTATGAGGGTATTGAGATCTGTCGCCGGGAGAAACTGGACTTTGTGCTTGGTGTCGGCGGCGGCAGTTCGGTGGATTCCGCCAAGGCGATTGCGCTGGGTGTGCCTTATGAGGGAGATTTCTGGGATTTCTACTGCGGTTTGGCTGTGCCGGAAATAGCGTTGCCGATCGGCAGCATTGTGACTTTAGCCGCTACAGGAACCGAAGGCTCCAACTCATCCGTTATATCCAATGATCTGTGTGGCAATCTCAAATGCGGTGTCAATAGCGATCTGGTGCGACCGCTGTTTTCGATTCTGAATCCGGAGCTGACATTCACAGTTCCTAAATATCATACTGCCTGTGGGGCAACGGATATCCTATCTCATATCATTGAACGCTACTTCACAAATACCACGGGAGTCGAGTTAACCGACCGTCTGGCTGAGGCGGTTTTCCCTCGCGTGATGGAAGCTGCACGAGTAGCTTTGCAAAATCCGGAGGACTATGAGGCGCGGGCGGACCTGCTCTGGTGCGGTACGCTGGCCCATAATAATATCCTCGGCACCGGACGTCAACAGGACTGGAGCAGTCACCGCATCGAGCATGCTTTGTCCGCTGAATTTGATGTAGCTCATGGTGCCGGTCTGGCCGTAGTAATTCCGAATTTTCTGACCTATACACTGGAACATGATCCGGCTCGCTTTGCACGTTTTGCGACCAGGATGTTCGGCCTTGAACCTGAGGGCAAAACTGAGTTGGAACTGGGTCGGTCGGGAATTGAGGCTTTCCGGGCTTTCCTGGACGAGATCGGTATGCCGAAGACACTGGGTGATCTCGGTATTGGCCGAGAGCATATTCCGCAGCTTCTCCGCGCGGTAGTACCGAACAATGGCGATCTTGTGGGCTATTTCCAGCCTCTGACGGAACAGGATGTCACCAAAATCTTTGAACTTTGTCTGTAAGATCATGGTACTCTAAATGAATAGCTGCCCGGTCGGTCACGAGCTGACGGACAGACCGGGCAGATTTTTTCTCCGGAGGATTAATATTATGTTTAAGCTAAATAATTCTGTTCTAAGCAGGCATCGGTTAGCCGCGACTAATCAGAACGACGGCAGACAGATTAAACTCCGTTCCGAAGTCGATATTGCGGAGACCTGGGATCTAACTACGATCTATGCGGATGCGGCAACTTGGGAGAGCGAATTTGTCGCAGTTGCAAAAGACATCCCGCTCCTACGGAATTATCAGCAAAAACTGCATACTTCAGCTGCTGTTCTCAGTGAATTCCTGCGGCTGGGGGAGAGTATCGGGGAGCGAGTGACTAAGCTCTATGTCTATGCGCATCTGAAGAGCGATGAAGATACGGGTAATTCAGATTTCAGCGGTCTCCACCTGCGGGCGCTCCAGCTCTTTACCCAATTTGAGACAGCTATTTCCTGGGCAGAGCCGGAGATAGCACAAATCTCCGAAGAAAAACTGATTATCTTTCTGTCTGAAGATCCCGAGATTGCAGCCAGGCGCCATTATTTGGAGAATATCCTGCGGAAGAAACCGCATCAGCTATCTGTTCCGGAGGAAATGCTCCTGGCCAAAGCCGGCGAGATCTTCAACAATCCCTCTATGAGCTTTACGGTGCTGAATGATGCTGACCTTAGATTTCCTATGATCACCGATGAGACCGGAGAAAAAGTAGAGCTAACGCACGGACGCTACGGGAAATTTTTAGAGAGCCGTAACCGCCGGGTTCGCCGCGAGGCTTTTCAGAATCTGTATCGAGTCTATGACCAGTTTCAAAACATCAATGCCTCGCTGCTGGCGGGCAATGTCAATGTGCAAAATTTTGTAGCTGAGGTCAGGAACTTCCCCAGTGCCAGAGCCGCCGCTCTGTTTGAGAATGCTATTTCCGAGGATGTATACGACAATCTGGTGGCAACAGTCAACCGCAATTTGCCGCTCCTGCACCGCTATATTGCTTTGCGCAAACAAGTCCTGGGCCTGGAGGAGCTTCATTCCTACGATCTCTATGTATCCTTAATCGAGGGTATTGATATCAAGTACAGTTTTGAGGAAGCGCAGGAGATAATTGTAGCTGCGCTGTCACCCCTGGGCTCGGAATATGTGGAGATTGTGAGGCGTGCTTTCCGTGAACGCTGGATTGATCGCGCCGATAACAAAGGTAAACGCTCCGGTGCCTATTCCAGCGGTACCTACGGTACCAATCCATTTATTCTACTCAACTGGCAAGGCACTTTGGACAATCTGTTTACCCTGATTCATGAGCTGGGCCATAGTGTGCACTCCTGGTATTCGAGAAATAGCCAGCCCTTTATCTATTCCGGTTATTCCATCTTCCTGGCTGAGATTGCCTCAACTATGAATGAAAATCTTTTGACCGACTATCTGCTGACACAGACAGAGGATGACAAACTGTGCCAAACCGTGATCAATCATTACCTCGACGGCTTCAAAGGCACAGTCTTCAGACAAACCCAGTTTGCAGAATTTGAACATCTGATCTATACCGCCGCAGCTGCCGGCACTCCTCTGACCAGCGCCTTCCTGACCGAGCAATATGGCGAAATGAATAAACGCTATTATGGTGACAATCTGACCTTTGATCCTGAGATTGCCCTGGAATGGGCCAGAATTCCCCATTTCTACCTGAACTATTATGTCTATCAATATGCCACCGGCTTCTCTGCCGCCACTGCATTTGCCCATATGGTTAAGACCGAGGGGCAACCGGCCGTGGAACGCTATCTGCAATTTCTCAAAGCAGGCAACTCAGATTACCCCCTGGCCGTACTCAAGAAAGCCGGCCTGGATATGTCCGAGGTCAAACCGATTGAAGATGCTTTCGCAGTCTTTGCCTCTTATCTGGAGCAAATGGAACAACTGCTTTTGCCCGAGTAATAAAATCGGCAGCACCAACATCATATAAGAAGACTTAGACGAGACTTAAACGCCGTATTACTGCTGCTACCTGCACAGTGCAGAATAATAGCTCAGCAGGGTGAAAAAAGTTGACTTGAATTTAAAGCTCTGATATTATAGCTAAGCACTTGCGATAGGCATTGCAGTGTTCTGGCGCAGTAGTTCAGTTGGTTAGAATGCCAGCCTGTCACGCTGGAGGTCGTGGGTTCGAGCCCCATCTGCGTCGCCAAATCGCCGGTCATTAGACCGGCGATTTATTGCCCAGATAGCTCAGTCGGTAGAGCAGTGGACTGAAAATCCACGTGTCGTTGGTTCGATTCCGACTCTGGGCACCAAGAAAACCGCTGACGTTTTGACATTTCAGCGGTTTTCGCTTTTTTATCCAAGTGACCGTTTTTCCCAGACGCAACGTAACTATTTTAATTTAACAGATCACAGTAATCTTTACAGCCGGTTTTTTGGGCATGGTTAGTTGCTGGGATTTTTGTCCTGATATTCCTCTGCCATTTTCTCGCTGGCTACAGCGATTTTGTTCTTTATGTCTTGTTGTTGAATTTCTTCTTGTTGATTATTTTGTTCTGCTTGTTTTCTGTTTATTATTTTCTGCCTGTGAGCATTTATGGCCATCTGAGCAGCTGCAAATATTAGAAATACTAGGATAAGATAAATCATTTGAAAAAAATTCCTCTCTTCTTATGCGCTGTTTTTTGTCATCTGCTAATAATCTTTGCTAGCTTCCCGGGGGAAATAGCGACATATGTCATTGAGATAGCTAACGATAGACTATCCTGTCCCGTCCCTCTCGTTTGGCACGGTAGAGGTTTTTGTCCGCGGCTTCTATAAAGCCAGAGTAAGAGATCCCCTTGACATAACTACTGAGTCCGCCTGAAATTGTGACCGGCTTACCATGGGTCCAGCCATGTGTCCTTATATAATCGGCAAGCGCCCGCACTTTGGGCAGTGCTTCCCTCGGGGTTTTGCCTGGAAACAGAACTACAAATTCTTCGCCGCCATATCGACCGAAAATCTCTCCTCCTGTCAGACTGGCCTTCATGATCTGAGCAATATTGAACAGGACTTCGTCACCATAATCGTGCCCGTAAGTGTCGTTTATTACTTTAAAATGGTCAATGTCCAGGATGCAAAGCGTCAAGTGCGCGCCTGTGTCGTAGGCCTGGCGCATTTCCTCGTCTATGCTCGCTGATAGGAAGCGGCGATTATATAAGCCGGTCAGGGCATCGGTCAGCGAGAGGATCTCCAAGCGATGCACCAAGCGCGTCTTTTCATCCCGCACCCTCACATATTGCCCCATCACCGTGTAAACTAAAATAGTATTGACCATGAAACTCATGGTCAGACCGAACGCCATATCTGAATACTGGTCGAAACGGGTGGCATACGGTATGACAATATCCGGGAAACGGTATTCCAGCGCAATAAAGGCAACCAACATGATCGTGTCAGCGACTAGCATAACGGTGCGTAATGCTCCTTTGAAAACGATAGCTATACATATGCCGGCCGTGAACATCATAGGTGGGGTGGAGCCGGTCACACCACCGATTGTGAACCATAGAAAAGGAATTAATATAAACGCGGAGGAGCCCAAGACAATCACTGCAGCTCCGTACCAACGATTTTTGACTATACTATATAAAACACATGAAACGGTTGACACGAGGTACAACGAGAGTACCGGTAACGTAAATATGCCTAAGTCATTTGCAATATTATAACCGAGTCCGAATATGGCCATAAAGATACCGGCGAAAGCAGTGTACAAAAATACAAGGTGATCCAGCGGCAACTCTTTATAGTAAACTTGTTTAAGCGTTCTTTTGAGCAAACTCATTGTTGTTTGCTTAGAGGTGTTTTCCCCTTTATCTTCTATTTTTTTAAAGTCATTTTGCATTACCACCATATCCTCCTTGTCAGTACTACTTGGATCCAAAAAAGGGGATCAATTTCCAGTGGTTATCAGCGTATTCTTTATGGCTGTTTCAAAACAGCCTACACTACCATATTATACTCATTCCCGTCAAAAGATACATTACGAACTATTTGTTTCGGTGGCAGGACCGTGTTTTTAGATAAAACTACCCTAATTTATAGTTAATTATTTTAAACTATAGTTTATAATTAAGGATAGAAAATAAAGAGTCTGGATTAAGGATTGGAAAGGAGGTTTGACGCTATGAAAAAAGCGATTAAGGTTCTTATTATCCTACTGGTGATATCGTTTATACCGCTTGCAGTGCAAGCACAACCTGGTTCACAACCGCATCCCGATCCCTATAGTGGTGATTTAAGCAATTATGACGGCAAATGGATTATCGATGGGAAAACGGAGCAGGACACGAATTGGACGCTGGAAATATCCGGCGATAAGTATCATTTACACAATGAATACAATGACTATAAGGGCGATATCCTCTTTACGCCCGGAAATGAAAAATTAGATACACCTGATACCTTGTGGCTGGATTTTGATCCTGACGTCCAAATTGAAGTAGTGCTTATCAATCAAGCCGGTGGTCTGATCGATATTTCCGGACAGGGTCTGTATTTTGTCAAGCCCGGCAATCGTATCGAATTTGATGAAGTGGAGGAATGGGAAAACTACTCAAAAGAGGACATGGTCGGCGATTGGGTCCTGGATTCACTGTGGGCAATTATTGTTCAATTAGATTTTTATCTGGAATTAACTAACGAGGATATCATGCAGGGAAGCATAACAGGGGATGATCGTCTTATTTTGAGCTTTGATAACGGAATTTTGTACGAAGTCTCCGAAAAGTTGGAAATTCGCGTTCCGATCACCCGTTACAGATATTGTGGCCGCTACATTTATTTTGAAAACCCGAATCCGATCGAACCTGTTGCTTACAAATTCTTGGCACATATTGTGCCTGATAGTAGTGACTTAGGTGACGCAGGACAGTTGATCATCAGTCCTTCTCCCATACCGGATATGGATGACGGTCTCGAATTAATCATGTTTCTGACCTTTTCACGCATCACAAGTGTTGATCAGACAGAAGGGAGTGAATAATCAATGAAAAGAGTATTTTTGCTGATACTTTCGCTACTTGTCCTCTTCAGCATGGCGGCCTGCTCTTCGTCGCAGCCGGGGAATAAAGGGACGCTGTCTGAGCATCCGGCAGGCAAAAATGCTGAAGATCCTCAGGCGGAGATTCCTGAGGAATATTGCTTAAAGACTAATATTCCCGCCGATTGGCATGACCCTCTGCCTTCGTCGGAATACGCCGGTGATTTTCCCTTATTCGGCCTGGGAGCGCTGGTGGATGGCACACAGGAGGGCGTAAACTTACCCAAAGTCATAGATCTCTTCACCGTTGAAGAACTGGAAGCGTATTTGGGCATGATCGTTTCCGTGGATGAAAACCTTTATTCTCTAGAGGGCGATGACGTTGAGCAATATTTTTTGCGTGAAACTGAAACAGCGATACCTGAACTCTGGGATGGAAAGATAAAAATCTGGCTTAAAGACTTAGGCAATCCGGCAGGTGTATCATTTTATTTGGAGCAGCTCTACCCTAATTCACGCGAAATAGAGGATTTGGGAGAACACGCGATCATATCTACCTCCAATACTGTTATTATCCAAGTGAAAGGTGCGGTGATTGTGGGTATCTCTGCGGAATTTAAACGCCCGGAGGATAGAGTAGCAGAACCGGCAGCAGAGAAATTTATGCTGGATTTGGCGCATTTTGTCTCTGATAGGCTGATAGAAAAAATGGCGTCTCCCGGCCAAGCCGGAGAAACGGATACCGAAACAGGGACTGCACAACAGGAAAACAAAAGCTTTAAGGCACTTGGGCCGGGAGAGTTCGAGGCCTATATAGACGAACTCGATTTAATAAAGGAATTTGTGGATGAGATAAATGATGAATGTTCCTCCGCTATTAATTTAAGACCAATCAGGTACCCTGAGTTTGAAAAAATATTGACGAATTTAGCGCAGAAAGGCGGGCCGGATGTGTTTATCACATCGCAACCTTCCTTTTATGAAGAAGCCCTAAAACAAGACTTGTTCAGTGAGGGAGTGGTAGTTGCGTATGAAACGCCGGTGATTATGATACATGTTGGTAATCCCAAAGGAATTACAGGTTTAGCAGATCTTGCCAAGAAGGATATGAGGGTAGCAATGGCCGATCAAGACACTCCCGAGGGTCAAATGATCCGTGCTATGTTGGCAAAAGCCGGTATTACGGAGGAAGATTTCAGTGTCAGATCCCAATATGAAGTCAACTTCGATGCAGCTATTGTTTACCGTAATACTGTCAGCGCGAAGGAAAAAGAGGAGTATGAGTTCGTGGAAATTGAACCGGACTATTTAATGGAAAACCCCGTTTTGCTATTCGCGACCAAGTCAACCGAGCATCCTGAACTTGTTAACCAATTTACCGGCTTTATGCTCTCCGAAAGAGTGCAGCATTCGTTTGAAGTCTTTGGTTACCGACCTGTAAAATAAGGTTCTTAAAAACAGTATCAGTCTACTAAAAAAAAATTAATAAAGGTGGTGTTTCTAATTTGAGTATCAAATCGGGAACGCCACCTTTTTAGTTTGTGACGATCTATATTTAATCAGTTAGCAATGTTCACTAGAAATATATTTGCCGACAATTCATCTTCAGTTAACACTGATTTTGTTAAGGAAATATCATGCTGAACATAGTCTTTTAACGCATATTTTACTCAAATATGATTAGAGTCCAACCCGGCAATTTTATAATCGAGTTGGTAATCAATCCTGTAACAAATTAGAAAGGGGATGATGGAAAATGCAAAAAAGTAAGATTTCAAGAATAATTTCATCACTTCTGCTCGTGGCTATTTCTATTATGGTAGTAGGTATAGTCGCTTGCGATTCAAACAAAACTGAAAGCACTACCGCAGCCCAAAACGCAGAAGCTGACAAGACTACCGCAGCCCAAAACGCGGAAGCTGACAAGACTACCGCAGCCCAGGAGACGGAAGAACCGAAAGCGAACACAAAGCCAATCGTTGTAACTTGGTATCCGAATGAATCATCCAGTACTCATGATGAGGTGCGTGCGGAAGTCGGTAAATTAATTAAGCAGGCTACCGGCAGAGAGGTCGAACACAAATTGACGACCGACTACACCATAGCCATTGAAGCAATCGCGAGCGGGGCGGCTGATATCGCTATTGCAATGGGCGCAGTCGGTTACATTGAGGCCAAGGAGCGTAATCCGGAGATTGATGTTCTCTTTGTCAACAGCGACGAGAATTGGAAATTAGATGGGGCCAAGTATTTTGCCTGGCTGTGCGTGCCTGCAGAAGATGCAGACCAATATAAAAGTGGAGATACTTACTCCATCGACAACATAAAAGGGAAAAGGATGTCCTTTGTATCCAACAGTTCTACCTCCGGATTCAGAGTTCCTACTTCCTCAATTATTTCTCATTTTGCGAGTGAAAACTTGGATGAAGACAAATTGATTGAAGGCGGTCCCGACATGTTCTTCAGCGAAGTATTCTTCGGCGGCTCTCACCAAGGTTCAGCCGTTAATCTGCTCAGCGGCAATGTCGATGTTGCAGCTTTCTGCGATATCGAAGTGCAGCCCTATGTTGAAGCCAAAACCGGAGACGAAAGCACAGTCGGTTCGGTTTATACCGTAAGAGAAGGTGCCGATGCTCCTTTCGACCAATATGTGGGGAGAGACTTCACTATTATAGCGTCCACTCCTGTTTTTAACGGTCCCAATGTGTATAATCCTAAAAATTTGAGTGCTGAGGAAATACAAGCGATTAAAGATTTGTTTACTTCGGAAGAAGTTGCGAATAACAAGGTGCTGTTTTATGACGACAGCGTCGAAGGTGCGGTGGGATTGTACAAAAAATCCAAAAGTTATGGGTTTGTTCTCACGAGTGATTCATGGTACGACCCATATAGAAAATAAATTTGAAGACATTGATAAATGCCTATCTTAGAATTTAAAAATGTAAGCAAAGTATATAACAATATTACGAAAGCACTAACAGATATTTCTTTCTCGGTATACGAGGGTGAGTTCGTCTCTATTATCGGCCCCTCCGGTTCAGGCAAATCGACCATCCTGCGTTGCATCAACAGACTTGTTGATGTAACGCAGGGGTCAATTATATTTGACGGCCATGATATCAATAAAGCGGATAAAAAAGAGATACGCCAAGTGCGCAAGAAGGCGGGCATGATCTTTCAGCATTACAATCTTGTAGATCGCCTTAGTGTCATTGAAAATGTTTTGCACGGACGGCTTGGTTATAAGTCAGTTATAAGTGGTGTTATTGGCCATTATACTGAGGAAGAGAAGGAAAAAGCCTTTCAGATTCTCGCAATGCTCGGACTTACGGAACAGGCATATAAGCGATGTGATGAGTTGTCAGGCGGCCAAAAGCAACGAGTGGGCATCGCACGCTCTCTCATGCAGGAACCAAGACTGATTTTATGCGATGAGCCTATCGCATCTCTTGACCCCAGCTCATCCAAGATTATCATGGATCATTTGAGCGATATCAATGAAACGATGAAGATTACCTGCATTGCTAATTTGCATCAGGTTGATGTCGCGTTGAAATACGCCAAAAGGATTATTGGCATCACCGCCGGACAAATAGTATATGATGGTCCGCCTGAAAAACTGACCAGATCAAAAATATATGAAATATATCAATCGGACGAAGGCGAATTAATTACGGATGTCAAGTAAGCAAATGGATAAAACAACAAAAAAAGCACCCAGACCCAATAATCAAGTATCCGTGTTTGTACAGAGAAAACGCACATTTACCTTGGCATTTCTTGGCGTGGCTATGCTTTTTGTGGTATCCGCTGTTGTGACCAATTATGAAATTATTGGTGGTCTTGAGTCAATTCCCAAAGCTGTCATCTGGATGGCCCAAAATTTTGTTCCTAATGCCAAGGCATGGTCAAGACTCCCTTATATACTCTCTAAATTAGTGGAAACCGCGCTTGTATCGGTAGCTGTCACCGTATGTGCTGCCATATGTGCGTTCTTCTTTAGCTTACTAGGAACAAAAACTACGAAAACGGCTCCCTGGATCGCAGGAATAGTCAGGATTATTGCAGCGTTTTTCAGAAATGTACCGGATGTAGTCTGGGCCATACTTTTGCTATTCTCTTTCGGCCAAAATATCCTAACAGGATTTTTTGCCTTATTTTTTTCCACTTTTGGTATGTTGACGCGGACATTTATTGAAACCATAGATGAGGTCAGCGCATCCTGTGTGGAAGCACTGTATGCCACGGGCGCTACCTCCCTCCAAACTGTATTTAACGGCGTCATCCCCTCGTCACTGCCCGAAATAGTTTCCTGGGTTTTGTATATGATCGAAACAAATATCCGTTCATCTACATTGATCGGCATTCTTACAGCAACAGGAATTGGTTATTTGTTCGATCTTTACTACAAACGTATGGATTACAGTTCAGCAAGCCTCGTCGTCATTTCTATTGTGATACTGGTTATCGCTATAGAGATACTGTCGAATAAAATCAGAAAGGTGATTATGTAATGAGTGAGCTTGATATCGCGAGCCGGCCTCCAGTTTCTTTGGATATAGTCAAATATATGCGAAAGACTCGCGGTGGCAAAATCAAAACTGCAACCAAATCGAAAAGCAATCGTGCCATTAAAATAACGCTATTTGTCTTGCTGGCTCTTACCATATATGGCTTTTTAACCTTTGATTATAAAAACGTCGATATAGCGAATGCCATGGCCGGCACTTGGAACAATGTCAAAGTATTGTTCGGTCAACCGAAGTTGACATACGGTACTTGGGGCGGATCATTAAAGGCATTGTTTGTGACATTTTCTCTCGGTGCACTTGCTACTATTTTTGGGGCAATGATAGCTTTTTTCGGCTCCTTGTTGTGTGCTAAGAATATCGCTAATCCATATGTAGCCAATATTACAAAGAGCTTCGTTGCCTTTATAAGGGCAGTGCCGACAATATTGTGGGTCTTGATTTTCACAGTTGCAGCGGGTCTGGGCAGTGTTGCAGCCGTTATTGGCTTGACTTTCCACAGTGCCGGTTACTTGATCAAAGCATATGCCGAATCCATCGAAGAGATGGACGAAGGTACTATCGAGGCTTTAAAAGCCAGTGGCGCGAGTTTCTGGCAAATTGTGTTTCAAGCTATTCTCCCTTCCTCTATCAGCCGCATGACAGCATGGACATTCCTGCGCTTTGAAATAAATTTTACCAATGCGCTGGCCGTGGGTGCGGCAGCAGGAGTGGGCGGTATCGGCTTTGATTTGTACATGGCCGGCAACCATTACTTTGATCTTCGCGAGCTGGGATACATCACATATATTGTCGTAGCCGCGGTGATTTTGCTGGAAATGATAGCAACAAAAATAAAAGCGACTGTGAGATAAGGACGCCGACAATAGCTATTTAAATTTACGAAAGAACTCTGATAATGCAACAAACTTTTTATGATTTTTCAGCATTTGAATTATTAAAAGATAAAAAACCGTTATTGGTGTGTGATGATGCTTTTGATTCATTTGGCATTGAGTTTCCTTGTGAAGTTACAAGATTCAGTGATTTCACTTCCAATCCGGATTATGAGGATATAAAGTCAGGAGTAAAAGTTTTAAGAAAGAACAAATGTGACTTTATTGTAGCCATTGGCGGCGGGAGCAGCATCGACACCGCCAAGAGCATTAAATACTACAATCATATCAATCTGCCTCTAATGGCTGTCCCTACAACTTCCGGCACCGGCAGCGAAGCAACTCACTTTGCTGTCATATATAGAAACGGCAAAAAACAATCCGTTGCCGATGAAAGACTCTTGCCGGAATATGTTATTTTACAGGCCGACACGCTCAAAACACTGCCCTTGTATCAAAAAAAGTGCACCATGCTTGATGCTCTCTGCCAGGCAATTGAGTCTTGGTGGTCAAAAAAAGCAACGCAAGAAAGCATTCTATATTCCCAAAAAGCCATCTATCTGATTCTCAGTAATATGGAAAGCTATTTGCATAATGATAATGATGGCAATACTAAAATGCTTGTTGCTGCCAATTTAGCAGGCAAAGCGATCAATATCACTACTACAACCGCACCCCATGCTATGAGTTATAAGCTAACCTCCCTTTATGGACTGCCGCATGGCCATGCTGTTGCTATCTGTCTGCCCAAAGTATGGCGGTACATGGAGAATTTTGATTACATCGCAAAGGCGCTGGGCACAGAACATTATGAAGATGCGGTTTCACTTTTTGAGGAAATGCTGTTAGAACTGGAAATCTTGCCACCTCAAAACGTAAATGAGGACGATTTAGATATCCTGACCAATTCGGTAAATCGTCAAAGACTAAGCAACAATCCGGTTAGACTTAATAAAAGTACCATAAAAAAATTATATAAAGAGATTTTGGAGACTGAATATGGCGGAGAAAATTAAGGCAGTAATTTTCGATTGGGCCGGAACCACAGTAGACTATGGTTGTTTCGCACCGGTAAAAGGCTTTATAGATGGGTTTAACAGTATCGGTATAGATATTACCAATGAAATGGCGCGCAAGCCGATGGGCTTATTGAAGATCGACCATACCAGGGCGATTGCCGCCATGCTGCCGGAGCCGATTTCCGAAGAACAAATTTTACAGGCCTATGAAGTATTTGAAGAAACTCTCTTTACTAATATTGAACAGCACTGCGATATTAAGGACTATGTTACAGAAACAGTTGCTGCTCTGCGGGAGCAAGGAATCAAAATCGGTTCCACTACAGGGTACACAGCCGCTATGATGGAACGCGTTTTGCCCAAAGCTAAGGAGAATGGATTTTCCCCCGATTTCTGTATCAGTGCCGACCAGGTTGCCAAAGGCAGGCCGTATCCGTACATGATTTGGAATAATCTCATGCAGTTCGGCATTTCGGATCCGAGAGAAGCCATAAAAGTCGGGGATACAGTCGCTGATATAGCAGAGGGTAAAAATGCCGGTTGTTGGACTGCAGGTGTCATTATGGGCTCGTCGGAACTCGGACTTACACGCGATGAAGTTGCCGCTTTGTCAGAAGAGGAGTTGAAAGAGCGAAAGACTATTGTGCGCGCAGCGTATTACAAGGCCGGAGCTGATTATATAATTGACGATATGAACGAACTTTTAGATGTTATTGCCGATATAAACCGCAAACTGGATCAAAATGCTGCCCGGATTTTACTGACACCCGGTCCTCTGACAACACGCCATTCCGTGAAGCATGCTATGCTTACCGATCATTGCACCTGGGATGATACATATAAAGCGATCACAACTTCAGTGCTGAACGATATTACATATATTTCTGCCAACAATGATTATGCTACCGTTTTATTGCAAGGCAGCGGTTCATATGCGGTAGAAGCCATGATCAATAGTCTGTGCGGGGAAAACGAAAAAATCCTGTTTTTAGTGAACGGCGAGTATGGCAGACGGATGTTAACTATTGCCGATAATTCGGGCAAAGATTATGAATGTTTAGTGTTTGACATGACCCGGCCGATAGATGTTTCAGTGGTTAAAGAAAGATTAAAAAAAGGCCCAAACATTGCTGTGGTTGTATTTGTTCATTGTGAAACCACAACCGGTATTATGAATCCTCTGGTAGAATTGACGAAACTTGCCAAATCATATGGCGCTAAGGTTTTTGTCGATGCCATGTCCAGCTTTGCAGCTTATGAGATCGATATGCCGGGTCTTGATATTGATGCGCTGGCGGCAAGTTCCAACAAGTGTCTGGAAGGATTGCCCGGGCTGGCTTTTGTCATAGCGAAGAAAACACTGATAGAGGAGAGTTGCGGCAATTCTGTATCTCACAGTCTTGATCTGTTTGATCAATATCAAGGTTTATATGCGGGCGGCGGCAAGTTCCGCTTTACCTCGCCGACCAATGTCTTGCTGGCGCTGAGACAGGCGATTGACGAATATAAGAAAGAAGGCGGACTGATAGCCCGCAGAAAGCGCTATATGGCAAATAATGAAATTCTGGTGCGGGGACTCGAAAAACTTGGTATCCGACCCATAATCGCACCTGAAAATCAATCCTATATTATTACAACCTTTGAACTGGGGAATCTTAATTTCGCCACGTTATACGAAGCACTTAAGTCCAATGGATTTATTATCTATCCAGGCAAACTAACCTCAATGCCAACATTCAGATTGGGTAATATCGGCAATGTATATCCTGAGGATATGGTTGCGCTTGTAGCTGCCATCGAAGAATGTATTTGAGCACCATCGGGTAAAGTTAATATAACAAAGTATTTATTCTGCTATTCCGACCGGAAGTGCCGCGCCTGCATGGCGTTTGTGACGACGAAGCTAAAGACAACCGAAACTAAAAACGGACTTAAGCTCAAGACGGAAGAGATTTGTTAATTTGCGGCTGTATCAATGCCGGGCATCGTAGTTGGCGACAAGCTCACGGGCAATGGATACATCGGATTGAACCGGAACGTAGTCATCACCGCGCATCTGACTGCTTTCATCGCCTTTGCCCAGAATCAGGAGCAGAGTTTTATCCCGGGCGGCATTAAAAGCGGTACGGATAGCTTCTTTGCGGTCCGCAATGATCTCATACTTGCCGTTGACAGATTCGATATAGTGCCCAACTTCCCGCGAGATGTCCTCGACGGACTCATAGCGGGGGTCTTCCTCCGTCAGATAGATATAATCAGCCAGCCTGCCTGCGACCAAGCCCAGATCCTGCCTGCGGCTGATACCCTTGGAGCCGGGGCAGCCGAAGATTGCGACCTGTTTGTAGCCGGGGAAATCATGCCTGGTCGTTTCGAACAGCTTTTCAAATGAGAGTTTATTGTGTGCGTAATCGACCAAAGCCACGATTTTCCTGTCCGCGGTGGCAAAGACTTCCATCCTGCCGGCGGTGCGGGCAGTGAGCGCTCCGGCTTGCATGAACTCAAGCGGGCAGCCCAGCAGATAGGCGATAGAGATCGCAGCCAGCACATTTTCGATATTGAACAATCCCAGCATACCTATCTCGAAAGGGAAAGTGCCTTCCGGCAGCTTGACATCAAAGCTATAACCCAACCCTTTACTCTGCACATTTGCAGCTACCACATCGGCCAGATCATCACGACAGGAATAATACAGCAGCTGATTGTCTTGCTGCACTGCCGCAGCGGAGATAGTGTTCAGTTCGGGCAGGTCACGATTTATCACCGCCCGTTTGCTGTGCTCGAAGATGCGCAATTTGGCAGTGAAATAATCAGCAAAATCATGATGTTCAATGGCGCTGATATGATCTTCCGCAATATTCAGGAAGGCGGCGACATCAAGCTTGATACCATCTAAACGATGGTATTTCAAGCCCTGTGATGAAACTTCCATGACCAGATAGCGGATATCACTGCTGCGCGCCTGGTGCAAATGACGGTAGAGCTCCATAGCCTCCGGTGTGGTCAGATGCGACTCAAAACACTCGACTCCGTCATAAGTATTAATAGTTGAAATGAAGGCGACATCTGGTTGTCCGGCGTCATTTTGCCACAGGTTAAGCATCTCCCTCAAGAAGTACAAGGTGGTGGACTTACCTTTAGTACCGGTGATGCCAATGATGCTGATATCCTGTTCCGGATGGTTGTAGTAGCGTTGAGCCAGCAGCGGCATGGCCTCACGAACATCGTGGACTATGATATGAGGTAAATCCGACAGGATGGCGCCTTCGGTAATATAAGCAACAGCACCCTTGGCAATAGCTTGTTGCAGATATGCGGGCTTGAAGGCGCTGCCTTTACAGACAAACAGGCTGCCCGGCGTGACTTGCCTGGAGTCGTAGGTCAGACCGGTGATCAAGGGATTGTCGCCCAACTTGCTTCGGCTGACCAGAGCACCGAGGTCGTGAGCATATTCTGCTAGTTTATATCGTTCGAGTACAGCCATTTGTGTCTCCTCCGACCTGATTAGCCACGGCTGGCGATTTAATTTATCATAGCACGCCGGAGGTAACCGCGCACACCGGCGGCCATTATTTCCCTGAAATATTTTGCCGAACCGGAACGGTGGAAAGTGACACTGACAACAAATGACAGACGACAGAACAATTGCAAAGCCGGCAAATGGCACAGCTGCCTCCGTTAACTGGAGTACGGCTGCTGCTGCCGACAACGCTTTTCTTGAAGAGACATATCCTGTTATGCTAGACTGACACGCGTTAGCTGTCTTTGTGAGGGGAAGCCTGCTATGAATTTATTTTACAGCCCCTGCTTATGGTATTAGCCATCTTGCGAGGAGTAGGCTGCCTTGGTTTAGACAGGAGAAGTGGAGTGCTAATAAAATGTCGGAAGCGGAAGCGGATTTAAGACCTAAGAAAGATGATCTTGCTCAAGCAGATGAGGAAGATATCCTCTCGGACACTGAGATGGAAACTCAAAAGACGGAAAAGCAAAGTATGGAAGCCCGAAAAGCGGAAGACCAAGGGGCGGAAAATCAAAATAGCGGTCAACGAAGCACAGAAGCCGAAACAACAGACCAACCGGAGGATGGGCGGAAGCCAAAGCGCACGCCCAATCTGAAACGCCGGGCGGTCATTAAGATAATCTTCTTTTTAGCTCTGGCTTGTGTTTTCTTTCTAACCGCCTGGGGCGTTACTACCTACGACAGCTTGAATCTGAGTGAAATTGTTTTCCATATACATTTGCCGTTCAAGGGAACGGGCGGCGGTCTCATACTCAAGGGCACGCTCTGGACCTTAATCCCCGCCATTTTTGTCACAATTTGCTTTGGCTTTCTGATCTGGCCCTGGCCGGAGGATTTTGTTCCTTTTGCTTGGTTCAGAAACCGCAAGTTAAAAACTCGTCTAGCCAGAGGTCTAACGCTTTTTCTGATTGTTATCGAGATTTTTCTCGTACAGTATTATCTGGATATAGTCGGTTTTATCCGTGCCGAGTTCACCTATACCTCCTTTATTGAGGACAATTATGTCGATCCGGATCGAACCCATTTGCAAGCGCCGCCACAAAAGAGGAATCTGGTTTTCATTTTTCTGGAGTCTATGGAGTCCACCTATATGTCTAAAGAAGACGGGGGAATGATGAAGATCAGTCGCATAGAGAATCTCACCCAACTGGCTAAAGAAAATGTCAATTTCTCACATCATGATCTGCTGGGTGGCTTTAGAAGCAGTAACGGTACCAGTTGGACTGTAGGTGCAGCTTTCGGTGCTGTTACCGGACTGCCGCTCAAACTGCCTATCAATGTTAACGGCATGTCGAAGGTGGAGGAATTCTTCATTGGCGCTACGGCTCTGGGGGATATTTTAAAAGAGGATGGCTACACGAATGTGATGATGACCGATTGTGATTCCGCCTTCGGCGGTCAGGCCATGTTGTACGATCAGCATGGCGATCATCTGATTCTTGATCTCAACTGGGCCAGAAAATCAGGCCGGGTGCCCAAGGACTATTTTGAGTTCTGGGGCTTTGAGGATTATAGATTATTTGAGTTCGCCCGGGAGGAGTTGGCTAATCTGGCGGCCGCCGGCAGACCGTTTGCTCTTACCCTATTTACTATGGATACTCATTTTGAGGATGGTCATAAATGTCCGCACTGTCCCAATCAATTTAAAGATCAATATTCGAATGTCATTGCCTGTTCAGACCGGCTGGTGACGGATTTTGTGCGCTGGATTCAGGAACAGGACTTCTATGAAAATACGACTATTATTCTGGTGGGCGATCATCTGACCATGGATAAGGATTTTATGAAAGAAGTTCCGCGCGAGGAGAGAGCTGTCTTTAATGTTTTTATCAATGCCGCCGCGACTCCGGTCAGAACTAAAAATCGTGAATTTATGGCAACAGATCTGTTCCCCACCACTTTGGCGGCCATGGGTTATGAAATTGAAGGCGATCGCTTGGGTCTGGGTACGGATTTGTTCTCCGGCAGGGAAACTCTGGCTGAAGAGCTGGGTGTTGAGGAGCTGGATCAGCGGTTCAAGGAGCGCTCCGCTTTCTATGAGCATAAATTCCTGTATAATTGGCAATAGTTTAAACCAAACAGATTGGATTAAGGTTAACCCTCTAATGTCATAAAATCGTAGAAAAGACTAGGTATTTTACCTGCACTTATTTTAACTATTTACTTCTTGAATAATTGTTGGCATAAGGTCTACGATTAAGGCTGCAAGCTGCCGGAAACTGCCAGTTGGAGCCGAAGACTGGCAAGCGGCGGCAATATATTGCATAATAGAGCTTTGAGTTCACAGAGGACGGGTATTTGCATGAAGAAATATGATTTCAAGAAAATTGAACAGAAGTGGCAGCAGCGCTGGGATGAGAGCGGGGTCTTCGAGGCGGATCAGCCTGCAGACGGCTATATCCCGGACAAGCCAAAGTATTATTGTCTGGTGGAATTCCCCTATCCCTCCGGTCAGGGACTCCATGTCGGACATCCGCGCAGTTATACGGCGCTGGACGCTATCGCTCGCAAGAAGCGTCTGGAGGGCTATAATGTGCTGTACCCGATGGGGTGGGACGCTTTCGGCCTGCCGACTGAAAACTATGCCTTTGCCACGAATATTCATCCTGCTATTGTCACCGAGGACAATATCCGCAGTTTCAAAAAGCAATTAAAAAGTCTTGGTTATTCCTTTAATTGGGCCCGGGAAGTCAATACTACCGACCCGGCATATTATCACTGGACGCAGTGGATCTTCCTCCAGCTGTATAAACACGGTCTCGCCTATAAGAAAGAAATGAATGTCAACTGGTGCCCGGCCTGTAAGATCGTCTTGGCCAATGAGGAAGTAATTGATGGTGCCTGTGAGCGCTGCGGCGCAGTGACCACTCATATTGTCAAAAGCCAGTGGATGCTGAGAATTACGGAATATGCCGACCAGCTGTTGGACGGACTCGATCAACTGGACTTTATCGAGCGCGTCAAGCTGCAGCAGCGCAATTGGATCGGTCGCTCACACGGTATTGATATAAAATTCGCTACCACCTGCGGCGATACCCTGATTGTCTATACGACCCGTCCGGACACATTATGGGGAGCGACCTATATGGTCTTATCGCCCGAACTTGGTCTGCTGGAAGAATGGATTGAACGGGGTCTGCTGTCCAATGTGGAGGAGATCAGGGCTTATCAGACGGAAGCAGCGCGCAAATCGGAATTTGAGCGCTCGCAGCTGTCGCATGACAAGACCGGTGTCCGCCTGGAGGGCGTCAATGCCATCAATCCGGTCAATCAAGCAGAAATTCCGATTTTTATTTCCGACTATGTCCTGGCAAGTTACGGTACAGGAGCCATCATGGCGGTACCCGGACATGACTCCAGGGACTACGAATTTGCCAAAGCTTTCGATCTGCCGATCGTCGAGGTGGTAGCCGGCGGCGATATTTCCCGGGAGGCTTATCTGAGTATTGATGATGGTGTCCTGGTCAATTCCGGCTTTATTTCCGGCTTGTCCGTAACCGAAGGTATCGAGCAGATCAAGAACTGGCTGACAGAACACGATCTGGGCTCGCCCAAGACGAATTATAAACTCAGAGACTGGGTTTTCTCGCGCCAGCGCTACTGGGGTGAGCCGATCCCGATGGTTCACTGCGAGCAGTGCGGCTGGCAGCCGTTGCCGGAATCGGAGTTGCCTCTGCTGCTGCCGGAAATTCGTTCTTATGAACTGTCCGAGACAGGTGAATCACCGCTGTCTTTGCTTACCGACTGGGTACAGACTACTTGTCCTGCCTGCGGCGGTCCTGCTGTCAGAGAGACCGATACCATGCCGCAATGGGCCGGATCGTCATGGTATTTCATCCGCTTTACGGATCCGCATTGCACCACCGGCATTGCCTCTGAAGCAGCGATGAAGTACTGGCTGCCGGTCGATTGGTACAACGGCGGCATGGAGCATACCACATTGCATCTGCTCTACAGCCGTTTCTGGCATCAATTCTTATATGATATCGGTGCCGTGCCTACGCCGGAACCGTATCTCAAGCGTACATCGCACGGGATGATCCTGGGCGAGAACGGCGAGAAAATGTCGAAGTCGCGCGGCAATGTCGTCAACCCCGATGATATAGTCAATGAATATGGTGCCGATACGCTCAGGATGTATGAATTATTTATCGGTGACTTCGAGAAGCCTGCGCCTTGGAATACCAGTTCCATCCGCGGCGTCAGCCGCTATCTGGAACGCGTCTGGGCTCTGCAGGAGAAGCTGATCCCCGGCACAGCCTACCGCCCGGAAACAGAGACTTTGCTGCATCAGACTATCCGTAAAGTGACCAAAGATACGGAGACCTTGAAGGCCAACACGGCAATCGCTCAACTCATGACGCTGGTCAATCGCTTCTACGAATTGGAAAGCGTCAATCATGCTGAGTACAAGACCCTGCTGATTTTGCTCAATATCTTTGCGCCCCATATCACGGAAGAGCTGTGGGAACTGCATAACTACGGAGGCAATATTACCGACCAAGAGTGGCCGGTCTGGCAAGAAGAATTGACAATCGAAGCTACTGTTGAGATCGCAATCCAGGTCAACGGCAAGATCAGGGCCAGAATTGACCTGCCCCATGATATTTCCCGCGAGGACGCCCTCGCTGCCGCTAAATCAGAAGCGCCTATCAGCAATGAGCTCGCCGGCAAAACTCTGATCAAGGAAATTTTTGTCCCGGGCAGCCTGATCAATTTCGTAGTGAAATAAAGATAAGATATGCGCCGGAATTTCTGTGAGGTATTAAATGCAAATTGTCAAAGGTAAAGCTTGGTTTAAAGCTCGTCACTATAAGACACTGAACGAGATGCTGCGGGCGAGTTGCTTGCGTTTCCCCGATAATCCCTGCGTCCGTTACCGTCTGAATCCACAGGATGAGACGATTACGGTTCGCTACCGCCAGATGCAGTCCGACATTCTGGCCCTGCAGTACGCCCTGCGCGGCTTGCAGATTGAAGACGGCAAGATCGCAGTAATTGGCGAGAACAGCTATTTCTGGATGTTGTCCTATCTGGCCACGGTTTGCGGTGCCGGCATGATCGTACCCTTGGATCGCATGCTCAAAGGTCCTGAGATAGCTTCTTTAGTCAAGCGCGCCCAGGTCGAGCTGATTTTCTACGATGCTTCTTTCCACGATACCATTGCCGAAATCGCCGCCGAACAGGAACAATTGCGGACTCTGGTCATGATGCAGCAAGGGCGCGGCCGGGCCCAAGGCCGCCAAGAGATTTTGGACCGGATGACCAGACCCGATGCCGCAGGCATTTTGCCGAAGGCGGACAGGGTAGGCCCGGCACCCGATCAGAATTTGACCGGATTCACGAACTATACCTTTGAAGATTTGATCACATATGGTTATACGGAGATGGCCCGAGCCGCCGGTAGGCAGCAAGCGGTTGGAGCTTTGCTGCAGACGGCAGACGGCACTAATCAGGCGGACCAGATCGCCGCGACAGGAGATTTGTCCTGCCTATCTGACGCCTTCGGCGCACAATTGCCGCCTCCGCCCTATGCAGAACCCGATCCCGAGGACAGCAAAGTTCTGATATTTACTTCGGGCACCACTGATCTGGCGAAAGGAGTTCTGCTCAGTCACCGGGCACTGACGGCTGATCTGGAAGCACTGGGCGGGGTCGTGACTTTTGATGACAATCTGCGCTCGCTATCGATTTTGCCTTTGCATCATGCTTTTGAGAATACTTGCGGCTTCCTGTGTGTCCTTTATTTTGGCGGCAGCATCCATATCTGTGACGGCCTGCGCTATATCCAGCAGAACGCCAAAGAATACCAAGTCGATATGATCATTGGAGTGCCGGCGATATTTGACGCTTTTTACAAGCGTATCCAAGCCGCTCTTAAAAAACAAGGCAAAGAGAGACTGGTTCGCTTCATGATCAAATTATCGCGCGGTTTGCGCAAGATCGGCATTGATCTGCGCCGCGTCTTCTTCAAGCAGATTCTGGAGGGCTTAGGCGGCAGGCTCTGGATTGGCATTGCCGGCGGGGCAGCTATGGACAAGGATGTCATTATCTTCTTCAACGATATCGGAGTCAGAGTGATCGAGGGCTATGGTCTGACGGAAACGGCTCCGGTGGCGGCCGGCTGCAATCTACGCGTGCTTAAGCCGGGCACCGTCGGACATCCTTTGACGGGTATTGAAATAGCTATTGACAGCGAAGATCCGAAAGAACCCGGTGAAATTATGATCCGCGGTCCCATTCTGATGAACGGCTACCACAATGATCCGGCGGCCACAGCGGAGGTAATGGATGAAGACGGCTGGTTCCGCACCGGCGATCTGGGTCTGATCAATCCCAAGGACGATACCCTAACAATCACCGGTCGCCTTAAATCAATGATTGTACTGGAGTCAGGGAAGAAAGTTTTTCCGGAGGAGATTGAGGCAGCCCTGAAGACACATGCTTTTATCAAGGATACGATGGTCTATGGTCTGGATGACAATAAGGGCGGAACGATCATCAGTGCCAAAATAGTGCTGGACGAAGATAAGCTGGCAGCCTTACAGGCCACGGGAGACAATCTGACCGTGAGGGAGAGACTGGACGAAGTTATCCGGAAGATCAACGCTCAGCTGCCGACTTTTAAAACAATCAAGACCTATTTCTATAGCAAAAAGGATATGGCTCAGACAACGACCATGAAAGTTAAGCGCAATATAGAAATTGAGCGCATCAAGAATTTTATGGCCAAGCACAAATTGCGCTGGCGCGATCTCAATGGTCTGGATTTCGATCAGATCGAATTTATGGATGAGGCGGAGCTGACATCACTGATTAAAGCACAAATTAGTAATTAGCCCTGAATAATTATGAACGATCCGGATGATAAGGCGGCACACAAGATAGACTATCCTGAAGAAGAGTCTGCGGCGGCTGACAGGCAGAAATTGTCGGCAGGGCGAACCCTGCTGAACAAGTTAAAATTTTTGCAACGCTTTGGCCCTATTTCATTTCTGGTGGAGTGGATCAGACGGATGGGCGAAAACAGGGTCAGCCTGGTTGGAGCCCAACTGGCTTATTATCTGATGCTGAGCTTTTTCCCCTTTACCATCTTTTTGCTCAGTATCTTTAGTTACTCCAGATTTGGCAGCGAGGAGATACTGGCCAATCAATTAGCCTTATTGCCGGAGGCTTCCTCCAATTTTTTGACGCCGATTCTGCTGAACATTGTCAGGACCCGCAGCACAGCTCTCTTATCAACATCATTGTTTCTGGCTCTGTGGTCGAGCTCGACCGGCATTAAGAATCTGATCAATGAAATGAGCAGGATTTTCAATCAAGGTCGGAACAAGAGGCCGTTCTGGCGGACCAGATTGGTCGCGGTTGCTGCTACCGTGCTGATAGTGATCCTTATGATCCTGATTTTAGCCAGTCAGGTTTTCGGCAACGTCATCTACAATTATCTGTCCCGCTATTTTGCCTGGAATGAGATTTCCCACACCATTTGGGATGCACTGGTTACCTATATCCCGCTGGTTATCTTATCTCTGGGCCTGGCTATGTTGTACCGCTATGGTCCCTATTTCGAGCCGGGCTGTCGTCTGAGCTTCGGAAAAGCTTGGGTTAGCGGTGGCGTTGCCGCTGTCAGCTGGGTCCTGATTTCATATCTGTTTCGTATCTACGTCAACAATTTTGCCAATTATGCCAATGTCTACGGTTCTTTGGTCGGCATCATCTTGCTTTTGTTCTGGCTTTACCTTAGTGCCGTGGTGATTATGGCCGGTTCCGTTTTTGCCTCAGTCTGGCAAGAACGAAGCCGGAGAAAAATGATACAATGAATAATCGTGGCAGAGGATTTGTCATTCGGGTCATTCCG
Source organism: Saccharofermentanales bacterium (assembly GCA_050945515.1). Classification (GTDB taxonomy): domain Bacteria; phylum Bacillota; class Clostridia; order Saccharofermentanales; family DTU023; genus UBA1046. Next base: position 131,986 of record JBMNTB010000001.1, read on the forward strand.
GACGGCAGGTCTTTATGTCAGTGAGGGTATTGCGGAGGATTAACGATGGGGAAAATCATTTTGACCGGAGATCGGCCGACAGGTCAGCTGCATCTGGGACATTATGTCGGATCGCTCAGGCGTAGGGTCAGCCTGCAGAATTCAGGCGAGTATGACGAGATTTTTATCATGATTGCCGATGCCCAAGCCTTGACGGATAATGCCGACAATCCCGAAAAAATCAGACAGAGCATCTTAGAAGTAGCGACGGATTATTTGGCTGTAGGCCTTGATCCTGAACAGACAACGATTCTGATCCAGTCGCAAATCCCGGAGTTGTTCGAGCTTACCACTTACTATCTCAACTTGGTTACCGTAGCCAGGCTCGAACGCAATCCAACCGTCAAATCCGAGATCAAGACGCGGGAATTCAATCAGAGTGTACCTGTAGGTTTCTTCACTTATCCCATCAGCCAGGCAGCCGATATTACGGCTTTCCAGGCTACGACAGTGCCGGTGGGTGAGGATCAGGCTCCGATGCTGGAACAGACGCGTGAAATTGTCCATAAATTCAACTCCGTTTATGGCGAGACTCTTGTCATGCCCGATATACTGCTGCCGGAGAAAAAACTCTGGGCCAGATTGCCCGGCACTGACGGCAAAGCCAAAATGTCTAAATCTCTCGGCAATTGTATTTATCTGGCGGAATCAGCAGCCGAGGTGAAGAAAAAGGTCATGAGCATGTATACCGATCCCAATCATATCCGGGTGTCCGATCCCGGCCGTATTGAGGGGAATGTAGTCTTCACCTATCTGGATGCCTTCGCTGCCGATGAGCATTTTCAAACTCTGTGGCCGGACTATGCTAATCTGTCAGAATTGAAAGCTCATTATCGGCGCGGCGGCCTGGGCGATGTCAAAGTCAAAAAATTCCTCAATCGGGTTCTGGAGATTGAACTGGATCCTATCAGACAACGGCGTGCTGAATGGTCCGGCCGGATACCTGAGATCGTGGAAATCTTGAAAGTGGGAACAGCTAAAGCGCGAGAGAAAGCCGCAGAAACTTTGCAGGCTGTCAAAGAGGCCATGCAGATTGATTATTTCGGCGACAACTATCTGGGCAGTGATTTCTGAGAGAGTTCAACTCTCTGGCAATAGTTTTTGCTCAAGGCGAAAACATGAAATAATTAAATAACCGTTGATTTGGACGCTGTTAAATTAGGAGGGGTAATGAAACATCGTACAACCGGGGCTGTGATTATCAGCTTGCTGACATGTGTGATCTGGGGTTTCAGTTTTTTATTCACAAGGAGTATAGTTATCCGCATTCACTTTTTATCTTTATTGAGTTGGCGCTTTCTGATTGCGACACTGGCTTTTCTGCTCTTGATCCGGTTGAAGGTTTTCAAGGTCAATCTCAAGGGCAAAAAGCTCCGTCCGCTAATATATATCTCAATTGCCGAGCCGCTAATTTTTTTCACCTGTGAATCAATCGGACTGTATCTGACCTCAACCACCGAATCCAGCTTGATGATTGCTACGATTCCGATCGTTACCATGCTGATCGGCATTCCTATCGCCGGAGAAATGCCGACTAAAAAGCAGGCCGTTGCCATTATCCTGTCCGTAGTGGGTGTAATGGTGATCATTCTGGGACAGAGCAGGAGACTGGACTTTAATATTCTGGGCTATATTGTGCTCTTGATAGCAGTTATAAGCGGTTCGGTCTTTGCCGCCCTGTCCGCTAAATATAAGGAATATACCAGTGTGGAGAAGAGTTTTGCTATGATTGTGATCGGGCTGATCGGTTTTGGCAGTGCGGCGCTGATGCGCAATCTGGTGCGAGGCACGGTAAAAGAATGGTTGCTTCTGCCTGTTCAGGACCGCGAATTTCTGATCGCCATTCTGTATCTGGGTTTGCTGGCCTCGATCATCTGCTATGTCGGCCAGCAGTACAGCCTCTCGGTTATAGGTTTAAACCGCAACACCTCTTTCTCCGGAGTAATTACTCTAACTTCCGTTTTGGCCGGTGTTTTTATCCTGGACGAGAAACTTAGCCTTAGTATGTTAATTGGTGGTATCATTGTGATATTGGGTGTTTACGGTGTCAATTTCTACACACCGCAGCGAGAACACGATAAAGCTATCTGTCCGCAGGACAAATAGTTAATATTTATGGAGGAAGATAAAATGAAAAAACTATTAGCGTTTTTCCTGGTACTGGTTTTGGTTTTCCCGATCTTGGGTTGCCAATCTGATTCAGGTAGTGCCGAAACCACGGGAGCTGAGCCGGAGCAGACGGAGGCAGCCGGGGAAACTACGGTAGTTGAGCCGGAGCAGACGGAGGCAACCGGCGAGAAAAGGACATTGACCGTGGCCAACTGGCAGGGATATGGCTCTGATGCTGAATATGCTGTCAAGCCTTTTGAAGAAAAATATAACTGTAAAGTTGTGCACCAATATTTTGATTCCGAAGAGGCATTGCTGAATATGCTCAGAACCGGCGGTCTGGGTGAAATAGATGTTGTCTTGCCTAATATGGCCTATGTTGCTACCGGCAAGCGGGAAAATCTGTTTAGTCCTTTGGATAAGTCCAAACTTGAGAATTTTGAAGATTTGAAAGAAAATATCCGCGAACTTCCCGATGTCAAGGATGAAGAGGGCAATCTGTTGGGAGTTGCCTGGACCTGGGGTAGCACAGCACTCGGCTACAACCCGGATGCGGTATCTGAACCGATTAATTCCTGGGCAGCTCTCTGGGATCCTGCCAATAAAGGCAAGGTTGCCTATTTCGATGACCATCTCACGGCTGTCATGATCGCCGCGCTCTATTCCGGACAGGATCCGGAGAATCCGGATCTCAATGTCATCAAAGAAGTACTGCTGCAACTAAAAGACAATACCAGATTATTCTGGTCCAGCTATGATTCTTTTGCCAAGCCCTATACGGCCGGTGAAATTACCATGGGCAGTGTCTGGTCCGGTGCCGCTACACAGCTCAATGCCGAAGGCGTCAAGATAGAGTATGTGTACCCCGCTGAGGGTGCAGTAATCTGGACTGACTACTGGTGCATCCCGGTAGACGCGCCGAATGAAGACCTGGCCTATGCCTGGATTAACTGGATGACTTCTGTGGAGTTTCAGTCAGAATATGCTTCCGATCTAGCCGCGCAGCCGCCGATCCCGGCCAATACCAAGGTATATGAGGTTCTGAGCCCTGAGGTCAGAGCAGCCCTCTACATTGAAGATATAGAAGATATACCCAAAAAAGTGGCTTTCCAGAAAGAGCTGCCGCCGGAGGTCAATCAGGCCTGGCTCGATCTCTGGAATGAGGTCAAAGCTACAGATTAAGATCTATCATGGGCAAAAGGACGGGAATAACATAGTTTCCGTCTGCCGGCGCTGCTTTAGGGGGAGAGTATGATGACAAAGTCAAGGATAAAGACCTGGTTGCTCATGCTGCCTGGAGCCGGTACCTTGTTATCACTCGTCCTTTTGCCTTTATCACTACTACTTTTGTTCAGCCTTGTTACAGGTAATCAAATCAGTCTGAGCGGAGCGCTCAGCTTTAAGAATTATCTCAATATCTTTAAGCAAGGTCTCTTTGGCCCGCTGATGTGGAAGTCAATCCGCATGGGTCTGCTGGTGACGGCCAGTTCAATTCTGATCGGCTATCCGGTTGCCTACGGTCTGGCGAAAGTTGTCAAGCCCAGATGGCGCAATTTCCTGGTAGTCATGATCATCATTCCCTTTTTTACCTCGCAGCTGCTATTAATATATTCGCTGATGGTAATGCTGCAGTCACAGGGTCCGGTCATGACTTTTCTGGCCTTGTTCGGTCTGGATCCGACCCGCTCCATACTCTATAGCAATACCGCCGTCTATTTGATCTTGCTCTATCAGTTCCTGCCCTATATGGTGCTGTCACTGTTTTCCTCTCTGGTCAAGATAGATGACAATGTCGTATTTGCGGCCAGGAGCATGGGAGCCAGTCGGAGACGTGTTTTCATTGATATTATTTTACCCTTGACCGCTCCGGCGCTGCTCTCGGGCATTATTCTGGTTTTTATTCCGGTGGCGGGCAGTTTCGTCGAATCCAATCTGGCCGGCGGCACCAAGGGTATGATGATCGGTTCCCTGATTGACTCTAATTTTTCGGTTTCTCTGAATATGGGACGTGGTTGTGCACTTTGTGTTTTATTCTTGCTGATCATGTCCGTTCTGACCTTCATTTTGCAAAGAGCTATCAGATATCTGGAGAGGAGACGGCTGTGAGAAAGCGTGCTCCCTGGCTGAAGCTGATGATGGTGCTGACCTATCTGTTTTTGTTTGCACCGATTATTGTCGTGATGGTAATGAGTTTCAATACTTCACAGTACGGAACTCTGCCCTTTGTTTTTACAACCGGCTGGTATCAGCGCCTGCTGTCAGGTGTCGGTCTGGGCAAGGCCACCTGGCTCTCGATCTGGTTTTCGTTTCTGGTCACATTGGCCGGCAGCTTGGTTGGTATCCTGACCAGTCTGGGTCTGCGCAGACTGCCTGAGGCTTGGGCCCGCCGCTTCATTTCCTGGCTCAATCTGGCGGTAATTATTCCCTGGCTGGTGCTGGGTATCGCCCTGCTGATGATTTTCAATTTTGTCGGCCTGGGCCGCTCATATACGGGTATGTTCCTAGGCAATTTTGTCTGTGTTTTGCCCTATGTAGTCATGCTGGTCTATCCTGCCCTGATGGCACTGGACAAGAATGTGGAATATGCGGCCCGAACCCTGGGAGCCTCACCCCGCCGGACATTGGTGACAATTGTGCTGCCGTCGTTGTTGCCGGCGATCTTGACTTCATCCCTGATGGCCTTTATGGTTTGCTTTAATAATTTTGTCATCCAATACTATCTGGCACCCTTTGGCATCAGGACTCTGCCTATGGAAATCTATAATCTGGTGCGTGTGGGTTATAAACCGGATATCAACGCCCTGGCAACGATTATGATTCTGGTTTCCGTTTCACTGGTTCTACTGGTCAACAAATTGGGCTATGGCAGTAAAAAAGGATTATTCTGATATGAAGAGGGCCTTGCTGGTGATCGATATGCAGCGTGTCTATGCGCCCGGCGGCGCCTGGCAGACGCCGGGATTTGAGAAGGCTGCCGCCAATATCACTAAACTATGTCCTCTATTTGAGCATAGATTATTTACCCGCCATTTGCCTTTCCCAGATCCGCCGGGCCGCTGGCAAAACTATAATGCCGCATTCGCCTCGATTAATGCAGATCAGGAAGCAGCGCTGCTAATTCCGGATCTGGATCGGTTTGAATATTTGGATTTCCCCAAATATACTTATTCTGCCTTGGCGTCCGGTGAGCTGAAATCATTTCTGCTGACTGAAGACTTTGCTGAAATTTTGCTTACAGGAGTGCAAACCGAATTTTGTGTTACAGCGACTTTATTGCAGGCGGTTGATCTGGGGCTGCCGGTCACCTTGGTGCCTGATGCCTGCGCCGGTGACTTGCCTGTGTTCGAAGCCGCTCTGATTGCCCTGGTCAGACGCATGCCCTGTCAAGTTCAGCTAAAATATACAGAGGAATTATTGCATGGCTAGTTTAGAGATCAGAAATGTCACTAAAAGTTTTGGCCCGAAAGTAGTGTTGAGGGATATCTCATTCACAGCACAGAGCGGGGAATTCCTAGCGCTGTTGGGTCCGTCCGGCTGTGGCAAGACGACTCTGCTTAAGATTATTTCCGGCATTGAAGAGCAAGACAGCGGCTCGATCCTGATCGCCGATCGGGATATCAGCCGGGAGCCGATTGAAAAACGCAATATCGGCCTGGTATTTCAAAATTACGCATTATTTGAACATATGAATGTGTTTGAGAATATTGCCTATTCCTTGCGGATGCGCAAAGTTGCCAAAGCCGAAATCAGGGACAGAGTAGTGGAAGCCTTGGAGACGGTGCGCCTGGCCGGCTATGAACAAAGACCCACAACTCAGCTGTCAGGTGGTGAACAGCAGCGGGTGGCACTGGCCAGGGCTATTGTCTATAAGCCTGATATTCTGTTGCTTGATGAGCCGCTGTCAGCTTTGGATCGTAGAATCAGGGAACAGATGCAGGAGGAAGTATTGCGTATCCAGCGCGAGACAGGTATTACCACTGTCTTTGTCACGCATGACCAGGGGGAAGCTCTGGCTATGGCTGATCGCATCCTGCTGATGAACGAAGGAGAAATCGTGGAAGATAATTTGCCGACGGAAGTCTATCTGCGCCCCAGATCTCAGTTCGCTGCGGAATTTGTGGGCAATTCCAATCTTCTGAGCGGCACTTATCAGGACGGATATGTCATCGGCGATGGTTTCAAAATTCCACTGGAGCAGACTTTCCCGGCCGGGACCGCTTTGACTCTGATGATCAAAGAGGAGAATATTATTCTTTGTCCTGCCGGCGAGGGTATGGGAGAGGGCGTCGTCACTGAAGTTTTTTTCCAAGGCACTACTATGAGAGTTACGCTGACCAACAAAGAGATTGAACTTAAGATAAGATTGCTGGCCCGGGAGGGAATGTCGATCGAGCAGGGTCAGACCCTGGGCTGGCGCGTACAGTTTGCTGCCGTCTTTCCGAATGATTGATTGCAACTGGATGAGGAGAGTCTATGTATAATATTTCTGCAGATCGCTTTTTCAATACCTGGAGCACCAAAAGCCCTGCGGTGCTGGAGTTTTTGCCGGCCAGGTTTCTGGTTGTGCCGGGTGCGTACAGCTTCGCCACCGGCGAATATACCGAGTTTCCATTTTCCGACCGCATCAAATTATATGAACATGATCATGAGGCTCGTTATCTGCGCCTGACCATGGAGCATGCGGGCACAGTTCTCCAGTTACAGTATTGGAAGCAAGATCCCTGGACTGTACGGGGCAGGCTGGAAGTCTTGGCGCATGGCGAGTGGGGGCTGCGTTTTATGACCACTCTGGCTTTCGGTTTTGCCGCAAATGGCACAGTTCAAAGAACAAATGACGGTTTTGATCTGAGCTACCGCAGCTATCATTTCGGTGTCGCTTTCGCCGACAGACCGGTCCGCGCCTGTCTGGCCCCAACCAGCTCCTATATGGGTCAGGAAATGGAAAAGAATGGTTATTATGCTCCTTTCACCGATGCTGCCGACCCCTTGTATCTCAACACTACTTTTAATCTGGAAGAGACGCCGGTGCTTGATTTTGCTCTGGCCGTGACCAATCATCCGCAGACTGCCGCCGACAAGGCTGCAGCTGCTTTGCAATTGTCAGAGAACGCTTTATCCGACATTAAGTCCAATCTGGATCAAGCCCTGGCGATGGAAGGCCGTTTTGCCAGTTGTGCTGCTGCCTTGCGCGATGTCATGTCCTGGAATGCGATTGCCGACCATGTTAATAGCAGAGTTTTTACTTCGCTGACCCGTTTTTGGATCGATAAAAAGTTTGGCGGCTGGTTCCTCTGGCTGGATGATGTTTTCTATCATGCCTTGATCTCAGCCTGGTCCGGCGACTGGCAGATGGCAGAGAACAATCTGAAAGCGGCGATGGGCAATGCGGTTCCGGCCGGCAATCTGGCCTGTCTGATGTCCGAATTTACCGAATGGGTTGATCGTTCCCAGCCGCCGGTATTCAGCTTCATGGTCTGGAAATACTATCAGCTGACACATGATCTGAACTTGCTGGCTCGGGTCTTTCCCACTTTGCTGGCAGCTCATAACTGGTGGTTTGCCCATCGCGACGGCAATGGGAATGGTGTACTCGAACTCGGCAGCTCCGCCCTCTGCGGTGACGGTCATTTCAAGCAGACGAAATTGGCCTGCAAAGACGAAGCGGCGATGGACAACAGTCCTATGTATGATCCGGCAGTCTTTGTGCCGCAGGCCGGTACCATGGACATGGAAGATATCGCGCTTAACAGTCTTTTGGTCCTGAATGCGGAAGCTCTGGCTCGGATCGCGGAAGTACTGGGCCACTATGAGATCGCCGCCGATCTGTTAGACAGACGCGAGCAACATAAAGAGAGAATCAATCAGTGCCTCTGGGATGAGGAGCGTGGGCTCTATGCCAATCGCCTCTGGAGCGGTGAATTTGTCAGTCCGTCGCCCACCAGCTTTTATCCTCTGGCCGCCGGTATCCCGGATCGGGAGCGGGCAGATATTCTGATCCGCCATATCTTTGACGAAGACGAATTCTGGACTAAAGCGCCTTTACCCTCGATCTGGGCCCGGGACGAGGCCGTTCATGACGATGTCTACTGGCGTGGCCGCATGTGGCCGCCATTGAATTTCTTTACTTATGTCGGCCTGCAGCGCTATGGCTATGAGGTGGAAGCACAGCGATTGGCGGCCAGAAGTGCTGAAGTTTTTACCAATGCCTTCGATAATGAAAGAGCTTGTTACGAGAACTACAATACTTTCACCGCTGTCGGCAAAAGTGTCGATGCCGATCCTTTCTATGGCTGGGGTGCGCTCCTGCCTCTGATGTGGGTAATGAATTTCGCGGACAGCAGTGACGAAGGCCTCGACTTCGGCGCCGTCGATAATGAAGCGATGGAGCTAAAACAGCTCAGAACGCATCAAGGAACTTTTGATCTGTCGCTGGGCGCCACAACAGAAGTTCGTTTGAACGGCGAAACGGTCTTTGTCTCCAATGCCTCAGGTCGCTTCAGGGATTTCAAGCTGCAGGACAATTATGCTTCTGTGATTGTGCCGGCACAGCAATGCGATGTCTATGTGGATTTCCCGCAGCTGGAACCTTTGCTGGTCAGGATTAACGGTACCGAGATCGAAGCTGCGAACAAACTGCAACTATCAGCCGGCGAGGAGCAGAATATTGAGCTCTGGTTCTGAGCATCTGCCGCCGGAATTAGAACGGCTGTTGTCGATTGTTTAATGACTTGGACGGTTGAGCAATTTGCTGCACCCGGATATTGTATAAGTGAGTAGATCGTGCGTATTATTAATCTGGGATCTTTAAATCTGGACTATAGCTATCGCGTGCCGCGCTTTGTGCGCCCCGGTGAAACTATGGAGGCCGACAGTTTTTCACTCAAGGCTGGCGGCAAAGGTCTAAACCAATCCATCGCCGCTGCTAAAGCAGGACTTGAAGTTTACCAGGCGGGATGCGTCGGGCCGGATAGCGCCCTGCTGTTTGAGGAGCTGGAACAAAATGGTGTGGATACTTCGCTGATTCAGACCGGCGCGGATGCTACCGGCCATGCCATCATCCAGGTCGCCGCCAGCGGTGAAAACAGCATTTTGATCTACGGCGGCGCCAATCGAACTTTAACCCTAGAGTATATTAACAGCGTACTGGCGCATTTTGCGCCCGGTGATGTCTTGTTGCTCCAAAATGAAATTAATCTCGTACCGGAGATTATATTCGAGGCTGACCGCCGTGGTCTGAGGATTGCTTTCAATGCGGCGCCGCTGACTTCTGATGTCAGAACATACCCGCTGGATAAGCTGAGCTGGCTGATGGTAAATGAAGTAGAGGGTGAGGCTCTCACCGGCGAAACAGATCATCTCGCTATCATTAAACAGTTGAGATTGAGCTATCCGCAGACAATGCCGGTTGTAACTGTCGGTGCTGCCGGCGTCCTGGCCGCAGATAGCGAAAATATTTACACTCTGTCCGCCTATCCGCTGCAGCCCGTAGATACTACGGCGGCAGGCGATACTTTTAACGGTTATTTTCTCAGTGCAGTCCTGGCAGATTATTCCTTGCCGAAGGCATTGGAGCTCAGCACAGCCGCCAGCGCTCTCTGCGTGTTAAATCAGGGTGCAGCTGTCTCGATTCCCCGGCGGGAGCAGGTGCTGGCTTTCATGCAGGAGAACCCCCCTGCCACATTGACGGCTGAAATAATACCGTTCCCCATCCGAGGTTAGAACAATGAAACCACAGAAGACGAAATCAGCGGCGCTCAAAATTTGGCTGCTCCGAGTGACTATCCTGGCTCTGGCGCTTGTTGGCATCATAGTCGGTATTAATCGCCAGGAAGTAAGAACCATGTTTAGTAAGGCGATCCGTATTTGCCTGGAATGCATTGGCTTGGGTTAGGTGGTGCTGTTGATGGCCAAGCAAAAGCGTAAAATTAAGATCAAGAAAAGACATCTGATCCAGGCACTGGGTGCCCTGGCTCTGAATGGACATCTCAGCGGTTTTGTGACGGGCAATATCTACACCGGTGCCAGCAAACAAATCTGTCTGCCGGTGCTTAATTGCTACTCTTGTCCCGGGGCGCTTACTTCCTGCCCTATTGGCTCACTGCAGGCTGTTGCCAATCATCCCGGCTTCAGCTTTAGTTACTATATTATGGGTCTGATCGCCTTATTCGGTATTCTGGCCGGGAGATTCTACTGTGGTTGGCTATGCCCTTTCGGCTTCCTGCAAGATTTATTGGCCAAAATAAGTAAAAGAAAGCTGCGGGTCAAAGCCAAGTATGACCGACTTCTGCGCTATTTAAAATATATTATTTTGATTTTCTTGGTTCTGCTCCTGCCGGCAGTACTGACCAATTCCTACGGAATCGGATCACCTCTGTTTTGTAAATATATTTGTCCGTCCGGTACACTGGGAGCCGGCTTGCCGCTCCTCCTGCTGACGCCTGCTCTGCGGCCGAATGCAGGGATGCTCCTGGCCTGGAAAGTGCTCTTGGCTCTGGCTATCATCTTGGCCTGCATATACATAACCCGCGCTTTCTGCCGCTATGCCTGCCCTTTGGGAGCGTTGCTCGGTCTGCTGCAGATTGCCAGCTTCTATCGTTTTTCTTACAACAAGAATAGATGTATTTCTTGCCGGCAGTGCATAACTGTATGCCCAATGGGAATTGATCCGATGGCGACGCCGAACAGCCCGGAATGTATCCGTTGCCGCGAATGTATACATGTCTGCCCGACTACCTCACTGACTAGCAGTCTGCCGGGCAAGACTTTGCCGAAGGAGATATTGTTCGTGGGTGGGAAGTCGGGTCGATCCGACCCTGCCTGATGCTCCACGCGACCGGAGATGCCGGTTCCGTTTCGCAGGCGCCTTCGCCAACACTTCGCAAACAGATTACGGCCGGTTATTGCTGAAATCTTGCTCTGACTATATAATATTATTCGCATGTTTAATCGGGGAAGTATTCAGCGACCCCTTTTTGACAATAATTAATACATTACTGGGGGTTAGCAATGAGACAATATCAAGCAGCGGACATCAGAAATATTGCACTGGCAGGTCATGGCGGGGCCGGTAAAACAGCCTTTGTCGAGGCGGCTTTGCAGGCAACCGGTGTGGTTGACCGCATGGGGCGCAGTGACGAAGGAACTGCAGTCATGGACTTTGATGCCGAGGAAATGCGCCGCGGTATGACGATCAATCTGTCCTATGCCGCAATCGAGTGGAAGGACAAGAAGATTAATCTACTTGATACACCGGGTGATTTCGATTTCCTCGGCGAGCAGATACAGGGTTTCAGGGTCAGTGATGCTGTTCTGATTGTTATGAGCGGCAAAGATGGGTTGGCTGTCGGTGTGGAGAAAGCGGTCCGCCAGGCCGGTAAGCAGAAGCGGCCGGTGAGCTTTTTTGTCAACCGCCTGGATGAGCCGCATGCCAGCTTTGATCAGACTCTTGCTGCGTTGCAGGAGGCCTATGGCAGTAAAGTAGTTCCTCTGGCTTTGCCCATAGTCGAGGGTGAAGATGTGCTCGGTCTGGTCGATGTTATCGGACGGCAGGCTTTTAAATTCGCTGCCAAGGGCAAGATGGAAAAGATGGATGTGCCGGCTGCTTTGGCCGATCGGATGGAAGAATACTATGACCAGCTTCAGGAACAGATCGCAGAGTGTGATGAAGATCTGATGATGAAATATTTCGAGGGCGAACCTTTTACAGCAGAGGAGCAAAACTATGGCTTGCGCCAGGCTATCCTGACCGGCTCTATCTGGCCAGTATTTGCCGGAGCTGCGCAGAGCAATCTGGGTGTAACTTTCGCTTTGGATGCGATCGCCGACTATCTGCCGTCACCGCTGGATACACCCCCTGTATTGAGTTACTTCCATGGTGAAGAACAAGAGATTGCCATCGATCAGGACAGCAATCTGGCAGCGTATATTTTTAAGACGATTGTTGATCCTTTTGTCGGCAAGATCTCTCTGTTTAAGGTCTATCAGGGCGTGTTCCCCAGCACGGGCACAGTCTATAACAGTTCTAAGGAACTGGATGAGCGTGTCAACGGTCTGTCCTACCTGATTGGCAAGAAGCAAATTCCGGCCGATAGCGGTATTGTGGCCGGCGATATCGGCTCTGTTACCAAATTAGGCGACAGTACGACCAATGATACGCTGTGTGAACGCGGTAATAAGGTAAGGATCGTGCCGCCTGTGATGCCTCGCGCCTCTTTGACTTTAGCTATCTTGCCGGTTACTAAGGGCGAGGAAGACAAGATTATGCAGGGCCTGACCCGGCTGTCTGATGAGGATACCGTCTTTACTATTGAGAATAATCCGGAGACCAAACAGCTGCTCTTGTCCGGTCTGGGCGAGATCCAGCTGGATGTGCTGACCAATAAGCTTAAAAATAAATACAATGTCGAGTCGACTCTGGAAGAACCGCGGGTGGCTTATCGTGAGACTATTCGCAAGCAGGTCAGAGTACAGGGTCGCCATAAGAAGCAAACCGGCGGGCACGGCCAGTTCGGAGATGTCTGGATTGTCTTTGAACCCTGTGAATCCGAAGGGCTTGAGTTTGAAGAGCAGATTGTCGGCGGTGTTGTGCCGAAAGGTTATTTCCCCGCCGTTGAAAAGGGACTGCTGGAAGCGATCGAAGAGGGTCCGCTGGCCAATTATCCGGTTGTGGGTCTCAAGGCTACCTTGGTCGATGGCTCCTACCATGCCGTTGATTCCAATGAGATGTCATTTAAGTTGGCAGCCAGATTGGCCTACAGAGCGGGTATGCCACAGGCCAATCCGGTTCTGCTCGAGCCGATCAGCAAGCTGTCAGTCCATATTCCCGATGATTATCTGGGCGATGTTATGGGCGATATGAATAAGCGCCGCGGACGTATCCTGGGCATTAATCCCGATCCCGAAGAACTGGGTTATCAGATTGTTGAGGCGGAAGCTCCGACTTCGGAGATACTGCGTTACTCGACCGATCTCAAATCCATGACGCAGGGCCGGGGCTGGTACAATATCGAATTCGCTCGTTATGAGCAGGCACCTCAGCCTGTAGCCGATAAGATTATAGCTGAGGCGCAGCGTGAAGAAGAAGAGTAATAACCGGCTGCCAAGCCGGGATTACATATTTGTTTTAAAAGGAGTTTGAGTGGCAGAAGCAGTTCTTTCTGGCCCCGGTGGTGAACCCCGATTACCGGCGGCACTGATTTTTTCAGGCAGCTGGCAACTTATCGTGTTGCCCTGCCTTTTTCTTATTATTTATGCTTTCTTTGCGGCTTTCGAAGCCGGAGTAGCTGCACTTGATGACCATGCGCTGGAGGAAAAAGCGGAGAGCGGCTCTTTGTCGGGCAAATTACTGCTCAAGGAAACCAAGATGCCGGGCCGCTTTATCGGTAGAATCCACGCAGCCCGCATTGTCTATCTTGCTCTATATGCGATCGTCACTACTGACGGTATCTTAAGAGGTCTGCTGCCGCAATTGTCTGCTTTTCCCGGTGTCGGTCGTTTCTTGCTGGTGTCGTCTTTAATGGTTCTGTCCTTTCTTCTGCTCTATGTTCTGGGCGATTTGCTGGCCAAACAGCAGGGCCGGTCAAAAGCGGAGACTGTTTCCTATCGAGGGATTTATCTGTACCGAATTCTCATTTTGCCCATATTGCCTCTATCGACGCTGGGGGTTGTCGTTGGTTCTGCACTGAGCAAGCTCTTTAAGCTGGACGATATGGAGATTGTGGCCGCGGCGACAGAAGAAGATTTGCGAATGATGTTGAGCGCCAGTAAAGAAGCAGGGCATATTGAAGAGCAAGATCGGGATCTGATCGAGAATATCTTTGATTTCGATGAAAAGAATGCGGCGGACATTATGACACACCGCACCGATATTTCCGCCTTCGCCGTAACTGATACTTATGATCAGGTAATGGAGCTAATCACAGATGATCAATACACCCGCTACCCGGTTTATGATGATTCGATCGACAATATAGTCGGTTTCGTGCATGTCAAGGATATCCTGAGCTGGATCTATGAGCATAAGGATGAAACATTCAATCTGACACAGTTGATGCGCAAGCCGTCGTTTACTCCGGAAAGCAGAAATCTGAGGGATTTGTTTCAGGAGATGCAGCACAGCAGAGCGCAGATGGCGGTAGTGATTGACGAATATGGGGGCACGGCCGGCCTGGTCACCTTGGAGGATATCGTTGAAGAAATCGTCGGTGAAATCGAAGACGAATACGATGAGGAAGAGATTCCCATTGTTCGTTTGACAGAGAACAGTTGGATGTTGCAAGGAACGACGGAACTGGAAGATGTCGAGGAAGCCTGCGGGCTGGTGCTGCCGAAAGAAGACTTTGACACGGTGGCCGGTATGATTATCGGCCATCTCGATCGCATTCCGGAGGAAGGAGAAAATCCGGAGATTGTGGTCAACCGCGGCAAGTTCCGGGTCGAGTCCGTACAGGATAATCGCATCACTGTGGTGCATTTAAAGGTCATGCCGGAAAAAACTTTGCCGGCAGAATAAATCTGTTATAATATACTTTCGTATTCAAAACATAATACTAATATCAATGCTGTGTCCCTTAGGACGCAGTTAGTGTTGAGGGAAAAATGAGCAGAAAAAAAGCAGAAACCTGGAAGACAGATATCGCCCGTCAGGAGCGCAAGGAAAGGCTGGCCAGCCAGAAAGACAGCTCCGGTCAGAAGAAGCGTATTCGAAGCTATAGTTTAACCGGCAGGATTATCGGCATTGCAGTAGCTCTTGTCATCATTTTGTCCCTGGCTGTCTGGGCTCTGTCTGCGACAGGCCTGATGCAGCGCTGGGTCACAGCGGTGAAGATTGGGGAGACCAGGCTTTCAGTGGCTGATGTCAATACTGTCTTCGGCTTTCAGGCCGTGAGCCCCAGCCGTTGGAATCTGGGCAATGTTTTTACCGATGCCGGTCAACAATTGCTGGAGAATGAGTTGTCTTTGGGCGAAGAAGGATTGAATAATTACCGCGACCATATTAGGAAATATTCTCTGGACGAATGGAAAGCCACTCTGGCACTTTATGAAGAGGGTCAAAGAAACGGCTTTGTCATGTCAGATGAAAAAAACCAGGCCATGGAAGCCAGTATTGAACAATTTAGGGCATCGATCGAACAGCAAGCTGCCCAGTATCAAATTACGGTACCGGTGCTGTTGAAATCTACTTATGGGCCGGGCAGCCGCTTTGCCGAAATTGAGAACTACCTCAAAATCAGCTTCTATGCAGAAGCCTATCTCAGTGACTATTCGCAGAATGTCGATATCACTGAAACGGAAATGGAGGAGGCATATCAAGAGAGCAAAGACATGTACGATATGGTCTCCTATCATGCAGTGACCTTTATTTCCGAATATCCGGAGCAGGTGACTGATGAGGTGAAAGAAACTGTTGAGAGTCATACTGCGGTTTTAGCCAATAAAATGAAAGATGATCTCGCAGCAGGCAAGGATTTCTTCGTGGCTGCGCTTGAACATATGGAGGATACCGAGACCAAGAAGCTGCTGTCTGAGGAGCCTGCTGCATTTATCCATCAGTATCGAACCATCAATAATATTAAAGATACGGAGCTGAGAACTTGGCTGTTTGAAGCCGGACGTCAAGCCGGGGAGACGACTGTTATTGAATCGACCTCAGAAGGCACTGCCAATCCGAATCAGGAAGCCGCTGCAGCGGATCAGACCTCTCCCACAGAGTATAAAAGTTATACCGTGGTCAAATTTGACGGTCGTTCACGCCAGAATGTGAAACCATTTACCACCAGGCATATCCTTTTTTCGGCTGAAGAAGACGAAACAATCACGGATGCTAAACTCAAGGCAGAAGCTGAATTAGTGCTGGCCGAATATAATCGGGGTGACAAAACGGAAGAAGCTTTTGCCGAACTGGCCAAAAAACACAGCAAGGACAGCAATGCGGCCGAGGGTGGCCTATATGAGAAAACCAAATTGGGACAGTTTGTGGAAGAATATGAAACTTGGGCGCTGGATCCTGCACGCCAAGAGGGCGATGTTGGTCTTGTCAAAACACAGTTCGGCTATCATCTGATCTATTATATAGGCTCTGAAGGCGAGGAAGCCTGGAAAGACGCTACGGGCGAAAAGATTTTGACCGCTAAGATTGCGGAATGGCGCGAAGCACTGGAACAGGCAATATCTTATAAGGAAAGTTCTTTCGGCATTAATATGGTAGGGAAAATCGGCTTATTTAAGATCCTGTTCGGCTGAGGGTGTCTTTGCTAACAAATGATGTCGGAACATGATCGGGATCGCCAAGCCTATTTTGTGCTCGCAGGGACATAGACCCATCGTTGATGAGTGTATCTTTTTTGAATCCCTTACTTAAATATTGTTGGCAGACCTGTAGAAGTGCAGCGACGCAAAACTCAAGTGTCTAAACATTGAGCAATAGGGATCTGTGCAGGGATCTGTGCATGACAGACCGGTTGCAATATTTTATAATATAAACGATTATTATAACTTAGTTGAAACTGAGCCAAGGGAGCCAAACCGTTAATGCGTTTGAATAGCGGAGGTACACCGTGAAAACAAGAATCAACAGCCGATTAAAAAATCAAAAAGGTTTAACACTGCCTCAAACACTCATCGTTATTGCGATAGTAGTGATTCTTCTCGGTGTTGCATTTATTGGCGTCCAAAGCTTGGTTAACCGTATGAAGCAAACTAAACTGGATAACATAGCTCAGAGCATGTACGTAAGCGCACAAAACAGAATCTGGGAGTTAAAAGCATCGGGAGAAATAGACAGTCTATTGACGCACACAGAGCTAACAGCAGTAGCTAACCAGCCGGCCGATTGGGGGGAAGTTGATCCTGAGGATGCGGTAGAATATAGTGACTTAAAATATTTTTATCATAATAAAGACAATTCCATGACTTCTACTTCAAGTGACCTTGTCGATTTCATTTTTCCTCAAGGCAGCATCTCCGGGGATGT
Organism: Saccharofermentanales bacterium; assembly: GCA_050945515.1. Classification (GTDB taxonomy): domain Bacteria; phylum Bacillota; class Clostridia; order Saccharofermentanales; family DTU023; genus UBA1046. Next base: position 149,105 of record JBMNTB010000001.1, read on the forward strand.
GCTTGATGATAATTGGGTAATCGAACTTGACCCTACTACCGGATATGTCTATGCGGCATTCTACTCGGAAACCAGATCGGCTAAGGATTTTTATATTGATAACACTGACACATTGGACCAAAGCGGGACCTCCTCGATAAGGTTAAAGGATTTCAGGCATAGCCTAAAAGGAAATGATAAGATAGGCTACTATGGCGGTAAGGCAGATATGCCTGCGGATGCCAGCGGCTATATAATTCAAGCAGCGCTGAATATCATCAATGCGGATGTTTTGCAAGCGAAAATGACAGCAATTGTCCCTTCCGTTTTTGATACAAGCGTCCTCGAATTTAAGCTTACAGTTAAGGGAAAAACAAGCAAGAATACTGTAACTCTCACGCCGGCCGTCAGCTCTAAAGATATAGTAACAGCTAAGGAATTTTCTGCCTCAGTTATACTTGATAAGCTTGCAGACGGTCAAAACTTCAAAGCCACATTTGGTTCTGAAGTGTGGCAACCAAATTATGTAGAGCCCAGAACAGGAGCCCTCATTCCGGGCGAGGACCTAGAACTTTCTTTCACTGTCTCAAGCAGCGATGACAGTGTTTTAGACATTGATCCGATAGAAAGAACTGCAAACAGTTTATTCGAATCATTAAATCCGACTAAACCGGAAGAAGCCAATATAGCATATGGCAGACATCTCCAGAATTTGGATAACTCAATCTCCGGTTTGCCCGCAGGTGCGATTACTGCCGCAAAACAGATTTCGGATATAGATTTTAACGATGAATCCGATGAAGATCTGCCTGCGGAAGAACAATTCCTGTGGAAGACACTATACAAAGATAAGACATTCACACCGATTAACAACCCGAACTTAAACAAATATTCGGGCTATATTGACGCGCCGCCGGCAACTGATTCATTCAAAATATTGAATATGCATATTGCCGACAGTAATAAACCAGCGGGGTTGTTTGGGACTTTCACAGGAGATGAGATTTCCGGCCTTACCATGGTTAACACAAAGATAGACGGCGGCACGGATGTAGGCGGTCTGGCGGGAACAACCAACTCCAGCCTTACGATAAAAGACTGCAGACTCTATGCTGAAAGAGATTACTTTGAAACCGGTACATATGAAAATAATATCTTATTGAAGGGCACTGCCAATGTCGGCGGACTCGTAGGAAGTTCGACTGCCGCCAGTATAACAATTAAAGACAGCTTTGCCGCAACCATAATCGAGGGAATGGGCTCAATAGGCGGCCTGATAGGCAAAGCAAGCGGCAATGCTCAGATACAGAACTCATATGCCGACTCATATCTGATCGGAAGCGCATCGACTTCCAAGATAGGCGGACTGGCAGGTGAACTTGCTGATGGATCCTCTATTTCAGGCTCATACTCCGCAGGTTTCGCAATAATTAAAAGCGATGTAACCGAAGAAACAATTGTTGCGGCAGCGGGTTTTGTTCCCAGTGACATTTCCAGTGTCACTAATTCATATTCTATTTTTAACTGTTTTGAGTCAAAAGCGACTACGGTATACAGTACCGTGCCATCCGCAACAACGGTAGAGAAAGTCTACTTTTTCGGACCCGAAGATAATAAGCTAACCGATTCTGACGTATATGCTTTCTTATCTAATACTGATGCTGCTAATGAATTAGGAGGCAAATTTTCGAGAGATGACAACGAGTATGACAGCTATCCCTATAATCAAAAAGCAGACCTTGAGCCTAAGCCTCTTGTTACCTACCCGTATGTATCAATAAAAGGTCTTCCTCATTATGGCGATTGGAAGATACCGCCGATACCGGAGATACCGGAAGAAGAACTTAAATTCGGTAAAGTCGGTCTGTTCTACTGGGAAAATGTGACAGGCGGCTCTGCTCCGGGATATAAAATTTATCTGGTAAGCAGCAGAAAAGACGAAGACGAAAAATACGAGGCGGTGTACCATGACACCACAAGCACGACACATAACGACAGAGGAATCGTCAAGGAATACGGCTATGGGTATTATGTTGCCAAACAAGGCGACGGCACAGAATATGAATTAAGAATAAATAATTGGGCTGATGTTAATAGGCGGCATACTACTACTGGTAGAAATACTTCCGCGGAAGCATCGTTCAACGGTAATGCACAATATGAGGGATATAATTTCTATTGCTATACCACTTGTGATGAAACGAACCCCGCTACCTCCTATACTGCCAATACAAACAAATATATGTTTATGACAAGGAATGTGCAGAATGCTACCGTGACCTTAAAACCTGAGGGAGAGGGAGAAGCCGAACTCAACTACACTTTCTGTCCTTTCTTTGCCAAATCAATAAAGCTCACAGGTTGGAATAAATTGAAATGGAATTACACCGGCACCAGACCCGCTCTTCAAAATGACCCGGGAACGGTGGAAAATCAATATAGAATCAGGTCGCTCGACCAACTTCAGTTTATCAACTGGAACAACCTGTCGAGAACCAATGATCGAATGATAAATTATGATAGGGCTTCAACATCCGGAAGACCATATTACTACAAAAATTTCCCTTATTTACATACGACGGAGAAAGCAATTTACATAAATTTTGGATCTATATTAGGCTGGAATTATTATAACCCGTTAACACTATCAGTAGATGGAGAAGAAGGGTGGGCTGATTTCCAGCAATCAAGAGATAGACAGAATTTCATCCAGGATTTTGATATAGAGTGCAAAAGAAGAACAGATTACTGTCCAATCGCCGCTTTGGGCGATACTACGGGACACCAACTTGACAGCTTCAAGTTGCCTCTTTTCGCCTGGTTCGGAGGCAGTTTCGACGGTCAAAGCTATAAGATAAAAAATCTCTCCATCACATCAAGTTGTCATTCCGTTGGAGTTTTCGGAGTAACCGTAAGTTCTACAATAAAAAACATTGTACTCATAGGGGATTCAAAAGATAATGCCCCTGTAATCAAGCGCCCTGCCGGAAGTCCCAGGGGATTCTACGCCATCGGCACCTTGGTCGGTATTGCCAATGAGTATAGCAAAGGAGTTCATTCCCCTTCATCAATTATATATCCGAATTATAGTGACATTGACTATGACGGCATTATTAAAAACTGTGCAGTTGCCGGCTATGAAATCATTGATGAAAGTAGCGAGCCTGTTACATGCGGAGAAACAGCCATAGGCGGCTTGGCAGGTATTCTTAGGACTAAGATAGACAGATGCTCTGCTGTCACTATAATCAAACTTAAAACAAAAAATGACAGAGGCTCTGTGCCCCATTCGAAGGGTGTTCCGGGGTATGGTGATTATATATCTGTAGGCGGAATAGCTGGCAGGAATCAGACTCTTATAAATAATTGTTATTCAGGCGGCAGAGTCATTGTTGACTCTTCTCTTATTGATACTAATGCCAAGATTTATATTAGCGGAATAGCAGCATCGGCAGTAACGCCTAGATTTGTCAATACATCAAACATTGATGCGAGACTTTTTAGAAAGCCGCAATATAATAATTGCTACTCTTATATGGAATTACCTGAGCCGGCGAGCAATATAATAGTCGGAACAATAGCTTCCAGTGCTAATTTTATGTTTACAAATTATCCCGAAATTTATTATATTGGCGGTGAAATTAATAATTGTTACTATTACGATAGTTATTACAAACCGGGTCAGGAGCTAGCCCCAAAGGAGGAATACTTAGGGATTGAATATTGGGCAGGTCAAAGCAGCGAGAAGACATACGACGATATGTCCCAAGAACAATTCTGCACAGACTTGAATGACAGTGCTTCACCGGCTCCTTATCGGAAAGTTAAACCTGGAAACTACAGTTTCCCCTGCGGGGTGACATCGCTTGAAGGTAAGGACTATCCGTTCCCGGCGGTAATTACGCAAGAATATTCAGGCGAATATGTTCATTACGGTGAATGGCCTATAGAAAGACGCTTAGAATTGACTAAGTCCGCTATGACATTGGATTTAATTTCTTATCATGAGGATGAAAACAACACTATCATTGATGATTTTTACGATGAAACGGAAGTGAAATTCTATTACGATGGAAGCTATCAAGATATTGTACTGTCAAAGTTTGAAATCAAAAAAGGCGATGACTGGATTAGTTTAGTCGATAATCAGCCCGTAATTATCAACGACAAGGTAAGTATAGCCGCAAGCGTGAGCGAAACGGATGGTATTTGCAAACTTACTGTGACGGGTATCGATAAGACAGATGAGACTGAAATAATCCCTTTGAGATATTCCGTCAACGACGGATATTACAGTGAAGCACTGCTACATGTTGATGTTACCGCTGTAGTTAATCTATCAGCTAATCCAAGCACTGCTACGACGGTAAAACCCGGAGAAATAGTAAAGTGGAACCTCATATTAAAGGATAACAACGGCAACTTGATAGATTCGGACGGAATAACAACAACTAGTGAAAATTGGGACTTCAAATCTACATCCAATAATCCGTCTGATCCATCCACTCCAGAGGCTGTCGTCTTCAGTCTATCAATCACAAAAGCAGCAGCCACACCCGATCCTTCGCCGTTTTATCTGGAAGCTACAGCACAAAATACCGGAGAAGCTAATTTTGAAGTTCAGGCGCTGAACATAAAAGTGCGCGATGAGACTAATAAGGACAGCGAAGGCAATATAAGGGCTTTTGGCAGTGAAAAAGTCGATTTACAAGCACTTTGCTACTACCCCGCAAAGCTTATTTTGAAACATCATGTTGGAGATGGAACGGAAGCATACACAGATAACAGCTATATCTACAATAACGGCGATCAAGGTATAGATCCGGAGCTCATATCCACGGACACGGAAAAATCATTCTCTACTTTGGTGGATGATATGGTTGCCAAAGACTCAAGATTTGCAGGCTGGTATCTTAAGGACGAAAGCGGCAATCCCCAACAATTATTAAATACTGAAGGTCAGATTGTCAGTGATATAGATAATCTCACACAAAATGGCGAATTTAATGTCAATCCGGCAAAGGATATAGAACTATATGCTATGTGGAAGATACCATACAATCTGAAATTTGTCAGAATCGCTCACAAAGATCCGATTCCCCTTACCACCGATACGAAAAAATATCTTGTTATCGCAAAGGTACCTCCTGAAAGTGAACCCAATCCGGAATACTATTGTATGACCGGGGATCCGCCCGGGCTGGACAAGCTGATTACCGGGACACAAGTAGATCTTCAGCAGTCACAAGGGGATTATTATTACATAACTTCGCCTGTGAGCGCAAATACGATGCTGTGGGATGTTACGAAAATTAAAAATAAGCAATACTTTAAGCTTTTTAATGGTGATCCGGAAACATACATAAAAAGCCCTCAGGGTGGTGCTGATGCCGATGCAGTTTTCTGTGGTGTAACATACGGGATTGAAAAACCTCAATACAACAGCGAGAAACACAATCTGTTTTTCCAAGGCAATAGAAGAATTTTGTTTGACAATGGCGATAAAAAATTCATTATTAATAACTCTGACGATAACACGATAACCAGTCAAGACGGCGGAATATGGCTGTTCGAGTATAGTCTTAATCCTGATCCTCAAGAGATATTACATGAATTCAAGTAAGCTGAAAAACAAAATACAGTCAAATAAGGGCGCAACCTTGTTGTTTGCTTTGGTCGCTCTGATTTTTTGCGTCATGGTTGCGGCGGTTGTGATTTATACTGCGTTTTCCAATGTAGGTCGTGTAAAAAACACGCAGAGCGAGGAACAAAACTACCTTTCGGTAAGCTCCGCTGTCAAGCTATTCAGAAATTCACTTGATGGTGACAGTGTTTCTATTGAGGAAACGCTCGTGGTAACTACTAAGGAAACATATGATGATAATTGGAAAGAGCTAATAAGTGACCCCATCATCTCCGAAGAAACTACATTCGGTGAAGCTGTTTATAATGAGGTCCCGCTGGAGAATACTATACTGCAAGATGTCCTGAAGACATGGGCGAAAGCAATAATTGATCCACCTGCTTCGCAAACAAACCTTACTATTGCTATAACAGGCAACAGCAAACTGCCGCAGATAGCAACCGTAGAAGCCATAATGGATTTTAATCCGGCGAATAAGAGAATAACTATAACTTTCGGCATTAAAAATGCTCCATCGGCAGCAATCGACAAATACAGTACAGTTACAACTATGGATTTAGCCAAAGCCACCTCAGATCCGGTCACATTCTCAAGTGAAAAGAAGGAACTGATAGAAAACAAAAATGTTAAGACCATAACCGTTACCAAAAAGGTTGTCCACACAATCAGCTGGGACAACATTGTTACAACCAAGAAAAAGACGGGCGGAGGCTGAGATGAAAACAAAAAACAAACTAAAAAACAAACGCGGAGAAACCCTGATAGAAGTTTTGGTCGGTCTGATCATCATAGTTATGGCCGTGATTATACTTACTACCGCTATCCCACTTGCAGCTAAGTTTAACAAACAGGCTGAGGAAATAGATATTTCTACGATGATGGATAGGGCAACTCCTATAACCGGAGCACAGATTACAGTAAGCTACTCTTTCAATGGTACCAAAAGTTTCGTTATTCCTGTAAAGGCATATGAATCTGAGGAGTACTGTTTTTACGACTATTTACAACCATGAATAATGTAATCAAAAAAATAAATAATAAAGGTGTGACCCTGGTCGAACTATTGGTGACGGTGGTTCTCCTGATATTAGTAACCGGAATGATAACTTTAGCGGTAGATTTCGGAGCGCGTTCATTTAACAAATCGAACAGGGAGGCGGAGGGGCAGATTTTGTGCGCTGCACTCGTTACTGCGGTTAAAGATGAGCTTCGCTATGCCACAAATATTGAAGTAGACGATCTTAACACTTTGAAGTTTTTTAGCACAAATCTTTCTCTTAAAGATTGCAGCTTCTTAATAACGGATAAAGACGGTAATTCCGCTGAAAACGGCGGATTCATAACACTTAGCACATCACAAGGGAAATATGACTTAGTTCCGAAAAAAACCTATGTTTACGATTTAAAAGCAAAGTTTACTGAGTTCGAATGGGATTCAGATCAACCGAATCCAAATTTCCATATTGGTATTCAGGTTATAACGCAAGATGAAGATGAGCAAATTATTATTTCCGAAGAGGAATTCGTGGTTGAGCCTCTCAATAGATAGAGTGGTGTGTATTTTAGGCATTATTTAGAATAGTTTATTGAACGCTTATCACTACAAACGCCGGAAAACTTTGGCTGCTTTTTTTACTGTTTCCCCGACTAAAAATCCCCTATATCTTTATGCATTTAATAGTGCGTACTTTATTGCGATGTGTCCTCATGCGCTGTCGGCTCAGATGCCGGCTCAGATGCCGGTACTGCATCCGCCTTGTATTCAAAGCTTGTCATGGTCATTACTATATAATATCTGCCACTGTTTTGAGTGCTATTAACAGAATCACCAAACTGATTGATTATGCCGGAGCTATTAGCACTCAAATTGGAAACAGAAACATTTTGAATCAAATATTTGTTTTCCGACTCATTAATCGTCTTAATTTTCGCTACAGCATCAGCATATTTTTGTGTAGAAAAAGAAATATTTATCGGTCTTCTAATAATATTGATATTATTCTCATCAACTGTCTCTGCGCCAAATGATAGATTGTAATCATAAGTATTACCTAAAATACCGTTTAACTCGCCAATAATAAAATTAGTATTGTTGTATTCAGGTGTCATAGGCGGATTACCGTCATATTTGACAAATACGGCATCGATTGACTTCTGCATCTTAATTTTCTCGGCAGCTTTTTGCTGTGCAATCTGTAGTTCCGAGTTGATCTCGACCAGCCTACTTTCGTACTCCGCCGTCTGTTTTTCAATCGGTCCGTGAAAGACAAAATAATAGGCTACGAGAATGATCAATATGCCCAGAAGTATTAATTCTTTAAGGGACAGAATTTCTCTCTTGAGATTCATCAGTCATCAGCCTCCTCTTCGCCTACTGTTTCCTCAGTACTTGAAACGCCAACAGGCACCTTAGACTCATCCTGGTAAACAACATCAAACACGATAGAAGCGACTACCTTATCCCAACCTGTGGCAGAGATAGTCTTTGTAGCGGTATTGACAGTTATGTTCCCCACCCAATCGACCGCTTCCAGCTGTTTTCCTATCACGCGAACATCATCGAGCGTATCGACAATTATTTCGAGAGAAACCGTATTGCCGGCGATTGCATAACTCTTGATATCTCCTATGTTGTAAACATTATTACCTATCAGATCGATGATTCTTATCCTATCAACAAGTTTTCCTTCTTCCTCCAGCATGTAATAATCGGTATATCTTATATAATCCGTCTTAACATCGTCATAGTCTTCTATGGATTTATTGAACTCCCCAAGCTGACTCTGAGCTTTAGAAACCTGCTCGCTCAACTTATTAAGTTGTGATATCCTTTGAAATACACCTAGTTTAGTAAATGCGGCCACAATAACAATTATCAGTATCGCATAAGGTATTACCCTCTGCCATGAATTATCGGTAATCTCAACCTGATAGAGGTTCATGGATTTTTTTGAAGGAAGTTTTGAGTTTTTATATTTTTTTGGTTTATTTCCCATCAAGTTCCTTCTCCTATAAAGTAACACCTATGGACATAAGTGCGCGCGGAGCGTCACTCAGGCCTCTGCATTCTTCAGGTAAAATCACATCCAGATTCGCCCTGTTCAGCTGGACGTATGCCAGCATATTGTTTACAAGGGCTTCGGTATCCGAGCAGTCACCGCAGATGAAGCAGTCCTCGAATTCGCTCTGCTGATTTTCGTATTTAAAGAAGTTTATAGCCTTCATTACTTCCAGCGATATTCTGTTGTATACTGCCTGGCATACATCGCTTTCCAGTATCCCTTCATGGTCAGTCTCCCTGTATGAAGCAGCCAGATAAACATCGATATTATAATAATCCGCTATTACGCTGTCTACATCCCTGCAACCCATTTCGATAGTTTTGGTAGCCTTCAGATCTTCGCCTTGAAAGATGTAGACCCTCGTGCTCGCGAAGCCGACATCAATTATTATGAAGGTTCTATCACTGCGCGCTCCCCTTTCGATAGCTTTTCTGACGAGATTGAGCAGAGCCATCTCCCTCGGCAGTGCCACCTTTAACCTGAAGCCCGCCCTATAAAGCAAGGCCTCATATTCCTTGATTGTTGTTTTCGAGGCTGCTGCCGCGAGCAAACTGATGGCCGTTACCTTACCATCCTCGTCTGTGGCATAGCCTTCGACCGCATAATCATAATTGTAGTTTATGCTCTCGTTGCCGACGAAGTCTCTAAATTCGTACGGGAGGTTGAGTCGCAGCTGTTTTTCACTTATCGGGGGCATCTCAAGCGACCTGAAATATGTACTGTACTCAGGTAAAATCAAGGCGCAGGCCTTGCCACTGAACCTGCCCTCTTTCTTCATTTTCTTCAAAAATTGCGAGAGGAAATTCGGTGAAATAATTTCACCGCCATCCACAAGATTCTCAGGCAGACGCGAAACCAGGATTCTGCCCTTGTTGCCGCCCTGATACATCGTAGCGATTCCGTTCCCTATCTCAATCCCGATATAGTTTTTAGCCACAAACTACTCTCCTGAAATCCGGTCTAGTAAAGACCTGAATATAAATGAACCAATTCGCTTCCGCCGAGCATGCCCAGAAAATATCCCACTGAAACGGCCGGTCCGAAAGGCATCTGATTCCCTACCTTCTTTTTTGCCAAAAGGCCAAAAATTATTCCTATGATCGCGCTTATCAAAAGCACCAGCACATTCACAGACCAGGCGAAATACATTCCCGCCATAAAAAACAGCTTGATATCTCCGCCGCCCATAGTGTCTTTTTTGAGAATTTTATCGAGGATAAGCGATAAAACGAGAAGCGGAAGAGACACTGAAAAGGCCCCGATTAAACTGAGCTTTAACTCTTCTAATATATTTCCCGTTAGCAAAATAAAAATAATTCTGTTAAGAATTCCAATGACAATAAACCGGTCTGGAATGATATGCTGATCCAAATCGCAGAGCGTGACACAAAGCAAAAGCGAGCAAAGTACGATCAGTTCCAGTGTTCTTAAGGTTAAATCATACTTAGCCAGGATTAAGACATAAGCTACACCCAAAACAAGCTCGCTGAGAGGATACCTCGCGCTTATTTTGGAACCGCAGTACCTGCATTTACCCCTGAGCAGAAGCCAGCTGCCAAGCGGAACCAAATCCAGCACCCCCAGCTTGTGTCCGCATGACATACAGCGTGACCTCCCTCTGACAATAGGTTCTCCCGACAGCATCCTCATAACTGCACAGTTAAGAAAGCTGCCCATCACTATGCCGCTTAAGAAGGCTACGAAAAAACCAAACAAGGTAAAAAATGTCGATGAATAGATTGTCATATCATAATTCTTTTAAAAACAGATTATCCCCCGAAGATGCACCCCTACATCTTCGGGAGCATAATTTAATTGTTTCGTTTCTGATCACCAGCCTAGCAACCGATCTAAAAAATTGTAATAGATTGTATTATTCTACGGTCCTGTTACATCGAAAGAAACTGTTCCATTAGCGTCAACAGTAACTGTTACTGTTTGACCTTTTGTTACAGCCGGAACGTCAGTGCCTCCTATTTCAGGCGCCTCCCCTAATGTAGTCCAATTATCTTGTGTCTGTACCATTTTCTCAGATGTTGCTGAACCTTCGCCGTCAGCACTTGTCAGTGCATTAACTGCTGCTTCTGCATATGCAGATCTAATATTTGCAATGTCAGTCGCCTCTCTTGCCTTTTCAAGTTGACCGGTCATTACAGGAATAGCAATCGCTACCAGGACAGCGATGATGGCTACTACGATGAGTACTTCCATTAAGGTGAAGCCTTTGTTGTTCATTTTTTTCATTGATATTTTCTCCTATTTCTTTATTATATTTCTCTTTTTGGGGATGTATATTTTAAGCGGGCATTGGGGTGACCCGTTAAAACCGCTTTAGCTCCGGCTTCCATACAGAAAGCACAGATAAATTATGCAAGGTTATATTTATTGTTAACCGCATCGACTGTATCCTATTCAATGTTGCCATACATACTAAACATGGGAAGATAGACCGAGAGCATGATGAAGGCCACTAAGACCGCCAGCACAACAATTATCACCGGCTCGATCAATTTGACCGCTCTGCCTGTTATATACTCGACTTCAGTATCGTAATACTGCCCTACTACCTCCAGGGTATGTTCCATTGAGCCCGAGTCTTCACCTACAGCCGTCATCTCGACCAGAAGCTCCGGCATCTCTTTGACTTGTCTGAGAGCGTTTCCTATCGAATGACCCTGTTCTACTAAGCTGACCGTCTTAAGTATTTCGTCAGTCACATAGGCGTTCGGCAGCGACCTGGCGGTGATGCCGAGAGCCCTGACAGCAGGAATGCCGGCAGCCAGCATGGTGGAAAAGGTGTTGGCAAACTGGCTCGCCGTGTTCATGATGTTTATTTTACCGAGAAGTGGCAATTTTAGTTTGATCTTGTCAAACTTGATGGCCCAGCTTTCTTGCTTCTTTAAAAGATTATAGGTAATTATTAGTGCCACAATAATGCATATTATAGGTATAGTTGCGATCTTAAAAAAGCCCGACATGGCTATCAACATTCTGGTCGGTAGCGGCAGCTCAACATTCATATCCATAAACACTTTCGTAAACACCGGCACGGCATATCCCATTATAACAGCTACGACTATGATTGCGACTATCGTTACAAAAATCGGATAGGTTAGCGCCGACTTGACCTTGCCGGATATATTAGCTTTCTTTTCAAAGAAGCTAGCTAATCTGCCGAACGCCATCTCCAGGGAACCCGCCTCTTCGCCCGCCCTGATGGTTTCGATAAAGTTGACAGGCAGGTTTTTGGCTCTGGCCTGGAAGCTATCTGCTAAACTATATCCTGCGGTTACATCTTCAGCTACGGAGGTGAGAATCTGCTTTAGAGCTTTGTTCTCTGACCTCACACCTACAAGCTCCACTGTTCGGGTTAGCGGCAGACCCGCCGTGAGAAGAATGGAAAATTGCTGGCACATAAGGGCTATATCCTTGTCTGTTACTTTGCCTTCTTTTTTCTTAAACAGGTCTGAGCTCGCTACTTCCTTGATGTCTACGATGAGGCCGTATTCTGTTTTGAGCTTGAATACTGCGTCATTTTTGTCGTAAGCCTTGATTACGCCTTCGACCTCTATGCCATCTTTTGATAGAGCTTTGTATTTATATGTGACCATGTTTTTCTCTCTGCATCTAATTATTATAAAAGAAAATCTATTAACTTTTGGTTAAAAGTAAGTGTCTATCTTCTGATCCTGTCACGGCTGATTGAAGTTGACAAACCCGAAACACCTATAAGTTTCTTCAGAAAATCTGTATCGTGTGCCGCCTCTACAGCTGTCTCCTTGGCTATAGCACCCTGCCTGACGAGGCTGGCCAGGAAATTATCCATCGAGATATTGCCTTCCGCCGCAGTGGTCTGAATCGCGCTGGCAATCTGAGGCGTCTTGCCCTCTCTGATCATGGCCCTGATGGCGGAATTAGGCACCATTACCTCACAGGCCAGCACCCTGCCCTGTCCGCCGGCGCGAGGAAGGAGCTGTTGCGAAAGCACTGCTCTTAGCGTCCTGCTGAGTTGCAGCCTGATTTGTTGCTGTCTTTCCCCCGGGAAAACACTTACTATACGGTCTATGGAATCCGCTGCACTGTTGGTGTGAAGCGTGGCAAAAACCAAATGCCCTGTTTCCGCGGCTGTCAAAGCCGTTTCAATCGTATCCAGACTTCGCATCTCACCTATCAGTATGATGTCGGGGTCTTCACGCAGTATCGCCTTCAGCCCGGTCTCATAGCTTGCGGTATCAGCCTCTATCTCCCTCTGGTTGATGGTGCATTTGTCTGGGTGATAGATGTATTCTATCGGATCCTCGAGCGTGATAATATGCTGTGCTCTGGTTTGATTGATACGGTTAAGGAGTGCAGCCAATGTCGTGGATTTACCTGAGCCTGTCTCTCCCGTTACGATTACTATTCCTCTCGGATATTTAGCGAATTCGTAGCAAATAGGCGGTAAGCCAAGCATCTCGAGTTCGGGTATTCTGTCGGACAAGATACGGATGGCGGAGCTGATATGTCCTTGCTGTCTGAACACATGCAGCCTGCAGCGTATATTATCTGCAAAAGTCCCTGCCGCATCGACCTCCCCGACTGACTCAAGCAGCTGGTATTTTGCACCGAGAAGCTGCTTGGCTATATCATTGCAATCCTCATGTGTGAGGACATTATCGTCATAGTTTACGAGGGCTCCGTCTATTCTGATTCTGACCGGAAGTCCATATACGACATGTATATCCGACGCCCTTCTTATCTGTGCTTCTTGGATTATTGCTATTATATTCATCATCATCCTCATCCGGCAGTTTTCAAACTATAATCCACAACGGTTGTTTCCTTATAAGTCTGTAGTGTAGAGGATTCTTTGCGCCTCACTTGTGGTCGTCTTGCCTTCTAAAACAAGTCTTAGGCAATTCTGACTCATCGTTTCGAAATTCGGGGAGCGATAAATTGCTTCCTCGAGCTCGTGATGTGGTGCATTTTCTCTGAACTTCTGTTTAATTTCGGAATTAAGCACTAGCATTTCGAAGGCTGCGGTTCTGCCGCGATAACCTGTGCCCAGGCAGTCAGGGCAGCCTTTTCCTCGGTAAAACTTGACATCCTGTGACTGGTAAGGATCAAGACCCATGGAAATTAGTTCGTCTTCGCCGGGTGTGTAGGCTTCTTTGCAGTTGGGACAAATCTTACGCAGGAGCCTCTGCGCTATGACACCTTTAAGAGCACTGGCGATCAGGTAAGGCTCTACGCCTATATCGAGCAGTCTGTCCAGAGTCGCAATGGCAGAATTCGTATGTATGGTCGATAATACCAGGTGCCCCGTTATGGCGGCACGCATTGCTATTTCGGCTGTTTCTCCGTCACGGATTTCGCCGACGGCTATGATATCCGGGTCTTGACGCAGTATCGCACGCAGACCGTTGGCGAATGTCATGCCCACTTTTTCGTTGATCTGAACCTGATTCACACCGCCGATATCATATTCTATAGGATCTTCAAGAGTCACCAGATTGACTTCCTCACGGTTAAGATCATTCACCATAGTATACATAGTGGTAGTTTTTCCTGAACCAGTAGGTCCGGCAATGAGTATCACGCCATTGGCGTTAGCTATAAGTTGGTTATAATTGTCTAACAGCTTGCCGGCAAGTCCAATTCCGCCGCTCGTAAGGAGCGACGCAGACTTTTCGAGGAAACGGATAACCACTTTTTCACCGTATTTGGTAGGGAGTGTGGAAATCCTGAGATCTATATCTTTCCCCTTGACTCTGATGTTAGAACGACCGTCCTGAGGTATTCTTCTCTCAGCGATATTCATTTCGCCCATGATTTTAATCCTGGATATTACAGACGCTTGCAGATTTTGAGGAACGGTAAACATTTCGTGCAGCACACCGTCGATCCTCATCCTGATTACGAATTCGTTTTCTCTCGGCTCCATATGAATATCGGAGGCATTCTCCTGCGCCCCGCGCTCTATGATCGAATTGACAAGTCTGATTCCCGGTGCGGCTTGTTCATCAACTTCACCTGACTCAGCTAAGTCGCCGGGCGGCTGAACAGTGTCAATATCCATAGACTTCTGCATTTCGTCTATAGCACGGCTTACGTTCTCGCTGCTGTAAAGTACATGGATTGCCCTGTCAGTTGCGCTCTTCGTAGCTATCATCGGTATGACACGCTTCTTCGTCGCTGATTTGACTTCTTCGATGGCCATGAAATTCAGAGGGTCGGACATTGCCACATAAATAGCGTCTCCTGCCACCCTCACAGGCACGACCTCATGCTTCTTCGCAATGTTCTTAGGAAGAAGCTGAGCCATCTGTACAGGAATATCAACTTTGGAAAGGTCAATGAAATCAACGCCTAATTGATATTGAAGGACATCTATGAGCTGTCTTTCGGTTACAATCTCATTGTCAATCAAAACCTCACCAAGACGTTTTTTCTGTTCCTTGCCGAGAGCAAGCGCCTTAGCTAGCTGTTCCTCAGATATAATGCCCGCATCTGTTAAAATTTCACCTAATCGTCTATACTTCATAGCTTTTACCTAGCTTATTCATTATATTATAGTTTATTATCTCAATATATCAATATACACCATATACACCGCATATAATATACCCCACAACTACACAGGGTGGAATATTTTTTAACTATTTTAACTACAAATTTGCATTCCACACTTGCATTCCATAATCAATGGGGAATCAATGGGGGTGCCGGCGACTTGTAATATGAAGTGAAATAGAAAGGCTCTCCGCAATCCATTACCATGTAAGTGAGCAACCAAACAAGGAGGGAGAGCATTGAGCCACTTACATAATAACAGGAAACGAGAATCAGGTCA
>JBMNTB010000002.1:0-140054 GCA_050945515.1 Saccharofermentanales bacterium
GGAGGTGTCTCAAAAGAGTTAAGAAAGTGAAAGAGGCACCCTCAATTATGAAGAAAGCCATGAAAACAGCTAGCATCAATGTCTAGCGTCATCATGGTTTTTCTTTATTTGTCTACAAATTGCTTAAAAATCTGAATGTGGGCAAGCCAAAACAGAGTCAGATTTTATTCTGGTGATCATCTCTTGTTTTAAGCAGTTTTTTTCATTAGGAAGAGTGGTTGTCGTAGTCTTCCGCTTTGTATTCGATGATGAAGTTTATTAATATTAAAACCGAGCGCTAAAAGAAGACTCTCTGTCCGAACCTTAACATGACCTCTGGTAAGAAAACGCTTAAAGCCATAGTTCCATTTGAGAACACCGAAAACACCCTCGGCTTGAATGGAGCGATTAACACGTAAGAGGATACCTTTTTCCGTGGTAATATTTTGTAGGCTTTGTTGACGATACTTGTCAAACATTTCTGCTACTTGTATCTTCTTCGCATATTTTCCTTTGTAACAATGACCCAGATGAGGGCATCCTTCACAGCTTTGACATTGATAGACTTTGCTCTTACTCTCAAATCCCGATGGACTTTTTCTTTTGGTGTCATAGCGATAACTTAAGATTCGTCCATCTTGGCAGCGGTAGGCATCCTGTTCCGGGAGATAATCCATACTTAATCGGAAGGCCATATCTCTATGGAATTTCCTCGTTTTAGA
Organism: Saccharofermentanales bacterium; assembly: GCA_050945515.1. Lineage (GTDB taxonomy): Bacteria > Bacillota > Clostridia > Saccharofermentanales > DTU023 > UBA1046. The sequence goes on from JBMNTB010000002.1 coordinate 702, forward strand.
GTACTCGTAGTTGGACGGCTTTATGTAGGGAGTTATCTGCTCTTCTTCAAGAAAGACATAATTTTCTTCGCTCTCATAACCAGCGTCACAAACGAGGTTTTGGAACGTTCGACCATAGTTGGCACGGAGACGTTTTAAGAATGGTTTAAGGGTTCCAACATCGCTTCGTTCCGATGAAATATCGATGCCTACTATGTATTCACTTTCAACTGCCACTTGTAGGTTGTAGGCAGGTTTCAATTGGGAATTTCTCATGTGATCGTCCTTAAGACGCATAAAAGTCGCATCGTGATCGGTCTTTGAAAAGCTGTTCCTGCCGTTGAATAAGGCTTTGTACTGATCGTATTTCCTCTGTCTTGTGAGGTACCCTTGTAGTTCTTCATAGTCACGCTGGAGCGACGTTTTGCGTTTACCTTTGCCCGATACAAAGATAATTTGTTTAGCTTGGATTTCTTCCTCTAATAACGTCAACGCCTTACTGAGCTGCTCTGACGTTATATAATCGTCCAAACTCCAGGTCGCAAACAGCTCTGTGATCTTCTTTCTCGTTTTTGCTTGTAAGCGCATCTCATTTTTCTGAACAGCCTTCTTCCAAACGAAACTATACTTGTTCGCATTCGCCTCAACTTTCGTCCCATCAACAAACAAATGCTCAAATGAGATTTCTCCATGCTCTGACAACCAGTCTACGAACTGGGTTAACAGATCTTCTATGCAACCTTCTAAACGCTCTCTTCGAAAACGGGCCAGTGTATTGTGGTCCGGTGCCGGATCGCCGCGTAACAAGTATTGGAAGGCCAGATTAAGACGGCAAGCTTCCTCTATCTTTCTCGTGGAATAAATACCTTGGCTGTATGCGTAGACCATCACTTTGAATAGACGCTTCGGACTGACTGACGGATTTCGTCCTAAGGACGAGTACGACCGGTACAACTTGCTGTAATCTAACTCCTCCAATACCTGGTCTAGCAATCTCACCGAATTGTCCACGGGAATGAAAACTTCTGTTTCAATTGGTAAGCAAAGTTGAATATAGCTCCCGTTTTTGCTATAGTCTGACTGTAATTTAAATTTTTTCACAAAAATATTTTACAGGATTTGCGGGTGCTTCGGTACCCGCTTTTCCGTTTTATTGCATCACCTTAACTCAAAAAGGGGCGCCTCTTTTTGAGACAACCCCTTTTCTTTTTGCTATTTCACAGAAAAGACACATAAAAGGACGACAAAACGGAGACAATCCTGAGTCGTCATTTTTGGTCTGAAATTTCGAAATAACACACAAAAACATCTATAAATCCATATCAGGCGCTCGAAAAGCCATCAAGGAAAGAATTGATAACCTAACACGATTATAGAGGTCGTTTTTCTGAAAAACCGTTGCGGCCGCGGTATTGACGGTAGTTTGCTACATGATATAATCAAACCGCAAAGATAGTATTTGCAGGATCTCTCTTTGTGTGATGCGACCCTTAAGGGTTATTGACAAATATAGGGGCATAATTAATCCATCGTGTTCGGACGACAATGTCAAAGCTGATCAGGTAATTTTTGTCGGGAAAGTAGTGCTTAACAGATGAAAAGACGTAATTTCCGGTTTTTAGTTACAATTCTCCTTGTTCGCCTAACCACAGCCTTTATGAAACTCATCGGCCTCAATGCCACTCACTTCCCAGGTCAGCTGGCTCTCCGCTTCTGCCCGGACTTTCTGGCCCGTCTGGAGAAACCGGAAAAAATCATCGGTATTACCGGTACTAACGGCAAGACTACTACTTCTAATCTAATCGCCGATATGGCCGGCTATTTCGGCCTGGACTTTGCCCATAATGCCTATGGCAGCAATATTGCTGAGGGCGTCATTACCACTCTGCTTTCAGCTACAACCTTCTGGGGCAAGAGAAGAAAGCCTCTGGCTATTTTGGAGCTGGATGAAAGGCTGACCCGTCTCCTCTTTGCTGACATTAAGCCCGACTATCTCCTGGTGACAAATTTATTCCGTGAGTCCTATCTGCGCAATGCCCATGGAGAATTTATTTATGGGATTCTGGACGAACATATACCTGATACAACCAGGCTAATCTTAAATGCGGATGATCTGTTGTCCTCAAATCTTGGCCGGGGCCGACAGGCTGCTTACTTTTCTATCGACCGCCTGTCCGATGAGCCGCAGTTTACTCACAATCAGATCAGAGATGTCGTTCTCTGCCCGTCCTGCAAGCAGCTCCTGACTTATGACTTTATCCGCTACCATCACATCGGTCAGGCTCACTGTGAGCACTGCCGGTGGCAAAACCCTGCTCCTGACTACAGACTGACAAATCTCCTTAGAGATAAAGCGGAAGAGTCAAGCGGTCCGGCCTTTATTGTCCGCTCGCAACACTGGCCGGAGGGTGAGGTGGCCTTTCCCTTTAAGGGAGAAAACATTCTTGACCTTTATAACGCACTAGCTGCCGTCAGCCTATTTGCCGAATTAGGATACTCGGCGGCAGATATTAAGGCTGCTCTAAATCAGGCCGACATTGGCTTGTCGCGCAAGGAGGTGGAGCAGGTTGGTCCATATACCATTTACCGCATGCTGTCTAAGGGCAAGAATCCCATCGCCGTTACCCGTGTCATTGACAGCCTGGTTCGCAAGCCGGGAGATAAGTATATTATTTTGCTCGTGGACACCAGTGTCGAAAAGATGAGTGCAGAGGACAATATTTCCTGGATCTTTGATGCTGATCTATCTCTCCTTAAGACAGAAGAAGTGCGCCAGGTCATTGTGGGAGGAATGCGCTCGGAAGACCTGCGCCTGGCCCTCTTATATGCCGGTGTGCCGGCAGAAAAGATTAGAACCTGCCGTAACAAGGCTGATAGCAGCGGACTGCTGCAACTGAGCGGCAATCATGCCACTATAGGCGTACTCTACGGACTGTACTCTGAAAAGGTGTCACGGAAAATTTATGCCGATATTAAGCAGCAGGTAGAGGAGGCCGAAATCAATGCTGATTGAACTGATCTATCCTGAAATCGCTAACCTACTGGGTGAGCATGGCAGCATGCAGCTATTAGAACTGACTTTTGGGGCCAAAGACCTGCTTTACACACCATATCCGGAGAGACCCCGCTTTCTTGATGGCGGTGTTGACTTTGTTTACATGGGTGGCATGACCGAAAAGACACAGGCCCTAATTTTGGCCAAGTGGCATCCCTACGCATCTGCCTTCGCCCGACGTATTGCCGGTGGCCAAGCCGGCTTCTTTGCCGGCAATGCCCTGGATCTCTTAGGCCGGTCCATCGTTTACGTGGATGGTGAAACCATACCCGCCCTGGGACTTTACCCTTTTGACACCTTGTGCCGACGCTACGACCGCACAAACGAAATCTTAAGTGGCCGCTTTCGCAACTTTTATCTCATGGGCTTTCGCTCCCAGTTCACTACTCAGACCGGCGATACTGACGCCTTTCCCTTTATTGAGGTTGAGTACGGAAGCGGCATGAAGGCCGACACGAACAATGAGGGCCTAAATGACAGGAACTTTTTTGCCACCAGTCTGAATGGCCCCTTCTTAGTGCTTAACCCTGAATTTACCAAGTGGCTTTTCAGTCTTTTTGGCTACCATGACAGCCTCCCTTTTGAGGAAGAACTCCTAGCTGCAGCACGGATCAGGCGAGATGACCTGGCTCTCGCTTGTGGCTCTTAATGCGTCAATACCCGATTAATCTTTTACCCCCGGACCGCATTATTGCTTACAGTCTGCCTCTTTTCCTTATTATCGTTACTGTGGTATATTCATATAACATCTTAGATAATATAAAAATTGACTAATTATTGATTAACTGTATTAGTTCGATGTCTTAAGAACGGAGACCACAAAGTGGAAGATATTGGTAATTTGCCCTGTATTATGGCGGCACTGGCCAATAGTGTCGGTGACGCTAGTGCAGGACGTGTTTTGCTTGACTTGTTGTTAATTTTCATTTTGATCATGATCAATGGCTTTTTCGCAGCTTCTGAGATGGCCATTGTCACCCTCAATGACAATAAAATTCGCAATCTGGCCGAAAGTGCCGACGGCACTGCCAAGAAACTGCTGTATTTCGTAGAAAATCAGGGTAGCTTTCTGGCGACAATACAGGTTGGTGTTACATTGGCAGGATTCTTGTCCAGCGCTTTCGCTTCCAAGAATATCGCAGGCTTGCTGTTTGCAGTCCTTGATCCTGATATGACTACCGGGTATCTGCAAACGATCAGCGTCATTATCGTTACGATCATTCTCTCCTACTTTTCTCTGGTTTTGGGCGAACTGGTTCCTAAACGGATTGCCATGAATAATCCGGAAGGTTTTGCTCGCACCTTTGTGGGCGTGCTGCGCGTATTCGATTATTTAATGAGGCCATTTGCCAAGCTGCTGGACACTTCGACCAGATTGGTTTTGCGTCTGCTGCGTATTGACCCCGATAAGGACAGTGACAGAGTGACGGAAGAAGAAATCAGAATTATGACTGAAGCAGGTGCCAGAACAGGCGATATACAAGTCGAAGATTTAACTTTGATTAAGAATATCTTCGCTTTCGACGATAAAGATGTCGCGGAAATAATGACTCCGCGTACCAATATTGTGGCCCTGCATGTGGACTCAGACTATGAGGAAACCAAGGAGACCGCTGCACATTCGCGCTTTTCCCGTATCCCGGTCTATCGGGATAATCTGGATGATATCGTAGGCGTTCTCTTTATTAAAGATCTGTTGCGGGTTCCGGAAAATCAGATTAAGCAATTCAGGTTGGAGCGGATCATCCGCGAACCGTATTTTATTCCTGAGAGCAAACAGATAAATGTTCTGTTCCGGGAAATGCAACAGAATCGTCTCTCTCTGGCAGTAGTTGTTGATGAATACGGCGGAACAGAAGGCATTATTACGATTGAGGATCTGCTGGAAGAAATAGTCGGCAATATTGAAGACGAATATGATATCTATGATGAGGAAATAGTGCAGGAGGCGGACGGTAGCTATCTGATGAGCGGACTGCTGACACCTGCCAAGGTCGGGGAGTTCATACCCGCTATTGCCGAATTGGAAGATGATGATGACTTTGATACGATCGCAGGTTTTGTGCTCAGCATCTTGGGCTATATTCCTGAACCAGGAGAACAACCTGAAGTAACATATGATAATTTGCGCTTTAAAGTGCTGGAAATGGACGATAAACGCATTGCCAAAATCAAGCTGGACGTACTTGAACAACAGGCGGATAATGACAAAGGCGTTCACTGAACCAATCTAGATTCCTAAGGAGAATAGAAGCTGATGAAACCGTGGCTACCTGCTGATGACCATAAGATTGCCTTGGATGGCGACATATTATATTCGGAAAGCATTGATAATATCCTAAACCAACTCGAGACCGACGGTGCGCAAGGCCTGACTGCCGCTGAAGCCGAGCAGCGTTTGCGCGAGGTCGGACCCAACAGCCTGACCGAAGAGAAGAAAGAATCCTTTCTACAGAAACTCCTTAATCAGTTCAAAGATTTTATGATCATAATTTTGATCATTGCCTCTGTAATATCCGGTATTTTGGGCGAAATAGCTGATGCCATAATCATTATTGCTATCGTGATTATTAATGCTGTGCTGGGTTTGATACAGGAGGGCAGAGCAGAAAAGGCCATTGAGGCTTTGCAGAAGATGTCGGCCCCGCACGCCCGAATAGTGCGCGACGGTCAACAGATGTCAATTGAGGCTGAGGAATTGGTGCCGGGAGATATTGTGCTGCTGGAAGCCGGTGATATTGTGCCGGCCGATATCCGCCTGATAGAAAGCTCCAATCTCAAGGCGGAAGAGGCAGCTCTGACAGGTGAGTCGGTACCGGTAGAAAAAGATGCCGCTGTAGTATTGGAGAGTCCCCAAGGCATTGGCGATCGCGAAAATATGGTTTTCTCCAGCACTGCCATCACTTACGGCCGTGCCCGGGGTGTAGTAGTCACAACCGCTGATCATACGGAGGTCGGCAAGATTGCCAGCCGTCTCCAAAGCATTGTTGTCGAGATGACTCCACTGCAAAAAAATCTCAATCAGTTGGGCAAGGTTCTCGGTATTATCTGCCTGGCAGTCAGTGCGATTGTCTTTGGTGTCGGTTTATTACAAGGCGGTGTTGTGCTCGACCTCTTCTTGACCGCAGTTAGTTTGGCTGTGGCTGCTATCCCCGAGGGCCTACCGGCCGTCGTCACGATTGTGCTGGCTTTAGGAATGAATCGGATGGCCAAAAAGAATGCTATTGTCAAGCGCTTGCTGGCAGTAGAAACTTTGGGCAGTGTCAATGTGATCTGTACAGATAAGACCGGCACCCTGACGCAAAATGAAATGACAGTTACCAGAATATATGCTGGTGGCAAGCATTATGCTGTCACCGGTGTAGGCTATGCACCGGAAGGTGAGATCAGGTCGCTGCCCGCAGATCAGGTGATCAATCTGCAAGCAGAGAATGTATTGCAGCGCTTACTGGAGATTGCAGTTCTCTGCAATGATGCGGAGCTGATAGAAGGTGAGTCTTGGAGCATTCTGGGGGATCCTACTGAGGGTGCGATGCTGAGTGTTGCCGGCAAAGGCGGTATCTTACCTCGAGAATTGGCAGAAAAGCATAGTCGCCAAGGGGAATTACCGTTTGATTCAGCACGCAAAATGATGTCCGTTTTTCATGATTCACTGGGTGAAAGTTGCCTGTCTCTGACCAAGGGTGCCCCGGATGTCATCATTAACCGCTGCCGGCAAGTAATGACAGCACAAGGCGCCGTAGACCTGAGTGAAGAGACTAAGCAGGAAATACTGGATGTGAATATACAACTGGCCAGGCAGGCTTTGCGAGTCCTGGCTTTCGCCTATAAGGAACATCCTTATTCCGACTATACGGGAGCGGAAGACCGGATGGTTTTTGTCGGCTTGATGGGTATGATTGACCCGGCCCGACCGGAGGCAAAAGCTGCCATTGAAGTTTGTCATGGTGCCGGCATTGAAGTCGTTATGATTACCGGCGACTACAAAGAAACTGCGATGGCGATAGCTGATGATTTAGGTTTGCGTGATGCCGATGACCGTGTCATCACCGGTGCTGAGCTAGACCGGATGAGCCAGGAAGAGTTAATGGAGCTGGTTGCCAATACTACGGTCTATGCCAGAGTTTCTCCCGAGCATAAAGTGAGAATTGTCGAGGCGCTCCGGGCCACCGGGCATATTGCTTCAATGACCGGTGACGGCGTTAACGATGCCCCCGCTCTCAAGGAAGCCGATATCGGTGTTGCCATGGGCATTACCGGCACGGAAGTGGCCAAGGGATCTGCCGATATGATCCTGACGGATGATAATTTTGCCACGATTGTTAGTGCGGTCGAAGAGGGCCGCATCATTTATAGCAATATTCGCAAGTTCGTCAGCTTTCTGCTGTCCTGCAATGTCGGCGAGATCTTGGTAATCTTTATCACTAATTTGCTGTTGGGACCGGACTTTACACCCTTGAGACCGATCCAGCTGCTGTGGCTGAATCTGGTCACGGACAGTTTCCCGGCGCTGGCTTTGGGCCGGGAAAGAGGCGAAGACGATATCATGCTGCAGCCACCACGGTCTAGCACGGTGAAGATTCTGAACCGTCCGATGCTGCTCTCAATTATCTCTCAGGCAACAGCAATTTTTATTGCTGTCTTTGCTGCTTTCCAGGTAGGCAGATTTATCTACCCGGATGTGGTACTGAATGCACAGGAGCAAATAGTCAGAACAGCAAACAGCTTCAATTTCCTGCCGCTGGCAGGCTTTGTACCATCGGTCGGTGCGCGCACATATGCATTTATCACCCTGATCTTAGCTGAACTGATGCGGGCATATTCGAGCAGATCGGAGAAATACTCCGTTTGGCATCTGGGCGCTTTTACCAACAAGTTTTTGAACCGCGCTATCTTGCTGTCAGTTGCTCTGACTTTAGCTGTAATATATCTACCGTTTTTAGATCCGCTGTTCCATACGCAGGCGCTATTGCCTATGGATTGGCTGTGCATCATCCCACTGGCACTGGTGCCCTTTGCCGCCGGCGAATTACACAAGACCCTTTATCGAAAGCGCCTGGAAAGCAGGAAGCGCTGACAGGTCGATAACTGCCCGGGGACTGCGATTATATCAACAGGGCGTCTAAGTATATAGCTAATCTAATTGCTTGGGACAACTGCCAGCACCGGCTCTGCCTAAATTTGACAGGAGAGGGCAGACACTGTAAAATAACGGACGTAACAAGCAGAAGTTCCGCTTCTCACCTTCAGCTGTTGAGCGAAAAGGTTTATCTGGATGACTATGCTAGGCGCTGGTATTCATGAGCGGAACGAACACCGCTCTTTTTTAATGCGGAGAAAGGAAGGAGAATTATAGGCAAGCGAAACAGGCACATCATTAACGAGGACATCCGCTTCTCCAAAGTCAGGGTAGTTGATGCTAATGGAGAAATGATTGGGATCATTCCAATTGAAGATGCACTGGACAAGGCCCGTCAAGTAGGGCTTGATCTGGTCCTCGTATCACCGAATCCACAAAATCCTGTGGCGAAAATTATGGATTACGGTAAATATGCCTACGATCAGGCAAAGCGAGAAAGAGAAGCCAGGCGGAATCAAAAAACTACCACCGTCAAAGAAGTACAGCTCAAATTGACTACCGAGGAGCACGATTTGGATTTTAAGGTTCGAAATGCCAAGCGCTTCCTCAATGATGGCGATCGAGTCAAGGTAGTGATCAGATTCCGAGGCAGGGAGATGGCTCATCAGGAGCAGGGTTATGATGTGATGAAAAACTTTGCCGAGGCCAGCTCTGATTCCGGGCTGGTGGATCGCCCGCCCCGAATTGAGGGTCGTCATATGATTATGTATCTGGCACCTCATAAGGATAAGGCGAAAACTAACTAAGTGAATAAATAGTAGCAATGTATATACAATGAGAGGATGGGATGCAATATGCCTAAAATGAAATCACACAGTTCATCTAAAAAAAGATACAAAATTACCGGTACGGGTAAATTTATACGTGCTCAGGCCGGTAAGAGGCATATATTGACCAAGAAAACTGCCAAACGGAAACGTCAGCTACGCGGGCCGGCCCAGGTTGACAAAACATATGTCAAGAACTTGCGCAAGCTGCTTCCCTATGCGGACTAAGTGAAAGAATTTGCTGATTATTAGCAGGAGGTCAAATTATGTCAAGAGTAAAACGAGGCGTTAGTGCAAGGGCACGCCATAAAAAAGTCCTTAAGCAGGCAAAAGGCTATTTCGGTCGTAAAAGCAAACTGTTCAGAGTTGCTAACCAGGCTGTTCTTAAGTCAGGCAATTATGCCTATAGAGACAGACGCAGAAAAAAGCGCGATTTCAGAAGACTCTGGATTGCTAGGATTAATGCTGCCAGCCGTCAAAATGGACTCAGTTATTCTAAATTCATCAATGGGTTGAAAAAGGCCGGTATCGGTCTGGATCGTAAAATTTTGGCTGATATGGCCGTTAACGACAAAGAGGGTTTTGCCTCTTTGGTTGAACAGGCACAGGCTCAATTATAGGAAAAACATTTGCTTGTATTCTTTGGGGGTTGTCCTGCTGTGGGATAACCCTTATTTTTGCGGCTTTATTTGGCGCTCAGGACTTACTTTGCTAGAATTTAAGAGTGAAGCAAGATGGAAAATATAGTGAGAGTGAAATCCAGTCAGGATGAGCTGTTCCGGCGTATACGCAATCTGATACGGAATAGTTCCAAGAGAAGAGACGATCTGCTCTTGATTGAAGGCAGACGTCAGCTGCTTGCTGCCTTGGACAGCGGGCTGGAGGCTGAATATCTGATCTTCGCCCACAATGCCAATGGTGAAGACCTGATCCGCGAGGTCTTGGGAAAATACCCTCAGAAACTACAGCCGATAGGTATGAAGCCATCTTTGTTTGCAGAACTGGCCGCAACCAGAAATAGCCAGGGGATCATCATGTTGGCTAAAATGCCTCCTCTGGAATCAGAACCGGCAATCATACTGGCCGCCGGCGGCCCGATATTGATCTTGGAGAATATCCAAGATCCGGGCAATACGGGAACTTTAATCAGAACCGCCGCTGCTTTCGGTTTTGCGGCAGTGATCATAACGGAAGGCGGTTGCCAGCCTTTTAATGACAAGGCGTTGCGGGCCAGCATGGGAGCTGCTTTTCGTTTGCCCCTGCTAACCGACTGTTGCTTGACAGATATTATTCCCGTGCTTAAGGACTATCATTATCAGCTGTTTGCTGCAGATATGCAGGGACTGTCGGTTTATGAGGTTGAAATTTCGGAACATAAGAATATTGCCTTGCTCCTAGGCAACGAAGGAGCCGGCATCAGTGATCTGGCCAGAGCCAGTTTCCGCCTGGTCTCTGTGCCGATGACGGGGGCCGTTGAATCACTCAATGTGGCCATGGCGGGCACGATTCTCTGCTGGGAATTATTTCGGCACAGAAAAAGGTCCTGAGCGAAAGATCAGGACCTCTGGTGACCCTAAGGAGAATCGAACTCCTGATTCCGCCTTGAGAGGGCGGCGTCTTAACCGCTTGACCATAGGGCCGAGGCAAGCTCGCATATTATAGCAATTCAAGTTTACCGATGCAAGCGCAGGAGGTGACAGAGATGGACGAATTGAATCAAGCCGAGCGCTGGGATCTGGACTCTCTATATGCCGGACTGTCAGATCCAAGTTTTGTCAGTGATCAGATAAAAATGCAGGAATTGGCTGAGAAAGGTTCTCAACTGTTGCAGTTGCCCCTGCCGGACAGATTGTCAGCCGGCCTGGAGTGGTGGGAAGAACAGCATATTCTGCGCAAGAAGATTTTCCCTTATCTAATTCTAAGAAATTCTGAGGATAGCTCTGATTTAGAGGTTAGAGCGGAACTGAAGAGATATCGGCAGTACCAAGCTGCGGTTGATTTAGTCATTGTTGGTCTTAAAAAGACTATCGCTGAAGTAAATTTGGCGGAATTTCTGGCTGTCAATCCGCACTGGCGGGATTATGAGTTCTTTCTCAAACAAATTCAAATTAGGGCCGAGCGCTTGCTGACCGAGGAGACAGAACGATTGCTGTCTGCCGTGACCAATTCCAGTGTTCAGAACTGGGTCCAGCTGATATCTGATTTGACCTCGCAGCAAACAATTATATTTGATGGTAAGACTATTGGCCTCGGTCGGCTTAATGCGCTGCAAAAAGATACTGATCGCAATCTTAGACAACGCGCCTATCAAAAGGAATTGGAAATATATGCCGGGATTGAATTGCCTGCTGCCTATGCTCTGAACAGTATCAAGTCATATGCTGCCGCTATGGCTAAGACCAGAGGTTATAGTGAAGCTTTAGCGGAAACTCTGAGTTTATCCCGTCTTAAGCGTGAGACTCTGGATAGTCTTCTGCAGACTGTCCGGCAATATCTGCCCCTTTTTCAGCAATTTTTACAGGCCAAAAGCCGGCTGATCTCCGGCCGGAACCAAATCGCCTGGTACGATTTGTGGGCTCCTGTGGGTGAGAGCAGACAAAAATTCAGTCCCCAAGAAGCGGAGGAACTGATTGTTAATATTTTCAGCGACTTGCACCCGCCCCTGTCCAGATTGATAAAAAGAGCATTTGAGGAGCACTGGATTGATTTTTATCCCAGACTGAATAAAACAGGAGGATCTTCTTTTTGCTTCAATTTGCCCATGCACTGTCAATCCAGAATTCTGACCAATTTTACCGGTGATCTGGGCTCGGTTAAGACTCTAGTACATGAGCTGGGACATGCCTACCATGGCAGCATTATCTGCCAACATAGACCCTTGAATCAGGAATATACTCTACCTTTAGCCGAAACAGCCTCGACTTTTAATGAAACGCATTTTTATCTGGCTCTGTTAGAGTGTCAACAAGAGGCAGAAGAGCGTATTTCTCTCCTCAATGATTGCATTTCCGCCGCTGTTCTATTCATTTGCGATATGTATGCACGCTTTTGTTTTGAACAGGAAGTGTTTAAGGCCTGCGAGCAGAGATTTTTAGCACCGGCTACTCTTTGCCGTCTGATGTCGGATGCCCAGCGGGAAGCCTATGGTGAAGCGCTGGATCCGGGCCTGGACCATCCCTATCAATGGATTGCCAAGGATCATTATTATTCACTGAGAGTCAACTATTATAATTTTCCCTATACATTCGGCACACTCTTTGCCGTCGGACTCTATCACAAATTCCGGCAAGAGGGGACCGACTTTATGGCTAAATATGATCGCCTATTGGCCGGTACCGCCACTTCCTCCTGCGAAGATGCAGCCCTCAGTATCGGTCTGGATCTGACAACAGAAGATTTCTGGCTGGAGAGCTTGAGCCACTACGCTGATTTGATCCGGGAATTCCTCCGGCTAGCCTGACACCCCCGGCGTTATTATTGCCACTCCGCGGTTTTGTTGATAAACTGAAAGATACATCTTGTGATATATTTAGCGAAATAATTATGGGGGTCGGAGTATGTTGTCAATGCGAGCCAGAAAAGCTGTTTTCGGGCTTGGGGTATTTTTTCTTATAATTGCTTTTTTTTCAAAATTTACCCAGGTGGACAAGAAAACTGTGCGCACATTCCTGGCGGTGGGGGGCGAACATAATACAGGACTGTATTTAATGATTGTACTGCCCTTGCTTATCGTGTTGGCAGTCAATATCCTGAATCTGCTCCGGAGTGATAAAGTATTACGTGTCATCGCATTGACTGTGAATATCCTCGGCATTGTCTGGGGTATAATTCTTTATTATGCTTTGGCAGCGGATTCATCATTGAAGACCACACCTGCTTTATTTCTCATCATCGCCGGAGCTGTTTTTTTCTTTGGTGCTCTCATGACACATCCCGACTATGATGAAGAGTAATAGCGGACAGAACAAAAACTTGTACTGCCGGACCTTGTGAGAGGGGGACTGTATGCCAGATACAAATGTGATCAATAATTCCGACAATTCTGTGACATTACCTCGCTTGGCGACATTTGGCGGGGTTGTCTCAGAGAAGGCAGAACGGACAGTCGAGACCATTCAACGAAAGGATTTGAGATTTAGGATCTTAAATGCCCTGACGGCTGCAGTTTTTGCCTATCCTTGGATTTTATTTTTCAAGGCGATCAAATTGATGGATATGAACCGGATAACCTGGGTCGATTTTCTGATCATGATAATATTTCTTTTGACTTGCTTTGGCTTTGCAGTCAATTCGCGCAAAACAGGACGTTCCTTTTCCGGTTATCTGATCTATCCTTATGTACTGGCGGCTCTGATGCCGGTGCTGATTTATCTGGGACGTCTCCTGCCCCGAGTAGGTTCGGGTCTGATGAGAGAAGGTTTGGGCGGGGCTGTCAAATCCGCTATACGGATAAACAAGGGGCTTTTTTCTCAGGCCGGTTTTTTCTTTATCTTGTTTTTGGTTGCCTCAATAGTGCTGGCCATGGTTTCATTATTTGAACTTTTATCTATAAGACGTTTGTTTTTTTCGCTGCGTCGGGAGCATTACCGGATAGTGCGTATCTTAGAAGAGGCGACAATCCTGAAGATTGTACGTTTCCTGGGCCTGATAAATCTGCTCTATCTGATTGTTATGATCGCCTATTACTATCATTATGCTATCTCGACACCGGGTTATAATCATTGGATTACAGGAATCATGACCATAGTATTTGCCTTCGTCTTTTTCAATATGCTGGCGAATCTCTATACCGTAATTAAGTATGATACTTACAATGTCCGCACCGGTCCGTTCTTGTTTATTTATGGCCTGACCATTGCTCTGATGCAGTTTACCAGCGTGGCCGGCCTGCCGATCATACGTACCGCGAGTGGAACTCTGCAGCCAATGAGCATTCTTGGTATGGTGTATTTTTTCTTTCTCAGTACGGGCATTTTTTGCTCATTACTTGGTTCTTACTTCACCAAAGCATAGATTTTAACTGAGGTGCAATTTGTTACGAAACAGGACTTTGTCGGACGGAAGTCCTGTTTCTTTATCTGTGTGCTAAAATGTATCGCATGGATTCGCAGATTCGTATTAGAGGTGCCAGAGAGCACAATCTGAAAAATATTGATGTCGATATTCCTCGGAATCGACTGGTGGTTCTGACCGGTCTGTCAGGATCGGGTAAGTCTTCGCTCGCCTTTGACACGATCTATGCCGAAGGACAGCGCCGCTATGTAGAATCACTGTCTTCATATGCCAGGCAGTTCCTAGGTCAAATGGAGAAACCGGATGTCGATCAGATAGATGGTCTGTCACCGGCGATTGCCATTGATCAGAAGACTACCAGCAAGAACCCGCGTTCCACGGTCGGTACTGTTACGGAGATCTACGACTATCTGCGCCTACTGTATGCCCGGGTGGGCACATTGCATTGCCCGGTATGCGGTCAAGTCATTCAACGGCAGTCAATCGATCAGATCACCAATCGCTTACTGGAATGGCCGGACAAAACGCGGTTTATCATTATGGCTCCGGTTGTGCGCGGGCGCAAAGGTGAATTTGCCAAATTGCTTAAGAAGTATTGGCAAGAAGGTTTTGTGCGGGTTCGGGTGGATGGCGAGTTCCGTGATCTGGAAGAAGATATCAAGTTAGAACTGCATAAGAAACATGATATCGAAATTGTGGTTGACCGCTTGGTTAAACGTGAAGGCTTTGAGAGCAGGCTAACAGATTCGTTGGAAACGGCATTGGAGTTGGCAGAAGGTCTGGTTCTGGTACAGTATCAATTACCACGGGAAGATCAGGATGGCGATGAGAAGCTACAGGGTGAAGTGATGTTTTCAGAGCGTTTCAGTTGTCCGGACTGTGATATTGATATCGACGAAATCTCGCCCAGATCATTCAGTTTTAATAATCCCTTCGGTGCCTGTCCGCATTGTTTCGGAATCGGTGAGCTGCGCGAGATCAATCCTGATCTGATCATCTCTAATGATAAATTGTCGTTAAATGAGGGCGCTATACAGATAGCAGGCTGGCGGGTTCATGAGAAGAAGAGCTGGGGCAGAGCTTTTATTAAAGCTTTAGCGGAAAAGTATGATTTTTCGCTGGATACACCTGTACGTGATCTACCGGACGAAATTAGAGAAATCATCCTTTTTGGTGACGGTAAAATGCTGACGATTGATACCAGTAAAACTCGCTACCCGCGCTCTAAACCTTATAAAACCAAATGGCAGGGGATCGTAGCCTCTGTGTCCAAGAGATGGCAGGAGACTAATTCAGATGAGATGAAGGCCTATTATGAGGATTATCTCTCGATATCAACCTGTCCTGTCTGTCATGGCGCCAGATTAAAGAAAGAGAGCCTCTCAGTTACCTGCGGTGGCTTGAATATTTACGAATTGACTATGTTGCCGATCGGACAGGCCCTGACCTTTCTGAAAAATATCTCTTGGGCACCTGAGCAATTGTTGATTGCTGAAGCTATTATGCGAGAGTTGGAAGCCAGACTCGGTTTTCTGATCGAAGTCGGTCTCTATTATTTGACATTGGCTAGAGCTTCAGCCACATTATCAGGCGGTGAGGCACAGCGCATCAGGCTGGCAACGCAGATTGGTTCGGGTCTGGCTGGCGTGCTCTATATTTTGGATGAACCGAGTATAGGTCTGCATCAACGAGATAATAAGCGCTTGCTGGCGACGCTGGAAAAACTGCGAGATCTCGGTAATACTGTGATTGTCGTTGAGCATGATGAAGAGACGATCTGGGCGGCCGATCATGTAATTGATATCGGTCCCGGAGCGGGGGAGCTGGGCGGCAGAATTGTTGCCGCAGGCAAACCCGCTAGCATAGCCGATAACGAGCAATCATTGACAGGGCAATATCTGTCCGGGCGCCGGATGATTCCGGTACCGGCCAAACGGCGGCCCCCCGGTGCCAGCTGGCTGAATATTAGAGGAGCCAGAGAAAATAATCTCAAAAATTTGGATATAGATATTCCGCTGGGTTTGTTTACTTGTGTGACAGGGGTTTCCGGTTCGGGTAAGAGTTCTTTGGTTTTAAATGTTGTGCTGAGGGTTCTGGCCCACAAATTGAATCGGGCGCACAAGACTGATGTCAAAGTATCAGATGTCATAGGACTGGAACAGCTGGATAATGTGATTGCCATTGATCAGTCACCGATCGGCAGAACACCGCGCTCAAATCCGGCAACTTATACAGGCGTTTTCGATCTGATTCGGGACTTGTTTTCACAGACCAGAGAAGCTAGAGCCAGGGGATACAAGCCGGGGCGCTTTAGCTTTAATGTCAGTGGCGGCCGTTGCGAAGCTTGCCGGGGCGATGGTGTCAACAAGATTGAAATGCATTTTTTGCCGGATGTCTATGTAAAATGTGAGGTTTGCCAAGGCAAGAGATATAATCGTGAGACATTGGAAGTCAAATACCGGGGCAAGTCGATTGCCGATGTGTTGGAGATGACAGTTGAAGAGGCTCTGGCCTTTTTTGAGCCACTGCCTCGGATAGCCAAAAAATTGAAAACACTATTTGATGTGGGCCTGGGTTATATTCGTCTCGGCCAGCCATCGACGGAACTTTCGGGCGGTGAAGCGCAAAGGGTCAAATTGGCAACAGAATTGTCCAGACGTAGCACAGGGCGTACATTCTATATCCTGGACGAACCTACCACGGGGCTGCATGCTGCCGACGTTCATCGTCTGACCCAGATTCTCCAGCGTCTGGTCGCCGGAGGCAATACGGTTGTAGTGATTGAGCATAATCTCGATGTGATCAAGACAGCTGATTGGATTATTGATCTGGGTCCGGAGGGTGGGGATGGCGGCGGCGAGCTAGTCGTGGCAGGAACCCCGGAAGATGTAGCCAAACATCAAAGCTCTTATACCGGGCAGTATCTGGCTAAGATCCTAGCCCGCAAGGTTTTGCCGGATGTTCTGACCGAGCCGGAGGTTATTGCCGGCAGTGGCAGCTGATAATTGTCAGCTTTGGGCTGAGAAATCAATAAAGACGAATTGTCTGCAGATAAATTTCCCTAAAGTCTTGACAAAGATATATACTTAATTTAGATAGGGATTAAAGGGTGGTGGACATGGCTAAGTGTTCAATGTGCAAAATAAATGAGGCGGTTATTTTTACCTCTCGCTTTAATGGCAGCGAAAGGATAGATGAGGGGCTATGTTTGAAATGTGCCTGGGATACTAATATCGGGGGCATAGAGGAGATATTTGCCAGAGCCGGTATTAATGAATCAAATATAGATGAGCTCACAGAACGCATGAACCAAGTAATGGGTCAGATGTCCGGTCATAATACTGAAGACCTGCTCCGTATGCTGCTGGGCAATGAAGAAGCCTTGGACGGCTTCAGCTTGCTGAATGATCAAGAGGAGATAGAGGATACAGAAGATAATGACGAAAACGAGGAGGATAATCCTACAGGTCTGATAACGGCGAATATCGGTGGCGACAGCAATGATCTGTTTGAAGTCAAGCGCAATATCGGAAACAGACAGCGTGAACGCCGGGAAAGAAGCCGCAAACGGAAGTTCCTGGATCAATTCGGAACCAATCTTACGGATCTAGCCAAAGCCGGCAAGATGGATCGCCTGGTCGGCAGAGAAAAAGAGATCAACAGAGTGATTCAGATTTTGAATCGCCGCCAGAAGAATAATCCTGCTCTGATCGGAGAGCCGGGCGTAGGCAAGTCTGCTGTGGCAGAGGGTCTGGCAGTCCGGATTGCAGAAGGTAGGGTTCCTGTCAAATTGCTGGATGAAGAAGTCTATCTCCTGGATATGACAGCCATGGTAGCCGGCACGCAATTTCGCGGCCAGTTTGAGAGCAGGATGAAGGGCGTGGTGGATGATGCCAGGAGAGCGGGCAATATTATCCTAGTCATTGATGAGCTTCATAATATTATGGGTGCCGGTGATGCTGAGGGCGCTATGAACGCTGCCAATATTCTTAAACCGGCGCTGGCCCGTGGTGAGATCAGAGTTATCGGCTCTACTACACTGGATGAGTATCGTCGTTTTATTGAAAAGGATTCCGCTCTGGAGCGCAGATTCCAAAGGGTTATAATTGATGAGCCATCTGAAGCGGATACTCTTGAGATCTTGCGTGGCATTAAGGACTATTACGAGCAGCACCACAATGTTTATTACTCGGATTCTGTCTTGGAGACTGCAGTCAGGCTGTCAGCTCGCTATATTACTGAGCGCTATTTGCCGGATAAGGCGATTGATCTGCTGGATGAGGCGGGTTCCGAAGTCAATCTCAGAAACAGCCAACTGGTAGAACTGCATGACAGACAGCAAAAACATGAGGAATTGCTTCAGGCTACAGAAGATCTGAATCGAAAACTGGGTGGTACCCTGGCAGAAGAAGACAGAGTCTCGCTTTACGAAGAGCAGGCAGCCATTAAATCCCAATTGCTGCGTCTGGAAAGTGAGCTGGCGGGATTACAGACAGCTGCTGAACCGGTCGCAGTCACCGAGAGGGATATCGCAGAGGTAGTGGAGATGTGGACCGGCATTCCCGTAACCAGGATTTCTGAGACGGAATCTGAGCGTTTGCTGGGCCTGGAAGATAGGTTGCATCAGACAGTGATCGGCCAACAAGAAGCAGTATCAGCGGTAGCGCGTGCCATCAGGAGACAGAGGTCTGGTCTGGTCAACAGAAATAAACCTGCCTCATTTATCTTCGTCGGTCCGACCGGTGTCGGAAAAACGGAGCTGGCCAAAGCCGTTGCTGAAGCTATGTTCGATTCCCGGGAAGCTATTGTACGCCTCGACATGTCAGAATATATGGAACCGCATACGGTCAGCAAATTGATTGGTTCACCGCCTGGTTATGTCGGTTATGATGACGGCGGTCAGCTAACCGAACGCATCAGAAGAAAACCTTATAGTGTTATTCTGCTGGATGAGATAGAAAAAGCGCATGCAGATGTTTTCAATATGCTGTTGCAAATACTGGACGAAGGACGTCTGACTGACAGCCACGGCCGTGTGGTGAACTTCTCCAACACATTGATTATTATGACCAGCAATGCCGGAACCTCGTTTAAGGGACACACCATCGGCTTTGGCAATCAGGAGCATGAGGCTCTGACTAACCGGGTTCATACTGTGCTACGGGAGATGTTCAGACCGGAATTTTTGAACAGGGTTGATGAAATTGTAGTTTTCCATGAATTATCTCCGAATGATTTAAGGCAGATTGTAGATCTGATGTTGGCTGAGATACAGGCTGATCTGGAATTCAAGGGACTGAAACTGATTGTGACGGATGCAGCCCGGGATGAGTTGGTCAAAGGCGGATATGATAAAAAATACGGAGCCAGGCCTTTGCGGCGCCTGATTACCAAGACAATAGAAGACAGATTAGCTGATCTGATGCTGTCCGGAGAACTGGAAGGGGCGGCGGGGATATCCTGCGACTTTGATCAGAGCAAAGGCGAGTATAACTTTGCCTGGATTTAGTATGGCCGGGCGAAGAAGAGCATAGCGCAATTTAAGCTGAGCTAAGGACGTGGAAAGTCTGGCAGCAGTAATATTATAGTATAGTGGTCCAAGCCATTCCGGCTAAGTGCACTAATTGGATTAGGTCTAGAGATGGTATGGGAAGCAAGATTTTTACTTCAGGGTGGACAGGAAAATTCGACTTCTGATCTGTCGCAGATTGTGACGATACTAGTCAATACTCTGATTCTGTTATTTCTCGCTGTCGCCGTGACGGCGGCGATCAGCTACTATTTACGGCGCCTGTCTAAAGTTACTTTACTGGAGTCATTTCACGAGCTGTTGGGTGAGAAGGTGATTGTTACCAAGACTGCCGGTCCCGAAACAACCGGTGAGTTCCGTTCTGACAGTGGTGAAGAAGGTCAATGTCTGGCCAGCGAATGGATCTATCCCGGAATGCCTGCCCGTATCACCAATTATCGTGACGGCATCTACAAAATCAGGCCTTTGCATGTTGATTACCGTGATTTGAGCTCAAAAAACAAATAGAGCGACTGCAATGATGTCGTACGAACAAGGCTTTTGCCAACAAAGGAGATGACCATGTTAAAGTTAGATCTGAACTATCTGCAAGACTTCTTGTCTATGGCTGAGATTGAGGCTATGGAACCTTTGCTATTGTCCAGCCGGCAGACCCTTGAAAACAAAACAGGGCCGGGTGCGGAATATCTGGGCTGGCTGGATTTGCCGGTCAATTATGACCGCGCTGAATTTGCCGCCATCAAAGAGGCTTCAGCTGTGATCAATGAGCAAAGTGATGTTCTGATTGTATGCGGTATCGGCGGTTCATATCTTGGTGCGCGGGCTGTAATTGAAGCTTTGACGGATCCTTTCTCTGCGCTCAAATCAAGTGGCAAACGGCAGCATCCCCTTGTGCTTTATGCCGGACATCAGCTTAGCGGCTCATATTTGAAAAATCTGCTGGCTGCCTTAGAGGACCGACGGGTTTCAGTCAATATGATTTCAAAATCCGGAACGACAACTGAGCCGGCAATTGCCTTTAGGGTGTTAGAGCAGTGGATGCGGGAGCGATACGGAGCTGAGGGAGCCAGAAAGAGAATTTACGCCACAACCGACAGGCAAAGGGGAGCACTGAAACAACTGGCTGATGAGCGCGGTTATCAGACCTTTGTGGTACCTGATGATATTGGCGGGCGCTATTCAGTTTTGACTGCGGTAGGATTACTGCCAATAGCTGTTGCCGGTATTTCGCTTGATGAGCTTATGGCGGGGGCTGCCGCGGCCAGAGACAGATATGCCGGACAAGAACTGCGGCAAAATGATTGTGATCTGTATGCGGTAGTGAGAAATATTCTGCAAAAGAGGGGCTATACTACCGAGATTCTGGTCAGTTATGAGCCTGGCCTGCAGTACTTCAGTGAATGGTGGAAGCAATTGTACGGTGAGAGTGAGGGCAAGGATGGACGCGGTCTATTTCCTGCCAGCATGAGCTTTACTACTGATCTGCATTCTTTGGGCCAGTATGTTCAGGATGGGCGCCGGATTCTCATGGAGACGGTGCTGCAGGTGGAGACGGCCCAAGAGGATATCGTCATTCAGAGCAGTGCTGAGGATCAGGATGGTCTGAATTATCTGGCCGGCAAAACAATGAGTGAAATCAACCGCATGGCTCTATATGGCACAGCTATGGCTCATGTAGCAGGCGGTGTGCCTGTCCAATTGTTGAAACTGTCTGAGTTGTCAGCTTTTGTTCTGGGCGAATTAATCTATTTTTTCCAGAAAGCCTGCGCTGTCAGCGGCTATCTCAATGCTGTCAATCCTTTTAATCAGCCCGGGGTTGAGAGTTATAAGCGCAATATGTATGCACTGCTGGGCAAGCCCGGCTTTGAAGCCGAAAGGTTGAAGTTGGAAAAACGTCTGTCCGCCGAGGGTTCTGATCTTAGATGAAGCTGCCGATTCCTCGAGAAATCCTGAGACAGATTGAAAAACCTGCCCGTTATCTAGGCGGAGAATGGAATCAGATTGACAAATCCGGCTTGCCGGAAGAGAATCAGCTGATCCATTTTGCCTTTTGTTTTCCGGATATTTACGAGATTGGCATGTCCAATCTGGCTTTGCGCATTATTTATGATCTGATCAACCGACGCGAGGATGCTTGGTGTGAAAGAGTATTTGCCCCCGCTCCTGATTTCCGCGCTGAGCTTAAAGCACATGGTATTCCTCTGCTTTCGTTGGAAAGTGGCAGAGCACTGGCGGATTTTGACATAGTAGGTTTCACATTGCAGTATGAGCTGTCTTATACTGCCGTACTCGATATGCTTGATCTGGCCGGAATTCCTCTGAGATCCTCTGAACGAGCAGAATCCGATCCGCTGGTCTGGGGTGGCGGCCCGCTGATTGTCAATGTAGAACCGATGGCTGCCTTTTTCGATCTCTTTATGCTGGGTGAGGGCGAAGAGATGATCAGTGCGCTGCTGGATCTCTATCAGAGTTGGCGGCGGAAGCCTAATCGCCAAAAACAGGATTTTCTGCTGGAAGCTGCTCGGATCCCGGGGGTATATGTTCCGGCTTTTTATGATGTCTGTTATTTACCTGATGGGAAGGTAGAGTCGATTGTGCCCAATCGGCCGGGAATTTCACCTCGGATCAGAAGGCAGATTATCGAGACGCTCGATTATTCTACTTTCCCGGAAAGACAGATTGTTCCTTTTATAGAGATTGTTCATGACCGGATGTACCTGGAGGTTTTCCGTGGCTGCCCGCGCGGCTGCCGCTTCTGCCAGGCAGGCATGATTTACCGCCCGGTCCGTGAGCGCAGTTGGCAAAAGCTTACCGAGCTGGCTGCCACACTCTATGAAGCGACCGGCTATGATGAGATCGGTCTGCTCTCGCTCAGTAGCAGCGACTACTCGGAAATTGACGCTCTGACTGCAGCTTTGGTAGCGGATCTGACTGAGGATAAGGTAAATATTTCCCTGCCGTCACTCAGGCTGGACAGTTTTGATTTCGAGTTGATGACTAGGATTTCTGCTACTCGCAAGGCAGGTTTAACTTTTGCTCCGGAAGCCGGGACACAGCGCCTGCGCGATGTGATCAATAAGAATATCACGGAAGAGGATTTGCTCTCTGCGGCTCAAACAGCCTTTGCCGGCGGTTGGAACCGTCTGAAACTCTATTTTATGCTGGGTTTGCCAACAGAAACCAGGGAGGACGTAGCAGCTATTGCTACATTGACTTATCAACTGCTGGAGATCTATCAGGAGTTGGCCAAGCTGGAAAAGCTGCGCAAACCCCAGATTACTGTGAGCACGGCCATGTTTATTCCCAAGCCCTTTACACCTTTCCAATGGGTAGCTCAGGCCAGTCCCGAGTTGATGGCGGAACATCAGCAATTGTTGGCTGATGAACTCAAGAGTAGGGTCATCAGTTATCAATGGCATGATTTCGGCAGCAGTGTGATTGAAGCAGTTCTGGCCAGGGGTGACAGGCGCCTGAGTGAAGTGATTTTTCGCAGCTGGCAGGCGGGAGGTTATCGCGATAGCTGGCGCGAAGGCTTTGATTTTTCCCGGTGGCAGAAAGCTATGGCCGATTCCGGGCTGACAATCGGGCATTATACCGGCAGCAGAAACAGACACGAAGTTTTGCCTTGGGATCATCTGGATATTGGGGTAGATAAGGACTTTCTCTGGGAGGAATATGAGAAGGCTCTGCGAGCGGAAACGACCGCCGAATGTCGGGAATCCTGTAGTCACTGCGGCGCCGAGACCTATCGCTGCGGTGTCTGTATGGAACGCGCAGTACCAAAAAGCCGCAGACAGCAGTCAAACTCATCATTTGACGAAGACGCCGACAGGCACTCCGTCACTCCTAGTGTTAGGAAAAATTTGTTTCCGGAGCGGTGTGAGGGTACGGAATGGCGACTTAGATTAACCTATTGTCGTTCAGGTGTACCTGCCTGGTTGGGGCATCTCGATATGATGCGGACGATGGAACGTCTTTTCAAGCGGGCTGATTTGCCGCTGGCCTGGTCGGAGGGTTTTAACCCGCGTCCGCTGATTGTCTTTGCCTTGCCGGCCGGAGTTGGTATCGAGCTGAAAGCGGATCTTTGTGAAGTAACTTTGAGGTCAGAATTAGTGCCGAACCCGGAACAGCTGTTATTGAGACTAAATGACGCGGCACCGCAAGGGATAGCCTTCGTTAAAGGCGAAATCAGAACAGAAACGGAACGCAGTCTAATGGCTCAGGTCCAGCAGGCGGAATACTGTTTTCACGCCCCGGCTATCGGCCCTGCTATCGCCGAACTGTTTGCCGGTTCCGGTCCTTTGCCGGTTTTGAAATATAGTAAAAGAGGTGAGAGGGAGATTGATATCAGGCCGTTATTGCTGAAACTGATTTCTTGGTCGGAGGATGAGGCTTTGCTGCTGGCGAGGGCCGGCAGTGCGGCTAATCTGCGACCGGATTTGTTTTTGCAAGCTTTATGTCGGGAGACAGGCTATTCCGAGTTTGAGGCCGGCCGAGCCAGGATTGTCAGAGAGCACTTGGTGCTGAATTCTGAGACATGAGAGGCAAAAATTGTGTATAGTGGTCTAATGGATAGGGGTGACTGAATGTCGGAGAGTAATTTTCGTCTGCCAGGCTATTTTGCTACCGGGATGGTGATTCAGCAGAAGGTTCCGTTACGGGTGCCTGGTATTTGCGTGCCCGAACAGGAAGTGAGCATCAGTCTGTTTCGCCAGCCTGCCGATGGGCATATCTTTACTGCTCTTGAAACCCAGTATGGCTTGATCTATGAGGATAAGGACCGTTCTGATCGTTACGGCCGCTTTAATTTTAAGCTGCCTGCTTTGGAAGCCTCGCTGGATCCGTGTACATTGATACTTTCATGTGCGGGCGCAAATCTGCAAATCGAAGATATTCTCGTAGGGGAAATCTGGTTTGCGGCAGGCCAGGATAATATGGCGATGCCGGTGGCGAGTTGTGATCTGGCTCTGCGTTTGGATCTGACTGCCATCATGAATCATATCAGGATTTTCGCCATGGCTGAGGATGGTCTGGACGATAATATGCCGCAGTACAGTTATTATCCGGTGGGCTATATTGCTTCCGGACGCTGGTACCGGGGGAGCCATCCGGAAGAGATGGCCGTTGTCTCAGGTATTGCCTATTCTTTTGCCCTGAAGCTGGAAGAACAGTTGCTGCTGCCGATTGGCATTTATGATATGGCCTGTGCGGGAACATATATTCATAGCTGGCTGCCCCGGGAGATTATAGAGCAGGATCCCTATCTAAAAAACCATGTGCGCGAATTGCATCTGTATCGTGATCAGGACAATTGGAATAGTGCTAATCCTGCTAAGAAAAAGTCGGGGAATCAAGAGGATTCTATTGCCCAGGAAAAGCGGGCAGTGCGCCGACTAAATCTGAAAGATAATCTTGAGGTACCGCAAAGCGGCAACTTTCAGACGAGATATCAACCTGCCACAATGTTTAACCATAAATTGGCGCCTTTTATTGGACTGGGTGTGCGTGGTGTGCTCTGGTATCAGGGAGAGAGCGATGCTGACAGTCCGGATTATTATACCAGAGCTTTTCCTGTGCTGGTCTCAGCTCTGAAAGAGATGTTTGTGGCGCCTGAGAATGATTTGTGCTTAATCTATAGCCAGATCGCTGCCTATTGCTATCCGGGTGCTGATGCCAGGACTGTTGTGTCATTTAATGAGGCGCTCAGCAACTTAAGACGTAAGCTTCCGATCAAGGCCGGTATGGTAACTATCTCAGATCTGCCCTTGACTTATAACCGACGTAATGAGACTTACCGTTATCCGGCACATCCGGTAGCTAAAGAAGCGGTTGGCCGGCGCATGGCTAATATAGCTTTGGGTCTTGCTTATGGCTATGATTTGCCCTCTTCCTCACCGGAACCAACAGCCGTGGAAAAGGTGGGCAATAAATTCATGATTGATTTTGATAAGTTCGGCAAAGCGGCACAGGGCTTGATTCTGCGTCCGGGAACACATAATTTGGAGGGTTTTGCTATTTGCGGTTCGGAGCGAATTTTTGTCAAAGCCAGAGCCAGAATTCTATATGGCGTTAAGGTTATCGTCTGGCATGATGAACTGGCAGATCCGGTATCCCTGACTTATGCTTATGCCAATTTCAACCGTGAGGCTAATCTGACAGGACCTGACGGTATGCCCGTTCCGGCTTTTCGTCTTGATATGGATCCGGCTGATCATTATGAGCCTCAGGTCTGGATGAAATGCGATCGGATAACGGATTTCGCTTGGGCTGAGCTCTTGCCTGATCCGGCGCGAATTCCCGAGCATGATTGGCCGGGAGAAAGAGAGCTCTGGACTATCAGTTCAGGCCGGGGTGAATTAAAACTGGTTCCCAGCCACGAGAATGAAGCTTTAAAAACGATTAAGGCTGAATACAGAAATGCCGATGAGCGTCCTTTGGTAATGGAACCGCAATTGGGATATGCCTCATCTTACCCGCCGCTGAATTTGTCCGGCTGGGGGGAGCTGGAGATCCTGCTTCATAATCCGGATCTCGGGGAGAAAAAACTGGGACTTGAGATGGAGGATGAAAATCAGGTAGTCTATATCTTCCCGGAATGTCTGATTCAGCAGCAACCGAATTTGCAGGTCGCGAGATTTAATCTTAGTGCAGCTCAGTTGAATCTGGAGCGGATAGTCCGTATTTCTTTCGCCATTCAAGATCCGGGTGGGAAAGGCAGTTTGGATTTTGAGGGTATTACAACTTCTAGGAGACAGATATGGCAAGAATAGATGCGATAGAACAGACTTTTGATCCAATAGCCAAAGAGCAACAGATATATGATTCATGGTTGAGCAGCAAGGCTTTTGCTGCGGCTCCCAATCGGAATAAGGAACCATATTGTATTGTGATGCCGCCGCCCAATATCACTGGACGTCTGCATATGGGGCATGCCCTGGACAATACTTTACAGGATATCTTAATCCGCTGGCGACGCCTGCAAGGTTATGAGGCCTTATGGTTGCCCGGCACAGATCATGCTGCGATTGCCACGGAAGCTAGAATTGTGGAAGCTATGCGCGAAGAGGGGCTGACTAAAGAAGAGCTTGGGCGTGAAGGATTTATGGCTAAAGCCTGGGAGTGGAAAGAGCTTTATGGCGGGGCCATTACCAATCAGCTGGCAAGACTGGGTGCTTCCTGTGACTGGGATCGCGAACGATTTACAATGGATGATAAACTGTCCCATGCAGTCAATGAAGTTTTCGTCAGACTGTACAACAAAGGGCTGATCTATCGTGGTGAGCGTATTATCAACTGGTGTCCTCATTGTCTGACCACAATTTCCGATGCGGAAGTTGAATATACTGATGTCGAAGCTGCTTTCTATTATGTCCGCTATCCTCTGGTTGACGGATCGGCGGATCTGGTTCTGGCGACAACCAGGCCTGAAACCATGTTGGCAGACACTGCGGTGGCGGTTCACCCTGCTGATGAGCGCTTTCAATCATTTATTGGCAAGATGGTCAAGCTGCCCCTAACTGATAGAGAAATTCCGGTTATTGCAGATCATTATGTTGACCGTGAGTTAGGAACAGGTGTTGTTAAAATTACACCGGCCCACGATCCGAATGACTTTGAAATCGGTCTCCGACATGATTTGCCGATTATCAATTTATTGACTGAAGATGCATATTTGAATGAACATGGCGGCCGCTATGCCGGTATGAATGTTGAAGAGGCCAGAAGAGAGATCGTGAAGGATCTCCGGGAGGGAGGCTTCCTGGTTAGGAGCGAGCAGTTGAATCATGCAGTAGGTACCTGTTATCGCTGTGCTACTGTCGTGGAACCGCGTATTTCTTTGCAGTGGTTTGTCAAAATGTCAGATTTGGTAAAACCTGCAATTGAAGTAGTGCGAGAAGGTAAAATCGATTTTGTTCCGGAGAGATTTGCGAAAACATATTTCAACTGGATGGAAAATTCCCGCGACTGGTGCATCTCGCGTCAATTATGGTGGGGACATCGCATTCCAGTCTGGTATTGTACCGACTGTGGCAAGCATAGTGTGGCTACGACAACTCCTGACAGCTGCCATCATTGCGGTAAATCTTCCTTAGTTCAGGACGAGGATACTTTGGATACTTGGTTTTCTTCAGCATTGTGGCCATTCTCGACTCTGGGTTGGCCCGAGCAGACTGAAGAATTGGCTTACTTTTATCCGACGGATGTTTTGGTGACCGGCTATGATATTATTACTTTCTGGGTTTCGCGCATGATATTTTCGGCGCTGGAGCATACCGATCAAATTCCGTTTCGCTATGTTTTTGTCCATGGACTGGTTCGTGATGCACTGGGCAGAAAAATGTCTAAATCGTTGAAAAATGGTATTGATCCGATGGAAGTGATAGATAACTATGGGGCTGATGCACTGCGCTATGCCTTGGTCATTGGTAGCGCACCTGGTAATGATCAACGTTTCCAAAATGAAAAAATTGAAGCCGGACGCAATTTCATGAATAAAATATGGAATGCGCTGCGCTTCGTAGTTTTGAATTTTGATCAGGAGATGGATTTTTCCTCTGTTAAGGACTCCGACTTGGCTCTGGAGGATCGCTGGATACTGGCAGAACTGAATGACACGATTCGCGAAGTAGAGCGCAATCTGGAAAATTTTGAGATCGGTCTGGCTTTGACTAAGATATATTCTTTCCTGTGGGATCTCTACTGTGATTGGTATATTGAGGCTGTAAAGCCCAGACTGCTGGAGAAAGGCAGTCAGTCGAGACTTAGCGCGCAGTTTACTCTCAATCATGTCTTAATTCAGACTATCACTTTGTTACATCCTTTCATGCCATTTGTAACAGAAGAAATCTATCGGCATCTGATCCATGATCAGGGTCAATTAATTAGAGCAGACTGGCCACTGTCTAAGTCTGATTATGATTTTAAGTTGGAACAGGAACAGATGCATATTCTGATGGAAGCCGTCCGGCAGGTCAGAAATATCCGGGCAGAATATAAGCTGCCGCCACAGCAGGAGATCAAGCTAATGGTCTTAAGCAGTGATCAAGATATTTTAACCTTGTTCTCTGAGAACAGTCTCTTCATGAAGAGACTGGCGCGGGCAGGAGAAATTTCCTGTCATTCAGATCGCAATGCGATCCCTGCCGATGCAGTGCAAATCCAATTCCCCGGCGGAGAGATCTTCATTCCCTTGCAAGAGCTATTGGATATTGAGGTTGAAATAGAGCGCCTGACAACTGAAGCCGATAGACTTCAAAGTGAAATTAAACGAGCAGAAAAGAAACTGGCAAATGCTAATTTCGTGACTA
Organism: Saccharofermentanales bacterium; assembly: GCA_050945515.1. Taxonomy (GTDB): domain Bacteria; phylum Bacillota; class Clostridia; order Saccharofermentanales; family DTU023; genus UBA1046. Next base: position 29,494 of record JBMNTB010000002.1, read on the forward strand.
AGGCGCCGCCGCATATTGTATCGCTGGAGAAAGACAAAATCGAAAAATACAGCGGCATGCTGGAAAATATCAAAAACAGACGCGACAAATTGATGTCAATGATATGATAATTATATAACCGGTTTTAAACCAATATATTCAATGGTTGTGGAAAGGGGAGAAAAATGCCATTAGTATCTACAAGAGACATGTTTAAGAAAGCCTATGAGGGTGGCTATGCAATTGGTGCCTTCAATGTCAACAATATGGAGATTATCCAGGGTATCGTCAATGTAGCCACAAAGTTGAGAGCGCCTTTGATTTTGCAAGTATCTGCCGGCGCCAGGAAATATGCCAATCAGACGTATCTGCTCAAATTGGTCGAAGCGGCTATTATCGAATCCAATCTGCCCATTGCTTTACATCTGGATCATGGGGATAGCTTTGAATTGTGTAAGAATGTAATTGATGGCGGTTTTACATCAGTTATGATTGATGGTTCACATTTGCCCTATGAAGAAAATGTTGCTTTAGTGCAGAGAGTGGTGGATTATGCTCACAACCATGATCCTTATATTACTGTTGAAGCTGAATTGGGTCGTTTAGAGGGCGTGGAAGATGATGTTAAGGTTAGTGCAGAAGATGCATCATATACTGACCCTGAACAGGTCGAGGACTTTGTGACCAGGACAGGATGTGATTCTCTGGCGATAGCGATTGGGACTAGTCACGGTGCCTATAAGTTCAAGCCCGGACAAAAACCACAGCTGAGATTTGATATCCTGGAAGAAATTCAAAAATTATTGCCGGGCTTTCCTATCGTTCTGCATGGTGCCAGCTCAGTAGTTCCCGAATATGTAGAAATGATCAATCAGCACGGCGGGAATATGCCTGACGCCATTGGCATACCTGAGAGTATGCTCCGCCAGGCAGCTCAGATGGCAGTTTGTAAGATTAACATAGATAGTGATCTCCGCCTGGCTATGACCGGCACAATTCGTAAATTCATGGCTGATAATCCGGCAGAATTTGATCCGCGTAAATATCTGGGCCCCGCCAGGGATGCTATTGAAAAAATGGTTGCCCATAAAATAGTGAATGTACTGGGTTGTGATGGGAAAGCCTGAGATAGTTCAGTCTGAAGAGTCAAAGGCCCAAGAGAGAATCATTCGCCTTAGTGCACAACTGCGGCAATACAATCACCAATATTATGATCTTGATCAGCCGACTATCTCTGATGCCGAATATGATTTTCTGCTGCAGGAGCTGATCAGCTTAGAGCAGCAATGGCCGGAGTTTGTTGTGCCTGATTCACCGACGCAGGTGGTAGGGGGGCAAGCTGATTCTGCTTTAGGCCAGATCAGGCATCGTGTGCCGATGTTATCGCTCCAGGATGTTTTTTCCTGGAGCGATGTGGCTGATTTTACACAGCGAATTCGACAAGTAGATAAGAAGGCATTATTTGTTGTTGAAAGAAAGATTGATGGTCTTTCTCTCAGTATTCGCTATCACAATGGAGTAATGGTTCAGGCAGTAACACGGGGTGATGGTGAATTTTTCGGCGAGGATGCTACGAAAAATGCACGGGAACTATCAGGTATTCCCACCTCTATTGACCCCTCGATTGTTGATCTGGAAGTCCGGGGCGAAGTCTATATGCTGGTATCTGACTTTCAAGATATTAATCGAGTTTTGGAAGATCAAAATCAAAAAACATATGCCAATCCGCGCAATCTGGCCTCCGGTACGATGCGCCAACTGGATTCCCAAATTGTTAGAGAGAGAAAACTCAGATTTTTTGTCTTCAATCTTCAGTTGATGGAGCCGAACATTTTTGACAGCCATGCAGAATCCTTGCATTGGTTGGAAACACAAGGTTTTTCGGTCAGTCCCGGTTTTGTTGTCTGCAGATCGGATCAAGAGGTTGAGGAAGCTATAAGCGGGATTGGCGAGCTACGGGGTCAGATAGATTATGCGATAGATGGCGCAGTGATCAAAGTTGATGATCTGGATCTGCGGAGCAGATTGGGCACTACTAGCAAAGTGCCTCGCTGGGCGGTAGCATTTAAGTATCCTCCGGAGGAGAAGAGTACTTTGCTCCGGGATATTATTGTTCAGGTTGGGCGAACCGGTCGTATCACACCAATGGCGATCCTGGAGCCGGTACATTTGGCTGGAACTCTGGTCAGTAGAGCTACATTGCATAATCAGGGCTATATTGATGCACTTGATATCAGAGTCGGGGATACCGTTCGGGTTCATAAGAGCGGTGAAATTATTCCGGCAGTTATCGGAGTCGACTTTGAAAAACGTCCTGAAGGGGCTGAAAGATTTGTGCTTCCGTCAAATTGCCCTGTCTGTGGTGCAGATACGGTCTATATTGATGACGGAGCGGATTTGTTTTGTACCGGCCTTGATTGCCCGGCCCAGTTATCCCGACATCTGGTCTATTTTGCTTCCCGAGCGGCTATGGACATAGCCGGCTTAGGTTCAGCAACTGTGGAAGCATTGATGGATCATGGTTATCTCAAGAGCATAGCTGATATATATAAGTTATTTTCTCGACGTGCCGAACTGATCAATCAGGGCATTGTAGGTCGACAACGCTCAGTCGACAATTTGCTGGCGCAGATTGAAAAATCCAAACAAAATCCTCTCTATCAGCTGTTATCCGGCCTGGGCATCCCGGGAGTAGGACGCCAGACGGCACGAAATATTGCTGCAGCAATGGGTTCAATGGAAAAGTTAAGTGAAGCTGAAACTGAGGATTTTCTTCGGATTCCTGATGTGGGAAAGATCACGGCAGATAATCTCTACAGATTCTTCAGGCAAGATCAGAACAGGCATCTTTTGGAGGAGCTCGCTGCAGCGGGAGTCAGAATGTTTGATGAGAAACCAGTATTGACGGAGACACCACTGTCAAATCTGAACTTTGTTATTACCGGCAGTTTCTCGGATTTGAGTAGAGAGCAGTTTACTAGGTTAATTGAAAATGCAGGGGGCAGAGTATCGGAATCTGTTTCTAAAAAAACTGATTATGTCATTGCGGGAGAGAAAGCAGGAAGTAAAATTGACAAGGCTAATTCTTTGGGGATTAGTATTATCAGCTGGGATGAATTCTTTGCCCTTTTCCCCGACCTTGCAGTAACAAAGGAATGAAACCAAGATGAAAATATATTTTGTATTTGGTCTGCTTGTCAGTCTCTTATTAGTTCTTTTTCTAATCAAAATTTTGATTACTCTGCTCCGTGTGAATTGGAATCATAATAATCAAAAGTGGTATTCATATCTGTTCCCGGTAATCATAGCTATCGTAATAGCTTGGTCCACTGTAACTCAACTTTATCCCAGACTGATGGATTTGGTTCAACTGGCAAATGGTCATTATAATTTAACGGAAGCCGTTTTGACCCCAAATGATATCAAAGGGAACTATATAGTCATAAATGATACCCGCTATTATCACTCTCCTTTAGGTTATGATTGGCCTATAGGGGATAAATTACAGATCATGTCCTCACCAAATATGAATTATGTGATTCGTTTCACTGCAGTTAAAGAAGCTAGCCCGGATGATGCGAATGATCCTTAATGCTTTAGTCGGATTATATTGGCCAGTGACAGACAAGCACTTACTGGGCTTGAGTTATAGATATTACAGTATAGAAAATTTTGCTAAAACCGGAGTTCAGCACGGGATTTGTTGTGACAAAAGCTGGATAGTAAGAAGCTTTTAAATATCAATACTATGCAAGAAAAAATATAAACGAGAGGGGGATAATGAAAAACAATATAGAGGAGAGGGGGATAGTATTGGTGAACAGAAATGAAATAGATCAAAGAGTTTCAGGGAAATATCCTGACGGGACCTTTTGTGTTCCAAGTTTTCCGCACATGAACGGTTTATCTGCCAAGCCGGATTCTCTCATTCACATTTATCTTGCCGCTTCGGACAAGGATTTGTTGAATCAGGTCAATAGAATTCTCCAGAAAAGAGGCCTGATGGGTCTGGTTGATATGTCAGGCAGAATCAAATTTGTTTTGGACGGTAGAAGGGGAGCTAGTTATGCTGCCAGGAGATTCAGTGATTATGCCTCAGAAGTAGCTTTATCTTTTCGGGATCAGTTAGCGGCCGATGATTCCTTAGTAGAATCATGCATCAACAACATAATGAGCGGATATGGTTTTAGAACCAGATTGAGGGGCTATGTACTACTGAGGAGAATGCTGTTTTTAGCTTTCAGGGATCCGGCATTGATCAGTCCGATTACCAAACGCCTTTATCCTGTGATAGCTGAGGAATTTCGGATCACTTTGCCGCAAATAGAACGAAATCTACGCTATTTGATTAAGACTCTATTGGATGATGAGGCGAGCGCTTTAAGACAGGGCAAGAATAAAGACCAAAAAGCCTTTTGGTTATCTTGTGATAATCAAGAAGGTAAACCAACTATAACTTCTACTTTAGCCAGATTACATGACCAAGTTATGAAGGAGTTTCGGTCACAACTGTCTCAAAAACAGAACACATGCTAATGTCTCCATCGTATATTTTGCTTTGCATGTTTTATCCAAGTTGAGAAAGCAGGATACGGTAGCAATGTGGAGAATATAAAGTCATATTGGATAATACTGTCTATTATGAAGGCGCAAAACAAACCACCGGATTACTTAGCCGGTGGTTTGTTTAAATGAACTGGATAATAGATTTAGTTGTTGACTTTTTCTTTTAGATTTTTACCGGCTTTAAAGACGGGTGCTTTAGACGCAGGAATATGAATTTCCTCTTTAGTGCTTGGATTGCGGCCTTTCCGGGCAGCACGCTGACGCACTTCAAATGTGCCAAAGCCAACCAATACGACTTTTTCCCCCTCGGCGAGAGTATCGGTAATTGTGTTTAGCACTGCATTGATGGCCAATTCACTATCTTTTTTACTAAGCTTGGTTTTTTTGGCAACTGCATCAATTAGATCAGTCTTGTTCATGGAAAACCTCCTTGGAGTCTTGATTCTTCCCTATTATTAACTATGGTTTTATATAATGTCAAGCCTGAAAGTGCCTAACTACAATGTTTTGAGCCTTTTCGGCAATAATTGTTGCGGTTTTTTTAGTGGTAAGATACTATGGGTTAATAAAATCATTAGTTTTTTATGCTTATTGGGGGTAAATACTATGACCGCACAGGTTACTAAAGACATGCTGGTTTCCGACATTATCGAACAGGATCGGAACTTGGCCGGAGTATTTTTCGCCTATGGCTTATATTGTTTGGGCTGTGTGATGGCTCGCCATGAAACCCTGGAGCAGGCTTGCCAGGTGCATGGCATTGATGTAGAAGCACTTGTCCGGGATCTGAACCAGTATTTGGAGAAAAACGCAAACTAATCTGATCAGCTACTATGAGAAAACCTGTACGCAGAATCACACCTAAGAAAGCATTTCTTCTGGCTTATGATGCAATAGCATCTGTTATTGCAATTCTCTTAGCATTTTTTCTATTTGATACTGAGTTATATCTGACGCCGCAAACCTTTGAGCGCTTTAAAAATACTTGGTATATCTATCTGCTAACCTCAATCGTGGTTTTTTATCTGATCGGTTTTTATGATCAAATGTGGGCTTACGCAAGTGGAGTAACCTACCTGATTCTGGTGGCTGGCGTAACATTTCAGATGCTTTTGTCTTTAATTATTACCCAGATTATCGGGCAAAGGCTGCCTTTTCAAGTCTATATTATCTACTGGTTTTTGCTCTTTACCGCAGTCGCAGCGATTCGTTTTATTTACCGCCTGACCAGATCGAAAAATGTTCTATCACGTCTGTATCGAAATAATAGGAGATTTTCCACTGAACCTTTAATCCGTGTTATGATCGTCGGGGCCGGTATGGCCGGCAGTCAGTTGATTACAGAATTACAAAGACAGAATAAACGGATTCCTTTGCTGGCGGTTGACGACAATAAGCTCAAGCAAACTTTTAAAGTAAATGGAGTTCCTGTTCTGGGTACTAGGTACGATATCCCGGATCTGGCCAAAGAGTATAAAATTGATGAAATCATCTTAGCTATACCCAACGCTTCCAGTAAAAATATCCGCGAAATTATTGAGATCTGTCAGCAGACGAAATGTGATATTAAAATTGTTCCTTTCCTCAGCAATGCAGTGGAAGGACGTTCCAATCTTGGAGCGATCAGAGACATTGACATCCAAGATCTTTTGGGTAGAGAACCTGTTGTTTTGGATACTGCCGGTATCAGTGAAAAATTAAAGAATAAAAAAGTGCTGGTCACAGGAGGCGGTGGCTCGATTGGTTCGGAACTGTGTCGACAGATCGCCTCTTTTATGCCTTCGACAATCCTGATTTTTGATATTTATGAAAATAATGCCTACTCATTACAATTGGAGCTGTGCAGGGATTATCCTTTCGTTAAGACTCAGGTGTTGATCGGTTCCGTGCGCGATAGAGAACGGGTTGATGAAGTTTTTAAAATTTGGAAACCTGACCTGGTATATCACGCAGCTGCCCATAAGCATGTTCCTTTGATGGAAGATAATCCATGCGAAGCAGTTAAGAACAATGTGTATGGTACATTTAATGTAGCTGATGCTGCAGGGAAGTATAAAGCGGAAAAGTTTGTGCTTATTTCTACGGATAAAGCAGTCAATCCGACCAATGTTATGGGTGCGACTAAAAGGCTGGCTGAGATCACAACTCTTGCCATAAATATGAAGTACCCTGCCACTACCTTTGCCTGTGTTAGATTCGGCAATGTGTTGGGCAGTGAGGGCAGTGTCATACCTTTGTTTAAAATGCAGATCCAAATGGAGAGGCGAGTCACCGTAACGCATCCGGATATCAAACGCTTTTTTATGACAATTCCGGAAGCTTCCTCCCTGGTAGTGCAGGCCAGTTGCTTTGCCAAGGGCGGAGAAATCTTTATCCTTGATATGGGTCAACCTGTCAAGATAGTTGACTTAGCAACTGATTTAATCCGGCTCAGCGGGTATGAGCCAAATGTCGATATACCAATACAGTTTATTGGCTTGCGTCCGGGTGAAAAAATGGTAGAGGAATTGTTTTTGGATGAGGAAACAATCCAGACTGAACATTCCGAGATCTATATTCTTGACCAGATTAATACCACTGAGATGTTGGAGCAGGAATGGAAGCATCTGAAAAAACTGATCAAATGTCCGCAAAATGCCGATGAGCTGGATCAGCATATGCAAGAATTAATCCATCTGATCAATCCGAAAGCTGCACAATAGTAAATCGGAGCCAATTTAATGCCTTTCAGAAACCATCTAAGTTATTATTTGCGCTACCTGACAGGTCCGTTCTTGTTCCTGATTGCTTTTTTGTTACTAATACGGGTTTGGCGAGCTGTCAGGGTGCAAATGAAAATTTCGGCACAACCGGCAACCTATTTTTTTTTATTGCGTGAAAGCCTAAAAAAAGAAAGTTTTTTGCCGCAAAGGCTCTTTCATACTAATCTGATTGGAACGGCAAGTTTTGCCGATGTGCGCCTGCGTGACAGAGGCGTCAAAAGGAGACACGCCCAACTGTTTCTCTATGATGGGGCATGGTTTTTAGAACCTGTTTCCAAGCGCTCCTTGACCTGGATTAATGGCCAGCCGGTAAGTAAAAGAACTAAAATCCAAAATAATGATGTAATTGGTCTGGGCAGTACAAAGCTGACCCTGGTTGATGATAGAAAATATTTGCCGGATGATGGTCATAAAGATATCTTGGAAAGTATTACCACAGCTACAAGTGGCCAAATAGTCATAACTTTGATTCTACTTCATCTGTTTTTTACACTATGTATGGGCATTTTGATCTATTCGCTGCCGGAACCTTTCCTGCCACATCGCCCTTTTATTGTTGGATATAGCGTTTTGGTGCTGGCAGTGTCCGATCTGATTTTTTTACTCTTAAATTTACTACTCAAAAATTTCAACAGAGATATTTTTCTTGCTTTTAAAGCTCTATATCTAACAGGTTTTATTATCCAAACAAGGTTTTCTTTTTGGGGATTAAAAACCACCGGCGACAAAAGAGAACAGGCGATAGCTACACGATTATCAGATTGGCGTCAAATATGTCTGATTATTGTAATAGGTCTCTTGCTTGTCTTAGTCATCAGCTTAATCTCAGCAAAGACCAGATTTTTAGAAAAACTGGGTCTGATTGCGATGATCGTTACAACTCTGAGTCTGCTTCTGACATTAGTATTGGGACGTGGTCAAAAGACACATGGTGCAGGCCTGTGGATCTATATAGGTTCACGCACTATTCAGCTGACGGAGTTTGCCAAAGTGGGATGGTTATTGGTGCTGGCTGCATTTTTTAAGACTAGGCCACCACTAAAAATCCAAATTCGCTTTGCGATTTGGGCAGCAGTAAATTTTGTTTTATTACTGCTACTGCCTGATCTTGGTTCCGCTATGATTCTCTTACCGGTCACTCTGATCGTTTTTGCGGTTATGACTTCGGAGTATCTGCTCACATCATTAGTACTGTTTTTAGGAGCCGGCGCCAGTGTTTTTGCTTATCATAGCATGCCGTATGTACAGAGACGGATCTATGGCTGGATCTCCCTGTGGGAAGAGGTTAATCCTCAAAATAGTCAAATTGTCTATGCTTTACAGGCTGTGAGCAGAGGTGGGATTATTGGTCAGGGTTTGACAAGAGGTGCGCCGGAGTCGATTCCGCTAGCCGCAGAGGACATGGTTTTCTCTATCGTTTGTGAAGAATTAGGTTTAATCACAGGGATTGCTATTATTATTCTCTTTTTTGCTATCTGGTTGTCAGGTATTACCGCAGTTATGAAAGGGCGGGATGGTTATAGTGTCAGCCTTACTTTAGCTCTGACAACCGCCTTTTTTATGGAAACAATCATTGCGATTGGCGGTACCACCGGGCTGATACCTCTGACCGGGATTACTCTGCCCTTTATTGCTCGCGGCGGCAGCTCGCTGTTGGCTAAATTTCTAATGTCCGGACTCTTGCTGGGAGTGTCTGCCAGAAGAGAAAAAGGCGGTTATCGACGTTCTAAAACAGATGGAGTTGATACTTCAACTTTAGGCTATTTGTCCAAAAGTTAGAAAGTGAGATTGCATATTAAGGCATGAAACAATTTTTACGCAATCTAAAAATTGTATCGATTCTGTTAGTTCTGTTGGTTGCTTTCCTTCTGGTTGGTCTTCTTGTGCAACAAAAGAGGAGCCAGCGAGAACTCTCAGTAGCGGTAGGAGAGAACAAGCAAGCTTTGAAGCAAAGATATATGCGCGCAGGTAGCATTTACAGTGCGGATGGGGTTCTACTGGCGCACAGCAAAAACGGCGAAAGAGAATATGCTGCTGATCCCGCTTTAGCCAGAGCATGCTTACATTTGGTTGGTGACTATACTCATCGCTTGCCTTATGGCATTGAGTCAGTATATATGCCGGAATTACTCGGAACGTCACGTTCCTTTTTTACACAACTGTTTCTCGATTTCAAGAAACGAGGTTTTACAGGCGACGATCTGATTCTAACAGTGGATTCTAAGCTTATGTTGAAAGCAGACAGTTTATTGTCGGACTATTCTGGAAGCATTGTGATGTTTAATTACCGGTCAGGAGATATTTTGGCTCTGGTGAGTTCACCACGCTTATATCCGCAGGATGTTATAGACTGGACCAATATTATTGAGACTTCGTTATTTAACAGAGCGCTTTATGGGCGCTATCTACCGGGCTCTACTTTCAAAATTATCCCTACAGCAGCTCTTTTGTCAGATAGCAAGCTTGATGTAACGATGACAGTTGATTGCAAGGGCAAAGAACCTATAGTCCCTGCCGGAGCAAAAGAGACGCTGACGCCGAAGGGACATGGCAGAGTTGGCCTGGCTCAGGCTTTCCCTAAAAGCTGCAATGCTTTCTTTGGTCAGTTGGCGGTCGAGTTAGGGCGTGAACGCTTACTTGAACAGGCAGAGAACTTTGGTTTTAATCAAGAATTATTTATTGATCGCCTAAAGATTGCCACCAGTACGATTGATCTCACAGAACCAGGTATAGGCGCGCTATCTTGGGCAGGTGTCGGTCAACCGATAGGCCGGGACAGGCTTACTCTCAGTCCGGTACATCTGGCCATGTTGTCCGGTGCCATTGCTAACGAAGGCGTATTGATGAAGCCTCATCTGCTCAGACAAGAAATTGATCCTACAGGTGTTGCCGGTCGGGAGAGAGAGTCGGAGCAGTATTCTATTTGCTGTGATCAACACATTGCTAAGGCAATTGAGAAGTTGATGTTAGATACCGTGTCCTCAGGTACCGGTAAAAGAGCATATCGTGACGGATTGAAAATTGCCGGCAAGACGGGTACAGCTGAAATGATTGATTCTGATGGAAAATCGGTTGTTAATTCTCTTTTTACAGGCTATCTGATTTCAGAAACCCATCCAATAGCCATTGCTGTTGTGTTAGAGGATGAAAACCGTGCTGCCGCGCAACTGGCCGGTGATTTACTAAGTTATGCGGCGAAACGGGATTTACCCTAAGGCTATGAATAAATGTTAAACTTAGTTCAAGATGGAAGTTCCGTGGATGCAATGGCTTCAAGCTGCCAAGGAGGGTGACTCTGAAGCAATAGATCAAATGTTGGAAGCTTTGATGTCGAGGCTTTATCCCTTATGTCTAAAAATGACAAGCAATTCCTTTGATGCTGAAGATTGTTTGCAGAATTCTCTGATCAGAATTATGAACAGTCTCAACAGCTTTGCCGGGAAAGCTTCTTTTTTTACTTGGTGCTATCGTATTACCATCAATATCTGCTACGATTTTCTTCGCCATAAGAGTAGACAACAAGAAGATCTCTGGGCTGAAGACTGCGCAGGATTATCAGCTCAGAATCAAATTCCTGTGAGTGAGGAAGCCGAACGCGCTGAGATTGTGTCAGAGATTCGTGCAGCCTTGCTATGTTTACCGGAACCTTTTCGGGACACTGTGATTTTGTATGAACTGGGCGGCTTCAGTGTTAATGAAATCGCTACACTGCAGGAAATTCCCGCCGGAACAGTCAAGTCTAGATTAAGTCGCGGCAGGGCTCAGTTAGCACAGACGATTCAAGAAAGAGAAGGCAACAAAATATTAAATCCGGGAACCATTCAATCCGATCCTTCGTCAAATTGATGACAGCAATGATTGATAACAGGTGTGATTACAGATATGAGCACAGATGAGAAAAATATGAATCATCAGCAACAAGGGAGTATGTCCGTACAGCCGGAGCAGAAGCTGGTTGACCAAGGGCAGTTTTTACTGGCTAAGTTTCGTGCTGAAACAGATGCAGTCAGTCAGCAACCCTTGACAGATGAACAAAGGAAGCGGATTAAGGCTAATGTCTTAAAGAATATGAATCAACCAACTCTTAATATTGTCGAGACGCAGACACCGAAACCATCAAATTTCGGTCGGTTATTTCTCAAATATACTGCCCCCGTTGCAGCAGTTCTTGTGCTTGTGCTTGGCTTGATGCAGGTGACAAATTTGTTTAGATCAAAGGATACAGCCCCTACTCCTGAAAAAGGCATATTTACAAAAGGCGAAGTATTTTTGGCGCCGGAGCTAGCTGCTGCCGCTGACGATGATGATGCTAGCCGAAATCATCTAATGGCAACTGAAACAAATTTAGAAGCTACGGAATCACCTGCTGCCCCGGAAGCGGAATATGATGGGGAAGCAAGGGCTGATAATGAAGAATATGCTGATCCGGCTGAATCGCCTGTTGCAACCGGGACTGGTGCTTTCGACGTTAAAGTAAAAAAAGATTTTGGTCAATGGGACAGTCTCTTTGTACAGATTATGGAGCAAGCTCAATGGATCCTAGTAAATGATGATCAGATATCTGAGTTACGGAATTCTCTGGCTCAAATCTGGGAAAATAAAGAAATCAATCTAACTATCTATCAAAAGGATTCGCTTGCTCAAACTGCCCGGCTGGGATATTTATGTTTATCAATTGACTATTCTGATGAACAAACGTCTTATATAGTTCAGACTGAGTCTCTTCTGGAGGAAAAAGGCTGGTCATTTGATCTTATCGAAAACAGCGATGATATGCTTGAATTTCTCTCATCTACTGAGGCACAATTGAAACAGATAGCTGATCAGATTGTGGATGCTGCCAACTGGACTGAGCCCGGGAATCATATTCTAATCTGGCTGCTGGCAAAATAGTTCCTGAAGAAAGAGGTAATACTGTGACAGACAAGACCGTAATGCTGCTTGATGGCAACAGTCTAATGAACCGTGCTTATTACGGTTTAGCTGGGCGTCAAAATCTTAATGCAGCTGACGGTACCCCTACCGGAGCCGTCTATGCCTTTTTAAATATGTTTTTGCGTTACCGCGACCTGATTCAGCCGGATCTGGTATTTGCCTTATTTGACCGTCCTGAACCGACATTTAGACATGAGGTATATAGCGAATATAAAGGCGACCGCAAGAAAATGCCGGATGAATTGGCCATGCAAATGCCACTAGCCAAAGAGCTTCTTGATGCTCTCGGAGTCAAAAGATACGAAGCTCCAGGCTACGAAGCTGACGATCTGATCGGCACACTAGCGCACAAAGCAGTAGCACAAGGTTATGAAGTAACTATTGTTTCCGGCGACCGTGATACTTTCCAACTTATTAACGAAAATACGGACGTGTTGATGCCTGTTAGTCGACAAGGGCTCACTCAGCAGGAGATGATTAATCTCGAAGTGCTGGCCGATAGATATGGTCTGATTCCGGAACAGATTGTTGATTTAAAAGCACTTATGGGTGACAGTTCAGATGGGATACCCGGAATAAAAGGTGTAGGTGAGAAGACGGCACTGAAGCTTCTCCATGAGCACGGAAATCTGGAAACAGTTCTTGCTAACTCTGGTCAGATCAAGGGGGTGCTGGGAGAGAGAATCCGGGCTGAGGAGGATATGGCCAGATTGTCTTATGATCTGGCCAAGATAGAACTTGCGGTTCCGATACCGGATTTACCGGAGGATCTTACGGATATAAGTTCTGCGCAATCTGATTCTGAGCTGTTACAGTTTTTTCTGCGCTTAGACTTTAAGAGCATGATTCCCAGATTTGGTCTGGAGCAAGCACTGGCTGATTGGAGTGCAAAGCTGAGACAGGATAGCAACATAACGGCACGAGAAAGATTCGAGTGCAGTGACCAAGAGGAATTCTTGCAGTGTAGCAAGGATCAGGAGATTGTCATTGCCTGGGAGGAGCATAACGACCATGTGGTCGGTTTGATTTCATCTGAAGGCTGTGTAATATATCTACCCGGCGCAGATGCTGTAGATTTTTTGTCTGAATTGTCTGACAGAGAACTAACAATCTGGGACTACAAAAGCTTTCTACGTCAGTTCCAACGTAAATCCTATAAAAAGCCGCCCTTTGATTTAAAAATCGCGGCTTATCTGCTCGATCAAATGGAGGGTCAAATTCAACTTGAAGCCGTATTGAGTAGGTCTCTGGCTTCTGATTATCAACCATATCCATCTTTAAAGCATACGACCGATGCGCAGATTTCATTGCTGGAGGGTGTGGAACACCAGGCTGTCTTGACAGAGGCCGAGCAAAGTCGGATTTTTTATCGAGCGCAACAAATGATCGCTGCCAGAAACAGGCAGGAGAAAATGGCGGCAGATCTGAAACTGGAGCGATTACTTGCCATGGAGTTTACTCTGGCCGGTGTCCTGGCCGATATGGAGGCAAAGGGGATCACCCTAGACCAAGCTGAGCTTAAATCTCAAACAGACAGAATGGCTGCAGATATTTCCGTACTTGAAGATGAAATTTTTGCTTTGGCAGGTCACGAATTTAATCTGAATTCGCCCAAACAGCTCGGCATAGTACTGTTTGAAGAGCTGGGGCTTCCACCGGGGCGCAAGACAAAAACAGGTCAGTATTCTACAGCTGCCGACGAGCTGGAAGCTTTGAAGTTCAGCCATCAGATTATACCTTTAATACTTGAGCATCGGAGTTTATCTAAATTAAAATCTACTTTTCTCGATGGTTTAAGCCTGGCTGTTGATGCAGATGGCCGCGTGCGCACAAGCTATCATCAGACGTTGACTTCTACCGGTCGTTTGTCCAGCTCAAATCCTAATCTTCAGAACATTCCGATCCGTACTAAACGGGGGCGAGAAATCCGCAATGTCTTTGTGGCTGCTCCCGGTTATATTTTGCTTGATGCCGATTACGCGCAAATTGAGCTTAGACTTCTGGCTCATTTATCTCAGGATCCGAATTTGCTGCAGGCTTTTGCCGATAATATTGATGTACATAAAGCAACAGCCAGTTCTCTTTTTTCTGTGCCTGTGACAGAGGTAAATTCTGAGCAAAGGGATATCGCTAAGACGGTCAACTTCAGCATTGTGTACGGCATCAGTGACTTTGGTTTGGCTCGTGATCTGGGTATATCTATCGGCAAGGCCCATGACTATATTGCTGCCTATGATACACGGTATCAGAAAGTTAGAGAATGGTTGAATAATACAATTAAGCTAGCATACGACCAGGGTTATGTTGAAACTTTATTAGGACGAAGACGCTATATTACAGAACTAAAGTCTTCCGATACAAATGTGAGAAACTTCGGGGAACGAGCCGCGGCTAATGCTCCGGTTCAAGGAACTGCTGCAGACCTGATCAAAATTGCGATGGTACGGATCCATGATGCCTTCATTGAAAATAATTTGGATGCCTATCTGGTTTTACAAGTCCATGATGAATTATTAGTTGAAGCATCTCTCCAAGATGCCGAGGCCGCAGCTAAGATTTTGCATGATAACATGGTTGAAGCAATGTCCCTCTCTGTTCCTCTGGTTGCTGAAGTGGCCCGCGGGCAAAGCTGGGGAGAGGTTAAGGCGTAGGAATATAATGTTTGTTATTGGAATTACGGGCGGGATAGGTAGTGGCAAGACAACAGTTTCTGCTTTACTAGCTGAAGCGGGACTGGCTGTAATCAGTGCCGACCGCATCTCACATTCTGTTACCAGTGCAGGAGGCTCGGCCATTTCTGAGCTGGAAGCCGTCTTTGGCTCTAATTATATTGATGATACTGGAGCGCTTAAGAGAAAGCTGACAGCAGAGCTGGTATTTACGGATAAACAGGCGCTGAATGAACTTAATCGGATCGTACATAGACATGTTCTCGAACAGATAAGTAGCGAGCTGGATCTTCTCACTGAGAAGAAAGTTCAGGCTGCAGTACTTGATGTACCGATCCCTGTGCGTCAAGGTTTTTTAGATCGCTGTGATGTGATTTATACAGTCTGGGCGGATGATGATATTCGATTGTTAAGGCTGTCGAAAAGAGGGCTCTCAGGAACTGAGGCCAGACAAAGAATTGCGGTACAAATGACCAGGGAAGAATATCTAGCACTTTCTACAGGTGAGCTGGTGAATAATGACACAGTGAAAGAGCTTCGCTTACAGGTTGAAGAATTAATGGAACGAGAATTAAAGCCGAGAGGCATCAGATATAAAAGTCTTCTATCAAGTAAAATCGAGTAGTCCGGTCAGTGAACTATTATCCAGTATCTAAAAATCTCCTAGACATTGAAACGAAATAAGATGATATCACCGTCCTGTACGATATAATCTTTGCCTTCCGAGCGGTATTTACCCTTTTCTTTGACTGCATTAATGGTTCCGTATTGCAGCAGATCCTCAAAAGCGGTTACTTCAGCTCGAATGAAACCGCGTTCAAAATCGCTGTGGATTTTTCCTGCCGCCTGCGGTGCTTTCGTACCTTTGGAGATCGTCCAGGCACGAACTTCTTTCGAGCCGCCTGCAGTAAAAAAGGAAAGCAGATTCAGGAGTTTGTAGCCCGCCTGGATAATTTGTTTTTGACCGGTTATTGACAATCCCAGCTCTGCACTGAAAAGCTGGCGCTCTTCCTCAGCTAAATCGGCAATTTCTGCCTCTATCTCGGCGCTGATGATTATAAGTTCTGCCTGCTCTTCAGCAACTTTGTTTTGTAAAGCTTCAAGCTCTCTATAGTCACCGCCTAATTGTTGTTCATCGGTATTGGCTACATATAGTACTGGTTTGCTGGTTAATAAGTGTAGATCTGTCAATAGAGGCAGGTCAGGAAAACAATGTGCCGATTTGCCTTCCTCAAGATGGCGCAGCAGGTTGTTGAGTATCTCCAATTGTTCTTTGAAGACTTTGTCTCCTTTAGCTAGTCGGGAGTATTTATTGATTCTTCTTTCCACATATTCCAGATCGGACAATATCAGTTCGAGTTCTATGGTTTCGATATCACGAATAGGATTGATACTGCCATCCACATGTGCAATATTAGTTCCTTCGAAGCAACGTACAACATGGATAATTGCATCTACTTCACGAATGCTGGATAAGAATTGATTACCTAATCCTTCTCCTTTGCTTGCTCCACGTACTAAGCCGGCAATATCTACCACTTCCAGCACGGCCGGTATACAGCGCTCAGGCTGATAAAGTTGACACAAATGATCCAATCTTCGATCTGGCACAGGAACGATACTAATATTGGGATTGATAGTACAGAAAGGATAATTGGCAATTTCAGCTTGTGTTCCGGTAATAGCTTTGAATAATGTACTTTTGCCAACATTGGGCAGTCCGATAATTCCCAGTCTCATTCAGTCCTCCGACAATTATTGTGTCCTATTTCTATGTAGCCGCTGGTTCCGGCCTTGTATTAAAAACTTTAGCAATTATTACTGCAAAGTTCCACCTTAGGATTATATCAAGCACAACGTCTGTTGTGAATTGCAGCTGATTGCTGACTTTTGCAGTATCAATTGCCAATGACTGTCTGAATTATTTTGCATATTGAGAGCAGATATTCCTGAGGAGGACAAATTGCGGACGCAAAAGTACAGCAGTATTACATCCTGTGGAATTAGCGGCATTAATGGAGTTGTGGTGGAAGTTGAAGTTACTATATTGCCCGGATTGCCGTCGTTTGAAATTACAGGGTTAGGGGATTCTGCCGTTCGAGAAGCGCGTAACCGAGTTCGAGCTGCAATTGTTAACAGCGGTTACAGATTTCCGGAAGGCAGGGTCATTGCCAGTTATGCTCCGGCCTGGATTCAAAAAAGCGGAACTGGTTTTGACTTAGCACTCGCCTTGGCAATTTTAGAGGCCTCCGGCCAGATTGTAAGACCGCGCGGTGAAGAGCCATTGCTGATTATAGGGGAACTGGGTTTGAACGGAGAATTGCTTGGCATTCCGGGTGTTTTAAGTCGAATCCTCACAATCTATAAGCAAAAAAAGCTATTCTGTGTCCTTGGACCCCTTGATAATTTGCGGGAAGCTGAATTAGTTAGAAAAATTAAATATTTTGGAGTCGAAGATCTTAAGTCGGCTGTAACAATATATTCGGGAGTAAAAATGGCGCAAAAGCGTCCGGCAGCAGAACCGAAAAAGCAAAGCCAACAGTTTCCGCGCCTAGATAATTTTTTCGGTCAGGAAATGGCAAAAAGAGCTCTAACAATATCTGCAGCCGGTTTCCACACCCTTTTGATGCTGGGTTCTCCCGGCTGTGGTAAAACTTCTTTAGCATCATGTTTGCCTGGTTTATTGCCGGACTTGAATGAAGAGGAGTCGTTGGCAGTTACTATGATTCAAAGTGCCATGTCTAAAGGCAGTATTATTGACAGTCTGGTGCGGTCACGCCCTTTTCTTGCACCTCACCACAGCATTACAAGCGCTGCTCTAATTGGTGGCGGTTCACCCTTAAGGCCCGGTATCTGCACAGCGGCTCATCTGGGGGTTTTGTTTTTAGACGAATTGACAGAATTCTCCAGTTCAGTTCTCGATCTCCTGCGTGAACCTCTGGAGAGTGGTCAGATCAAAATGGCCAGGGCGAAAGAATTTGCAGTCTGGCCTGCTCGCTTTTTGCTGGTTGGTGCTGCCAATCCTTGCCGATGTGGTTATTCATTGGAAGCGAACGATAGATGTAGCTGTACTCCAAATCAGATCAAAAAGCATCTACATCGCATCAGTGGCCCCTTATGGGATCGTTTAGATCTGTGTGTGAAGATGCAAAGCTTATCAGGAGATGAGCTTCTAAATAGTTTAACGGTACGAGTTGGTACCGAACATGAAACTACTGCTTTACGGATCAAGGTCTGTCATGATATCCAAAAGCGGAGATCGCGCGAATTGGGTCTTAGCTTTCATTACAATTCCAATTTACCGGTTGATGACTATTGCCGAGATATGAAAATTGAGAAACAAACGATTAGGCTACTCAGCGATTTTGCAGAAAAGAAAGCTATTTCCGCTCGATCTTATCACAATCTGTTGCGCTGCTCACGAACCTTGGCAGATTTAGAACAATCCCTATCTGTTAAAACAGAACATATGGCTGAAATAATGCAATATAGATTGGATTTGAATACTCTATTATGATCTTGAGATTAGCGACGGCAGAACTCTTAGTGCTATCAGCGATTGAATACCGTCTGAGTCATAAAATTAGGTGCAAATTGCTGAAATATGCAGGGTCGATGACTCGGCTATGGGATCTTTTGCATCTGAGAAGCAGATTCGATGAGCCAGCTGAGTTTGATCTCTTGAGATTATGTCTGAAGAAAAATGGCTCTGGTAATTTATTGAGTCAAGCTAATATTTGGCTCAATCAGGGCATTAATGTAGTTTCTGTGGTGGATCCCAATTTCCCCAGGGGATTTGCTGACCGCAAGGTGCAAATTTCTTTACTTTTTTACCGAGGTGCAGATCTATCTCTATTGCATAAAAAATGTGTGGCCATAGTCGGTTCGCGTTCCCTTAATTCCTATGGACGCGAAGTTACAGCCGAGATTACCAGACAATTATGCAGTAAAGGCTATTGTATAGTCAGCGGTGCAGCAGAAGGTGCAGATAGTATAGCCCATATGGAAGCAATAAAAATAGGTGGGAAGACTATTGCCGTATTGGGCTGTGGTGTAGATCGGGCTTATCCGATATCCAACAAAAATCTCTTAGCAAATATTGCAAGTTCCGGTTTGATTATTAGTGAATACAGACCGGGTACATCTCCGATGGCGAAGAATTTCCCGGCCAGAAATCGAATAATCGCCGCTTTGGCTGAAGCTGTGATTATTACCACAGCAAAAACCAAGTCCGGCAGCCTCATAACTGCTGAACTGGCACATAATATGAAAGTACCCGTATATGCCATCCCGGGCTCTATTTTTGCCACTGGACAGAGAGGTTGCCACAGTTTAATTAAACAAGGGTGTGCCAAGATAATTACTGATCTGAAAATGCCTGAATTGAATACCTTGATTATAGGTGAAAGAGCGACAAGTAATGATGCTAATGAAGCGAAGCCTTTTCAAGACGCAAGGATAAATCAGCGCGCTTTAGTTGATCCGGGGCAGATCAGATTGCCGGTGGCATCAAATCAGACAGAGGGAAAAATATTTGAACTTCTTACCTTAGGTCCCGGCACAATGGAACAGATTGCTGATTACATTGGCTTGTCGTTGGCAGGCACTGCCCAGATCCTCACCGGCTTAGAGTTGGCAGGTTTCCTGACCAATCGACGAGGCC
The DNA here is from genome assembly GCA_050945515.1 of Saccharofermentanales bacterium. Classification (GTDB taxonomy): domain Bacteria; phylum Bacillota; class Clostridia; order Saccharofermentanales; family DTU023; genus UBA1046. The sequence continues at coordinate 49,068 of JBMNTB010000002.1, forward strand.
ACTACGAGCTGAATCGCTTTTCTTAGTTTTTAGTCGGATATGCTGCAAAAATCAGGCTGATAGCAAGTATTCTCCGGTCTGTCATTATTATTTCATTTGTTACTGACTGAGTGGCATTACCATTTACAGAGGTTGCGGCATTTTGACATATATTGTTATATGTCGTATATAATTGATCTCAATGCTCGTTCTGATAAGATTATGATAAAGGATAGAATTGTGAAAACACTCGTAATAGTAGAATCTCCTGCCAAAGCTAGGACTATTTCCCGCTACTTGGACAGTAATTATATTGTCAAGGCTTCTGTAGGGCATATCCGAGATTTGCCATCTTCAACCATGGGAGTGAATGTCAAAGATAATTTCTCTGTTCGTTACATTACCATGCCCGGCAAAGAAAAGATTATCAAAGAACTTAAGACTGCTGCCGCCCAAGCTGATCGTATTTTACTTGCTACTGACCCGGACCGTGAGGGTGAGGCAATTGCTTGGCATCTTGCCAATGTGCTTGATCTGGATCAAACTGAACAAATACGTATCTCCTTTAATGAAATCAGCAACCGTGCGATCAAGGAAGCGATTGATACTGCCAGACCCTTGGACAAGAACTTGATTGACTCTCAACAATCAAGGCGTATTTTGGATCGGCTAGTTGGTTATGAGCTCAGTCCCTTGCTGTGGAAAAAAGTGCGCAAAGGATTGTCAGCCGGACGTGTCCAGTCGGTGGCGACGAGGCTTATTGTGATGAGAGAACGTGAGATCACAGCCTTTATACCGGAAGAGTACTGGCTGTTGACAGCTTTTTTGCAAAGAGATAAGGAGGATCCTTTTGGCGCCCTATATCATGGAGAAATAATAAATAGTAGGGTGCGCCGCGTTAAGTTATCTGATAAAGCAAAGGTTGATGCCTTAGTAGCTGAGCTCAAAACATTGCCTTTTGCAGTTGACTCCATCAAGCGAGGTCAGAGAAAAAAGCGGCCATATGCACCTTTTACTACTTCTTCACTACAGCAGGAGGCCTCTAGAGTTTTAGGCATGAGCTCTTCTCGAACAATGAGTGTAGCGCAACAATTATATGAGGGTGTGAATCTGCCGGGCTCAGGTGCAACTGCTCTGGTGACTTATATCCGTACCGATTCGGTTCGTGTTTCTGCTGCAGCAGTATCGGAGGTTAGGGATCTGATCGCCAAAGCTTATGGTAAAGAATATTTGCCGGTAAAGCCGAATTTCTATCAAAAAGGCAAGCAAGCACAGGATGCACATGAGGCTATTAGGCCAATACATTTTGATCTGGATCCTGAGGTTGTCAAGGATAAGCTTAGCCGTGATCAATACCGTCTATATAAGTTAATTTGGGAGCGTTTTATATCTTCACAGATGAGTGAGGGAATTTTTGACACAATCAGCGCAGATATTTTAGCAGGAACTCATCTGTTTCGTGTTCAGGGTGAACAGATGAAATTTCCCGGCTGGCTTAAGGCCTACAGCTATGCCGGAGGAGCAAGCAAAGCAACAGCAGCCGATAATGAAACCAAGATTAATGTGCTGCCGTCATTAAATGTAGGAGATCAACTTAAGCTTGAGCGTTTACAGCCTGAGCAGAAATATACACAGCCTCCGGCACGTTATACTGAAGCCAGTTTAATCAAAGCAATGGAAGAGTTGGGCATTGGCAGACCATCAACCTATGCCCCCACAATCTCTACTATTCTGGCAAGGAATTATGTTGAAAAGGAGAAAACCAATCTTCATCCAACTGAGCTGGGAATTCTGGTGACTGAACTCTTGGAGGAAAATTTTCAAGATATAGTGGACACGGAATTTACGGCTGATCTGGAAAAACAACTTGATGCAGTTGAGGCAGGGGAAATACAGGGAATAGAGATCCTAAATAATTTTTATTCACCATTCCATACCAGCGTCAAAACTGCGGAAAAAAATATAGAAAAAGTTACTGTGGTAGAGGAACCTACCGGCAGGAATTGCCCCCAATGCAATAAAGGTGAACTAGTAATCAAAGAAGGCCGATACGGAAAATTCATTGCCTGCAACCGTTATCCTGATTGTGATTACAGAGAAAGCATAGATATAGTTGCTCCGGGAAGTTGCCCGCTATGCGGTTCGGGATTATTGGAGAAAAGGACACGCAAAGGTAGAAGAAGAAAATTCTATGTTTGTGATAAAAAAGGAACTGATCCGGATTGTCCTTTCATCAGCTGGGACTTACCGGTTGAAGGCAAGAAATGTTCAGAATGTGGTGGCTATATAGTGTCTAAACGTTACCGCGGACGCAGTTATGAGCGTTGCGGCGATCCCAAATGTCCCTCTAATAAGAAAAAGTCGAAGACAGATACTAAAGAGAAGTCAGAAAAGAGCTAAAAAATATGAAAAGGGTCAAAATTGTTGGAGCTGGTCTTGCCGGTTCAGAGGCTGCCTGGCAGATTGCTCGTCTGGGGATTCCTGTTGAACTGTTTGATATCAAGCCCGGCAAGATGACTCCTGCCCATAAAAAACCTTATCCCGCAGAGCTGGTGTGCAGTAATTCATTTAAATCAGATGACCCGCAGACAGCATCAGGACTTCTTAAAAGAGAAATGAGACAGCTTGACAGTATTATCCTAGCTGCTGCTGATCAAACCAGAGTGCCTGCCGGAAGCGCCCTTGCAGTAGATCGTGATGCGTTCGCGAGAACAGTAGGTGTTATGCTGGAGGCTACTAAATTAATCAAATATACAGAGCGGGAAATCTGTAGTCTAGAGGTTGAGCCCGATACAGTGCTGCTACTGGCCACAGGTCCTTTAACAACCGAAAAGCTTATGTCAGCGATGTCTAAGGAATGGGGGGAGTTATTACATTTTTTTGATGCTGCCGCTCCGATAGTAAGTTTTGACTCATTGGACAGCAGTAATTATTTTACTGCATCCAGATATGGCAAAGGCTCAGCGGACTACTTAAACTGCCCTCTTGACCAGAAGACTTATTTGAAGTTTAGAAAGGCCTTGATTGAAGCGGATAAAGTCGCAATTAGAGAATTTGACCGTAAAGTTTTCCAGCATTGCCAGCCCATTGAAATTTTAGCGGAGAAGGGTGAGGACACAATGCGTTTTGGACCTTTGAAACCTGTTGGTCTTACAGACCCGAGGACTGGGAAACAACCATATGCAGTATTGCAACTCAGGCGTGAGCAGACTACGGGGGAGATGTATAATTTGGTTGGTTGCCAGACCAGAATGACCTTTACAGCTCAAAGAGAAGTTTTTGGCATTATCCCGGCCCTGCGCCAGGCAGAATATCTTCGTTATGGTGTAATGCATAGGAATCACTATGTCAAAGGGCCTGAAGTATTAGAAACAGGCAATCAAACCAAAACCAGACAAAATCTTTTTCTGGCTGGCCAGATAACAGGTGTTGAAGGGTATATGGAGTCCGCTGCTTCGGGTTTGATAACGGGAAGACTGATTGCTTTGATTGCTGCAGGATACCCTGCGGATAGACTTGGTGAGATTGTGTTGCCGTCAACGACTATGATGGGTGCATTATCAGCTTATGTTTTAGGCACGGACAGTAAAGATTTCCAGCCTATGAATGCCAATTTCGGGATCATTCAATATGACTCGGAACTTATAACTGCAAGGCGAAAGCAAGAACGAAGAACCCAGTTAGTTTCTGCATCGGATTTGCATCTTGTGTCTTGGCGGGAGCGTTATCAGAGACTCTGCAATGAGTATGGAATCAGGTATGAGAACAGAGGACTTTAATTATATACTTCCTCCTGAACTGATTGCTCAACAGCCGCTTGCCCGGCGTGATCAGTCTAGATTAATGGTCTTAGCCGATGATTTACCGCCAATCCATGATTGGTTTTTTAATCTGCCATCTTATCTGCGAGCAGGTGACCTACTGGTTCTGAACAATACCAAGGTTATGCCTGCCAGACTGATAGGGTATAAAAAAGGAGGAGGAGAGGTTGAAATACTTCTTTTGCATCGCATTAAAGGCAATCTGTGGGAAACTTTGGTTAAACCGGGAAAACGTGCACGAACAGGTGATCAGATTGATTTCGGCAACGGAAAACTGACAGCTGAAGTCAAGTCAATTTTATCATTCGGCAATCGACAAGTAGAATTTACCTATAAAGGGATTTGGGAACAAATACTGGCAGAACTTGGTATCATGCCGCTACCACCATATATTAAAGAGAAGCTTGTCGATCAGGAAAGCTATCAGACAGTTTATGCACATGAGTTGGGCTCTTCAGCTGCACCTACTGCAGGCCTGCATTTTACCCAGGATATGTTGAGAGATATCGAAAAAAAAGGCGTTAATATTATCCATATCACATTACATATTGGTCTAGGTACTTTCAGACCTGTGCGTGAGGAGGAGATCACTGATCATAAAATGCACAGTGAGTTTTTTCATATTTCTAGCCGGGCAGCATCAGCTATTAACGCTGCCAGAGCTAATAAAAACAGAATAGTAGCTGTGGGTACTACTAGTTGCAGAGTTTTAGAAACGGTATTTCAAACTCAGAAGCAGCCTTACCGAGAGGCCAACGGCTGGACAAATATTTTCATTTATCCAGGATATCATTTTGGTCTGACGGATTTGCTGATTACAAATTTCCATCTGCCTGAATCCACGCTACTAATGCTGGTTAGTGCTTTTGTGGGGAGGGAGCGTATATTGGCGTCATACAGAGAAGCTATCAAAGAAAATTACAGATTTTTCAGTTTTGGTGATGCAATGCTACTAATTCCGGAGAAGATGAAATATGACTGAAAGTCCCGTTAGATATGAAATAGTTCATATTTGTCGCCAAAGCGGTGCTAGAAGAGGAATTTTACATACCCCGCACGGCTCCGTTGAAACTCCGGTTTTTATGCCGGTTGGAACCCAGGCAACAGTAAAAACCATGACCCCGGATGAGGTTAAGTCTTTGGGGGCAGGCATTATTTTAGCCAATACATACCATCTCTGGATGCGGCCCGGTCCTGAGATCATATCTGAGGCAGGCGGTCTGCATTCCTTTATGAACTGGCAGCAGGCTATTCTAACAGACAGCGGCGGATTTCAGGTATTCTCACTTAGCGATACCAGACAGATCAGTGAGCGTGGTGTACAGTTTCGCTCACATATCGATGGATCTCAGCATGAATTAACTCCTGAGTTGGCAATCGATATACAGACTGCTTTGGGTAGCGATATTATTATGCAATTAGATGAGTGTGCAGATTGGAAGCAAGACAAGGTTTATATCAAAGCCTCACTGGAACGCACATTGCGCTGGTTGGAGCGCTGTATACAAAGGCACGAGAATTATCAACAGCAAGCCCTTTTCGGCATAATACAGGGGGGCGTGTATCCGGAATTACGCAAACTCTCGGCAGAACAGACAGTATCGTTTGATCTGCCGGGATATGCAATAGGAGGATTATCAGTAGGTGAACCCGTCGATCTTATGTATCAGATGTTGGAAGCTGTACAAGAAGTCTTACCCGCTGATAAACCTCGATATTTAATGGGCGTAGGTTCTCCCGATTATTTGATCGAAGGCAGCATACGCGGTATTGATATGTTTGATTGTGTGCTACCTACACGTTTGGGACGCAATGGCACGGTGCTGACCGGCAGAGGCAGAATAACTGTCCGTAATGCTGAATACGCTAGGGATTTTTCTCCTCTGGATCAAGAGTGCCAATGCTATGTCTGTCAAAATTATACTAGAGCATATATTCGTCATCTGATCAAAGCCAACGAAATCTTAGGCTTGCGGTTGACAACCTGGCATAATGTTTATTTTCTACTCAACCTAATGCAGAAAATCAGAGAGGCAATTAGCAACAACGAGCTTCTGGATTTTCGCGATGAGTTTTTCGCTCGTTTTGGTTATACGGTTGTTTAAACAATGATGCTTTATGCTAGAATTAATCGACGCTGCTTTGTCTATTGAACAAATCAGCAAATAAGAGTCACAATATATCCTAAATTGGAGTTCGCATGATCCGCACTTTGGTTACTGCCCATATTAATTCGCTAGATTTACATGAGCTGACAATTCAGATCAATGATCGCAGCTTGGGCTATTTGACTGCTCAAAAACAGCAGAACTATGTTGCTTCAACCAATCGGCGGGTTCAGATGATTTCCGGCATTAGGAGTGACCGTCTGGATCAGGAATCGATAGTTCAAAGCAGGGATATGTTGAGAAAATGGGCAGCAGTTTTTCGCGAACTGCAAATCTATGGTCTGGATGTATTCCCTGCCATTTTGAAAAGAGAAATACTGCATGCTGATTTTATTTTTCTGATTTGTGATGAAATTGTGATCGCATTGGTGTCACGTTATCTTGGTCTATATCTGCATCGGAATGGTAAGCTTTATCGGCAGCAGCCTGCTGTGATAGACGCAGCAGTGATCCCGAGTAGTTTTATGCCTGCGGCTGATTATTATGCTTTTGTTCCTGCTGAGGGTGATGTCCTGCTGGCACTGGATCCTAATTTTGTAGATCTGTTTGAACCACAGGGACTGGAAGAGATTTTGTCAGATCCGCGCCAAATAACTGTTCAAATGTCTGAGCTAAATAATCTAGCTTCTGCCTATGGCTATTCTTCAGATCATACTTGGGTGGGTTTCAAGGTTACTAGAATAGAGCGGTCCTTGCATACAAATAGAACGAGGCTGCAAAAAATTCCTACCAGTAAGGAATATCTATCCCGTGTTATTCCTATTTCAGGTAGCAACCATTTGGTGCTCGAAGGCAGGCGTGTTACTACGAGTGACAATGAAGATAAAAAAGTTCATGTGCTTAGCGATTCATACTTCCCTCGTTTTTCAGGAGCACATAGCTTGGGCGGTAGCCGGAAGGAGCATAGGCCATCGAAAATAAAGGCACAAGAATCTGATCCTAACTATGAACGACGTCCGTCAAGTGTACATGCGCAGATTGAGCATGAGACGAATATAGGTTTCCTTGATCGCCTGAAGATACTGGAATTCAAACGTTGCAAACGACTGTGGAACAGTTTTATCTATCGACTTACCCATTTGTTCCCATCTTCCAGGCCACTATCCTTGCTGGCACTTATCGCGATAATTCTGGTAATTTTAGTGATGTCGATTTTGTTATTTTCAAGCCTTAAAGATGATAAGGTTAACCAACAAAATGGAGATGTGCCCAAAGTGTCACAACCACTTATAGATGCAGATGATAATGAGGTTCTTGCGACAGATTTCGAGATTAAATTAACTGTCAAGGCTCAAAGCATGCAAATCATGGCGGCGCCCGGCTCAACCGAACTGGTCGCAACCACAACCAGAGGCGATACGGTATGGCAGTTGACTAAAGAAGATAAGGACGGTTGGGTTATGGTACGACTGGCAGATGGCCGAACGGGCTATGTACCTTTGACAGTACTGCTACCGGGAGAGTAAATTTACTTGAGGGCTCTGTCAGAGATAATCATCTTATCTTTCTTGTTCTTTACAAAAAAAGTCGCCTATTGTAATATGACTGAGCGGAATTCCGGCTACCTGCGGGTGTAGTTTAGTGGTAGAACATCAGCCTTCCAAGCTGATCGTGAGAGTTCGATTCTCTTCACCCGCTCCAAAAAGCCGGAATTCCATATGGGCGTATAGCTCAGCTGGATAGAGCAACAGCCTTCTAAGCTGTGGGTCGCAGGTTCGAATCCTGCTACGCTCGCCAACAAGGGACCGTCTCCCGGGAGACGGTCCCTTGTTATGTAATATGGGTATATCTACATGCTTAACCGTTTTTGCGCGCTTTTGATTGTAGAAGATAGATTTGCTTATTATTGATCAGTTCTTGAATATTCTTTAGTTCATAATTGAGATCTTCTGCCACCGGTTTATATGTTACATAACCTTCTGCAGTATTAATGCCTGAAGCTAATTCCGGGTATTTCCTACAAGCTTGCTTCCAGCCCAGATTAGCAATAGCCAGGGCATATCTGGTGGTCGCATTGGAAAGAGCTTGAGTTGATGTCCTAGGCACTGTACCGGGAATATTTGCTACGAGATAGTGGACAATGCCATGCCTGATAAAAATTGGTGCATGATAATCAGCTTCTTTGTTGGCAGTCAATTCAGTTGAGCCTCCCTGATCGATAGCTACATCGACGATGACAGAACCAGGCTCCATTGTTTGAACCATGGCTTCAGTTATTAACTGAGGTGCTTTATGACCGGGAATCAAGACAGAAGAGACCACCATGTCGGCATCTTTGACGACTTTAGCAATATTAAAACTGTTGGAGATCAATGTTTCAATTTTATCAATGAAAATATCTCCGACTTCTGCCAAGCGGTCAACATTAGTATCAAGCACAGTGACTCTGGCACCCATGCCAACTGCAATCCTGGTTGCAGCCGTACCTACAGTACCTGCACCAAGGATTACTACATGAGCCGGCGCAACACCCGGCACTCCCTGTAATACCATTCCTTTGCCACCACAAGGCTTTGTGAGCAGTCTAGCGCCTTCTTGAATTGCCATCCGCCCAGCTACCTCACTCATTGGTTTTAATAGCGGCAACGCAGATCCAACCTGAACTGTTTCAAAGGCAATAGCAACACATTTATTGTCAACCAGCTCTTTGGTCAGGTTGATATCTGCGGCAAGATGTAAATAGGCGTATACGATTAAGCCTTCGCGCAGATATTTATATTCTGAAGCTATAGGCTCCTTGACCTTATATATCATATCTGCTTTTGCCCAGACATCAGCCGCATCATCAAGTATAATCGCACCAGTTTCTATATACTCTTGGTCGGTAAAACCTGATTCTAAACCGGCACCGGTTTCAACCAAGACCGTATGACCGTCCAGCACAAATTGATTTGCTGCTGCCGGGGTACAAGAAACACGACTTTCCTGATCTTTGATTTCTTTTGGTACGCCAATTAGCATAATAATCACCCTTTGCTTACTTTTGTTAATTGAAAACCATTTTAAGGCATGATAACACGAAAAACTAAAAAGTGCAATGTAAATTCTTAATTATCTATAGATTTTTTCATCCCAATATAGTAGAAAAAACAATTTTTGCAATCAGAGCGTAATTTATTTATACTTCCTATGGTGTATAATAGTCTGGATAGATACTGTAATTGCAGTGTTTTCGGGGTTTTAGAGAAGAGCGTACCCACTCGTCACAATTACCAGCATAAATCTATGAGAAGTTTTTGGAGGGAACTGAAGATCAATGGTCAGAGCAAGAGAGTATGGCAATGAAAGCATCAGTGCGTTGAAAGGTGCAGACCGAGTTCGGAAAAGACCATCTGTAATATTTGGCTCAGACGATCTCAGTGGTACGGAACAGTCATTTTTTGAGATTCTGTCCAACTCCATTGACGAAGCTAGGGAGGGTTTCGGCGATCTGATTACCGTGACCCGTTATGCCGATCACAGCATTAAAGTGGAAGATGAAGGTCGTGGATTGCCGGTAGATTATAATCCGCGCGAGAAACGATATAATTGGGAGCTGGTATATTGTGAATTATACGCTGGAGGTAAATATCGGACAAACGAAGGTTTTCATTATGAGTACAGCCTGGGGCTGAATGGTTTGGGGGCCTGTGCAACACAATATGCTTCCGAGTTTTTTGATGTGATATCTGTGCGTGATGGCTATCGATATGAACTACACTTTGAAAAAGGTGAAAATATCGGCGGTTTAATGAAGACTGCAACTAATAGCAGGCGTACGGGCACAATTCAACATTGGAAACCTGACTTGGATGTTTTTACTGAGATAGAGATTCCTGCTCAGAACTTTCATACTATTTTAAAACGTCAGGCAATTATCAACGCAGGCATACGATTTCGATTTGATGATAAATTAACCGAAGAAAGCATTGATTTCTTCTATCCGGAAGGGATTCTAGGTTATGTCAAAGAACTGGACCAGGGGAAGGGCATATCTGAACCGTTCTTTTTCGAAGGAGAAGGAATGGGTAAAGACAGGTCAGACAAACCGGAGTACAAAGTTCTGGCTCAATGTGCTTTTTGTTTTAATAATGAAGTAGATAAATGCGAGTTTTTCCATAATTCCAGCTGGCTGGAGTATGGCGGATCACCCGAAAAAGCTTTGCGTTCAGCTATGGTTGCAGAGATTGATAGCCTATTGAAAAGCGAAAATAAATATAAAGCCAATGAAAGTAAAATTACTTTTACTGACATTGAGGATAGTCTTATTTGGATTTCAAGTTCATTCTCAACTCTTACAAGCTATGAGAATCAGACAAAAAAATCAATTAGCAACAAATTTGTCCAAGAATTTATGACTGACCTGATCAGAGAACAATTGGAGATCTGGTTTATTGAACATAAAGCAGAGACTCTAAAAATTTTGGATCAAGTGCTTATTAACAAGCGCAGTCGCGAGAATGCGGAAAGGACGAGATTAGATGTGAGGAGGAAGTTGATGGGCAACATCGACTTTCAGAATCGAATTAAGAACTTTGTAGATTGCAGAACTCGAGATGTCGAACGCAGAGAGCTATATATTGTCGAGGGTAACTCGGCCTTAGGGTCTGTTAAGATGGCACGTGATGCAGAATATCAGGCGGTTATACCAATTCGCGGTAAGATTTTGAACTGTTTGAAGGCTGATTATAAGACCATCTTTAATAGTGAAATAATTACTGATTTGATAAAAGTTTTAGGTTGTGGGGTTGAAATCAAATCCAAACATAGCAATAAAATGTCAAGCTTTGATTTGGACAGTTTGCGCTGGAATAAGATCATAATCTGTACAGATGCCGATGTCGATGGTTTTCACATCAGAACAATGATTCTAGCTATGTTCTATCGATTGATGCCGACTTTAATCAATGAAGGGAAAATATTTATTGCAGAATCTCCTCTGTTTGAAATTACGCATGTAGTCAAAAAAGTAGAGCGCACCTTGTTTGCATATAGCGATCTCGAAAAGAATGAAATTGTATCCGGTCTAAATGGCGGGAGCATTCATATACAGCGTTCCAAGGGATTAGGTGAAAATGAGCCGGATATGATGTGGCAAACTACAATGAATCCTGCAACCAGAAAATTGATTGAAATCTTGCCTACCGGCAGGGAAGAGGCGGCAGAAATATTTGACCTTTTGCTGGGTGATAATCTTGCAGGCAGAAAGCAGTATATCGAAGATTATGGCGAATCATATATGGATATGTTGGACTTGGCCTAAGACCGGAGGATAGATGAACGATAGTTACAACGAGCATATTAGACAGCCGATCACAGATACCCTGTTGAACAATTTTATGCCATATGCCATGAGTGTTATTATCTCCAGGGCTATCCCGGAGATCGATGGTTTTAAGCCAGCACATCGCAAATTGCTCTATACCATGTACCGGATGAAGTTGCTCAATTCACCGCGGGCAAAATCTGCAGATGTTGTCGGTCAAACGATGGCCTTGAACCCACATGGCGACCAGACTATTTACGAGACAATGGTCAGATTGACACGTGGTAATGCGGCTTTAATCCATCCTTGGATTGATTCTAAAGGTAACTTTGGAAAAGTCTACTCACGGGATATGCAATATGCAGCTGCACGCTATACTGAAGTAAGGCTTGATCCGAGTGCGAGTTTAATTCTTGACGGCTTGGAAAAAGATACGGTTGATTTTATAGATAATTATTCCGGTACTATGAAAGAACCGGTATTGCTGCCGGCTGCTTTTCCGACTATTTTGGTTAATGCTAATCAGGGGATTGCGGTGGGTATGGCGAGCAATATCTGTTCTTTTAATCTTAAAGAAGTATGCCTGACGACTGCGGCTTATATTAATAACCGTAAGCATGATCTGCTTGAGACAATGCCTGCACCGGATTTTTCAACTGCCGGTGAGCTGATTTATGTTAAAGAGCAGATGCGCAAAATTTATGAAACAGGCAGAGGCACATTTAAGCTGCGTGGAAAATGTAGGATTGATAAGAAAGCTAATTTAATCGAAATCTATGAGATACCATATAATACCACGGTTGAAGCCATAATTGACGATATATCTGCCCAGTCCCGTAGGGGAAAGTTTCGTGAGATTATTGACGTTAGGGATGAGACCGATTTGAACGGTTTAAAAATTACTGTTAGCTATAAAAAAAATACTGATGTCAAGATGCTTATGTTAAAGCTTTTTGATCTAACCTCCCTAGAAACCTGTTTTTCCTGTAATTTCAATATTCTCGTCTCCGGTCGTCCTAAAACTATGGGTATATATGAAATATTGGATCATTGGATCAGCTGGCGCCAAGATTGTGTCAGGCGCGAAGCCAATTTTGATCGCCAAAAAAAGGAAGAAAAGTTGCATCTGTTAAAAGCTCTGGAATTGATCTTGCTGGATATTGATAAAGCGATTTCTTTGATCAGATTAACTAAAACCGAAAGCGAGGTCATACCGAATCTAATGTCCAATTTTGGCATAGACAAGGTGCAGGCGGAATTTGTAGCGGAAATTAAGCTGCGCCATTTGAATAGGGAGTATATCCTGAGACGAATTGATGAAATTGCTGAATTGGAAGCTGAAATCTATGAATTAAAGAGTCTGGCTGATAGTACTAGAAAAATCAACAGTCTGATCAGTACTCAATTACGCGATATTGCCAAAGATTACGGCCGTGAGAGACTAACGGTTCTGATTGAGCCGGAGGAAGTACCCGTTCTGAAAGAGGAGGATCTGATAGATGATTACAATATTAGGCTATTTCTTACCGATGAAGGCTATTTTAAGAAAATGGCGCTAACTTCTTTACGGGGTAATTTTGAATTAAAACTTAAAGATGGAGACCGGATTATCCAGGAGATAGAAACTACAAATAAAGCAGAAATTATTTTTGTGACCGATAAAGCGCAAGTGTATAAAATTTTTGCCTATGATATTGAGGACCATAAACCATCCTTTATCGGAGACTACACACCAAATTTGCTGGAGTTGGATGAAGGAGAAACTGTAGTTGTGATGTATGCTACAGATAGTGAGTTCGCGGGGCAAATGCTTTTTGTTTTTGAAGATCGCAGAGCAGTTCGAGTTGATGTCTCCGCTTATGAAACTAAAAATAGGCGCAGGAAAATTGTCAGTGCTTACTCTGATCATGCTCCGCTGGTAGGAGCTGCATATATAGGTGTTGATGAAGATCCTGTATTCGGTGTTGTAAATAACCAGGGTAAGTTGTTGATATTTTCATCTTCCCAAGTAACTTATAAAACTACTCGCACGTCTAGAGGCAGCTTTATTATGTCCGGCAGCAAGCAGGATAAGACAATCACAAATTTCTTAAACAGCGCGGAATTGTCACAGTTGGAAGATCAGGGCTATTATAAAGTGAAAAAGCTTCCCGGTTCGGGACGGTACATACGCGATAAAGCATTTGAGGATAAGCAAATCAGCCTGGAGAATCTGTGATGTCAAAGGAATGGATGCCACCGGGAGGACCTGACGGATACCGTAAGGTTAAAAAGAGCAGACTACGTCCTCTAATTATTATCCTGCTTCTTTCTGTTTTTATAGTTATAGCCATAGTTATCTGGCCCAAACAAGTTGTGCATGATTCCGATGTATATCTGAAAGCCATAGAGGAAAAAGATTATCAATATTTAATGGAGCTATATTCCGCTACTAGAGATTTGGCCTTTGATAATACTAAATCAAAAGCAGTCAGAGAAGCGAAATTAGCAGAGATGCATATCATCGAAACGCATATTAAAGACAAGACATTATCCATTATTGAGCAGATTAAAAAGAATAACCCCCTTTCCACCGAAGATAAAAATTTTCTGTCACTAACTGGCATTGTTAGCACGGAACTGATAATTGAGTTTTTGGAAGAACAAGGCATCGAATTTGTTAAAGATAATATTACAGAGTCAGATTTTGCTGAACAACTGAAGACTTTACAACAAATTGACCGTTTTCAATCAATAGTTAAGCCAATTATTGATTCTTTGGAAGCCATAAAACTTGTTCAAGACGATGTGAAACAGGCTGAACAATTCGCAAGTGACAAAAATTGGCCTATGGCGTACAAACTGTGGAATAGCTTATTACTGGAAGAAGTGCCATTGGCCGTTAGTAAATATGTGGAGCGTAGGAAAGATGAGATTGCGCAGGCAGTATATGATGAGTATCATCAGAAAATATCCCAATGCATCGAAAATGGCAGATATTATACTGCCAAAAAAGTACTGACGGAGGTTATGGTTTTCTTTCCGGACGATCCGGAGTTTTTAAGCTGGTATAGTCAGGTTAGTTCGGCTACAGACTCTGTTCAAGTTAGTTGGAACCGAGCTATAGAACATATCACAATGAGGCCGATTATTATTGATGCTGCACGTGCTTTTGACAATGATATTTATGCCAAGCAGGCGGATTCTTTGATGATTACTGCCGATGAATTCAAATCCATCTTAAGTCAGCTGCTGGCCAATGATTATATCTTGGTACCTGGAGATAGCTTTATTTCTGAGAAGGGAAAATACACGCCAATCCTTATCCCTGAGGGCAAGAAACCATTGGTTTTGGTAATTGAAAGTTTTGCATATTCCCCTTTAAGAGCAGAGAGTGGGACAGCTGAGTGTCTGGAGTTGACAGACCAAAATAAAATTGTCGGGGTGCTGACAGACCATATTACAGGCAGTAAAGAAATTCTTGAAGCCAATTCCGAAATAGGGTTACTCAATGCCTTCTGCCGAGAGCATCCTGAGTTTTCTTATGATGGGGCTAAAGCCACGTTGGCCATTACTGCTAACCGCAGTATTTTTGGTTATATATATTCCCAAGCTTCGCTAGATAATTGGAATGAGGAGAGGAGACAGCTGAATCTTGCCCCCCTTGAGTTAAGCCAGGATGAATTAATGATTAATCGAACTAAAATAAAAGAAATTGCAGATGAGTTGCGCATAGAAGGATATACTCTGGCCAGTAATACCTGGGGAGGAATAAATATTCCGAACAGTAACCTTGAAGCTATAGTTAAGGATTTAAAAAAATGGCAGGATGAGGTTGAACCTTTAATTGGTAAAGTTAGAATTTTGCATTATCCAAATGGTGATCATGTTTTTTCGGATTCCACAAGATTATCACTTTTGACGGATGCCGGCTTTTGCATTCTTTCAGGATATGGAAACAAAGCATATATGGTTTCAGGTAAAGGTCATGTGCATACTGATAAGGTCTACATAGGTGGCGATGAACTGAGAAAACCCCAAAGGCAAAATCTTGGTCGTTTTTTTGATTCTGACAAAATTTTGAGCAGTTCCCGACCTTAGTAATCGACCTTAGTAATCGTACCTTAGTAATCGCATAGTAGTGATTGGAGTAGCGACTTAGGGCATGCTAAAATAGATAGATATGTGGCTGAAAAATTTTCGCAAGCAAATGATGCCAGACTGGTATGTGACAGACCTTAGACGAGTTGATTGGTCTAAGCTTGTAGAGCGTGGAATTAAAGTTGTTATGCTGGATCTTGATAATACATTGGCACAACATGGGTCCCGCAGTGGTGATGAGTACGCCGATGAGGTTATCGCCGCAGTAAAGCAAGCCGGATTAATGCCTGTTCTGCTAACTAATGCGAGAGGTGAGAGAGGCTACCAATTTGCTGAAGCGACAGGGATCGCATATGAGGGCAGGGCCGGCAAGCCGGGTACTTCCGGAATTCTAAAGATAATGCAACGCTATCAAGTTACTCCTGATCAAGTAGTTTTGGTTGGGGATCAAATTTTTACAGATGTTCTGGCGGGTAAAAGAGCAGGTGTCTTTATTCTACTGGTCAAACCTCGTTTCCACAGCGAAATAATCTCGATAAAATTTAAAAGGTGGTTCGAAGCGCTGCTAATTAACAAAAGGGATTATGATTTTCTGGAGGATATCTTGCTCTAAATCATTAAATATTGTTCAGTCAGAATGGTTTGCGGACTGACCAGATATAGCATAGAATATACGCGATAGATGAATATATGCGCTAAATAGGCATTTACGGAGGTATTTATGATTAGTGCAGGTGATTTCCGTAATGGAGTAAATTTCGTAATGGACGGTCAAATTTACCAAGTTGTTGATTTCCAGCATGTGAAACCGGGAAAAGGTTCTGCTTTTGTACGTACAACTTATAAAAATCTGAAGACAGGTAGTGTTGTGCAAAAGAGCTTTAATCCGTCGGAAAAATTTGAACAAGCTCAACTCAGTCGCCGTGATATGTCATATTTATACTCAGATGGCGATCTGTTATATTTCATGGATGTAGAATCCTATGACCAGATACCGATTGCCAAAGAAACTTTGGGTGATGGTATAACATTTCTCAAAGAGGGAATGACTTGTCGTGTAGTATCTTGGAGTGGGGAAATTCTCGAGGTTGAGCCACCGACTTTTGTTGAACTTGAAGTTACCGAATGCGAGCCTGCTGTGCGGGGAGATACTGCTACAACTGCCAATAAGAATGCTACGGTTGAAACGGGTGCCGTTTTGAAAGTACCCTTGTTTATCAATCGCGGCGATATCATACGCATAGATACCAGGTCCGGCGAATATATGGAACGTGCCTAAAGTTATGTCTGAAGAAGCGAATCGTTACTCAATTAAAGGTGAGCGTACGATGTCGCAAGGCTTCGTGGCTCAGTATGCGGCGGAGGCTACAATGGCTACGAAAGGTGTTGACAGCCTTGATAGAGGTCTTATCGTGTCTCTGAAAGAATCTATCGGTGTGAGCCATGAAGGCAAAGGAGTCAAGGTATCATTCCGAAGTGATCGATCTGATGCGGTTTCCATTACTGTTTACCCAATTATCGAGTTTGGCTATGTGATGCCTGATGTTGCCTGGTCTATTCAGGAACATGTCAAAGAGGAAGTAGAGCTATACACGGGACTTAATGTTGAAGCTGTTGATGTCCATGTAATGGGGGTCTCCGATATTGGTATCCAGACAGAATTAGATGAGGAATAATTTGGAAGATGAATAGAATTAATCGCTTTATAATTATAGCTTTCTCCTTTGTATTGGCTGTGTTTTTTTTGTTGATTCTACTGATGCTGTCCAATGAATTCATTCTCAAAGGAATGATTGAAACAGTAATTGATATAGCACAAAAGCAGCCGTATAAGACAGTTGCTATGATTGCTTGTCTGATCATTGTGCTGATATCTCTAGCGGTTATGGTTGTTACGATCCTGACCGGCAGAATGAGAAAGCAAAGAGTGCGTTTAAATGAAATAGGTGCTATTGATATCGGTGTTGATGCCATAGAAAATATTGCATTGAATGCAGCCAAAGCATCACAGTCAGGCGTCAAATCAGCTAAAGCTTGGGTTTCGCCTTATAAAGGCGGGAAAATCTCAGTTACTATGAATGTAATGGCTTATTCTGACGTTGAGCTACCATTAATGATGTCTCGACTGCAGGAAAGAGTGAAAAAAGATATTGAGAAATATACAGGCATTGAAGTGGCTGATGTTCAGGTTAAAGTAAATCGCGTAGAAGCCATTGCGGCTCGTGTTGAGCGCTGAGGGCAGCGTAAATGGCGCCCAGAAATTTGTTGCAAATTATTCGTGATGGCTTCGCACGCAACAGTCCCGGTATTGCCGGTGCAGCAATTGGACTTGCAATCGGTTTACTCTGGGTTTTGTTTGGCTTCTTTAGAATGTTATTTATTCTGATTCTAGGCGTTGTGGGATATTATGTGGGAGCGAAATATTTCAGCCAGCCTGATGCGATCAGATCCTTACTTGACAGATTATTTCCACCTGGCAGATTTCGCTGATCTATATAGAGGGGTGGTTAGAATTGAGTCGTAAACTAGCGCGCGAACGTGCATTTATGTTTCTATATAGCCTTGAAATTCAACCTGATGACTATATTTTACAAAGACGACTTTTTTTAGATGAATGGCGTTTATCCAGAGCTGATACTGACTTTTTTGATTTAATAGTAACCGGTGTTCTTGAGCACAAAGAGGAATTTGATCGCGAAATAGAACCGCGGCTTATAGGCTGGGCTATTTCGCGTTTGCCGCGTATTGACTTAACAATTATGCGCCTAGCATTGTTTGAAATGAAGTATTTAGAGGATATACCAACATCGGTATCTATTTCGGAAGCTGTTATTTTGGCGCGCAAATATAGTGACGAAAAATCGAGATCGTATATTAATGCTATTTTGGGCGGGATAGAACGAGACAGCACATTTGTAGGGTGTAAAAGCACTGATGCCGTTAAGGATAACAAGGATGAAAATTCTTAGTGTCAGCGAATTAAATCAATATGTTGCCAAGGTTCTCAGCCAGGACTTTTTGCTAAATTCTCTCCGGGTAGAGGGTGAGATCTCCGGTGGCAAACTTTATCCATCGGGTCATTATTATTTTACTCTAAAAGATAGCAAGGCTCAGATTAGCTGTGTCTGTTTTAAATCTGCAATGTCTAATCTTGATTTTAAGCCGGTTGATGGACAACATGTAATTGTTGCCGGATATGCCACCATTTATGAACAAGGCGGTAGGTTTCAGATCATTGTCCGTTCTATAGAGCGAGCAGGGGAAGGCTTGCTGTATGCTAGATTTGTTGAATTGAGAGACCGTTTACAGAAAAGGGGTCTCTTTGCTGAGGAGAGGAAGAAAGAGATTCCTTTTCTGCCGGAACGAATTGGAATTATTACTTCTTTGGAGGGGGCAGTTATTCGTGATATTGTCCATATTCTACGCAGGAGATTCCCCGGTTTTGTTATTAAAATTTTTCCGGTGTCGGTTCAAGGATCTTCCTCGGCCCAGGAAATTGTTACTGCCTTGGCATTGGCTAATAGTGAAGCTGACTGTGATGTTCTGATTATCTGCCGTGGCGGCGGATCACTTGAAGATTTGATGCCATTTAATAGCGAAGAGGTTGCTCTGGCAGTTTCCGCTTCAGAAATTCCTGTTATTTCTGCCGTTGGCCATGAAACTGATTATACAATTTGTGATTTCGTTTCTGATTTGAGAGCGCCTACGCCCTCAGCAGCAGCTGAACTGGTTTTGCCTCGGAAGTCTGATTTATTGACAAAGCTGGATATGTATCGCAATCGAATGAGGACACTTCTTTTACATGCTTTTGACCTGGCAAATAGCAAATTAAAACATTTGACGGAGCGTCCTGTTTTGAAACAAGGTGATTATTTAATCAGTTCACGGGCGCAAAAATTAGATATGCTGAGTTGGCGCTTGCAGAGCAGTCTGAATGCCGTATCTGCAGATCAACCCTCACGACTTGCCAGGTTGAAAGATAGGATTGAAAGATCAAGTTTAAGCATACTGCAGCACCAATCTGTTCTTCTTGAGAAAAGCCGGGATATGCTCAGAGCAAATATGTCTCAAAGGCTATCACATGAACGTTTGAGTCTGGACAAACTGACGGCTAAACTTCTAGCTTTAGATCCCAATGCTGTTGTCAGGAGAGGCTATGCCAGGTTGAGCTGCATAGAAACCGGCAAAGCAATAAGCTCACTGGAACAGTTAGCTATAGGTGCCGATATACGCATTTATCTGGCAGATGGAATTGCTGATGCCAGGATCAAAGAGCTTTGGCCTTTGGAATTATTAGATAACTTGCAGGAGGGGAGCCTTCCTGATTGAATGAGAGAAAGGGAAATATCATCAATGGATAATAAAGAGACACAATTAGAATTAAGTTACGAGGCAGCTGTGGAACGACTGGAAGAGATTGTTAATCTTCTTGAGAAGGGCGAGGCACCATTAGAAGAATCACTTAATTTATTTAGAGAAGGTGTAACTTTGGCTAAAGCCTGCGAAGAGAAATTATCGGCGCTGACGGAGGAGATCAGCAAAATTCAGTTGGGCCCCGAGGGGAAAATGATTGAAACTAAGGTTGAATTCCCGGATGCTTAAATCAGATTTTAATGCCGTGCTTCTTCAGCACCAGATAGCTATCGAAAGCTTCTTGGAGGATTATACATCGAATTATACTGAAACCTCGGGAAGTAGTGCCGCTATAGCGTCCAGATATAGTCTGCTGGGTGGCGGCAAACGTATCCGGCCAATCTTGCTAATAGAAGTAGCTAAGCTGTATGGTGTCAAAGAGTCAGACTATCACCCTTTTGCGGCTGCAATTGAAATGATTCACACCTATTCGTTGATCCATGATGATTTACCGGCCATGGATGATGATGACCTAAGACGGGGGCAGCCCTCATGCCATAAAAAATACGGAGAAGCCACAGCCATTTTGGCAGGGGATCTTTTGTTGACAGCCGCTTTTGAGATTATGTTGCGGGATATATCTCATTCATCTGCGTTAATAGAAGAAAAGATTCAGGCTGCACTGCTGATTGCTGAAGCTGCCGGCGGTCAAGGTATGATCGCCGGGCAATGTCTGGATTTGCAGTTAGAACAAGTTAAGGCGACAGAAATCATATTGACTGACCTGCAACATAAGAAAACAGGCGCATTACTGGTTGCTTCCTTGCTGGCAGGAGCTGTTTTGGGAAAAGCTACTGAGTTTGAGATCGGCCTATGGAAGCAGCTAGGTTTAATATGGGGCTTAATATTTCAGATGGTGGACGATGTGCTTGATTTTACTTCTGACGCGTCGGTGCTTGGAAAATCAACCGGTAAAGATGAGCGCGATCAAAAAAGTACCTTTGTTACGGTCTATGGTCTTAGTATGACAAAGGAATTGATCAGAAAAGAACAGGGCAAAGCCTTAAAGCTGCTGGAAATATTGGCAGACGAGCAGGATATAGGTTTTTTTGTGGCCTTGAACGATTATCTTCCTGAACGGGCTAAATAGGATGACAATAACAGATATGGACAGTTGGCCCACAGCACAGGACATAGGTGCAATGACTCTACAGCAAAAGGAGCAGCTTGCTGTACGACTTCGTAACTATATTATCCAATGTACTGCTAAAAATGGCGGCCATTTGTCTTCAAATCTTGGAGTGGTAGAGTTAACAATTGCCCTATTGTCTACATATGATTTTCCGACTGATTCTGTGATTTTTGATGTGGGACATCAGTGTTATAGCTGGAAGATTTTGACCGGCAGGGCTAAAGAATTCAAAAACCTCAGACAGGAGGGAGGTATCTCAGGCTTTCCTAAAACAGCAGAGAGTGAATATGACAGTTTCAACACGGGTCATAGTAGCACATCAATGTCAGCGGCATGTGGCCTGGTACGGGCGCGCAAACTGCGCCAAGAAAGTGGGAAAGTAGTTGTTATTATCGGTGATGGTGCCTTGTCCGGAGGCATGGCATATGAAGCCATGAACGATATTTGTCAATGCGGAGACGATATTGTAATTATTTTGAATGACAATCAAATGTCAATTGACCATGTAGTGGGCGGATTTGCCAAGCATCTCGAGCATTTGCGCTTGGCACCTGGGTATCTATCACTCAAAAGCCGCTGGCTAACTAGATTGCAGCGAGTACCATTAATTGGAAATCTACTGGTTAAAAGCATTGAGGCATTGAAACGGACAGGGAGAAATATTATTCACAATTATCGTGGAGCCAGTTCAATGTTTGAGCAATTGGGGTTTAGATATTATGGGCCGGTTGATGGACATGATATTAATCAACTGGAGAGGTATCTGCGTTCTGCACGAGCAATAAAAGGTCCGGTGTTGGTTCATGTCATAACTCAAAAAGGCAAAGGCTATTCTTATGCAGAAGAAAAGCCATCAGAATATCATGGAGTCGTCCCTTTTGAAATTGAGGTGGGGATTAACGGTTATCTTAAGACTGAGTCACAGTTTAGTTGGTCAGAGGTTTTCGGCCAGACAATGATAGAACTAGGCAAAAACAATCCTGCTGTCTGTGCCATATCAGCTGCTATGACTTCAGGAACAGGTTTACTGGAATTTGAGACACAGTTTCCGGATAGATTTTTCGATGTAGGGATAGCTGAACAACATGCTCTTACATTAGCAGCTGGATTGGCTAAAGGCGGTATGAGACCCTTTGTAGCCCTTTACAGCACTTTTTTGCAAAGAGGCATCGATCAGCTATTGCATGATATTTGTCTGCAAAATTTGCCTGTTACAATAGCGGTAGATAGAGCGGGAGCTGTCGGTGGTGACGGCGAAACTCATCAGGGGATATATGATTTGTCATTGACAATGTCTTTCCCTAACTTAGAGGTTTTTGCCCCTGCAACTGCGAATGACTTGCGGTCATTACTAAAAATAGCTCTGGAAAAGAATAATCCTGTATTGATTAGATATCCAAAAGACTTGGCTTTTGATTTTCCTGAGATCGATCGACAGTCTCAGACCGAAGATAAATTTGATCCATATCGCATCAGAAAGGTCAGAGCCGGAGGAGATATGGTTGTCTTGGCACTGGGGACTATGGTTTTTCCTGCACTGGCAGCCGCTGACGATTTACTAAAAAAAGGTATAAGCATCAGTGTATATTCATCTATCTGTGTTAATTCATGCAGTATTCATGATATTATAAGTATAATTAAAGATACGAAGCGACTGCTGGTTATTGAGGATGGCATCAAGAAGTCCGGTTGGGCAGAAAGCATTATCTCACAGCTTTGCTCCTCTGTAGATGGGTTAGTTTCAGAACATCTGGGGATCATATACCCGCTGGCAGGCCAGGCTAAACGATCCAGTTTGCTTTCTGCCTCAGGTCTGGACAAGCAAGGCATAATAAAGGCAGTTGAATCGTTAATTATTCATGAATAGGTGACAGGCAATGCATTTTGCTATCTATCCAAATGTAAGTCGTGATCCCGATTTAAAATATACGATGCGTCTGATTGATGCCATTGAGAGTAATGGTGGAACTGCCTGGATCTCAGCTCATGATCTGGAGCAGTTTCATTATGGAAATTTGCAGTGGGGTATACCGGAAAAACCTGAATTTGTTATCAGTTTGGGGGGTGATGGCACTTTCTTAAGCTCAATGGGGGTTCCTGGCCTAGAGCAAATTCCCAGAGTTGGTGTGAATCTTGGCTCAGTGGGATTCCTGCAAGAGATATTGCCTGAAGAGATCGAGTCTAAAGTAAGGTATCTATTTGCCGGTGATTTTCAAATTGTTCAAAGAGCTATGTTTTGTGCTGAGTGTTATGACCCTGCAGGTAAGGTTCATGCGCGGGTAGAAGCATTAAATGATGTCATGCTGACTCGGGGAGGATCATCAAATATTATTAAAGTTGATCTTTTTATCAATGGCAGTAAAGTTG
Organism: Saccharofermentanales bacterium; assembly: GCA_050945515.1. Taxonomy (GTDB): domain Bacteria; phylum Bacillota; class Clostridia; order Saccharofermentanales; family DTU023; genus UBA1046. The sequence continues at coordinate 72,273 of JBMNTB010000002.1, forward strand.
AGATGATTCCCGGCGATGGTGTGATCGTAGCCACAGCAACAGGTTCTACCGCCTATTCCTTGTCCTGTGGCGGTCCGATTGTGCATCCGAGTCTTGACATTATGGTTATCACACCAATCTGTCCGCATACGCTGCACAATCGATCGTATATCACTGATAGAAGCAGTACCGTGCGCTTACAATTGGTTGATCAGTCAAGAACAGCAACGGTATCTGTTGATGGCAGAGCTATTATTCCGCTGCAAATGGGTGGATATGTTGATGTCTATCTCTCAGACAAATTTCTACCCTATATTATTTTTGGTGAAGATAATTTTTATGAAAAACTACCAATCAAAATTCAGAAAAGGGGGATAAGTCAATGAAACCTTCAAAGGGTCAGAGACAGTCACGGATTCTGCAGATAATTCGCGAACGATCCGTCGAGACTCAAGAGGAACTGGTCGAAGTGCTGCGCAAAACTGGTATGGAAGTTACGCAAGCAACAATTTCACGAGATATTAAAGAATTAGGTATCGTTAAAGTTTCAACTGGTGAAGGGAAACAGAAGTATGTACCTATGGATCGGAGCGGAGAAGTGGCTTCAGGACGTTTGATGAAAGTTTTTTCCGAAGCTGTGATCATGATTGAGGTAGCTGTTAACTTTGTAATCATCAAAACCTTGCCCGGCATGGCTCAAGCAGCTGCCTCTGCCTTGGATTCGATGCATCTTAGAGATCTGCTAGGTTCATTGGCCGGCGATGATACAGTTTTTCTTGCTACTGTTTCAGATGCTAAAGCACAAGAACTTCGTTCTAAGTTGATTGCTCTGTCGCAATCCGATCCCAAAATGGGTAAAAGTCTTTTTGAGGAGAATTGAGCGTGCTGTCCCGGGTAGAGATTACGGACTTTGCCCTGATAGAACATATAATCTTGTCTCCCAGTCCTGGGCTAACTGTTATCAGCGGTGAGACCGGCGCGGGGAAATCTATTCTAATCGATGCAATTGGAGCTTTAACAGGTCAAAGAGCAAGCCGGGACTTTGTGAGGACTGGATCTGAAAAAGCCAAAATTGAAGCGGTCATGATTAAACATGATCCGGCAGATGACAAAGATTTCACATCCGATTGTGACCAAGTGCTTTTATCGCGAACAATTTTTGCCCAAGGAGGATCTGAGTGTAGAATAGATGGCCACCTGGTTAAGCTTTCTGAGCTTAAACAAATAGGAGAACGACTAATCTCTATACATGGCCAATATGATAACCAGATTATTTTTCGGGAAAAAGAGCATCTGGAGTTACTAGATGCTTATGGCAAAGCGGATATTGAGCCATTGCTGGCAACCTATGAGTCACTGCGAAAGCAATGGCTAATAACTGTTGAAGCTATAGCCATTCTCGGCAATAATCCTCAAGAACGTACCAGACAATTGGAAATATTGCGCTATCAAGCCAATGAAATTCGTACTGCCAATATCAAATCGGGCGAGGAAGATGATCTTAAACAACGGGCCAGAATCTTAGGTGCCAAAGAACGCATTCTACATGACCTGGAAACAGTTCATCATATTCTCGGACAGGATGATGAACAGGCTATTGGCTCATTACTGCAAAGAGCATTGGAAACTTTAGACTATTCCTCCCACTATAGTAAAAAACTGAAATCTTCCCGAGATCGTTTGCTTCACCTGACATCGGAGATAGCCGAAATTAAAACTGAGCTTCTGGATTATGTCAGAAGACTGGACATAGATTCTGCGGAGTTATTGCTGATCCAAGACAGAATTGATCTTATCAATGAACTAAAGCGCAAGTACGGATCCGATGAAACGGAGATACTTGCTTTTGCTGCTAAAGCGGAAGATGAGATTGAAAGGCTGCAAGCTAGTGCAGAAGATTTCAGCAGACTCAAAGAGAAACAGCGGAGTTTGGATATTGAGTTAAAAGAGATAGCAGAGCAGCTGCATAAAGAAAGATTGATGCAGGCAAAAGAACTTGATGAAGCAATCAAAAATGAGCTGCTTGATCTTGATATGCCACATGTTCAATTTGTGACCAAAGTTGAGGAGGCAGTCCAAGCCAATGACTTGGCAAGCAGGTGGCCGGACAAAGGCACCGACAATATTTCATTTATGATCTCACCCAATCTAGGGGAACCGCTTAAACCGTTGGCGCAAATTGCTTCAGGCGGCGAAGCTTCACGTGTGCTGCTGGCAATTAAAACCGTATTGGCGTCTGTAGATAAGATACCTGTGCTGATTTTTGATGAGATTGATTCCGGCATTTCGGGAAAAACAACTGATAGTATTGCTCAGAAGCTTAAAACAATTGCCGAATCATGTCAGGTTTTGTGTGTGACTCATAGTGCACAGATTGCTGCCAGGGCAGATACGCATTATCTAATTAGCAAAAAGACGCATTCCGGCAGGACTAGTACTAAATTAGAAATATTAGAGGCGGAGTATAGAATTGATGAGATCTCGCGCCTACTATCCGGCCAGCCCAGTGATCCTGTTAGCCGCAAGTTGGCGGAACAGTTGTTGAGCAGGCATTGAAAAATTAGGAGGATTTGAGTGAGTACGCCACATATTGAAGCTAGAAAAGGTGATATTGCAGAGACAATACTATTACCTGGTGATCCTTTGCGTGCCCAATTTATTGCAGAAAATTTTTTAGAAAAGCCTGAATGCTTTAATCGAGTACGCAATATGTTGGGATATACAGGTGAGTATAAGGGGAAAAAGGTTTCTGTGATGGGTACCGGAATGGGGATTCCCTCCCATGCAATTTACACACATGAACTAATTCATAACTATGGAGTAAAGAGGCTGATCAGAGTTGGCTCCTGCGGCTCATATGTTTCCGATCTAAAGCTCTATGATATTGTTTTGGTGCAGGGAGCTTGCACTGACTCTAATTTTGCTAAAAATTTTAATTTGCCGGGTACATTTTCTGCTCTTGCCAGTTGGGATCTGCTTTTTAAAGCCTACTCTTTCTGTCAACGGGAAGGGATTGATGTCACGGTTGGTAATGTACTTAGTTCCGATATTTTTTATAATCTCGATGGTTCTGACTGGCAGCGCTGGGCGGCGATGCAGGTTATAGCGGTTGAAATGGAAGCATATGCTTTATATTGTAATGCAGCATTTGCAGAAGCTGAGGCGCTGGCAATACTTACAGTTTCGGATAATTTGGTTACAGGGGAGGAGACTACTGCTAAAGAGCGGGAAGTAGGTTTTGCAAAAATGATGCAGATAGCTCTTTCTCTGGTCTGAGCCTTCATATTTCAGTTATCCACCAGGAGAACTCAAATGAAAAATAATGAACTGATCATTACGGGTAATAATCTGACACTATTAGATGTAGAGGCGGTTGCTAGGCGTAAGCGCAGGGTTGCTCTCAGCGATCAGGCGAGCCAACGGATAAGTAATGCCAAGGATCTGGTTAATAAGATTGCCGGATCTAATAAAGCGGTATACGGTATTTCTACCGGGTTTGGAGAGTTGAGCACAGTACATATCAGTGAGGATAAAAACCTGTGCTTGCAAAGAAATTTGATTCTCAGCCATGCCTGCGGCATGGGTAATCCTCTCCCGGAAGATATTGTGCGTGCTATTATGCTGTTGCGTCTGAATACAATGGCCAAAGGTTTTTCCGGTGTTTCTCCCTCTGTAACCGCTTTGCTTACTGAGTTTTTGAACCGAAATATTATTCCGTATATACCTGAGCAAGGGTCTTTGGGTGCCAGCGGTGATCTGGCTAATCTTGCCCATATGGCACTGGTTCTGATAGGGGAAGGGAAAGCATGGTATGAGGAGGAGCTGTTGCCTGGCCAAGAGATTTTAACACGGGCCGGGCTGGAAGCAGTTGTTCTGTCAGGAAAAGACGGACTGGCAATTATTAACGGAACGCAAATTATGGCCGGAATCGGGGCTTTGGCACTTTATGATGCTAAGGATTTGTATTTTGCTGCCAATCTGGCTGCGGCTTTGACTTTTGAAGCTTTGCGCGGGATGACTTCCGCCTACGATAAGAGAATCCAACAGGCGCGACCGCACAGTGGGCAAATTGAGACTGCCAATTTTCTGCTAAAAGCTTTACAAGGCAGTGAATATGTTGACAGTAGACCGGATGCTGTACAAGATCCGTATACCTTGCGTTGCGTTCCTCAAGTTCATGGTGCAGTCATAGATGCCTTAGCATATGTTGAAAGGGTTCTTGAAACTGAATTTAATTCCGTAACTGATAATCCACTGATCTTTGTAGAAACAGGGGAAGTAATTTCAGGTGGAAACTTCCATGGAGAGCCACTGGCTTTAGCTCTGGATTTTCTGGGTATTGCAGCAGCGGAATTGGCAAATATGTCGGAAAGACGTATTGAGCGCCTGGTTAATCCACAGCTGAATTATGGCTTGCCGGCTTTTTTAGTTAAAAACGGAGGTGTCAATTCCGGCTTGATGATCCCGCAGTATGTGGCAGCTTCGATTGTTTCTGAGAATAAAGTGCTTGCTCATCCGGCCAGTGTCGATTCCATTCCGTCATCCGCTAATAAGGAAGATCATGTTAGCATGGGGGCCATTGCTGCCCGCAAAGCGAAGCAGATTGTGGATAATGTACGGCGGGTGCTGGCTATTGAATTTCTTGCTGCCGCCCAGGCTTTAGACGTACAGGCGAAAAAGAAGCTGGGCCAAGCTACGTCGGAGCTCTATGATAGGATTAGAGAGAGAGTACCGACCTTGAAAAAAGATAGGGTATTGTCTGACAACATGAATGAACTGGAAGATATGCTTTCAGATCCTGTATTTTATCAAGACATGCGGCAAGTGCTGAGAGAAACAGATTGAAAATAATAATGGAGGATCAATATGTTTTCACAGGTGATTGAGTGTATTCCTAATTTTAGTGAAGGTAAAGACTCTGCAAAATTGCAGCGAATCATTGCTCCTTTTTATCAGGATGAGCAAATCAGGGTATTAGATTACAGTCTCGATGCCGATCATAATCGGGCCGTCGTTACCATTATCGGTACCTATGAAGGATTGAAGCGTACTGTTCCGTGTGTAATTGGCCTGGCCCAGCAAGAGATAGATCTGAGAGTTCATCGGGGTGCTCATCCCAGAATGGGAGCTACGGATGTCTGTCCTTTTGTGCCGATTAGAAATACTGATATGGAGACCTGTGTACAGCTTGCACGCGAGGTGGCGGAAATTGTTGCTGCCGATTATAAAATTCCGGTTTTCCTTTATGAAAAATCGGCAACTAGCCCAGGTAGAGAGAATTTGGCCAGAATTCGCAAAGGTGAATTTGAGGGCATGAAAGAAAAAATGCTGGCCGATGAGTGGAAACCTGATTTTGGACCGGGACAGCCGCATGAAACGGCTGGTGTAACTGCTATAGGAGCCAGGATGCCCTTAATTGCCTACAATATTAATTTAGGCACTTCAGAATTTAAAATTGCGGATGAAATTGCCCGCAAGGTGCGATTTGTAGGTGGAGGACTTCGTTTTGTCAAAGCTATGGGCGTTGCTCTTGAGAAAAGAAATATCGTCCAGATTTCGATGAATTTAACCGATTATACTAAAAGCAGTCTGTATCAGGTTATGGAATTGGTGCGGGCTGAAGCTAGACGGTATGGTGTACCGGTGGTAGGAAGTGAAATAGTAGGTCTGTCACCTTTAGCAGCTCTGCTTGATGCTGCTAGCTATTATTTGCAACTAGAGGACTTTGGGCTTGATCAGGTGATTGAATCACGGCTCTTAGATGCTGAATGATAACGGTATTGATAATATGAGTGAGAAAAGGACTATTATCCGTTCGCAGGCAATATTTACTGCTGAGAAAGGTCAGCCTGAGCTGTTGGATGGTTATATAAATGTGGAAAACGGCCTGATTACTGAGGTTGCTGCCGGTGAGATACCTGTTGCTGCCAAAGCCAGTCATTTGCTGATTGATGTTGGTGACCATATGGTACTTCCCGGCTTTATTGATCCGCATACACATCTGGTACATGGCGGTATGCGTGAACAAGAGCTGGCTTGGAAATTGGCAGGCAAATCATATATGGAGATTCATGAAATTGGCGGCATTCTAAGTACTGTAAAAGCTACCAGAAGCCTGACAGAGCAAGAATTATATGATAAAGCCCGGGAAACGCTTGATCGTATGCTCACTTTTGGTACCACCACTGTTGAAGCCAAAAGCGGATATGGATTGGATTTGGAAACCGAGTTGCGGTGTTTGCAAGTTGCTGATTGTTTAAATGCCCTGCACCCTATTGACATTGTGAGCACATATATGGGGGCCCATGCCTTACCTCCTGAGTTTGCCGGAGACGTACATGGCTATGTCGATTTTATTTTGACGCAAGTGATGCCGGTGATTAGAGAGCGAGGACTGGCAGAATTTTGTGATATCTTCTGTGAAGAAGGAATCTTTGATCTTGATGTTTCACGCCGGTTTTTACAAAAAGCTAAGGGAATGGGCTTTTTGCTGAAAGTACATGCCGATGAGATTGTTCCGCTTGGGGGGGCGGAGCTGGCTGCAGAAATGGGAGCAGTATCGGCCGAACATCTGATGGCAATTTCAGATTATGGGATTGAGAGATTGGCTGAAGCCGGTACAGTGGCGGTTCTTTTGCCGGCCACGACTTTTTTCCTGATGGCGGATAAATATGCTCCTGCCCGCAAAATGCTCGATCAGGGAGTTAGAGTAGCTCTGGCTACTGACTACAATCCCGGCAGCAGCCCCACAGAGAATATCCAGGTTGCTATGTCACATGCCTGTTTCGGCATGAAAATGCAACCGGGAGAGATCCTGACGGCAGTTACTATTGAAGCGGCACATGCTCTGCGCAGAGAGACTGAAATAGGATCACTGGCTCCCGGCAAAAGGGCGGACATTCTGATCACGGATGTCCGTTCCCCGGCGGAGCTGATTTATAGATTTGGAGTGAATCATATTGTTGAAGTTTATAAGGGGGGTAAGTTGGTAGCAAAACAGGGGAGGGTCTGTTATGAGTAAATTGATGGATAAGGCGACGAATGAACTATTGAACTTGGTGGGAAGCTCTGATCCCACACCCGGTGGCGGAAGTATGTCTGCCTTGGCAGGTGCAGTCGCAGCTCAACTGGGTCAAATGGTTTTTCGCTTGACCGAGGGGAAAAAGTCCTGGGCTGAATTAGACATTCGTCAACAAAAGTTACTAGCATTAGATTTTGCTTCGCTGTCAACACTTGCGTTCGAATTGGCACAGCTGGTTGATGAGGACGCGGCAGCCTATAATACTTTTATGTCCGCTCTGCGTTTGCCTAAAGATACGGATGCTGAGAAGGCAGCGCGCAGCAAGGCTATGAGTGAAGCTAGCTTGCTAGCGATGGAAACTCCCATGCAGATTGCGTTGAAGGGTTTGGCTGTATTACGCCATCTAGGTGCTTTGGGTCGCTATGGCAACAAGAATTGTTTGTCGGATGTTGGTGTAGCAGCTTATTTGGCACAAGTCTGTGTTGAAGGCGCTCTCTTGAATGTCAGAATCAATCTTCCCGGGATTGGAGATGAGGAATTGTGTGCGAGGACTAAGAAGTCTATTGCCAGTATTATTAAAGATAAAGATGAGTTGGTTACAGAAGTAACTAAAGTAGTGAATGAACGCATGGATTGTTAATCCAGGGCGATCCGTGGGCGCCTTCGGCACAAAAGTATTAGAAATATACGACTTGCCATAAACAGGCTTGTTCGCATAGAATAGATATTGTTCAGGGGAGCTTTAATAGCTGAGAGGACTGTAGTCGACCCTAGAACCTGAACCGGATAATACCGGCGGAGGGAGAACAGTTAATTGGGATTTTTATTTGACCTCCGCCATACAGGAGGTTTTTTTGTCCATAATTTCTCAGATACTTTGCTATCAGTCAGCCTGCGGCTGTTGTCTTGGCTGCCGATATCTCCACGGCAGATTAAGGCTGATATATTGTTTTATATTGTTTAAGTCAGGGATGGTATAGCTGAATGTGGTCTAGGTTTCGAAAAGCTATTCCCGCATTGATAGTATTGGCAATGATGCTTGGCATGTTGCAAGTTCTTTCTATGGCTAAAATAATTCACTCTTTTGTATTGCCGGCCCCGGCGTCTGTATTTTCAGCACTTATTACGCAGAGAGAGATTCTATGGCTGCATTGTCGAGAAACTCTGACAATTGCGTCCTTAGGTTTTATTCTGAGTGTCATTTTAGGAATTATTATTGCCTTGTTAATGGATGCTTTTACTTTAGTTTATCGGGCCTTATATCCCTTATTGGTGGTCTCACAGACGATTCCCACCATGATTATTACTCCTGTTATAGTCCTGATGTTTGGATATGGGGTGGTGCCGAGATTAATTGTGGTTTTGTTGGTCTGCTTTTTCCCAGTTGCTATCAATCTACTTCAGGGTTTTTCTGATGTCGACAGAGACCAGATTAAATTGATGCACTCACTGGGTGCCAATAAGTGGGAAATACTTCGTCATGTCAAATTCCCGTCAAGCTTGGTTCATCTGTTCTCCGGTATCAGGATTTCTGCTACCTATTGTGTGATGGCTGCTGTCCTGGCGGAATGGTCCGGAGGTATGTCCGGCCTGGGCATTTATATGCTAAGAACGAAGAGGGCATACAGTTTTGATCACATGTTTGCCTCAATCATTTTGATAATTATACTGAGTCTTCTGCTTTACTATTTTGTTATTGTTGTTGAGCGTCTGGTAATGCCCTGGCAGAGGGCGACAGCTACTTTTGATTTACGGAGGGAAAAATGAAAATAGCAAGAATTATTCTGATTATTTTAATCATATCGGTATTGATTGTATTTATTGTTTCCTGTCAGAAACAAAATAGTAGGGAAGCAGAACATATAAATACACAACTGCAAAAAATTACCTTTGCCTTAGACTGGACTCCTAATACAAATCACTCGGGGCTGTTTCTGGCACAACAGCAGGGTTTTTATGCTGAAGAGGGCCTAGATATAGACTTTCAAGAATCTGATATGAATTTTATTGAAATGGTCGCTACAGGGAGTGCCCCTTTTGGCATTGCCAGTCAGGAGCAGGTTCTACAGGCCAGATCTTCAGAGGCAGAAATACCGATTGTAGCAGTGGCAGCAATTCTGCAGCACAATACTTCCGGTTTTGCATCTCCAGCGGGGCGCGGGATTAAAACTCCCCGTGATTTTGAAGATAAAACCTATAGCGGTTGGGGTACAGAATTGGAGTTAGCTTTTATTGAGACCTTAATGGAACAAGAGGAGGCTGATTTTGCCAAAGTAAATATTATCAATCAGTCAGCTAGTAATTATATTGCAGCAATGGAGTCTGAAGCTGACTTCGCCTGGATTTATTGGGGTTGGGATGGTATTAATTGCGAATTGCAAGATTATCCTCTCAATTTTATTCTCCTTCAGGATATTGATCCTAGGCTAGATTTTTATTCGCCGACAATCATTACCAATGAAACTGTAATTAATGATAATCCGGAGCTGATCAGACGTTTTCTGCGAGCGACAGCCAAGGGCTATTCACTTGCAGTTGCGGAGCCTGATAAAGCAGTGGAGGCTGTTCTGGAAATGGCACCGGAGCTTGACAGAGAACTAGTATCAGCGAGCCAAAAGTGGCTGAGTATGAAGTATATCGATGATGCATCCGTCTGGGGCACGATGAAACTTGAGATTTGGTTGAGCTTCAAAGACTGGATGTTGCAGTATGGAGTGCTGGACAACGATTTAGATCCGGCGCAGGCATTTACCAATGACTATTTGCCGTGATAATAATATAGTTTTGAGAGCCAAGGGGCTGGGGCGGGCATTTAAGCAAGATTCGTGGGTTTTGCGAGATATAAGCCTGGAGCTGAGGCGAGGTGAATTTGCTGCTGTATTGGGCTTGTCCGGAAGTGGCAAGACTACTTTGTTTAATATTTTGGCAGGCCTGGATCAACCGGATCTTGGTTCGGTTGAAGTGAATGAAACAATAGGTTATATGATGCAGAAAGATTTGCTCTTGCCCTGGAAGCGCATCATAGACAATATTACGTTACCGTTAATTATCCGTGGAGTTGCGCGTCGTGAGGCAGAACGCAGGGCATTGCTTCATCTGCCAACATTTGGACTGGAAGGGCTGGAGAGAAGTTGGCCGGCTCAACTGTCAGGCGGAGAGAGACAACGTGCTGCTTTGTTGCGGACCTATCTTCACGCCGGCACAATAATGCTGCTTGATGAACCCTTCGCCGGCCTTGATGCCATTACTCGCGAGAATATGCAGCAATGGCTTAAAAATATCTGCAATGAACTGAAGCTGACTATTTTATTAATTACTCATGATATTGAAGAAGCCATTAATTTGGCTGACACGATCTATGTTCTGTCTTCCGATCGGCCGGCCGGTCTCCATCCGCCGATCAAGCTGGCGGATTCTTTGGCTCCAATATCGAATAAACATAGTGATGAAAATTATGTAGCAGGACCAACGTTACAGAGCATATATCGTCAAGATCCCGGACTTAAACAACAAGTCAGGGAATTGCTTTACACATCTTTACGAACTTAGTTGCAGTTGATCTTAACGGTAATATTCAATTGTTTAAACAAAGAATCCAGATCCGGAGTCAGGTCCGCATTAATGGCAATAGTCTGGCGAGAAGCAACATGCTCGAATTCCAAATGGCAGGCGTGGAGAGCATGGCGATTAATTAAATTATCAGTTAGTATCTGTTCCGGTTGGCAAAGAGCCAGTGCTTTCGGTAGAAGATCCGGCCTGACATAGTCTTGTTCAGTGGTAATATTTGTTAATTGTTGTAGGCCATACATGGTATCTCCGACCAGAGGATGAGCATACCATAGGCAATGCAGCCTGATCTGATGAGTACGCCCTGTTAGCAGTTCAAAGGACACCAGTGAAACATTAGCATCAGTTGAGTAGGCAATCTCTCGATAAAGAGTGATTGCTTCTTTACCGTCAGGATGGATTACTCGTCGCATGAAACTATCCTCACTGCGTTTGACGGATCCGGTGAGGATGCCGCGAGGCGGGAAGAAACGACCATGTACCAGACCAAGATATATTTTTTTCATCTTCTGAGTTGATGTAAAATGGTGCGCAAAGGCCATTCTGGCGATCAGAATGACACCACTTGTTTCACGGTCAAGTCTGAGAATAGGATGTAAAGGAGTAGTTGACAGTCGATCAGTAATAGTTCCTGTATTATGAGTTGCTGTTGGATGAATGACTTGGCCGGGTTTTTTATTAATGGCGACATACCAGTCGTCAATATAGATAACATCTAATTCAGGATCTTGTCGTAAGGCAGTTTGATCCTGGGGTTCAGGCAAGCTTATCAACAGAATATCCCCTGAGCTTATGCGGTCGATCAGGCGCAAAGAACGACCGTTACCGGTGATGCTACCCAGTCGTCGGATTTTTTTCAGCAGTCTGTTAGAGAAACCGGCCTGAGTTAAAACCTGCCGGACTGTTTTCTGATCATCTTTGTTCTGGCATTTCCAAGTAAAAATCATTTCTATTATATTTTACTATAATCTTTACTTATCTTTATTGGAAAGGATCCTAGAGACCGGGTTGTGAACCGGGCGTGAACCGGGTTGTGAATAAATTGACAGATATGCACCTTTATCTATAAAATACAGGGTAGTATTCACGGCGCCTCAGCGGGCGTTGCTTATGTTTTAACTCGCAACTTGAAAAATTAATTATGGAGGTGATTAGACATAGAGTGGCTATATTTAGTTATTGGCTTGATTATAGGCGCTGTACTGATAGCAATTATTACGATTACCTGGTACAGGCGCGGTCTGAGTAAACAGAGCATTGCACTACAAGAGCAGAAGTTAAAAACTGCTGAAGACATAAAAACGTTGATCTTAGAAGCGCGTAAGGAAGGTGAAAACAAGAAACGTGAGTTTTTGCTGGAGGCCAAAGAAGAAGTACACAAAGCGAAAGCAGACTTAGAGAGAGATGCTCGCGACAAGAGAAGCGAGTTATCACGAGAGAGAAACCGGATTGATCAAAAGGAAGAAGCTCTGGATCGCAGAGTTTCCGCTCTGGAACAAAAGGAGCAAGATATCGAGCAAAGGCAATGTGATTTGCTGGAAGCAGAAAAGCGGCTACAGGAGGCCGAACAACGTAAAGTTGAAGAACTGGAACGCATATCTGGATTATCTGTACAAGAAGCTCAGAAACAGGTTCTTGATGAAGCCAGGGTGGAGTATGAACATGATATGGCAATCCTGTTTCGCCAAATTGAGGAAGAAACCAGGGAAAATGCCAATGTGATGGCTAAAGAGATTGTAGTAAATGCCATCCAAAGATATGCCTCAGATTTTGTTTCGGATGCAACGGTATCGGTTGTTCCCCTGCCTAATGAAGAAATGAAAGGCAGGATCATCGGTAGAGAAGGTCGGAATATAAGAACTATCGAAACAATGACCGGAGTCGATTTAATTATTGACGATACCCCGGAAGCGGTAATTTTATCCAGCTTTGATCCGATTCGACGCGAGATAGCCAGAATTGCCATAGAAAAGCTGGTTCAGGATGGACGTATCCATCCTGCCAGGATTGAGGAAACGGTTGAAAAAGCTAAGAAGGAAATCGACCAGTCAATCAAAGAAGCCGGCGAAGAGGCTGTTTTTAAATCCGGTGTCGTTGGTATCCATCCTGAAGCCGTTAAGATACTTGGACGCTTAAAGTATCGCACCAGTTATGGTCAGAATGTCCTACAACATTCTGTTGAAGTAAGCGGAATCGCTGGGATTATGGCCTCAGAACTGGGTCTTGATGTAATGTCTGCCAAGAAAGCGGGTTTACTGCATGACATAGGTAAAGCCGTTGACTTTGAGATGGAAGGCTCACATATCCAACTGGGAGTTGATATTGCGAAAAGGCTTAAATTGGATGAAGTGACAACAAATGCTATCGCATCTCATCATGGAGATGAAGAACCAGCAACAATGATTGCTTCTTTGGTGGCGGCGGCGGATGCTATATCGGCTGCCAGACCAGGTGCACGAAGAGAGAATGTAGAGACTTATATCAAGCGCATTGAAAAGTTAGAAGAAATTGCAAATTCAATGACTGGAGTCGAGAAGTCTTATGCTGTCCAGGCCGGGCGTGAAATACGAGTTATCGTCCTGCCGGATCAGGTTAAAGATGATGAAATGCCTCTGATAGCACATCGTATCGCCAAGCAGATCGAAGCGGAACTTAATTTTCCGGGTCAGATCAAAGTGAATATGATACGTGAAAGCAGAGTAGCAGATTACGCCAAGTAGTATTGAGTGAAACATACTGGTGAAAGGCGGAGGATTTGCACAAGCAATTAATGCAAGAGATAAAAGATGCCGGGCAGGATGTAACAAACCTGTCCGGCATCTTATTTAATATTGTTGTGCAACATTTTACTCTGAAGAGTTAACAATAAACCATTAATTTCTTCAGCTTGGTCACTGATATATGGCCCCAATATACGTCCGGAAGCTTAACTATTCTATGATACAATTAGCTAGCGGAGGGCAGCATGAATATTCTGATGATTGGCGATATTGTTGGTCGTGAAGGCAGGGATGCTCTAACATTTTGGCTGCCTGCCTATAAAGATGCACACAAGATTGATCTCTGTATAGCCAATGCCGAAAATTCCGCCGGCGGCAAAGGCATCACAGCCAATATTGTCAGAGAGCTAAGGGATGCCGGCGTGGATGTTATAACTCTTGGCAATCATGCATGGGAACAAAGGTCCTGGCTGGATGAGGCAGATAGATTTCCGGAAGTGATTCGGCCTTGGAATGGTGCTCCATCATGGCCCGGACAGGGATACTATGTTCATAAATATAATTGTGGCAAAGTTTTAGTCGTAAATTTGTTGGGCTATATTTTTATGCAAGGCGCAGATAATCCGTTCTTTTTTATGGAGCGCTACTTCCAAGATTTGTTAGACAGAATTAAGCCGCAAATTACGATCATCGATTTTCATGCCGAAGCGACTGCAGAAAAATGTGCCATGGCGTGGTATCTTGCAGACAAAGTAACTGCCGTCTGCGGTACTCATACTCATGTACAGACGGCAGATGAGAGGATCATCGGTACCGGCACTGCTTTTATCTCTGACCTTGGTATGACTGGTAGCATGGACGGAGTGATAGGTATGGACAGAGAGCATTCGCTGCGTCGCTTTTGTACTTATCTGCCAACACCTTATAAGTTGCATTCCGGCAATGTTCATATTCAGGGCGCAATAATTAATGTGGATCATCGCTGCGGTCAAGCAAGATCGATCAAAAGACTTGATATCAAATTAGAAGACATCAGATCATGAGAGAGTCCAGTCCCCAAATTTTATTTCGAAGGCAATGTCTTTATAGAACTGCGTACAGACTGACAGCTCTAATATTAATTCTGATATTCATGCTCATCTCTACAGCAGGCTGCATGTTGGAAGAAGGTCAGAGTAATGAGACACTTGAAGCAATTTCTACATCAAGTCAGATCAACCTGCCATCTCCTGCAACAACTATTAAGCCGGGTACAGGTGAGTTGAGACTGTGGTGGCAAAAACCACAGGATTACAGCCCCCTGAAACCAGCAACAGCAGAGCAGAAAGGTATCTACAGTTTACTATACCAGACCTTGTTTGCCATTGATGATATGGGTTATATCTGTCCCGTGATAGCGGCAGATTACAGATGGTCAAATGACCGTCTTAAAATAAAAATAGATATTGAACCCGGATTAGAATTTTCTGATGGCACAGCATTAAAACCGGAAGATGTTAAAGCTTCAATCGAAAGTTGGATAGCAAACAGGGGATGGATCGTCAATAGCATTCCAGGTATTAATGATGTGTCGTCAGGACAAGATGACATAATAGATGCAACTGCTGAGCAAAGTCTTTCAGATATGCCGGATAATGTTAATTCTACAAATGTTGAAGTTACAGAGGGTTCGGTTGAAGAACTGCAAACAACTGCGGAACTAGCTGAGAATACAGAAGCAGAAGATGTTAATGCTGATCCTGCTAAGAGCAGCGACAGTATGAACGCTGAAGCTTCTGAGACAGGTTTAACAGTCGATGATATCTGGGCAAATGCTGACGCCCCTACTCCGAATATTGAAGATCTAGTATTTCTTAACCGTGAACAGGCGATGGCCGCGATTAAACAAGTGGTAGCTACAGATTCTTTTATCGAAATTCATTTGTCTGAAAGATGTGATAATCTACTTGATTTTTTAGCTATACCGATCGTACCTACTGTTTATTCCAGCGGTTTGCTATCGTCATTTCCGCCCGGAACAGGGAGTTGGTATTGTGTAGAACAGCTGATTACCGGTGAAGCTAAATTAAAGCGAATCGGACATGATAAGGAGCTGGTAATTCAAGTTTTAGCTTACGATTCGCAGCAACAGGCGATGAAAGCTTTCCTTAATAAGGAAGTTGATTTGCTTCTATTATCTGCTACGGCTTGGCCCAGATTTGGCGGGCTAAAGGATATTAGGACCCGGAAACTTCCGACCGGTCATTTTGTTTATTTACAACTAAATGTAAATGTTGCACCCCTTAATAGCAGGTCATATTTCCAGTCTCTTACCAAGGCTTTTTTGCGCTCAGCTCTGACGGTGGATAGGCCAGCTGGATCCTGGCTCTATTCTCCAATTCCAGAGCGGGGCAGTCACCCCTTTTTGCCATCCACTCAGGAGATAAAGCAAAAGCTAGAGGAGTTATCGGCTGAGGCTGATTTTGTGTGGCTGCATGATGATCCGGTTCAACCCTTGTTGATGACTTGGCCTCAGTTTGAGGAGGCGGATATTGTAGGTGAGCAAATCAGAAGAGAATTAAGACTACAGCAAGTACCGGTTGTGCGAACAGGGGAGAGTCTGATCCCGGAAAGTACGCCGGATCCCTCTTTAAGTCCGACACCTATGGAAACTTTGCCACCAACGCCTACACCGGATCCCAATATTATATATTTACCCAGTATTACGCCTGAACCGACCCCGACAGCACTTGATCCGGCGCAGGTGCCTGAAACAGCAGCTTTAGAACTGGTACTCTCTGGAGCTGATCTGTACGAGCCGTATCTGTTTTTTAAAACAGCGGGAGAAGCAGGGGTGCCAGAAAATGAATCACTGTTAGTACTCAAAGAATTATATTCCCTGAGATTAGCAGGGAGATCATCTGAGTCGTCCGGAATTAGGGATGGCTATAGTAATAATTCCGGGGCCAGATTGGCAGGTATAATGGCACTAATAGAACTATTACAGCAATGCAACATGATTGGAATTGCTGTACCCTGTAATGTTATCTGTTATGGTGAGAGGATTGAAGGTGACATTGGTCTGAATGTTGATAATCCTTATTCTGGATTGGAGGAATTAATTATATGGCCGTAGTAACTATATTGATCCTGGTTGTCCTAGACCAGTATAGCAAGGCCTTAGCGGAATATTATCTTGCTGAGGGGGCCGTTAAGATTATCCCAGGTTTTTTTGAGCTGGAACTGACATGGAATTCCGGGGCAGCTTGGAATTTTCTTGCTGCAAAAAGTTGGGGCATAGTTCTCCTATCTATCAGCTCTTTGCTTGTAAGCGCAGTGGTTTTATTCTATTTAGGTAAAGCTCACGGTTTAAAGGCCCAAATTGTTCTAGTACTCATTGCTGCGGGCGGTATAGGCAATTTAATTGATCGGATCCGCTTTGGACGAGTAACTGATTTTCTATCATTTATCTTTGGCTCATATAAGTTTCCGGTTTTTAATCTGGCGGATACATTCGTCACGATAGGAGTTATTTTGGCAATAATTTTTTTACTCCTGGATCATAGTTTTATAGAGCAAATTACAGGGAATATCACTTCTGAAATAGGTGATGCTAAGTGACGATGAGAACTATAGTTGCCATGGAAGACGCACCTAGACTCGACAGCTGGCTGGCTCAACAATGCGGAGTTTCGAGGTCAGCTATAAAGCAATTAATTTTGGCAGGTAAAGTATCTTTAAATGCTAAAGCGGTCAAACCAGCTCAGGCAGTAATGAGAGGGCAGACATTTTTGGTTAATGAGGAGCAGAAACCGTCTGATCTAATTCCCGAGGAATTGCCTTTAGATATAGTTTACGAGGATGAGGTACTGTTGGTAGTCAATAAAGCTAGGGGAATGGTAGTTCATCCTGCGGCCGGAAATCACAAAGGGACTCTTGTCAATGCTTTATTGGCGTATAGCTCAGCCAATCTTTCTAATGTCCAGGGATATGATCGTCCGGGTATTGTTCATCGGCTTGATAAAGATACTTCCGGTTTGATAATTATTGCCAAGAACAATCAAGCTCATCGCCATATTGCTAATCAGCTGGCAAAAAGATCGCTGGTGCGTATTTACCATACTATTGTCTGGGGTCAAATGGAAGCAAAAACAGCATTGGTAGATGCACCTATTGGCAGAGATCCCAAAAATCGTCAAAGGATGGCAGTGGCAGCGGATGGGAAACCTGCTGTTACTAAAATAGACTTGATTGAACAAGCTTACCGCGGAGCGCATCTTTGTTGTCAATTGACTACGGGTAGAACTCATCAAATCAGAGTGCATTTATCATATATCGGTCATCCTATAGTAGGTGATGTCGTCTACGGCAAAAATAAACCTACCATCTATCATGACGGTCAATTATTGCATGCTAAGAGTCTGGAATTTATCCATCCTGTATCCGGGGAGACGATCAGTCTATCATCCGATCTGCCGCCGGAATTTGATTTTGTTATGGAGTATATGCGTGGTGAAAGAGAAGACTAGATCTCGGAAAGGATTGTACTCCGGTAATAGTACTAATACTCGAAGTAGCGAGCTATTGAGACAGGAGGTAAAATTACTGCTATTTGTCTTGCTCATCATGTTTGGAATTTCAATCTCAGTTATGATTAAAAATATTGGAACTCACAATGAAGTGGAAGAAATCTTTAGTCAGTATGAAGCAATACGGAATGAGCTTAATACTTTAGTTCATAACAACGAATCTCTATTGAGACAGCAAAAATCTTTGGAGAATAAGCGACGTGATTTATTGGATTCGCTGGAGATTACGACTAAGCGTCCGGAGTTAATACAAGAATTAAGATCAGCAAGACTCCTTGCAGGTCTGGAGACTGTAACCGGAACAGGTTTGACGATTACAATGAATGACAAAGAAGGATATGATCCATTAGTAGATAAATCGGATGCCTTAATACATGACGGCACAATTACCTATATAATTAATCTGTTAAACGGAGCGGGGGCAAGGGCTTTATCTTTTAATGGAACTAGAATTACTGCCGTACCTCAGATTTATTGTATTGGCCCGACTATTTTATTCTACTCCAGGCGCTTGGCACCACCCTATGTGATTATTGCAATTGGACCTACAGAGGAAATGTTGTCAGTTTTAGAGACTGACAGGTATCTACAGAGAATTACTTCGAATGAGGTCGGGATCCGCATGGAGATCCAGACAGGCCAAGTAGTCATTCCAGCGTTCTCGGAATACGAAAATTTCAGAGAACATATTACCCATTTGGAGGCCACCAGAAATGAAGATTAGATTTGGTCGCAGCACCTTTGTAATTGTTATATGCATTGTCCTGGGTATTTTACTCGCTTTACAGATGAAAGGTCTAAATAGAAAATCTGTTACCCGGGACAGTTTACAGGAGCTACAGAATTCTGTGATTGAATATCAAAAAAAGAACCAGGATCTTGATCGGCGTAATAACCAGTTGCATGACTATATCCGAACCCTTGAGAATGAGCTGAGCGGATCTGAAACCGGAGCTTTAGCAAAAATTATTGAAGAAAAAGAGCAATATGCTATTTTTGCCGGCTTGCGAAAAGTTGAAAATGACGGAGTGATTATTTCATTGACTAGCAATGCTCCAGCGAGAATGCGAGATTCGGTTTTAAGGCAATTTGTTAATGAACTAGCTTCCCTTGGTGCTCAGGCAGTTTCCATTAATGGCGAGCGCAAGGTGGCTACTACAGAAATCAGAGCTAATGATGACCAGATTATTATCAATGGCGTTCGTTTTGATCGCAACGATACCTTTGAGATCAGAGCAATTGTTAATCCGGATTCGATAGACGAATACATTATTCCGTATCTGGAAAATGTGCGAGAGGTAATTCTCAAAGAATTGGAGGGCGAAAGCTGGACAATCACGATTAAACATGAAAAGAAATTAGTGATTCCTGCTCTGCGTGAAGATAGGATTGCGTACCAAAATGATTTGCTGGTACCTGTAGAATAAAGTTATACTACTTTCATATGGAATATACTATTCAATTCGATCATACAAGTGCGGGGATGGCAGTATTGGGAGCCTTCAATGGCCATGCAAAGCTTGTTGATGAATCTTTCCAGGTAGAAACTGAAGCAACTTCGAATGGCTTGGTCATACGCGGCGATAAGCCGGAGAATATTTCTGCGGCAACCGAAGTATATCGCAAGATGAATGATTTGCATGATAGTGGTCAACCATTGACTGATCAGCTGGTGAACTATTTGATTAATATCGTCAAGGATGGTGAAGTTGAAGCTTTTAAGGAATTCTCTCCGGACATTATCTGCGTTAACTCAAAAGGCAGACCACTCATGAGTAAGACATATGGACAAAAAAAATATATCGAGTCCATAGAAAAAAATGAATTGACATTTGCCATAGGGCCGGCAGGTACGGGCAAGACATATCTGGCGGTAGCAATGGCAGTTAAGGCTTTTCGTGCTCATGAAGTATCCCGGATTATTTTAACCAGACCAGCAGTTGAAGCAGGAGAAAAACTGGGCTTTTTACCGGGTGACCTTCAAAATAAAGTTGATCCGTATATGCGTCCTCTCTATGATGCACTAAATGATCTGATGGGCAATGAACAATATTTAAAAAATTTAGAAAAGGGACTAATTGAAGTTTCGCCTCTGGCATATATGCGTGGGCGTACGCTAGATGATGCTTTTATCATTCTCGATGAAGCGCAAAACACGACCAGAGAACAAATGAAGATGTTTTTGACCAGGATAGGATTCCATGCTAAAGCTGTGGTAACCGGAGATATTACTCAAATTGATCTTCCTGTTAATACTTGGAGTGGTTTGGAAGAAGCGGCATTGTTGCTAAGTAAGGTAAAAGGAATTGGTCAAGTCAGGCTTACCCAAAGGGATGTTGTACGAAACCCTTTAGTGCAGCGAATTATTCAGGCCTATGAAGAAGCTGAAATGCTCAGACAAAAGAAAAAGCGAGGAAACAGAAGATGAAATCTAATGCTAAAAAGAGAGTAACTTTGATCACGCTTTTGTTGACAGTAGCAATTTTTACTTTCTCTATTTATATTGGTTCTCAACCGGAAAAATATAACCTGAATATCGGTGACGTCAGTGATTATGATATTGTAGCTCCACGTGCAATTGCAGATAGCATTGAAACACAAAAACGAGCAGCTCAGGCTCAGGCGGATATCCAAACTGTCATGATGAGATCAGAGCAAACCAGTTCAGCAGTAATTTCAGATGTGACGCGTTTTCTGGATATTGTGCAAGAACGCAGAGAAGCAATTTATAAGGTTCAGCCCCCGGATACCGAAACTCCTGATTCCGAAGGCGACAATTCCAGAGGGGAGCCTACGAATGAGGCTAAGCAAGAACCGTCAACCAATTTACGTCAACCAACAGAAACTGAATTTCAGCTTTCTGCCTCATCCTTGATTTCAGGTCTTGATCAGACTCTCGGTCTTACTCTGCCGGCTGCAGATGCCCAACAGTTGATGAAGATGTCAGAAGTCCGTTTTAACAATTTTTCGGAAGTGCTGCTGACTCAGGCAGAAGCTATTATGGCGGACTCACTTGACCAGGCACGTCTTGCCATGGCAATTAATGATGCAGCTGAAAGCCTCAAAGATAACAGTGAATATTATATAGATGACGTGACATTGGTTGGCCAAACTCTACAGTTGATTTTGAAGCCTAATGTTGTTCCCAATGAGGAGGCAACAATCAATGCGCGAAAAGCTGCCTACGATCGGGTTATCAATAATCCGGTAATGGTAAATAGGGGAACTCGAATCGTTTCCAAGGGTGATATGATAACTGAGGCAAACTGGCAAATGCTTTTGGATCTGGATCTGACCGGTAAAACAGGTATTGATTGGTTGCGTCTGCTGGGGATTTTACTACTTGTTATTATTTTAACCGGTTTAGCCGTATTATATTTCCAACGTTATCATCCCAATATTGCTGAAACTCCAAGAACTTTACTGGCACTTTCTCTGGCACTTTTAATTCCGATGTTAACTTCTATTTATCTGGCTCAGCATAATCCTCTGACGCCGCCGGTTTATTTTGCGGCAGTAGTAATTGCTGCTTATTTCGGTTTTAGAACTGCAACTGTCATGTCTATCATATTAATCATCATGATAATACCTATGACAGGTTTTGAGATGGCATTCCCCATGACAGCGCTAGCCGGCTGCATGGTGGCGTCCTTATACACAAAGGGAATCGGACGCCATGATAATTATGCCAAAATTATTGTTTCTACTGCCTTGGTAACTCTAAGCATGAGTTCTGTTTTCGGCTTATTGGCTCATGAACCGCTGGATAAGATGCTTACACATATATTGCAGGCAGTTCTCAGTGGAATGTTTTCTGTCGTAGTGGCAATTGGTGTCATGCCTATTTTTGAAATGATTTTTAATACAGTATCACCTCTGCGTCTGATTGAGTTGTCCCAGACCAGCCATCCTTTGTTAAGGCGATTGTTTATCGAAGCCCCCGGTACATCGCAGCATTCCATGATGGTGGCAAATTTGGCTGAAGCAGCTGCAGAATCAGTGGGCGCCAATGCCATGATTGTGCGAGTAGGATCATATTTCCATGATATTGGCAAATTGGAAAATCCCATGGCTTTTACTGAGAATCAGACAGGTGAAAATCCACATGACTTTATGTTGCCGCAAGAAAGCTGCAAGCTGATTACCAGGCATCCGGAAGATGGAGTCAAATTAGGCAGGAAGTATCGTTTGCCGCAACCTGTACTCAATATCATATTGCAGCATCATGGCACCACTGTTTTGCAGTATTTTTATCATAAAGCTTGCACTGTTGCAGAGAAAGAAGGAAAGACGTTGCCCTCACCCGAATCATACAGTTATCCAACCCCAGTGCCAAATTCCGCGGAGTCTGCTATTGTGATGCTTGCTGATTCGGTAGAGGCTGCTATGAGGTCAGTCAGTCCCAAGAATCTCCAAGAAGCGGAAAATATGATCAGACGCGTAGTGAAGACCAAAACGGATCAGAATCAGCTGATCAAATCCGGACTTTCTTTTGCCCAGGTTGAAAGTATTATCAAGTCATTTCTACATGTTTATGCCGGGCACTTTCATCAACGTGTTTCGTATCCTACAGATAGAATAGTTGTTGAGGCTAATTAAGGCCCATGATTGTTCAGATTGAGAACAATGCCACAGATTTAATTGATGTCGAAATCGAAGCTGCCATTGAATCCGCTGCAACTAGGACGATCAGTTCTTTTGATTTTGCTGAAGAACTTGAAAGAATGTATCTGATCCCTAAACTTTCAATTCTGTTAACTGGCAGTGAAGAAATCCACCGTTTAAACCAGCAATTTCGCCGTATAAATGAAGTCACAGATGTGCTTTCATTTTCTGCTCTGCCAATGGTGGAAGGAAGACTAGCCGGCCCGGTACAGGTTTGGGATTTAGAAGTAATAGGAAATTCTAAATTTCTGAACTTAGGTGATATTGTAATATGTCCGGAACAGGCGGCCTCACAGGCTTCAGAACATAATCACAGTCTGCCGGAAGAAATGCTTTTTTTGCTGGTACACGGAATCTTACATCTCTTGGGCTATGACCATGAAGATGGCTTTGCTGCTGAGCGGATGTTTATTCTGCAAGAAGAGATGATGCGCAAATTAGATTTTTCCAGGTTTAGGTCTGGCTTTGCGTCAATTATAGGTAGACCCAATGTTGGTAAATCGACTCTGCTTAATCGTCTGATCGGTACAAAAGTTTCTATTATTTCACCTAAACCTCAAACTACACAGAAGATGATAAGAGGAGTCTATACTGACAATGAAGCCCAAATCATTTTCTTGGATACCCCCGGAGTTCATCAGCCAACCAGCAGATTAGGTCAATATATGCTGCAGGCCGCCGAGCAGGCTTTTATGGAGTCAGATGTGATTTGCCTCATGATTGAAGCAGGATTCAAACCGTTTATTGATCGGATAGAGCGCAATATCCTGGATAAAGCAGTTGAAATGAATAAGCCGGTTATAATCGTTATCAACAAAACAGACACTGCAAAGAAAGAAAACCTGCTACCCTTGATTGCACTGTATAATCAAGAATACGGTTTCACTTCCTTTATTCCGATATCTGCGAAGTATGGTGACGGCGTATCCTTGTTAATCCAAGAAATCAAGCAGAAATTACCCGTTTCCCAGCCCTATTATGATGAAAGCGACTATACTGACCAGACTGAAAGGATGTTGGCTGCAGAATTAATTCGTGAAGCTCTTTTCAATCGTCTTCATGAGGAATTACCCTATGGGATTGCCGTAATGATTGAAGAGTATAATGAAATATTTGACTCAGCAGGTGAACGAACAAGAATTACAATCAGTGCTGCAGTCTTTACAGAGAAAGAAAGTCATAAGAGGATTATTTTAGGAAAAGGCGGCAATATGATCAAGAGTATAGGGATCAAAGCACGTCAAGAACTGGAGCTGATGGCTGATTGTCCTGTAGACTTATATTTATTTGTCAAGGTTAGGGCTGATTGGCGCAATAAGCCACATCATTTACAAGAGCTGGATTTTGACAGCAAACAATTTTCATGAGACATCAGAGATTTAAGGCTTTTGTATTAAAATCTGTACCTTTTGGACAGAAAGACAGGCTGCTTCATCTGCTTTCTGAGCAGCGAGGTTTGTCGGTCGCAATGGCCTATGGTGCCTCAAGCAGCAAAAGCCGCTTACAAGCTGTTACAATGCCGTTTGTACTGGCGGAATATGAAGTATTCTATTATAAGGAGCGTACCACGATTGACGCCGGGGATTTGATTGAAGCATTTCTTCCGCTCCATCAAGATATTGCCAAGCTTACTGCAGCAGCCCACTTTAGTCAGGTCACAATTGATTCTCTGGTACAAGGTGTTGCTGAGCCTGATGTCTATAAACTCTGGGGGTATACCCTACATGAATTGTGCCGCAATGACGATCCGGCTCTGGTTGCTCAAATTGCAGTATTCCGTTTGATTTCAGATCTTGGCTATGCTCCTTGGCTCAATGATTGCATACGCTGTCATGCTGCAATTGATCAGAGAGCCTGTTTTAGTTTCCCTGACTCAGGCTTAGTCTGCAGTCAGGAGCAGATTGATCAGGAAGCTTGCATCTATCTATCACAACCGGCTATAGCTTCCTTACTTTATATCGTGCAGGCTGATTATAATCTCCTATTTAACTTTACAATCAGCGATCGAGTTCGGTCGGAACTGCTGTCATTTATCGATCTTTATCTGACTGAAAAGCTGGAGAAGCAATATACTCGCCTGAAGTTGATGGACAGCTTTGAAACGATATTGAATCCAGGCAAAAATGAGGATTAGAATTCCTGTTTATAAGGGAAGGTCCCCGTGCGAACTCAGGATCCAAATTTCATTAACTGTCCCAAAATTCAGTAATCAAAGCTAATGTTTCTTCATCATCGTGAACAGATTGTGCTAACCAGTCATTCGGCAGAAGTGCCTGATAATCCTCACGGGAATAGCGGTCATCAATTAGAACGATTATTCCCCGGTCGTCCTCATGGCGGATCAGCCGCCCGGCAGCTTGCATAACCCGATTAAAGCCGGGAAAAGTATAAGCAAAGTGGAAACCGTTGCCGAATTCCTGCTCGTAATATTGGCGCATCAGCTCACGTTCCGGTGAGGGATGGGGCAGACCGGTACCAATAATAAATACGCCAATTAATTGCTCTCCGGTCAGATCGATCCCTTCACTAAAAACACTGCCGAGACAGGCAAAGGCTAGTAGTGACTTACCATCTGTGCTGCGGAAACGATCCAGCCATTTATTCTTTTCCTGCTCGCTTAATTTAGGTTTTTGGATCATAATTTGCCATTGATCAGAAATATTGATCTGTTTCAGTACCTGAGCTACTTGCCGTAAATAAGCAAATGACGGGCAAAATACCAGATAATGTCCCGGCTTGATTAGAGCTGCTTGATAGATTAATTGCAAAATAGGGAAGAGAGTATCTGCCCTATCCTGATAGCGAACAGAATATTGATCAACTGTCAGCACCAATCTATTTTCCGGTGCGAAGGGCGAAGCAAGCTGGAGATAGTCCGGAGGATTTTCCGTCACAAAAGAATACAGCAATCTCTGGTAGTAAAAAGCAGGACTCAAAGTCGCAGAGAAAAAAATTATCGGATAGCGCTGATGATATTTGTTCGTAAGACTTTTGGCCGCATCCAGACAAAGCAAGCCGATCATCAGATCATTTTGCGCAGTCTGGCGAACCATAGTTATATAGTTTTTGTCATAGTATGATTCTGCCACGCGCAGGAAAAAATTCAGTTCGAACCAAAGTTCCAGCACAGTGCGTCGAGACTCCCATTCCGGGAAACAATCCAGAAACTGCCCTAAAGCATAGACTATAGAACCTACATTACTAATAAAACCCGACAGAAGTTTTCTGGTTCCAATGAACCGTTCCGTGCGCAAAAGTTCCTGTTGGCTAATTTTTGTTTCCAATAAACTTTGATCCGCAAACTGCAGTTCAGGCTCACGCAGATAAGGCAGTATCTCATCTAAGCAGCCAATTATTTGACGAAGGCGGTTCAAAGTAAGTTTAGTTGGTCCCAGATCAATAATGTCCGGCGCCGACAGCAGCTGTTCAACTTGGCGTAAAGCGGAAAGCTTCAGAAAGGAACTGTACATCTGTCGAGATCGTCCCGGCAAATTATGAGCTTCATCGATCAGGACAATATGCTTATCTCTATTGTCATCAGCGAAAAATCTGCTCAGATAAACTCGAGGATCAAAGAGATAATTGTAGTCGCCAATCACAATGTCACACCATTCAGAAAAGTCCAGCTGCAACTCAAAAGGACATAATCTGTGTTTCTGTGCAATTTCTATGATCGTATCGTGATCTGCCACTCTTAGGGATGCCAGCTCCTGAAGAGCAGAGGGTAATCTCTCATAATAATCCTGAGCATAAGGGCAAATTTTCATTTCACAATACAAATCCGGTTGCAGACAAATTTTTTCCTTGGCAGTCAGAGTTAAGCTGCGTACCAGAAAACCATTCTGTCTTAAATCGGCAATTGCCTGTTCGGCGATCAGTTTTGTTGATGACATATTTGTCAGATAGAAGATAACTGAGCCGAGACCGGCTGCCTGTGCTTTTAACGCAGGATAAACTACCGCCATTGTTTTGCCGCTGCCTGTGGCAGCTTGGGCAAATAAAGTGCTGCGATCACGCATAGCCGCAATGGCCTGACGCATAAAAAAGCGTTGGCCTTCACGCAGATTGTCATAAGGGAACCCCCCCGCAGCATTTACTAGATTTCTAGTCTTTCGGTAGTCTATCAGGTCAACAGTATGTTGCAGCCAGTTCATGCAGAGATCTGTAAATTTTTGCTCCAGACCGGACGGATCAGCAATATGTTCAATTACATAATAATCATTACTATCTACTGCAACATAGGCTAAACAGACACGTATCGTGCTGCAGCTGTGCAGAGCGGGAACTTTTTGCAGGAGCATATAAGCATAGGTTTCTGCCTGAGCCCAGTGCAATGGATTCCCCGACTCATTCTCGTTACGCTCTTGTCCGCGATAACTTTTGATTTCAATCAGACAGGGACCGTCCTGATCAAGATACCAGAGATCACAACGGCCTGAGATCTCCAATCGATGCTGTAAACCGCAGATTTCTATGTTGAAAGATGTCTCTAAAGAAAATTCGCCGTATAGATCAATATCATCAATTTGTTCAGCCATCAAATTGGTGAATTTCTTATGCGCTTTAATACCATCTACAGCTCTTCCCGAGCTGTAACTTGGATTGGTCAGGCTACCGGCTTTTCTGGCGCCGGCCACTAATTGGCGGACTGAGATTTTGCTAATAAGTAATGAATCTTTAGTAGCCAAGGCGGTCTCCATTCAAGTACTTGAGAATATTATATCTGAATATTAAGCAGTATAGTGCTACGGCAAATTCACAAGTAATTTCGTGATTGCTGAATGATATAGCAAGCACTATAATATTTGCAAATGAGTTGAGATTATAGAATTTTATATTGCTGCAAAGGGCAAAAAATAGGAGGAATAATATGAGATTTTGTATTAACTGCGGTAAAGAGATTATAAGTGAATCTAAGTTTTGCCCGTCTTGCGGTACTGCCCTTGATAGCGGACGGGTGGCAAGTTCCGCAACTACAGGGCAACCATCTGTGACCATAAATTACTTCAACGCCAATTTTGCACCCGTAAATCAGTTAAAAACTAATCGCAGTCTCTT
The DNA here is from genome assembly GCA_050945515.1 of Saccharofermentanales bacterium. GTDB lineage: Bacteria > Bacillota > Clostridia > Saccharofermentanales > DTU023 > UBA1046. The sequence continues at coordinate 99,851 of JBMNTB010000002.1, forward strand.
AAAATTTATTCTTTTATCGATAGTTACCTTCGGTATTTACGGAATTGTAGCGATGTCTGCTGTAAGTACAGATATTAACTTTATCGCAAGCAGATATGACGGCAAAAAAACGATGCATTATTGTTTGATTATTTTTGTTTTCAATTTTCTTACTTTTGGAATAGCTTATCTTGTTTGGAATAATAACATTGCCGAGAGAATTGGAAACGAACTAATTCGCAGAGGAATTGATTATAAATTTGGGGCCGGCACGTTTTGGTTATGGGGCTTCCTTGGAGCTCTTATTATTGTTGGCCCATTCATTTATCTTCATAAGCTACTCAAGTCTATGAATTTACTTGCTGAGAATTATAATATTAATGGCTAATAAAGAAAGGAGGAATAGCATGAATAAGAAGGTGAGTGGTTTTTTATGCCTTATGATGGTAATCGTGATGTTACTTGTCTTACTTTCCGCTTGCCAAGCAGATAAGGCTAAAGATGCGCCTGAGGAAGCAACTACTGTAGCTGAAGTAAAAGTTACTGAGGAGGTAGCTTCTACATATGAGGTGGCTTCTACAGATGAAGTGGCTTCTACAGATGAGGTAGCGGAAGAAACTGCAGCAGTGTCGACGTCATATAATCCGGAGGCAGTACCCGTCCATCCAACGCTCCTGGCCAAGTATGAAGAGTTCTTTCCACCCGCAGTGTTAAAAGTAACAGACGGTGTCTGGGTTGCCAGAGGATACAACCGGGACAATCCCGTGCTTATCGAGGGCATCGAAGGCTTGATTGTCGTAGATCCCGGTGAGAGCATTCCCGCGGCACAGAAGGTCAAGGATGCGTTCAATGCCAACCTGGATAATATCTTCGACAAGAAACCAGTCCAAGCAATCATCTACACCCATCACCATGACTGCCATGTCAACGGCGCCTCTGTCTTTGCCGACGAGCAAACGGAGATCATCGGTCACGAGAGCCTGCTGAGTAACATGTTCAGCGAGTGGTTTGGCCCGGTCTATCCCTCGCGAGTCGAGGGCGGCACCAAGATGGTAGGAGCGTTGTTCCAGGACGCACCTGTCCAGGACGGAAAAGGCTGGTTTGCCGGCTACGGGCTTGCCGGGACGCAGACTTTCGGACCATCAGGCTTCCTGGTGCCGACAAAGACCATCAAGGAAGAGACAAAGCTGACAATCTCCGGTGTTGATGTAGATCTCATTCCCGTGGCCGGTGAGACAACAGATGTCCTCTTAGTGTGGTTGCCGCAAAAAGAAGTACTGATCCAGATCGCCGTCGTCTACGAGGCATTTCCGGCTATCTCGACCACGAGAGGCAGCCGCCTGAGGGATCCGCTGGATTACGTCAATACCCTGAAGATTGCCAGGGGACTCAATCCCGAATATCTGGTAACGATCCATGGTCCCAATCCTGTCACCAGCGGAAAAGAAAACGTCAGCCAATACCTCACCAACTTCAGCGATGCAATCCAGTTCGTGAATGACCAAACAATCTACTACATGAACAAAGGTTATACGGCGGGGGAGATGATGGACCTGATCGTGTTGCCGACCCATCTTGCCTCCAGTCCTTATTTGCAGGAGATTTATGGATCGAAAGAATGGAACATCGTCCACATCTTCCGCTATTACCGCGGTTACTACACAGGCGCAGTAAGAGATCTGTTTCCACAGACTACCCAGAGTGAGGCGGAGATGTCGGCCTTCCTCGTTGAAGGCGATGGTGATCTGGCAAGTAAAGCCCAAGCGGCTCTGGATATCAACCCGGAATGGGCATTGAGACTCGCCGACGATGCGCTCGTGCTGGATCCGGATAACACTGCGGCATTCGAGACCAAGAAGGCGGCCATGCTGACCCTGGCGGAAAACACGATGAATTCGCAGGCACGCAACATGCTTCTGTCCGACTACTTGTTGATGACTGACCAGAGCCGTATGGCCGTCGCATTCGGTGATCCAAAGCTTATTTTTTCGAAGATCGGCGATAACTTTGTTGAGTTGATGCCCATGACCACCCTGCATCGTATCCTGGCCGTCAGTCTCAATGCATCGAAATCGATGGAGAAGGACATCGTCGTTAATCTTCAGCTGACCGACATCAATATGAATGAACCCAAGGTGCCGGATCACTACACGTTGAACGTTCGTAAGGGCATCCTCGAGGTGGACCCCCCATTCGCGAGCAAGGGCCAGTTCGAGATCGTAACCAACTCGCTGACCTGGAAGCAAATGGTTCTGGCGAAGCTCAATCCTAAAGACGCTGTCGCAAATGGAAAGGTGGTTATTTCCGGAGGAACTCCGGAAAGCTTCTATTCTTTCATGGATCTTTTTAATTAAAGAAAGACACGGAAGCGGCTCAGTTACCAATCCTACATTGAAGAAGAAGGAAAAGACAAAGCTAATATTTTAGACGTTATTGTACTGTGGAATGCAAGTTAAAGTGAAACGCCATCTTCTCTAGTAAGTGAAATTACCCCCAAAAGTTGTGCTGCATAGTACAATTACAGGGGGTAATTTCATTCATATTGGTGCGGAAAACAGGACTTGAACCTGCATGATCTACTGATCACTAGTACCTGAAACTAGCGCGTCTGCCAATTCCGCCATTTCCGCATTAGCAGAGTTATGATATCCCAAGGGTGGTAAAATTGCAAGCCGTACTCTATACTTTTTCTGAAGTCACTTAAATGAGGGATTGTACAGTGCGTCACTATTGCGAACAAGATTTTTACAACTGGGTCCGAGATAAAAAAATTGCGGTAGTCGGAGCCGGAATCAGTAATCGGCCGTTAATTTCATGGCTTTATCGGATGACACCAAAGATCACCGTATTTGATCAAATGACAGCTGATAATCCGCGTCTGAAAGATATTCAAGATAAATTTGCCGCAGAAGGTTTGGATCTTGAATGGTCGATCGGTAATAATTATCTTGATAAACTGCATGGTTTTGATCTCATTTTCAGAACGCCAATTATGAGGCCTGATCATCCTGCATTATTGCAAGCTGCAGTGGAGGGATCAATCATCACTTCAGAAATGTCGGTTTTCCTATCTCTATGTCCTGCTCATGTTACGGGTATAACAGGGAGTGATGGCAAAACTACTACGACGACTCTGATCGGAGAACTGTATGAAACTGCAGGTAGAAAGGTGTGGGTTGGCGGCAATATCGGTACGCCGCTACTGGATAAAGTAAATCAGATCGGAATTGAAGATGAAGTTGTAGTCGAGCTTTCCAGTTTCCAACTATTTGACCTGGTTCCGTATATTGATACTGCTGTTGTTACGAATATTTCACCCAATCACCTCGATATTCATACTGATTACGAAGAATATATTTATGCTAAGCAAAATATTTTTAAAGCACAGCGCCCATTTGATCGTCTGGTACTTAACTATGCAAACCGGCAGTCGCGTGCTTTTGCACAACAGACCAGAAGCGAAGTAGTTTGGTTCAATCGCAAAGAGTCCTATGCCGGCCTTAATATCTGGTACTCCGGACAGACTATTTTATCGCAGCGCGGACAAGAAGATAGCAAAGCATTGCTCAAAATTAGGGATATAGTCTTACCGGGACGTTTTAACATTGATAATTATATGGCAGCATGGGCTGCTGTAGCAGACCGGATTGATGCTAAGTATCTACAAGAAGTTGCCACTAAATTTAAAGGCGTACCGCATCGGCTGGAATTGGTAAGAGAACACAACGGAGTTCGCTGGTACAATAGTTCTATTGACAGTACACCAACACGAACAACCACAACATTGGAGACTTTGTATGAGCAAGGACGTCCTATTATTTTAATCTGCGGTGGACGTGATAAAGATCTGGACTATTCAGAAGTAGGCCAGATGATTGCTAAGACCGTGTCTCAGATTATCTTCTGTGGTGAAAACTCCCCCCTGATTAGTGCAGCTATTATGGCCGCGGGTAAAACAGCAGAGCAGCTGCCAATGTTTGAAACAAATAATTATGAAGAGGCAGTCAATCTAGCGGCAAAAATTGCGAAACCAGGAGAATCTGTATTGTTATCACCAACGGGAACCAGCTTTGATCAGTTCTTCAATTTTGAAGAAAGGGGAGAAGTATTCCGTCATCTGGTTCTGAATTTATAAGCGAAATGTCAATGAGTACAATAGCAGCTGAGCATTTTCCACAGAAAGTTCTTAAACTGATAAGTCTGCTGGAAACAGAGGGTCATGAAACCTGGCTGGTGGGCGGAGCAGTAAGAAATGCTCTGTTGGGCAAAGCTACTGATGATTTTGATTTGACAACGGCAGCACTGCCGGATCAGTTCTGCAATATCTTATCCGAGGCAGGATATGATGTAATTCCTACCGGTTGGCAATTTGGTACAGCTACAGTCTGGTTGGACAAACGACTCAAATGTGAAATCACAACTTTCCGTCAGGAATCTGATTATAGTGATTTTAGACGTCCGGACAGAGTTAGCTATTCAAATAGCTTATCCCAAGATCTCAAGCGCAGAGACTTTACCATCAATGCGATAGCTTGGCATCCGATCCGCGGGCTCTTTGATGAGACCGGCGGAGTAGCTGATCTTATGGCCGGAGTCATTCAAACGGTAGGCAAACCTGAGGAAAGATTTGCGGAAGATCCTTTGCGAATTCTGCGGGCATTAAGATTTGCTGCAGCCTTAGATTTCAACATAGAAAATGTCACCGGATCAGCCATGTACCGATATAGATATAATCTGCAAAGAATTGCCAGGGAACGTATTGCCATTGAATGGAATCAAATATTACTTGGCTCAAGATGGTTTGAGACTGCACAGGCAAATAAAGAGATTATTTCTGTGTTTATTCCTTATATCAGCCGTCTTGAAAAACAGACATGCTGCCGATGTGTTCAAGAGCAAGAAAATATCATTTCTATTGCAAAAACATTGGATCAGCAGACATTGTTGCAGATGATCATTCTGGCAGAAAAGAGCAATGCCTCCAGAGATGAATTTATGACCGTGCTGACTGATTTACATTATAGTAAGCAATTTCGCCAAACTGCTCTGGCGCTGTTTTCTCTAATTCTCGATATAAAAAAATTGATATTACCTGATAATATTGTTTATTCCCAACCGGAGGAACGCCAATTGACGCATCAGATCTTGATGCATTATGGAGTTAATAATATAAGATTATTTCTAATCTGTGTCCCCTACCTCACTAGCATTAGTAGACACAAGCGCGAGTGTTTTTCCCGTTTATTTAATAGTTTTATATCAGAGGATTTACCAATTTTGGTCTCTGATCTTAAAATCAATGGCAACGAAATTATGCAGATTCTGGACCTTGAACAGGGTAGACAGATAGGTGATTTATTAAACAAATTGCTCCTCGAAGTTGTTTCCGGCAGAGTGCCTAATGAGCGGTCCAGCCAAATACATTGGCTCCAAAGTCAAAAAGAAACAAAAGATACTCTAGTCTAAAAGATATTTATTTGCTTACAATTTATAAATGTAAAGACAACAGTCTGATGATCGTTCATAATATATTGTCACAAGCTTATTATATGCTATAATACTTGGAGTTTCCTGTACTCGGTTGACAGGTATGTCCGACCGTTTACTGGGTTCAAGGAATATTAGGAGGTTTTATGGACAAAAAAGTAAAGAAGGAAATCATGGAGAGCTATGCTACTCACGAAAATGATACCGGCTCTCCTGAAGTTCAGATTGCATTATTGACGTATCGGATTAATCATCTAACAGAACATTTAAAAGAACATGAAAATGATCACCATTCAAGACGCGGGTTGTTGATGATGGTAGGTAAAAGACGTGGCTTGTTAGACTATCTTGCTAGCAAAGACATCGAAAAATATCGTCAATTAATTGCCAGACTGAATATCAGAAAGTAATGATAGCCGGCGCGTATACGCCGGCTTTCCCTTACTTTAGTTAATGGGACAACATGAATGTAGGACGTAGATTGTGCATCGGTTCTAGCTAGGATGTGTCGGATTCTGTCTTAATGGCACCGGTGCAGAATCTACCTACTACATCTTGTTGATCAATAATTTTCTGCGACATTTTGAAGAGAGGAAAATTGAATGACAAAAAGAATTTTTGAATACGACTTAAATGGTCGTAAATTACTGCTGGAAACGGGAGAACTTGCTCAATTTGCTAATGGTGCTGTGTTGGTGCGTTATGGTGACACGACAATTCTGTCGACCGTAACTGCAACAGACTCACCGCGCGATGGTATCGACTACTTTCCCCTCTCCGTGGATTATGAAGAAAAAATGTATGGGGTGGGCAAAATACCGGGTGGCTATTTAAAACGTGAAGGACGGCCATCAGAAAATGCAATCCTCATAGCACGATCCGTTGATAGACCGATTAGACCCTTATTTCCCGCTGATTTGCGTAATGATGTTGTGGTCAGCAATCTTGCTCTGTCTATCGACCATGATAATGCCCCGCAGGTGGCAGCCTTAATTGGTACTGCAGCTGCCATCATGATTTCCGACATTCCCTGGAAAGGTCCTGTAGCAGGAGTACAGGTGGGATTAGTTGAAGGTAAGATTATTGTTAATCCCAACATGGAGCAGTCTGAAGCCAGTATCTTGGATCTTTTTATAGCAGGCACTAAAGAAAAAGTATGTATGATTGAGGCCGGAGCCTGCGAAGTTTCTGAAGAAGATATGCTGCAAGCCATCATTAAGGGTCATCAGGAGATCATTGGAATCTGTGATTTGCTGCAGACAATGCAAGATGAAATAGGCAAGGAAAAATTTGCCTATGAGCCTGTTGCTGTTCCTGAGGAAGTTATGGCAGAGAGCAGGGGATACCTTTGGGACAAGATGAGAACTGCCGTTTTGAGTCCCGATAAAGCTGTGAGAGATCTTAACCTCAATAAATTGAAAGAAGAGCTGGAAGAATACTTGGTTTCGCTTAATGAGGATTGGGCAGTCTGGACTTCAGATGCCCTTGATGCTGTGCAAAAAGATGTTGTACGAGACTATCTGTTTAGAGAAAAGCGCAGGGTAGATGGCCGGGCATTAGATGAGATACGTCCACTCTCAGCCCAGGTAGATATAATCCCCCGAGTTCACGGCAGTGGCTTATTTGAGCGTGGGCAGACACAAGTTTTAACGATTTGCACACTGGGTACTCCATCTGATGCTCAGCGTTTGGATGGTACAACAACTCAGGATAGGAAACGATATATCCATCATTATAATTTTCCATCTTATAGTGTTGGTGAAGCCAGACCCAATCGCTCACCGGGTAGACGCGAAATCGGTCACGGTGCCTTGGCTGAACGTGCCTTATTACCAGTATTGCCGTCTGAAGAGGATTTTCCCTATTCTATTCGCAATGTTTCTGAAATTACGATGTCCAATGGCTCTACCTCACAGGGTTCAGTCTGTTCTTCGACTCTGGCATTGATGGCTGCCGGTGTTCCGATTACCAAGCCGGTGGCGGGCATATCCAGTGGCTTGATTGTAAATGAAGCGGACGAAAATGATTATCTGGTCTTTGTTGACATTCAAGGAATCGAAGACTTCTTTGGTGATATGGATTTTAAAGTAGCGGGTACCAAGGACGGTATTACAGCTATCCAAGTGGATATTAAAATTGATGGGCTTAGCTATGATATTATTCGAGACGCTCTGGAGATTACGCGACAGGGCAGACACAAGATTATTGATGAAGTAATTCTACCTACAATTTCGGAGCCCAGAGCAGAACTTTCTGAATGGGCGCCAAAAATAGAGATCATTGACATTCCATCAGATAAAATACGTGAAGTCATTGGTTCCGGCGGTAAAGTGATTCGCCGTATAACTGAAGAGACTGACACTGAGATTGATATTGAAGAGGATGGTCCGGTCGGACATGTGTACATATCATCTCCAAATCAACAAAATGCTGCTGAAGCTATTAAATTGATTAAGGCCATAGCGCTTGATCCTGAACCTGGTGCAGAATTTGAAGGGGTAGTAACCAGACTGATGCCCTTTGGAGCCTTCGTGGAAATCGCGCCTGGCCGAGAAGGATTGGTACATATTTCTAAGATGTCCTGGCAGCGGATTGAGCGTGTGGAGGATGCTGTAGAACCTGGACAATCAGTAAGAGTGGTTGTGACTGAGATCGATTCACAAGGCAGGCTTAATCTTTCAATGCGCGATCTGATGGAAAAACCGAAAAACACAGATTCCGATAATGAAGAAGGCGGCAGACGCCGTGACAGACGAGATAACAGCAGATCCAATGCCGGCGGCGGCAGGACTAAAAATGCTTCAGACAGAAGAACAGGTGATAGAAGAGATAGGCGTTATTCTTCTGATCGTGAAGCCGATTCCGGCCGGAAATCCTCAAGCCGCCGAGAGCGTTCAAAACCTAGAAATCAAAGAGATTTTTGAGTTCTTTTGTATTTTAAATTACCAAGAATATAGTTATTGGCAGAGGTTGCTCCGAAACGGAAACAACCTCTGTTTTGTTCAACAAATCGGATTCGGAGTTTTCTCCTATTCCCAGTCTATTTCATTATGATATAGCGCTAATACTTCATCCTTACGGAGTGACTTTTTCTCATCACCTCTGACATCAGCTACAATGCGACCGCGATTCAACATGATCAATCTACTACCATATTTAATTGCAGCATCGACATTATGCGTGACCATGAGTGTGGTTTGTCCATGCTGTTTGACAATGCGGTCTGTCATTTCCGATACTATTTGACTGGTTGCAGGATCAAGTGCTGCCGTATGTTCATCAAGTAAAAGCAGACGCGGTTTTTTTAATGTTGCCATTAAAAGTGTCAATACCTGTCTTTGTCCGCCGGAGAGAACTCCTACCGGTGCGGAGAGTCGATTCTCCAAACCTAGGCCAAGATCTGCCAGGGCGTTCCTGAAGTTAGCTTTAGCTTGGTGAGAAACGCCGCGACGCAAAGTGATTTTTTCTCCACGCCGGGAAGCAATTGCCAAATTTTCCTGAATGGAGAGATTTTCTGCGGTTCCGCTTTTGGGATCCTGAAAAACTCGTCCAATGTCAGCAGCCAGTTTACGTGGCGATTGTTTCAGTACATTCTGACCGCAGAATTCTATTTCTCCCTCGTCGGGACGCTCAATCCCGGCAATTAAATTCAAAAGAGTTGACTTTCCTGTGCCGTTACTGCCGAGAATAGATATAAATTCTCCCTCTTCGACATGAAAGGTCAAGTCGGTCAAAACAGCAGTTTCATTTACTGTCTGCGGGCAAAAGGTTTTTTTGACGGAATCAAGTTTGAGCAACATAAGATTTTCCCTTTCTGGAGTTATTGTCTTTGGTACGATGGCCTAACCAGAGCACGATGGCAAGTACGATCGCGGAATAGAGCTTGATATCCTGTGGATTGACACCAAGATATAGCACGGCATCAATTACGACCCGATAGATGACTGCACCGAATAGGACTGCCAGCAATGAACGTGAGAGGGAAGATGTTCCTAACAAGCGTTCACCGATAATTATCGAGGCCAGTCCGATCACTATAGTCCCAATTCCCATTCCAACATCGGCATAACCATAATTTTGTGCGAGTAGAGCACCAGCCAGTGCGATGATTCCATTAGACAGAGCATAACCAATTATCTTCATGGAATCTGTAGCGATTGCATTAGCAACCGCCATAACCTCATTGGCACCGGTTGCCCGTAAGGCCAATCCCAATTCGCTTTTAAGAAATAGTATTAGCATCAATGTAATAATCAAAGTGACCGTAATCCCAAGAATCAGGGCTGCAATATTTCGATCGTCTATTATAGTGCGCAACTGTGAGATGACTGTTTCCTTACCCAGTAATGTTATATTCGGTGCACCAAGAACTCGCAGATTAATCGAATAAAGCCCTGTCAATATGAGTATTCCTGTCAATAAACCGGGAATTTTCATCTTTGTGTGAAGAAATCCGGCTATAATTCCGGTGATCATTCCCGCTGCCAGACTCAAAACAATTGCCAGCCAGGGAGATACTCCGGCCGCAATTGCTCTGGCAGCAACGACTGCGCCTAATGGGAATGTGCCTTCTGCGGACAAATCTGCGATGTCGAGTATGCGATACATAATATATACCCCTATCGCCATCACTGCCCAAAGAAAACCTTGAGATATTGATGAGAGGATAATGTTCAGCATTTATAATCTCCTTATGGAATTGTTATCGAATTCGGATCGATTCCGATCGCAACTGCATATTCTTGGTTAACGAATAGTTCCAGATTATCAGCAAAACCTACAGATATCTCGGAGGCTTTCTTCTCTCCAGTCAGAATTTTCAAAGCCTGGTCAGCAGTTTGCATACCTAAGTCATAATAGCTGATACCGATAGTTGCAATACCACCAACTTCAGCTTGATCAATAGATCCCGTGACAATAGGAATACCGGCTTCTTGTGCAATAATGCCACTTGCAGAAGCTGTACTGGCCATTGTATTGTCAGTAGGTATGTAGATGCCATCAACTTTAGTTACCAATGTTGTCATTGCCTGCTGGACATCATTTGTAGATGCGACTGTGACCGCAACCACTTTCTTGCCTGCTTTCTCAATCTGAGCTTCTGCCTCTGCCGCCTGCACAACGGAGTTAGGCTCGGCAGCGTTGTAAATCAGACCGATATTTGACATTTCTTTCAATGAGAGCAGGAGATCAATCTGGCGGCTGACAGGCGCTTGATCACTGGTACCTGTAACTTCGCGTCCGGGTTTTTCCAGTGTTTCGACTAATCCCGCATCTATTGGGTCAGTAACTGCTGTGAAGAGAACCGGAATCTTTGGCGATAAACCTACTACTGTTTGCGCTGCAGGTGTGGTAATAGCCAGAACCAAGTCGCATTCGCGCAAAAGCTTTTCCGCCATGCTCTTTAGATTGGCCTGTTCGCCGAAAGCGTTCTGCATAATTACAGAGATATTTTCGCCATCGCGATAGCCGGCTTCTGCCAGGCGGTCGATAAAGCCTGAACAAGCAGAATCAAGTGATTCGTGAGCCATGAACTGTAGGATACCGATTTTAATTATTTTGTTGTCAGTAACGGCGGCGCCAGTGCCATCTGCAGCCGTACCGGCTTGTTCCGTACCTTCATTTTGCAAGTTGATCTCTCGACTCTGATCTTGCTCTTGAGAGTACACTTTGCTCGCGGACTGGGTACAGCCGGCTAGCAATGCCAGTGTAATTAGTAAGGTAATCAGGACTAAGTGCTTTTTCATATTTTCCTCCCTTGCGGAGAATAAAAACCGCCCGGTCATTTTCATTGACCGGGCGGGTGATAGCTTGATCCCTTCCGGTCTCCCGGAAGGCTGGTTTTTAGCCACCGGGATGCTAGACGTGCGTCTGCATCCCGAGTGAACCCGACTACAGACGTCGTCTCAGGTAGCAAAAAAAGTTGAAGTTGCTGGATCGTTGTCTCATAGGGTTCTCCTTTTGTATTGCCGATTATCGTACATATGCAAACAAAAAAGGTCAAGTATTATTGGATCGAATCAACGTAATGTATAAAACTACAATCAATTTAGAAGGTAATTCAGGTGCAATTACCTATATCAACTATCTATAATGATCCAATACTGATAAAATGGCTTCACGTAAAATTGTTCATTTGGAGGATTGTGATGCAAATTAGTGCTCAGGAGCTGATAATGCGGTACTTAGATGGTTATGCTAAGGAGTGGCCGGAGGAAGTTCGTACAGAAGAAAGAGATAGATTGGCACGCGAAATTCAGGAGCTGTATCAGACTAAGCTTGCTCAGGGAGTACATGAACTGAAAGCCATAGAAGATGTTCTCAACGAACTGGGTGATCCGCAAGAATTAGCAGCTAAAGAAGCGGGAAGAAACAAAGGTTTGCTGAGAGGAATTTACTATAAATCTTTTGTGCGCACTCTGCCTACTATTCTCTGGGCTACGACTTCTATTTACCTGATTATTGCCATAGCTTTTTTTGCCGTGACTTTAAACAGCGGTATGGAGAAAATTGTTTTCCTGAGAGAATACGATATTGTTGAAGCAACTATATACGCATCTCTAATCACATTCATTGTGTATCTGGTGATGGACAAGACGCAGATACCTATTAAGGGTCAGGGATGGACTGTAGCTGATTTAATGCCAAGCCGGACAGACAAGTATCGGATCTCCAGGGTTAAAACTGCGATCTCTTTGGTCATCAATGCTTTTGCCATGATCTTACTGATATATCTACCGGAGCTTTTAGATCGAATTACTTCCTCTTCTACTTCTGATTTTATTTCTGAGGTGTTGGTGCAAGCAAATCCGAACTGGCAGAGTCTGCGGCCATGGATTATGATCTTTTTTAGTGTAATAATTGTTGAATCTATCGTGCGTTTGATACATCCCTGCTGGGATAAGTTGATATTTGCAACTAATATTGTAACGAATCTGTTGGCCTTTGGTTCAGCGGCACTCTTCTTCCTCAATGTTGTAAAAATAACAGTTATCAAAACATATATCAGCGCCATGAATCAGAAAATATCAGCAATCACTGTAATTAGCTTATTTGCCATTGTATTGGTCCTAGACACCTGGACTGTATATCAGAAGACTCTAAGAGATGATTAGGACAGAGAGGATTAGCAATATCCGTTCAGCCCTTACCGAGATGAATTATCTATAGTGCAAATAATCAAGAAACCGCTTGACTGCCAGAGAAGCGGTTTTCTTGTCCTTAAGGACAAGCCCGATGTCACGTGAAGCAGGAACATCAAGCTCCTTGATGATTATCCGATAGGGAACACGCTTCAATACTAATTGTGGCAGGACACTAATACCCAGGCCGCTTTCAACCATAGACATGATGGCGTAATCATCCCAGGTAGTGAAGAATATTTTCGGCGTCAAACCGTAACTTTCAAATATTTCAGAAATTTCAGCCTTAGGACCTTTTTCCAAGAGCAAGAAAGGATAGTCGCAGAGAGCAGCTACCGGGACCTTGTTGAGCTCTGTCAGAGGATGTCCTTCGGGTAAAATAGCCAGATTCTTATCCTGATCGAGAAAAATGGTCTCCAGATCCGGGAGTGTGGGCAGGCGAGTGAAACCACAATCTACCGAACCGTCGGATACCCACTCGCCAATCTCGCTATAGTCTCCCAGAAATAGCTCATAGTCAATATTCGGATAGTCTTTCTGGAATTCCTTGATGATATTTGGCAGCCAATGTGTAGCGACACTGCTCAAGGCTGCAATACGAATCAGACCGGCTTGCAGGTCGCTTAACTCATCAACTTGCATTTGCAATTTGTTGTAGGCAGCACAGAGATTTTTAGCATAAGGCAGCAGTTGCATTCCATCTGAGGTCAGGTGAACTCCAGCTCTGCTTCGTTCCATTAGAGCAATGCCCCATTCCTTTTCCAAGTCGTTTATCATCCTGCTAATACCGGATTGTGAATAATTAAGTGCAGCAGCAGCTTTGGTAAAGCTGCCGGTTTCTACAGTTTTAATAAAAGCCATGTATTTCAATATATTCGTATCCATTAGAAAACCCTTTCATCTGTAATCATCATACATTACATGATAAACATTCGCTATTGTAATTACTAATAATATTCTATAATAAATTTAACTACATTAGAAATTATGACGGGGAGATTATCAATCTTTAAGAGAAACAGACACCGCAACTGCATAAAAAAAAGCAAAAATGCCCTTGTAAAACTGCAATTTCCTCCAAGGGCATTTTGCTTGGTCGGAGTGACAAGACTTGAACTTGCGACCTCTTGGTCCCGAACCAAGCGCTCTACCACCTGAGCCACACCCCGATTTCTATGGAATTGTACTGTTTTAAGAGCATTCTGTCAATCAACCGAACCGCCCGGCGTAAGTTCCGGTCCGGTTAAGCGCCCGGTGTATCCCGGCATTTATTAAGATACGGTGGAATTATTCATTAATGGGCCGCAAGAGTTTCTGGGCATTTTCCATTTCAAGATTAAGAAGATAATCCTTTATATCTACACCGCCGCTGAAACCAACCAGATTGCTGTCTTTACCGATAACCCTATGACAAGGAATTATTAGCGGCAGAGGATTGGCAGCACAGGCATTGCCAACCGCTCTGGCATAGTTCTGATGGTTTTCAGTTGCCGGTACAACCCTGGCAGCAATCTGCTCATAGGTGGCGGTGCTGCCATAGGGGATAGCCATAATTTCCTGCCAAACTTGGCGCTGAAATTTAGTCGAGTGTAATAGTTCATATTGAATAGAGGGTGATGCTACGTTTCCGGATAAATAATTCAGCAAATCATTGCCGGCTTGTATTAAATAATCTCGATTTAAATCGCTGGTATATATTGTCTGATCAGCATTCACTATAATCGGCCTGCCATTATTGTCGGCCAAACCCAAGTATTCAGCAGCAGAAAGGAGATCAGGGTCAGTCAGGATTTCGTCTGTACGCCAAAAAGAAATGCCTACCACTTTGTCTTCTGTTGCCAATGCTTTGAGAGCCAAATAACCAAAAGATCGGAAAGAAATAAAGGCAATTGCTAAACCTGCGCGATCCGGTCGAAACACGGTTTTGCAATGGGCCGGAAAATGCTGCCCGCATCTGGTGCCCAATATCGCTAAGACTTTTTCCGAGTTCACCAATTCTAGCTCGGAAATGACTTCTAATCTGTAAAACTCAGGATTAATATTCAGAGCCTGATCAATTATTGATTCACAATCAGACTGTGTCAGGGAGTGGGGTGTCTGCCAACTAAGACAGACTAAGTCACTATTCAATACAGGTTGAGCTGCCCGTACCAAACCGATTACATTGCCCCGGTCCAGTATTGAATAAAGGATACTGCCGCCGTCGGCTTGATTCCAGATCCTAAACAATGAGCGCAGTTGTTTCGCTGTAGTCGGCAGACCGATCAGACCAAGTTTGGCCAACTGTGAGGCATCGCTAAGGACTAATCTGCGTATTGTCAGCTTTCTAATATGCTCATAGTTGATATAGCGATATCTGAGACCATTTTCTTCTTGCCAGGGCCCTATATTAGCTCGACGCCAATTCTCAGATCCGGCCAGATCGGGGAAGTAGCTGTCGGCAGTAAATACTGTATCAATCTCAGTTAAAAGAATCTCATCGCAGTAAGGGAGTAATTGCTCATAAACACTTGCTCCCCCAATAATATAAATAGTTTTCTCTGCAAACTGCAATTTTAATTCTTGTAACAGTGCCAATAATTCTGGCAGACTGTGAACAATTAAAGCCGGAGGTGCAGAGAAATCCTTATCCGTGGTCAAAATCAGGTTAAGACGGTTTTTTAGGGGCTGTGCAGCGGGAAAAGTAGCAAGGGATTTGCGGCCATAGACCACAATATTGTTGGTAGTAATTGCTTGGAAGCGCTTTAAATCGCCCCTGATATGCACCAAAAGGTCGCCCTCAAAGCCAATTCCCCAGTTGCGATCACAAGCTACTACTATTTTCATCATATCTACCTAAGCTTGATTTTTATTCGGCGATCGGAAAGGCACCGATCTTGTCGCCATGTTGATAATCTTCAACCACAAAGCTATCAATGGTAAAGTCATAAAAATCATTAATTGTAGGGTCAATTTTGAATACAGGGGCAGTAAAAGCAGGGCGGGATATAACCTTTTCAACCAGCTCGATATGTCGGTCATAAATATGGGCATCCGCAATGACATGGACAAACTCACCGGGTTTGAATCCTGTAACTTGAGCAAACATCATTACCAAGGCGGAATACTGGACTACGTTCCAGTTATTGGCAGCTAGCATATCCTGCGATCTTTGATTGAGAATTGCATTGAGCTTGTCGCCTTCGACATTAAATGTCATGCTCCAGGCACAAGGGTATAGTGCCATCTGATGCAGATCTGCGAAATTAAAGAGACTGGTTAACATACGACGGCTGGATGGAGTATGTTTTAACTCCCACAGGATACGGTCAACCTGATCGAATTCTCCTTCAGGGTAGATATGTTTTTGTCCCAGTTGATAACCATAAGCCTTGCCGATCGTGCCATCAGGCATTTCCCATTGATCCCAGATTTTACTGCCGAGCTCAGCAATAATATTGGATTTTTTCTGCCAAATCCAGAGAATCTCGCGCAAGGCCGCTTTCCAATTAATTGGTCGTAAAGTAAGAAGCGGAAACTCTTTACTCAGATCATAGCGATTGACAAGACCGAATTTCTTGATTGAATAGGCAGGAGTACCGTCCTGCCAGCGAGGCCTAATAACTGTACCCTCATTACTAATGCCTTCGTCTAAAATAGTCCTGCAGTTTTCAACAAAAATTTTGTCAGCATAACTCATAGTTTATACCTGCAACTTTACTCCCTTTACAGTCATTTTCTTTTAATGATATGATTGGCATATCTGAATATGTACTGGAGGGTATATAATGACTTTTAGTTTACAATATTGTGCGCTCAATAGCCAGTCGGGCACAGGCAGCATGTTGGGTATGATCGCCCCCTTTGTACTACTTTTTGTAGTGATGTATTTTCTGATGATCAGGCCGCAAAAGAAAAAAGAGAAAAAGCTGAAAGAGCAGCTTGATGCTATGAGGGTAGGAGATAATGTGTTCACTATTGGTGGGATTGTTGGTCGTATTGCCAGCATTGCTGATGATGAAGTGACGATTTATACCAGCGTAGCCAATACCATGATGACCTTTAAGAAAAGTGCCATTGCCAGTGTATCCAGACCTGTATTGGAAACTGAGGATGAGGAAGAAAAGTAGGTAGCACAATGAAATATATTAAGACAATTCAGAATAAAACTAAACTGTCGAGCAAAGATGGCAAAGCCTGCGGCGAGTGTCAGACTTCATGCCAATCAGCATGCAAGACCTCCTGCACTGTAGCGAACCAACCTTGTGAAAAGAGGGATATTAAGGATTGACCCATACTTTCCGATTCAATGGTGAGTTTTTTGCCTATGACAGCGAAAGCGGCGCCTTCCATCACTTAGATGAAGCCGCTTTTTTGCTTATTCAGGCTTATCAGGCTAATGATTTGAAAATGCCGGATCGGCCCGGAGATTATGTTCCGGAGTTGCCAGCTGAGGAAGTGACTGTTTTATGCTCTGAGATAGAGCAACTGATTGAAGCCGGTGAACTTTTTGCCGAAGGCGTTAAGGTTAGTGCTGATCAATTATATCCGGATGGCGTAGTGCTCAAGGCTATGTGCCTGATTATTTGTCAGGCTTGTGACCTGAGATGCAGATATTGTTTTGCGGCAGACGGTACCTACGGAGATTCGGACCGGAGTATGATGAGCTACGAGACAGGAAAGCGGGCAGTAGATTTTCTCATCGCTAAAGCGGCAGATAGAAGAAATTTAGATCTGGATTTTTTTGGCGGTGAGCCACTGCTTAACTGGAATATAGTTAAGAAACTGGCAGCATATGCCAGACAAGCCGGTTTTGCTGCGGGCAAGAATATCAGATTGACTTTGACTACTAATGCAACCTCTTTGGATGCCGAAAAAACCTCTTTTATTAATAAGTATTTTAAAAATGTGGTGTTATCGCTCGACGGCAGGCGGGAAGTGAATGACCGTATGCGTCTTGATGCTAAAGGAAATGGCTCCTATGACAAGGTGGCTCCGAAGATTCGCGATTTTATTGTTGAAAGAGTAGGACAGGAGTATTATATCCGCGGCACTTTTACCAGATATAATTTAGATTTCACTGCTGACGCTCTTCATCTGGCGGAGTTTGGCAATAATATTTCTCTAGAACCTGTTATTTCAGCTCCCGGCTGTGATTACGGCATCAGCATGGAAGATATTCCCGCTATTGAAACAGAGTATGAAAAGCTGGCTCTGGCTATCGATGAGATTGATAGCCAGGGTAAAGATATCAATTATTTTCATTTTGCATTGGATCTCACCGGTGGTCCTTGTTTATACAAGAGACTTAAGGGCTGTGGCGTTGGTTTGGAATATTGTGCAGTTGCGGCCAATGGGGATATCTATCCCTGCCATCAACTGGTGGGTGAGCAGGAATATAGACTGGGTTCTGTCTACAATGAACGACGTGATCTGAAACGGTCTGTCCAAGAAGATTTCTATCGCTTTTTATTGTCTGATCAAGAGCCGTGTTCAAGCTGCTGGGCACGATATCATTGTGGCGGCGGTTGCGCTGCAGATGTTCTTCATGTCAATGGTGATCTCACCGGCGTGAACGAAATCAGTTGCCGCTTGATGAAGAAAAGACTTGAGTGTGCGCTCTGGCTTGCGTATAGGAAAAGGGTCCGCAGAGAGGGAAAACTCTGATTTGAAACGAACCTATCAATGAGCAAATGTTGAAATGAGATTGGTGGAAGCTTTTTGGCAGGCCTGATCCCTGAAAATTTAATCACTGAGGTATTAGCCAGAACAGATATTGTTGATCTGGTTTCTTCTTATGTACCACTTGACAAAAAGAGTTCTGCCAATCTTTTTGGACTCTGTCCTTTTCACGAGGAAGAAACCCCTTCGTTTAGCGTGGCGCCCAGGAAACAGATATTCTATTGTTTTGGCTGCCATAAAGGTGGCAACGCCATTAAATTTATCCAAGAAATTGAGCATCTATCTTTCCCGGACGCGGTGCGTTTCCTGGCTAAACGCGTCAACCTTGAAATACCGGAAAGTGATGATCCTCAACTAATTGAAAGGCAGCGCGTAAGGAAGAGATTGCTGGCTATTATGTTGGATGCAGCACGATTCTATTATACTAAGCTGCTGGATGAGGAGGGGCTTAAGGCCAGATTCTATCTGGAGCAAAGATCAATTCATCAATCTGTTGCTAAGAGATTTGGCTTAGGCTTTGCGCCGGCAGCCTGGGATCAACTTTGTCAGCATCTGCAAAGCAAGGGATATACGCAAGAGGAAATGCTGGCGTCAGGCTTGGCTATATACAGCAGACAGAAAACATTAATCGACTTTTTCCGCAACCGGATTACTTTTCCGATCTTTGATATTCGCGGTAATCTTATTGCTTTCGGCGGACGCGCTTTAGATGAATCAGGTCCTAAGTATTTAAATACCAATGAAACGGCAATTTACCATAAGGGTAAGCATTTGTACGGCCTTAATTTTGCTAAATCCAGCCAGTCAGACAGCATAATTATAGTTGAAGGATATTTTGATGTAATAAGTCTATATTTGGCGGGGATTGATTATGCTGCAGCTACACTGGGCACCGCTCTGACTTCTGCCCAGGTCAATTTGTTAAAAAGGCATACCAATCGTGTCATTACCTGTTTTGATGCTGATCGGGCAGGTAGAAATGCCACATCAAAAGCTACTGCGTTACTGGACAGAGCCGGAATAGAAGTATCCGTACTGCTTATTCCTGAAAATAAGGATCCGGATGATTATATCCGTGTCTATGGACCTGCCAGATTCAAGGCCTTATTGGATAATGTGATGGAACCATTGGCCTTTGAGTTGGAAATGATTAGGCAAGAATCCTTATCCGAGGAGGGAGCTTTACAAGTCCTGAGCTATCAAAATCTGGCTTGCAATCTGCTTGCTAAAGAAAAGAACGCTATACTGCGCGAGATTTATGCTGCCAAAGTAGCTGCAGAAATCGGCACAACAACAAAGGCTGTTATGACTGAAATCGCTAGGAGGCGTAATTCCGATCTCAATAGTCAGGATGGCAGAACTCCGGATGGGGGAACAATCTCAAGTGCCGGAGCAAGAGCAAAAGATATCTCTACTGCCAGAGAGGATGAGATACAATTAATTATTTTGCTGAGTGAATTTAATGGTTTGTTGTCTGAACTCGATTTTGTAATCGAGCCTGAAGATTTTTCGGCAGGTCTGTTGCGAAAAGTTGCAAGCAAGCTTTTAGCTGCCGGCAAAGATGGATCTTTTTCGACTGCTGATCTGCCGGGAATTATCGAGGAATCCAGTGCTGGTGACAGTGACCGTGATCTCGCTAATTCCTTAATGGAAGCCAGCATGAATTCCATTGAATTGACAGGTATACGGCAAAAGCGAGCTGCCATAGGACGTTTATTCCATCGTCTGAGATCAGAGAGATTTGACAGAGAGGGCGAAGCACTGCTTGCTCAAGCCAAAGCTGCTGCCAGTGCCTCTGAAAGAACAGAATATCTAGCCCAATATAAGGAATTGCAAACTCAGGGGATCAAATGGAAACAAAAATTATATTGATTAATTATTTAAATTTATTAAGGAGAATCAGATGAGCAAAAATGAAAAAACGGATACCGCTGATAAAAGTCTCGACCGCCAAGCCGAGAATAAGAAAACTGTTGCCCCAAAAGCTAGCCGTAGTAAAGCTGAAAAACTCCAAAATACAGCTGAGTCCAAAAGTAAAGAAGCAACAGATAAAAAAGCTGCTACTGCAAAAGAAACTGTGACAGGCAAAGCCGAAGCAAAGGCTAAGGTTGAGGCAGTGGAATTACCGTCGGAAACTGACGAACAAGACTTAGCAGCAACTGAAGTGGAAATTCAGGACTTAGATGAATATGAGAACGATCCGGAAACAGAGAACTATCTTGATGATGACAAAACTATTGACGAATTTGAAGCCGCGGAAGATGAAGAGATAGACGTTGATATGTTTGATGATATTTCTGATGATGCTGAAGATAGTATTGAAGAAGACATTTTTGACTTGAGTGATGATGAACTTGATGAGGATGATCTTGATATTGATGATGTACCCATGTCTGATCTTGATATGTCCGTTTTGCGTCCATTAATTACTAAAGGCAGAGCAAACAAAAAAATCCTTAAGCAAGATGATGTGCTTGATTATTTGGAACGCATCAAATTTGAGGAAGACCGTCTGGATGAAATTATCGAAGGACTGGAGCGGGCCGGCATTGAGGTCATTGATGAAAAAGAAGAAGCAGAACGAGAGCGCGATCGCAATAAAAAAGCAGAAGCTTTTAATGATTCTATGCTGGTAGACGACCCGGTTCGCATGTATCTTAAAGAAATTGGCAAAGTTGATCTGCTGACAGCCGAGGAGGAGAGAGAGCTGGCAATCCGTATGGAAGCCGGCGATGAATTTGCCAAACAGCATTTGACGGAAGCAAATTTACGTTTAGTAGTAAGCATTGCCAAACGATATACGGGCAGAGGCATGCAATTTCTGGATTTGATTCAGGAAGGTAATCTCGGCCTGATCAAGGCTGTGGACAAATTCGATTACACCAAAGGCTTTAAGTTCAGTACCTATGCTACCTGGTGGATTCGTCAGGCCATTACCAGGGCTATAGCTGATCAAGCCAGAACAATTCGTATACCTGTCCATATGGTAGAAACTATCAACAAACTGATCCGCATTCAACGGCAATTATTACAAGAACTAGGCAGGGAGCCTGAGATAGAAGAGATTGCCAATGAGATGGATATTACTCCGGAAAAAGTAAGAGAAATTATGAAAAAATCTCAAGAGCCGGTTTCCTTGGAGAAGCCGATAGGAGAAGAGGAAGATAGTCATCTGGGAGATTTCATCCCTGATGATGATGCGCCATCTCCGGCCGACCAGGCAGCTTTTACTCTATTGAAAGAACAGCTGCTGGAGGTATTAAAAGGACTGACCCCAAGGGAAGAGAAGGTTTTGCGCCTGCGCTTCGGTCTTGATGATGGTCGTCAACGAACCTTGGAAGAAGTCGGTCGCGAATTTAATGTTACACGCGAAAGGATCAGGCAAATAGAAGCAAAAGCATTAAGGAAGATGAGGCATCCCAGTCGCAGTAAAAAGCTGAGGGAGTACCTTGACTAAAAAAAACTTAGTCCCCAAATTGGACCGCAGACTACAATATATTGCTGGTGCTGTAGGATATTGCCGGAGAGTGATTGATATTGGGACAGACCATGCCCTGCTGCCTTTGGCACTAGCTTGCCGGAACAGATGTGAGGAGATAATTGCTATTGATATTAGCAGTGATGCCTGTGATCGTGCACGAAATAATATTTTGCGGGCAGGTGCGGAAAATCGCATCAGACTAATACATAGTGCAGGACTCAAAGGAGTGACTGTCAGAACGGCTGATACCATTGTATTGGCTGGACTGGGAGGCAAAGAAATTATTTCTATTCTTTCTGATGCTTTGCCACTTCCTGAGGGAGTAAAGCTTGTTATCCAAGCGCAAAGTGATCTGGTCCTAGTGCGTAAGTTCTTGCAGACTAATCAATGGAGGCTTTTGACTGAGGATGTCGTGGCAGCAAAAGCTTATCCTTATGTGATTATTTCTGCGCTAACCGAAGCAGTGGAATATGAGTTATCCGAGGTTGAGTTGGCATTAGGTCCATTATTGATGCAGAGATGGCAGAGCCGGGAGCCAACGCAAGCGGAACTCATGTTGTTAAAGCGTGAATTGAGATATCGAGCCAAGATGCTTAGCCCTTCTGCTGTCGATAGGAAAATTACTGTATATATAAACCGATTATTAAACAATGATGTACATTGTTAACGTATGCATCTTTACGTTGCCTGTAGATTAAGTATAATGTAAAAGCTTTCGAGTATACTGGACAGTCGCCGCACCGAAGCGAAAGTAAAGTGCGGAGGAAAGTCCGGGCTCCCAGGATCAGGGCGCCGGGTAACTCCCGGTAAAGGTAACTTTAAGGAAAGTGCAACAGAAAGGATACCGCCTCAAAAGGTAAGGGTGAAAGGGTGAGGTAAGAGCTCACCGGCAGTCTGGTAACTGGCTGGCCTTGTAAACCCCGTCTGGAGCAACACCGTGGTGGGATAATGGAGATCCGCAGTCCCGAGGAGGTGGCTCGAGCCTGTTGGAGACAATGGGCCAAGATAGATGACTGTTCTCGACAGAACCCGGCTTATAGGTATACTCGAAAGCATATTGGAGGACAAAATGACTTCTGAAGCTTATCTGTCGCGCGGGGTCTCTCCGACCAAGGATGATGTGAAAGCTGCAATTTCACAACAAGATCCCGGATTATTTCCCGGTTCATTTTGCAAAATTATCCCTGATCCGGCAGGGGATCCGGAATGGTGTTCTGCGTTTCACGCTGACGGTGCCGGCACCAAGTCAGCTCTGGCCTATTTAATGTATCGTGAAACCGGTGATTGTACCTGGTTTGAAGGAATCGCCCAGGATTCTTTAGTAATGAATTCGGATGATTTATTGGCAATCGGTGCAACAGGGCCTTTTTTACTGTCGAATACTATTGGCAGAAATGCTCATCGTATCCCCGGCGCTGTTTTAGCCAGCATAATATCCGGATATGACAAAGCAATCTTACGTCTGGCTGAATATGGAGTGAAAATACTGATGACCGGCGGTGAAACGGCTGATGTTGGCGATCTGGTTAGAACAGTTATCTGTGACAGCACCATGATGGTAAGATTGCCTCGTAATAAAGTGATTAATATAGGTGAGATCATATCCGGACTGGATATTATAGGACTGTCATCGACCGGCAGGGCAGTGTATGAAGAACAAGAAAATTCTGGCCTTTCCTCTAATGGTTTAACTGCAGCCAGACATCTGCTTCTGCATCATGTCTATGCTGAGAAATACCCCGAATCGTATTCTGAAACAATATCTGAAGATAAAGTATATACGGGTTCATATCTACTTGAAGATAAACTGCCCGGCAGTAACTTAAGTATTGGTGAGGCTTTATTATCGCCTACCAGATCTTATCTGCCGCCGGTAAATGAAATGTTGAAGACCCATCGTGAAAACATTATTGGCATTATTCATTGCACTGGCGGCGGGCAGGTAAAGTGCATTGATTTTGCTCAAGGTATCCGATATGTCAAGAATAATCTGTTTCCAATGCCGGCTTTATTTAAAGCCATTCTTGATAGCGGTCAGATTAGCGAGAGGGAAATGTACCAGGTCTTCAATATGGGTCACCGCATGGAAATCTATTGCAATCCGACTATTTCGGCTGATCTGATGGCAATTGCAGCCAAGTATCAGGTTGAGGCGCAAATCATTGGGCGGACAGAGGCATGCGCCGGAGATTACAATGAAGTTGTGATTGGCAGTTTTTCATGGCGTAAGAATCTAAAAAATAAATAATCCGATTGATCGGGACAATCCTGCCGGATTCGTGTATTATAAGCAGTACAGCTATTATTTTTCTTCATTATGCATATAGGGGTTTGTGATCTGCCTCAAATATATTAAAATGAAAATCTAGCTGACGACTTAGATATATTAGAGGAATTCAATGGCTGTCAATCGGTATGTGCCCGATAATGCGCAAATAGATAAATTGTGAGGACAAAAACATGACAAGAGGACTAAAAGATTATTTTGGCGTGACTGATAAGTCAAATGTTTGTAAGGGAACACTCCTGGGACTATTGGGTGGAGTAATTATTGGCGGGGTAACAGCCTTACTGCTGGCACCAAAATCAGGACAGGAAACACGGGCGGATCTTAAAGCCGGATTTGAAGTCGGTGTAGAAAAAGCCCGTGAATTTGGCGGCAAAGCTGCTGCAACTGCTAAAGAGAAATTCGAGGAAGTCAAGGCCAAGCTGAATAAGGATGCAGCTGATGTTGCCGGAGACGTTGCAGATGAGGCAGCTAAAGAAGCAAAAGCGAAGGCTTAAGCAAAATCTGCAACAGACTTTAGCCCTATCGCTCTCTGGCTTCAAATTGAGTAGATAATAGATTAGGAGATTAGTATGCAATACCTAGTATATCTTGCTGTGACAGTCAACCTGACAGATTTGTTGCTAGCGCTATTAATCCTTTGCGGTGCAGCAGCATTGGTAGCTCTGGCAGTGCTCCTGATCCGAGCTGCTCAAACTGTCAAAGAAACACATACTTTGCTTAAGGAAAACAGAAGCGCTCTGACCGATACTATCCAACAATTGCCCGATCTGCTCGAAAAGGTTGATGCGATCGTCGAAGATGTCTCTCTGATCACAGAACAAGCAGGTGACACTATACCTGCAATTCTTGAAGATGTAGAAGTAGTCAGTGGAGCGGCAGCCGATGTTGTAGACACTGTAGGCTCTGCAACGATTGGTATCGTGGACTCTGTTCAGTCTTTCTTCTCCCGCAAAAGCAAAAGAAAATCCTCAAGAGGTACTATTCAGCAGGTCATTGCCGCTGTTAATGCAGTGAAGAGAATATCTGCCATCCTAAAGAAAGTAGGCGGCAAGAGGAAGACTAAAAAGAAAACCAAGAAGGACAAGAAAGATAAAAAAACCTTTTTCTAAATTTGTTTTGATGATACATGTATTAAGCGACTATAAAATGTAGTCGCTTTTTCATTCATGTGAAATATCTGAAGTGTTATACTTAATAAAGCTGTAAGGTAGGAGAAATTATGCCTGATCGCAGTTTAAAATCTAAACATGATTTAACCAGACAGGCAGACCGCAGCTATGCGGTGATGTCTTTCTTCCTGCCTTTTCTGATTTTATCAATTGCTTACGCCAGCAGAGCAATTTTTCCCTTTGGTGATAAACATATTTTAACTGTCGATCTTTATCATCAATATGCGCCCTTTCTGGCTGAGCTACGGACGAAAATTCTTAGTGGCGGCAGTTTATTTTACAGTTTTGCCGGCGGATTGGGAGTTAATTTCTATGCTTTATTTGCATATTATCTAGCCAGTCCATTAAATTTAATCCTGCTGCTCTTTCCGGCGGCATTCCTGACTGAAGGAATCTTGCTGCTGACTCTAATTAAATTGTCTCTAGCCGGTTTTACTTTTAATATATTTCTTAGAAAAACTTTCCGGAAGCATGGTCCGCTGGCTGTTGGCTTTTCAACCATGTATGCTGTTTCTTCCTATGTGATTGCTTATGGTTGGAATATCATGTGGCTTGATTCTTTATATGTGGCACCTTTGGTAATTCTGGGTCTGGTTTGCCTGATCAGGGATAACAAATTCTGGCTTTATACTTTGAGTCTAGCCTATCTGTTGTTTGTCAATTTCTATATGGCCTGGTTCGTGTGCCTGATGACAGCATTATTGTACTTTCCGTTCCTGTTTCGCTTTACGCCGGAGCATAACTCGTTGATAAAATTATTAACCACAGTAAAAACTATATTTTTTACTGCACTGGGTGTAGGTCTTTCTGCTTTTATGCTCTGGCCAACTTATCTGGCTCTGCAAGTTACATCTGCAGCCAATGATACTTTTCCGACTGCAGTGGAGAAAGTTGCCACCTTGTTTGACTATTTCGGTCAGCATCTTTTGCTGGTTGAACCTACAGTTCGCAGCGGTTTCCCCAATCTGTATTCGGGAATTCTGGTTTTGCTCCTATTACCCGTTGCTTTTCTGAACTCAAGGGTTAAATTAAGAGACCGTGTGCTTAGTCTGTCAGTTATTGCCTTTATGGTTTTAAGTTTCAGTACCAATATACTCAATTTTATCTGGCATGGGTTTCATTATCCCAATCAGCTGCCTTATCGCAATTCATTTGTGTACATCTTTGTTATCCTGACCTTTCTCTATGAGGCTCTTCCAGGCATTAGACAGCTAAAACGGGAGACGATTTTCGGCTTTTCATTTACTTTGATTGCATTGATTATTGTGGTTGAGAAGATGGGTGAAAATAAAGCTTCAAGCTACAGCGCTTTAATCAGCATTGTTTTCATTCTGCTGTACACATTTGTTTTTATCCGCTTGCTGGACGCCGAGCAGAGCAAGAGACCGGTGACCCTTTTGCTACTTGCCGCAATAATTGCAGAGTTAATTTTTTCAACTTGTACCGGTATCTACTATCTGGACAAAAATGAATATTTTGGCAGCAGGGACGGTTATGCCAGCGGAACGGTAGCGGAATCGGTGCGGGCTGCTGCAATACAGCTGGAGGATTTTACTGAAGATACATCTTTTTTTCGCACGGAGGTCTACCCGGCTAAAACCTCTAATGATCCTTTCCTATATGACCTCAAAGGGCTAACTCTTTTTGCTTCAACTTCACCGGAAAAGCCGGTTCGGTTTTTTAAAGAACTAGGATTGTTCAGCAATGGCATTAATAGTTATAAATACGACGGGTCGAATATTGTCCTTGATAGTTTGTTCGGTATCCGCTATCTGATCTTGCGCAACAAGGATTACTGGCAGGATGCAAATAGATATTTGGTTTTATCTAATGATGATGTTGAAGCGTTGGAAAATCCCTATGCTTTGAACCTGGGATACAAGGTATCCCCTGATGTACTGTATTATGACAGTGCCGGCGAAAATCCGCTCGACAATCAAAATCGTTTGTTGCGCGCTATGGATCCGGAGTTTTCAGATGTTTTCGTTGCAGTGCCGCTTGAGATCGAATCGGCACTGCAAGGGAATATTGATTTTTATGGCGAATCTGATCATATCTTCAGTTTTGAAAAAGATTCAGATGACGGTACTCCAACTTATACTTTCTTGCTGACAGCAGTAGAGCCGGGCACTTATAATCTGGCCTTTGATATGAGAGGTCACCGCACTTCCTCAGGTAAGATTACGGTAGAGGACAGAAGCTTCAATTTCTCCGCCAAGGCAATTGGCAATGCGGAGGTTGGCTATCTCGAGGCAGGACAGACCGCTATTATTGAGATCAGTCTCAGTGCCAAAACAGAAAAATCAGGTGAAATTGAATTATATGCTGCCAAATTGGATCAAGAAGCATTTACCACCGCCTTCCAACGTTTGCAAGAGACGCAGCTTGACTTGACATATTTCTCTGATGCTTATTTCAGAGGTAAGATTGCGATGCCCGAAGCTGGGGTACTTTTGTTAACTATTCCTCATGATCGCGGCTGGACAGCAGAAGTAGACGGCAAGCCCCAGGCTGTTCTAACAATTAATGATTCTCTAATGGCATTGGAGCTGGAAGCAGGTGAGCATACTGTTGAAATGAGCTTCTTGCCCTATGGCTTTAGAGACGGTGCTACTATTACTCTAATTGCTCTGGCTATCCTGTTGATGATAGCTTTGATTAAATTAATTATTTTTATTTTGCGACGCCGCAAATCCGAACGTGAGCAGATGCCATTAGCTTCTGCTACTGTGCATAATTCAACTCTGAGTACTTACCAGATGAGTACAGATCAGATATTGAAAAATGAAACTAATTATATTTCTGACAAGGGGAACAATATGAAAAAGATTCGCTTCTATTATTGTGATGCCTGTACCAATCTCGTTGTTTTATTGAATGAAGGGGCGGGTGAGCTTATATGTTGTGATGAGCCCATGGAGCTTCTCGAGGCTAAGACAACCACTGATGATGTTTGTGACCATATACTTTCAGTAGAAAAAACGGACCGGGGCATCATTGTTAAAGCCAGAACAGATCACGAGCAAGCTGCTGATGGTGTAATTACTTGGGTTGCTGTGGTACAAGGCAATCGTTATCAGATCTGTTTCCCTGATCAGGATGAAGTTGATATCGAATTTATACTCAAAGATGAACCTGCTGAAGTGTACGAATTCTGTACTGTTCACGGCTTGTGGAAGATTCGGATAGATTAGGCTGAGGTTAGAAATAGAGGGTGCTGTATGAAGAGAACGGATTATATTTCATGGGATGATTATTTCCTCGGCGTCGCACTGTTGGCTGCCAGGCGGAGCAAGGATCCCGGCACACAGGTAGGGGCATGCATTGTATCGCCACAGAATAAAATTGTCAGTATCGGCTATAATGGCATGCCATATGGTTGCAGTGATGATGAATTTCCTTGGAGCCGCAATGGAGATACGCTAGAGACAAAATATCTCTATGTCTGCCATGCAGAATTAAACGCCATTTTGAACGCCTCCGGCCGTGACTTGCATGGTTGCCGCATCTATGTGCCTTTATTTCCCTGTAATGAATGTGCTAAAGCTATCATTCAATCCGGTATTACAAAAGTACTGTATTTATCAGACAAATACAGTGAAACAGATATTGTCATCGCTTCTAAACGGATGCTGATGTCAGCTGGTGTAGAGCTGGTTAAGTTGGAGCCTGAGCTAGAGGAGATCTGCATTTCTTTCAAGGCAGAGGATGTGTAGCAATATTACATATTGCCTGTCAGTCGTTTTAATTCATTTAATTCTTTATAAGTCAAATAGCGCCAGGTACCCAGTTGCAGATTGCCTAGATTAATATGCATGATTCTGATCCGCTTTAAGGAGACAACCTCAAAGCCTAAATATTCACACATGCGGCGGATCTGACGGTTTAAGCCTTGGGTCAAAATCACGCGAAAAGAGTTTTTGCCTAAGCGTTTGGTTTTACTGAATTTTGTGATCTGTCCCAGAACCGGAACGCCGTTTTGCAGCTGCCAGAGTTCTTCATCATTTATTGCTTTATCGACAACAACCTCATATTCTTTTTCATGCTTGTTCTCTGCTCGCAAAATGGGATTAACCATTGACCCATCATTGGTCAGCAAGATCAGACCTTCCGACATTCTGTCTAATCTGCCGATCGGGAAGATCCGCTGTGGATAATTGATATAATCGATGATATTATCTTTTCTTCTCCTGTCGGTAGTGGTAGTAATACCAATAGGTTTGTAAAAGGCCAGATACACTAGCAGGTTTTGCTCAAGAGGAACAATAGTTTTGCCGCCAATCTTGACAATATCCATAGCACCGACCAGATCGCCAATTTTAGCCAGATCGTCGTTGAGCTGAACTCGCCCTGCCTCAATCAATTTATCTGCCTCACGCCTGCTGCAGTATCCTGCAGCAGAGATATATCTGTTAATTCTGATCTTGCTCATCGTTGGAACTCTTGCTTTTGAATAGAGATTTGATGGTATCTGATAGTGACAGATCCTTAGTGTCCGCCTCGGTACTCATTATAGCCTGATCACTGTTATGTTCGGACTCAGAGACGCCGGATGGATTGATAACGTCTTCGTCAATACCGTTGATGACTAGTTCGTGGTCGTCAGGGGTACAGGAAAATACTTCCTTCAAGTTTTGCTGGGAATCCATTATTGTGTCTGCGTAGGGGATTAAGAGACGAAAATCCGCTCCCTGACCAGGCTCGCTGTGTACATCCAGGTCGTGTCCCATATGAACTGCCAGTTCTCTAGCGATCGAAAGACCAAGACCGGTTCCGGGTTGAGCATGGGCGCGATCAGCCTTAAAAAAGCGGTCGAATACATGATCGATATCTTCGCCTTTGATGCCGGGTCCAGAATTATGGACAATGATGGCCAAATGCTGTTCCTGATCGCGGACTTTGATGACAATTTTGCCTTCTTCCGGTGTATATTTGATTGCATTGTCGAGCAGAATAACCAGAATTTGTTCTACTCGATCAGGATTACCCCAAAGTGAGGGAATTTCATTTAGAGGTTGTTCATTTTCCAAGCTCAGGGTAAGATTGCTCTCCTCAGCGGCAAGTTGGAATCTAAAGATCAAATCGGACAGCATGCGATCGATTGTAAATGCCTGTTGCTTAATAATCGCTTCCCCGGTCTGAATCCGTGAGAGTTCGAGCATATCATTGATTAGGCGCGACAAACGATGTGTTTCCCTCATCAAAATTTCGTAATAACGTTGCCGGTCGCTGTCAGACTTGACCATACCTTCGCTGAGAGGTTCGAGCAATCCTCGCATGGCGGTAAGGGGAGTGCGCAACTCGTGAGAAACATTGGCGATATAGTCCCTTCTGGTCATTTCCAGACGTTCAGTCTCTGTTATATCTCGAAAGAGACCAACGGCGCCGTCAACAACATGCTGATCTGTTTCCAAAGGTGTAATGATACAGTCGATTTGACGATGATCTTTTGATATTACTACATGTGTGGTCTTACAGGTTTCCATGGCCTGGCTGAAGAAATTATCCAGCCGGGAGGTGCGCAGAAAACCATCGGGAGATAGGCCTCTTAAATCAGGTCCTTTGATGCCAAAAACCGACCAAACTGCAGTATTGGAATGTGTCACCAAACCATTGCGGTCAGTGGCAATGATTCCTTCCTGTATGCCATCCAGTATCTGACGCAGGCGATTGCGTTCAACTCGCAGATCAGAGAAAGCCTGAGAAAGCTGTGAAGCGAGACGATTCATGGCCCGACTGAGGTCACCGATTTCTCCTGCTTCTTTATCGTCTGCTCTTTGTGTAAAGTCGCCGGCAGAAATTGCTATGGCAACATTCCTGATCGATTGTAGAGGGCGCACAATTCGGAAAGCTGCGATCAGAACTGGTACTGTCATAATCAGCAAAACGACCAAGGAAGAAAACAGCAAAGCCAAATTTAAACTGAGAATACTGGCATTCATTTCCTGCATGGGATGAACCGCTACGACAGTTCCATAGCGGAAACCATCAGCTCTAATCGGAACGGCAACAAAAATCAGGGAGCCCTTAATGTCCGGAACCCGTTCAATACGCGATTTGACCTCTTCATCGGAATCCAACATCTGCAGATGGGATTCATATACATGTTGAAGTAAAGCATCTCGGGCTTGCTCAGATTCAAACTTGATTTCCGTATGAAGCTTAATGCCTTGCTGATCAACTAAAAAGATCCAGTTGCCAAATAGAGCGTAGGACATGGAGACAGTTTCGCTGACAAAAGGATCATAGCGGGTAGTACCGGCAACCCGGCGCGAAATCACATCAATGCGTGGGGTGATTTCCTTAACTTTGATGCGGGTAAAAACCGGTTGTGCTATAAAAGAATAAAAGACAGCCGTCAGAGCAGTCCAAAGAATGACTGCCACCACTAGCAGAATAAAAAATCTACGTACTAAGAAACTGTTTTTCATTTTTCAGCTTCAAATTTGTAACCTACGCCATATACTGTTATCAGACCGTATTTGGCATCAGACTGATCAATCTTCTGGCGGATGCGCTTAATATGAGTATCGACGGTTCTGGTATCGCCAAAATAATCATAACCCCAGACTTTGGATAATATCTGCTCGCGGTCCATGACTTGTCCCGCGTGCGAAGCCAGGAGATAGAGTATCTCTACTTCTTTAGGTGTGAAAGCTACATTCTCACCTTTGACTTTGACCTGATAATTATCAAGGCTGATTTCCAAACCTTCAAAGCGCAATATAGAAGATGCCGGTCCAGTGTCATTATCATGAAAGCGGCGCAGGACTGCTTTAATTCTGGCAATAACTTCGCGCGGACTAAAGGGCTTGACAATATAATCATCAGCGCCCAGCTCTAAACCCAGAACACGGTCAATTTCTTCACCTCTGGCGGTCAGCATGATAACCGGGACATTAGACTTTTTTCGAATCTCGCGACAGACATCCATGCCGGACATTTTGGGCATCATCAAATCAAGAATAATCAGATCCGGTTTTTCGCTTTCCCATAATTTGAGGGCTTCCAAGCCATCAAAAGCCGAGATATGAGTATAGTTTTCAGCGTCAAGATAGATAATTAAAGATTCATGCACGACAGGATCGTCGTCGCAAATGAGAATATGCGGTGTCATAGCTGTCCTCCTGATTCATCTATTATACTGTATAATTGTTATCATTACAGTTGCTATACCGGTGCAAAAGGCGATGATATCAAATAATTCTCCATTAATCATATACGAAGATAATCATGTGCTGGCGGCGGTCAAAAAGCCCGGTGTGCTGTCACAGGCGGATGCCACCGGCAGACCCGATATGGTAAATCTAATCAAGGATTATCTTGTTAAGTCCAGAGCTAAGCCCGGAAAGGCCTGGTTGGGATTGGTGCATCGACTTGATCAGCCGGCGAGCGGTCTGATGATTTTTGCTCTTACCTCTAAAGCGGCAGGTAGATTGTCGGAAGCTTTTAGAAATAATCTGGTCAGCAAATATTATCTGGCTCTAGTCAAAGGAAAACCGCAAGAAATGGAGGGGGAGTTTTGCGATTATCTATCCACTGATAGAATTGACGGCCGTTATTATGCTGTCGATTCTTTAAGGGGAAAGGAAGCAGTGCTTTATTATAAAGTGTTGTTTTCGCTTACTGTCGCTGATGAGATCCTGTCTTTTGTTCTAATCGAGCTTATAACCGGGCGCCCGCACCAGATTCGGGTCCAGTTTTATTTGCGCAAACTACCTTTATTAGGTGATCGACGCTATGGTCAAGGCTCGGATCTGGATCAAATGGTGCCGACTCTAGCCCTTCACAGCTACCGGATGGATTTTGTTCATCCGGTGCAAAAAGAAAGCATTTCTTTGACAGCTCCTTTATTTTTAGCAGGTGAGAATGTGAATCCGTCTTTTGATGTAATTGGCAGATCATTACACTATCCGCAAATTAACTGCCAGATTGATCTCATGGCTGCTCAATAAGCAATTGCCAGGTTGTCTGTCTGTCGGTTGAAAAATTTAATGTTGCAATCTACTCTGCCGGTCAAAGAGCTGGAGGATAAGAGCTGGAGGATAAATTGACAGATTATCGGCACTATGGTTACAATGGCGTTGTTTCGTCGAGGTGTAGCGCAGCTGGTAGCGCGCTTGCTTTGGGAGCAAGATGTCGGGGGTTCGAGTCCCTTCACCTCGACCACGAACCCCGTAGGTGTTATAGCCTACGGGTTTTGCATGCACATATATGAGCTATTTATAGTTGACAGTTGAGGAAAAAGATGGAAAAATTTTTGACAACAAAAGCATTGTTCCCTCATGGATATGGTGCGGCGGAAGAGCTTCTGAATAATTCTGAATATCCTTGGGAAATCCTGAAAGATATTGGTAGCTTTATTGAAGCTTTAGGTAATAAGTTGCCGGAGTCGGACTATATCAGACATCCCGGCAATGTTTGGATAGCCAGAACTGCCACCATCGCCCAGTCAGCTTTTTTGGGTACAAATATCATTGTAGGTCCTGGAACTGCCATCAGGCATTGTGCTTTTCTACGTGGCAATGCTCTTATTGGCAATAATTGTGTTGTAGGGAACTCGGCTGAAATAAAAAACTCTATCTTAATTGAAGAGGTGGAAGCACCTCATTTTAACTATATCGGCGATTCGATTCTAGGCTATGGAACCCATCTGGGCGCAGGAGTGATTACATCCAATATAAAGTCGGATAGGACGAATGTGGAAATCCGAGTGTCTGATGACCGCATCAAAACAGAACTGAGGAAGATGGGAGCTATAATCGGCGATCTGGTAGAAATCGGCTGCAACGCTGTACTTAATCCCGGCACTGTAATAGGTGTAGGCAGCAGAATTTATCCCCTAACGATGGTGCGAGGATATGTGCCGTCTCATTCAATCCTAAAACAAGATGGCACGCTGTCGGCAATTGATACCTAGTCGTTTCTCTGTAAGATTTCGACGAAATTTATTGCTGGAAAATGATACTGCTTTCAGAATCATTTATTGCCGAATAGGGGTCTGTTGAGTCAAAAATAGGAGCGTGTCGTGTTTGCAAAAAAGAAATACCTATAATATACTTCCCGTAACAGGTGTCCCTGCTTTAAGAGGGACTTAAAAAGGAAGTTGGGTGTAAGTCCCACGCGGAGCCGCCGCTGTAATTGGGGAGCAGACGCAACTATGTCACTGGCCCTAGGCTGGGAAGACTGCCGATGCTGAGATCCATGAGCCAGAAGACTTGCCTGTACAGTTGCTTTGGGTTCTCTGCGGATCTTTGGAGAAAAGCGACGCTGAACATGTAGTGGCAAAAACGGGCTATTACTGCACAAGAATGCAGTAGTAGCCCGTTTTCTGTGTTCAGCAGACCGCAAGACAGTTTTGTGACAGCTGTATTGTCTTGTTCCTCCTATATGGTCGACCTGAGGACCCTAATATAGAACGAATAAAGGAGGTTCAAAACATTATGCGTTTAGCAAAGAAGAA
This sequence comes from Saccharofermentanales bacterium, assembly GCA_050945515.1. Lineage (GTDB taxonomy): Bacteria > Bacillota > Clostridia > Saccharofermentanales > DTU023 > UBA1046. The sequence continues at coordinate 134,523 of JBMNTB010000002.1, forward strand.
GTTTCGTTTATTAGCCCTACTTTTAATTCTAGTTATGGCGTTCAGTTTGGTGGGCTGTGACAAGACCAAGACCACCGACAGCAGCGGGGCTAACATCACATCCGCAGATGAGGCGGAAGAGACATCCACATCCGCAGATGAGGCGGAAAAGGCATCCACATCTGTCACAGAAAAACAGCAGGTTCAAGAAACCAAAACATCAGAGACAGAGGAACCTAGTCGCACAGCTGAGGATATGATCGTCATAGCCGGTGCTCGTAATCTGGTGCCCGGCTTGGAGGATGTCTACTACTCAAATAACCGTCTAGGTACCTGGGAGGGTCTCATTTCCATTGACGAAAATGGCGAGCCTCTTGGCGTGTTGGCCGAGAGTTGGGAACGTAATGAGGATGCTACGGTTTGGACCTTCCACCTTCGCCAGGGCGTCAAATTTCAAAATGGAGAAGATTTCAACGCTGATGTGGTGGTAGAGAACTTTAAGCGCTACCAACTAATGGAAACCGGCACTTCTGGTTTCACAACCTTTAAGGTTCACGAACTCTATCCCGGCCTCATTGGTTGTGAGAAAGTAGACGACTACACTGTTGAGGTTAGCTTTACTGAGTCCATTCCCCGGCTATTGTTCAATATGAAAGACTTCGCTAGCTGTATATTCTATCCTGGGTCCTGGGACACCACCACTGGTTATTTCACGGAACAGCCTGTAGGCACTGGCGCCTACATGATCAAGGAGATCAAGGAAGATGAGTATGTGATTCTAGAAGCTTTTGCGGACTACTGGAAGGGTCCTGCCAAGACCAAGTATATCCAAGTTCGAACCATTGCTGATCCTCAGACCCGATATGCTGCCCTGGACAGCGAGGAGATCATGGGTGTTCTAGACCTTGGCGCCATGCCTGCTGCCCTAGCTGATGAGCTGCTGAAAGATGAGCGTTTTGCTATGGCCTCCCACACATCTACCATTACTCATATGATGCTTCTCAAGGGGGAAGGCACGAAGTTTTCAGACAAGCGACTCCGCCAGGCTGTGAGCATGGCTATTGACCGTCAGATGATTGTAGACCAACTGTGGAATGGCTACGCTAAGCCTACACAGAACCTTATCAATCGCATGTGTCCCGATTGGGTGGAATTGCCGGTTATTTACGACATGGACCAGGCTAAAGAACTAGCAAAAGAAGTTCTAGGTGAGGAGCGCATCCCCTTAGAAATGTATACCCGATCCCTGTATTTAGACCGTGGTCCCTATAAGGAAATGATGGAGTACATTCAAGCCCAAATCGCCCAACTCGGCATTGATGCCACCGTCAACATCATCGACTCAGCTACCTATAAAGAAATGTCCGCTGCAGGCGAGCTTGGTGCCAACTTTATGACACATGGTATGTCCAATCTCAATGCTTACCACTTTTTGGATATATATATGAGCAGTGAGGGAACTTACAACAAGGCCCAGCACCTAGCTTATAGCAATCCTAAAGTAGATGAGTTGCTGGCAGAAATGAAGACTACGCTGAATGATGACCGCTTCCATGAGTTGGCGGTAGAGTTACAGGAAATCGCGAACGAAGAGTTGCCCATCCTGCCTCTGTTCTACGATACTAGCAATCTAATTTACAACAAGGAACAGATCACCGGCTATGAGGACTTTACTCATATGCTCGACTTGAGCCACCTAGCCTGGGTGGATGCGGAATAACGTTTTTTCCATTAGCAGACGGCGCCGGAAGCCTCCGTTTCGGCGCCGTCACTTAAGCTAGGAGGTTCTCTGTGAACGATACACTCCGATATATCATGACAAAGATTTTCTTGGCAATTCCAATATTAATTGGTATCACTCTCTTAGCTTTTGGTTTGGGTCTGATTGCACGGGGCGATCCGGCTCTCGCCCGATTGACTGTCGATCCCGATTACATTCCCACGGAGGAGGAAGTTCAGGCGCTGCGGGAAGAGATGGGTCTTACTGATCCGATCTTCATTCAGTACGGACGCTGGATTTCAGGGGTGGTCAAGGGCGACCTGGGTGAATCATATCTTGACGATAAGCCAGTTCTGAGCGAGATGCTTCGCCTGTTGCCAAACACACTGCTACTTAGCTTTATGTCCTTAACACTCATTGTAGTGCTGGGTCTTCTTGGTGGAATTCTGTTAGTAGTATTTCAAGATAGGCTCTTTGATGTTATAGGAAGGATTCTATCAATTTTCATAATGTCTGTGCCTGGATTTTGCTTGGCATATTTTATGATCTGGATCTTTGCCCAAAAGCTAAAGCTATTGCCCACCAGCGGCACAGAGCCTATGACAGCCTTCATCATGCCGTGCTTAGCTTTGGCTTTAAGCTCTGCCTGCTTAGTGGCCCGGCTGCTCCGTTCTTCTATTTTGGGAGAACTTGTGCAGGATTATGCCCTCACAGCGCGAGCTAAGGGTCTTCGGAAAAGCCAACTTGTTTTTAGGCATACCTTGCGTAACGCACTGACGCCATCAGTTACTCATATTGCCAATGTTTTTGGCGGTTTCCTCGGGGGATCCATGATTACGGAGTCTATCTTTTCTATCCCCGGAATCGGCACCTATGCTTTGACGGCAATTAACAACCGAGACTATACCGCTATCCAAGGCTATGTGCTCTTTACTGGATTTGCCTTTGTCTTGGTTTGCCTGTTGTCGGACCTCATTTGCTCGTACCTCAACCCGCAAATCAGATTGGGGAGACGGGTATGAAAAAAGTTCTTTTTTATTGTGCATTAACAATACTGATAGCCTTCATCTTCATCGGCATTTTTGCCGATTTCATTGCACCAATGGATCCAGATGCCATAAATATGGCCAACTCCTTGGCGTCTCCATCAGCTGAACATTTGCTGGGCACAGATCACTTGGGCAGAGACCTGCTGAGCCGCCTCATTTACGGTAGCCGTTCCTCGGTCTTTATTGCTTTCTTTGCCACCGGCTGCACACTGTTACTGGGTCTTACAATCGGACTAGTTTCTGGTTATTTTGGCGGTTGGGCGGATCAGTTGATCCAGGGCATTGTTAATATTTTTCAAGGCATACCCAGTACGGCCTTTGTGGTGGCTGTCTTAGGACTTCTGGGACCAGGAATTAAAAGCCTGTTGATTGCAATTGTGGTTAGCTCTTGGGCCAGATTTTCCCGTGTAGTTCGTAACCAGGTTTTGGAAATACGCGAAATGCACTACATTGAAGGTGCCAGAGCCATGGGTGGTAGTAATTTATACATCATCCGACGGCACGTGTTACCCAATATTTTGCTACCGCTGCTGGTGCTTATTGCTACGCGTATAGGGTCTACCGTCCTTACTGTAGCTGCCATGAGTTTTCTGGGGCTGGGTTTGCGTGCTCCTGCTTCAGACTGGGGCATTATGATCAACGATGCCAAACTCTATTTTGTTAACGACTTTCGCGTTTTACTAGCCCCAGCAGCCTGTTTAACCATGTTTTGCCTCAGTATTAATTTAATTGCTGATTATCTCCGAGACCACTTGGATAACGATGCTGACGCTGCTCAGATATTATAGGGGGAGGCATAGGATGGATATTAGAGTGGAAGATTTGTATGTCCGTTTTGCCACCTTATCTGGTGATATTGAAGCTGTAAACCACGTGGATCTCACGTTTTCTCAGGATCAAATTACAGGTCTTATTGGTGAGAGTGGAAGCGGTAAGTCTGTCTTGGGCCTTACCATCATGGGCTTGCTTCAATCTAATGCTACTGTGGAAGGTCGGATTTTTTTGGGCGAGCGGGAATTGATTTCCCTTAGCGAAAAGGATCTATGTGCAATCCGAGGACGAGAGATCGCCCTCGTAGCCCAGAATCCGGCTACGTCCCTTAATCCCAGTCAAAAGGTGGGGCGACAAATTGAGGAGGTCTTTCGTCTAGCTGGAGAAGGTAAGGTGGACAGCACTCGTCGTACGCATGAGCTGCTAGAACGCATGGGTTTTTCTGATTCTGAGAGAGTGATGCATTCTTACCCTTTTGAACTCTCTGGCGGAATGTGTCAGCGTATATTGACTGCCATTGCTGTGGCAGCACACCCTCGCTGGATCATCGCGGATGAGCCGACTAAGGGACTGGATGCTGTGGTGCGAAATCAGGTCTATGATACTTTTTGTATGGTCAAAGAACAATATAACGTAAGCCTTATAGTAATAACCCATGACTTATTGTTGGCGCGGAAGTTTTGTGATCAGATAGTTGTTTTGTACAGTGGTCGTGTATTGGAAATAAATACTGCCCAAGCCATATTTAATAATCCTCGCCATCCGTACACTCAAGGCTTGATCGCTTCGTTGCCACACCTAGGCATGCGTCCTATGCCGGGTTTTTCTGCTGCTTTTACCGACCAACCTTCCGGCTGTGTTTTCCATCCAAGGTGTCCCTATGTTGACGAAGAATGCAGAAAAATAGAACCTAAATTGATTCCAGTTGAAGAGGGGAGTGTGCGTTGTCATCGCTATTCTTGAAGTGAAAAATCTGTCCAAAACTTTTCGCGCTAGCCGGCTCGGCGGAAAGGTCCACCGGGCGGTTGAGAACGTTTCCTTTGCTATACCTGCTGGCCAGACATACGGCTTGATGGGGGAGTCCGGTTGTGGTAAATCTACGATCGGACGAATGATTGTCCGGCTTATTCCGGCTACGAAGGGTCAAGTATTCTTTAGGGGTGCTGACCTTCTAGCCATAAAACAGCGAGCTTTCCGTCCGTACCGACGCCGTATCCAGATGCTCTTCCAGCATCCTAGCACTTCGCTCAACCCTCGTATGACAGTGCTGGATAGCTTGCGAGAGCCCTTTCTCCTTCATGACCTACCTGGACGCGACTGTATGGATGATAGGATTAGAGAGCATATCGAGTCTTTTGGACTTCAGAGTGAACTGCTGGAGCGGCGGACCTCTCAAGTTAGCGGCGGTCAAATCCAACGCATTGTGCTAGCCCGCATCATGCTGCTGGAACCGGAGTTTATTGTGCTAGACGAACCTACTTCCATGCTGGATGTCTCTGTGCAGGCTCAGATGATGTTTCTGCTACAAGAACTTCAGGAGCGAAGTGGCGTCTCCTACCTGCTTATCTCCCATGACTTAGATCTTATTCGGCGGTGTAGCCATCGTATTGGAATTATGAAAGAAGGGCGGCTTGTTGAGCAGAATGAGACGGAGGCATTGTTCAACGCTCCCAAACAGGCCTATACGCAAGAATTGATTTATAATTTCGAATGTATGAAAAATTAGTACAAGCAGTACTTCTACCAAGACTGATCCTGCCTAGACAAGGTGAAGACGTGTTGTTCCAGTCCGTTGCCCCGTAGCCAAAAAATAATGCACTGAAAATCACGCCCCCTCGTGGCCAATAAATGGCCTAATAAATAAATGTTGCTTGACAGTAGGGCAAGTTACCTGTCTTTCGTTTGTGGATTAAGAAACTGGTGCTAAAATCTGTATTTAAGCATGCTATTGATCTTTCTATCACTTAGCCTATAGTCCATAATATTTAGTCCGGTGGACTTGGCAAGATAGCT
>JBMNTB010000003.1:0-117193 GCA_050945515.1 Saccharofermentanales bacterium
CTTTTCACGGTATACTAGCATTAGCAGTAATCCGCCGGCGGATAAGAGCAAAAGTGCCAGCCATGGTTCTTGGCCGCTGCCCTCTCCTGTTTTCGGTTTAGCATCGCCGGGTTTGGTTTCTTGTTCGGTTTTCTGAGCAGTTTCTGCTTTGGTTTCTATCATGCCGTGGGCAGAACCTGACCTGGATACAATTTCCACCGAGTGCTTGCCCGGCGACAGGGTCTCAAGGAATGCCGGTTTGAAGGTAACAATCGTCGAGCCTTCTTTCGCTTCATAGTTGGATTTATCTACCACTTTTCCGTCTACTCTGACATATAAGAAGTCTTTGAAATCAGCATCCGATGTGAAGCTGGCGGGCTTGTTCGAACCCTTGATCCAGACCGGCGGTTGCTTAATCATTTTATTTTTGCCGGGCTGTGTCGGATCAGACTGTGTTGGATCAGACTGTGTCGGATCGGGCTGCGTTGGATCAGACTGTGTCGGATAAGGCTGTGTCGGATCAGACTGTGTCGGATCGGGCTGCGTTGGATCAGACTGTGTCGGATCAGACTGTGTTGGATCAGACTGTGTCGGATCAGACTGTGTCGGATCAGACTGTGTCGGATCAGACTGTGTCGGATCAGACTGTGTCGGATAAGGCTGTGTCGGATCAGACTGTGTCGGATCGGGCTGCGTTGGATCAGACTGTGTCGGATCGGGCTGCGTTGGATCAGACTGTGTCGGATCAGACTGTGTCGTATTAGTCGGATCAGACTGTGTTGGTTCAGACTGTGTCGTATTAGTCGGATCAGACTGTGTTGGATCAGACTGTGTCGGATAAGGCGGATCAGACTGTGTTGGATCAGACTGTGTTGGACCAGACTGTGTCGGATAAGGCGGATCAGACTGTGTTGGATCAGACTGTGTCGGATCAGACTGTGTCGGAACGGTTACAGTTGCAGTACCGGATTTAGTGCTGTCGCCATTTGAAGTTGCTTTTACGGTTAAGGTGAGCGCGTTTTCATCTGCAGCTACGGTAAGCACGCCGCTGTCGGAGATTGTCGTTCCGGGGTAGTTGTTATCTTCAACCGACCATGTAACCGTATCGTTATACGCTCCCGTTCCTGTCACGGTTGCGGTGAAGTTCTGTGTTTTACCAGTTTCTACACTTACGGTATTAGGAGCAACCGTGACGGAAGTGATGGTATACGCCGCTTCAAAAGCGCCGATGTCTACACCTGCGCCCTGCGGTCTGTGCGTGCCAAGCTGGTCCTTATCGGGTATCTTGACGCCGTTACCAATATCATCTCCGACGGACAGTCCTTTATCTATTGCCGAGCTGCCGGTGTCCAACATATAGATGTAGACTTTAACGGGGTCCGTTTCGGACGCTAAATCCGCGTTAAACCCCTTCAGCAGGGGGTTGGTTTGAATGAGATCCTCTATGTTTTTATTCGCCTCGTTTACAAGTATATAGGCTTCGACCACGCAGTTTTTCACGGTGAGGGTACTGCCGTTCTGATAGATGTCCGGACCGCTGCTTTCGTTTTTGGCAGTGTTTCCCCACAGGATTGTGTTTGCCAGTGTCGGATTGGCGACTATGTTGAGCATCCCGCCGCCGTTACTCGCCTTGTTGCCAGAGAAGGTGCAGTTTACAACCGTCGGGCTGGAGTCATAGTTTTGCATCCCGCCGCCATTAATATTCGCCGTGTTGCCTGAAAAGGTGCAGTTTACCACCGTCGGGCTGGAGTCATAGTTTTGCATCCCGCCGCCATTACTCGCCGTGTTGCCGGAGAAGGTGCAGTTTACCACCGTCGGGCTGGATTTATTGTTGTACATCCCGCCGCCATTACTCGCCGTGTTGCCTGAAAAAGTGCAGTTTGCCACCGTCGGGCTGGATTTATTGTTGTACATCCCGCCGCCATCAAAATTCGCCTTGTTGCCGGAGAAGGTGCAGTTTACCACCGTCGGGCTGGAGTTATTGTTGAACATCCCGCCGCCGTGGCTGTTATTGTCGCCGTAAGGGTAATTTGCGTTCCCACCTGTCACGGTGAAACCGTCCAGACGCGTGTCGTCGGGTGTTGCACCCGACCCGCCCGTCACGACATGATAGACATTGCCTTGGCCGTCCAGGATGGTCACGTTATCAACCCAGTTGCGGGCGGATAGGCTCGTCTCTCCCCCGGCGAAGCCGCCGTAGACCTTGACGCCTTTCTTCAAAGTGAAGGTGTCCGTTTCGTCGGTGCTCAGAGTATAAGTCCCCTTAGCCACCAAGATTTCATGGCCATCTTGGGCTTTGTTATTCATTACGTCTTTCAAGTTCGACGAGGCATTGTCCCAGCTTGTGCCGTCCTGACTTCCTGCCCCGTTCTGTGTTACATACCACGTCTTTGTCAGCTCTGCGATATCAGCTTCAAAAGCACCGATGTCTACATGTGCGCCCTGCGGTCTGACCGTGCCACGCTGATCCTTGTCGGGAACCTCGACGCCAGAACCTGCCACTACTTCCGTGCCGACGGGCAGTCCTCTATCTATCGCCGAGCTGCCGGTGGCCAATCCATAAATATACACATCAGCAGGAGTCGCAGGGGTGCCGCCCGTCTTATTCAATGCTTTCAGCTTGGGGGCATCATTAATGAGGTCTTGTTTGATCAAATCCTGATCCTGAATGTTTATGAATTTGCACTTGCTGTCCACATCGACCACGCAGTTTTTCAGGGTGAGAGTACCTTGAAACTGATAGATGTCCGCGCCGTCTTCGTCTCGGGCGGTGTTGCCCCACAGGATCGTGTTTGCCAGTGTCGGATTGGCGTATAAGTTGAACATCCCACCGCCAGTATTCGCCGTGTTGCCGGAGAAGGTGCAGTTTACCACCGTTGGGTTGGAGGAGTTATAGTTTTGCATCCCGCCGCCATTATGATCCGCCGTGTTGCCGGAAAAGGTGCAGTTTACCACCGTCGGGCTGGAGTTCTCGTTGTACATTCCGCCGCCATTACTCGCCCTGTTGCCTGAAAAGGTGCAGTTCACCACCGTCGGGCTGGAGTTATTGTTTTGCATCCCGCCGCCATTACTCGCCGTGTTGCCTGAAAAGGTGCAGTTCACCACCGCCGGGCTGGAGTTATTGTTATCCATCCCGCCGCCATTATAATTCGCCGTGTTGCCGGAGAAGGTGCAGTTCGCTACCGTCGGGCTGGAGTTATTGTTGTACATTCCGCCGCCTTGTAGGCCCGAGTTGTCGTGTTCAGCGGTATCTGCGTTCCCACCCGTCACGGTAAAACCGTCCAGACGCGTGTCGTCGGGAGTCGCATCCGACCCGCCCTTCACGACGTGTAAGTTCACACCATTGCCGCTCAAGGTGGTCACGTTATCAACCCAGTTGCGGTCGGATAGGCTCGTCTCTTCCCCGGTGAAGCCGCCGTAGACCTTGACGCCTTTCTTCAAAGTGAAGGTATCCGTTTCGTCGGTGCCCGGAGTATAAGTCCCCTTAGCCACCCAGATTTCATGGCCTTCTTGGGCTTTGTTATTCATTACGTCGTTCAAGTTCGACGAGGCATTGGCCCAGCTTGTGCCGTCCTGATCTCCTGCCCCGTTCTGTGTTACGTACCACGTCGTCGTCGGTTCTGCGATAACCATCTCCGGCAAGAGCATCAGGCACATACATAGCGCCAGCAATGCTGAAAATGTCCTTTTTTTCATTTTCATATTCCTCTTATTATGTTTATATTCCTCTTACGATATCTCGTTTTTACGACCCATCAAATGCGACTATTAGTCTTGGATTTTTTTAATTGTACAACTTTTCTCTTTTAATATAAACTTTTTTTGTTATTTTAGTATTAATTTGCAGATTTGAGAGCCACCTGAATATAGATTCACTGCTTTTCATGTAGATAGTTTCGGGATGACATCAAACAGTCGAAATCTGGGCTCATTTAGAGCGGAATATCGCTTTTTGCACCATTTCGCTTATTTTGGCATTCTCTTAAAACCTTGATTCATCAATGTTTCAAGGCATAAAAAAGACGACTGGCGGATTGTATCCGTTTTGTCGTCTTGTTATCTTGGCTAAGAACTACAAAACTAATACAATCCACTTGAAAGTATGGCTTGGGTGCATTCGGGTGCAAAAATGAAACTGGGGTGCATTTCTAAAAATCGGGTGTACAAGTTAGTTTTAGGTGCCACGCCACGCTAAAGGGTGTATAGATTGTTCTGAGTGTTCGGATATATAGCTTATAGACACCAGCCCATATACAAGGGTAGATATACCCGGTCATTTTCAACGTGCATCTGTTTCGGGTGCAAGACATATTGTGTTCCAATTCGCTTTCCAAACTTATTCTTAAACCTGTCCAAGGAAGTAGTACCATATTGGCGAGGGGACTTCACTTCGATGGGACTAATTCGCGGCTTACCGGCTGCATCGGCATAAGGACGAGTGATCAGAAAATCAATTTCCATGCGTTCTTCACCCTCTTTATGCCCCGATTGCGAGTAGAAAAAGAGCTTATGACCGCTAGCAACGAGCATTTGGGTAACAAGATTTTCTACCAGCATACCTTCATTAATTCCGATATTGCCCCTTAAAATAGAGCGATAAACCGTTTCGTCAGTGGCATCCTTATCCGCAAAAGCCAGTGTGACAAGTAGTCCCGTGTCGGCCATGTAGGACTTAAGTGATCTGTACTCTTTATTTAATGAAAGTCCCACGATGGGATCAGTAGATGCATAACATATATTACTTATGCGAGCATCTGCAAGCCAGAAGAAAGATTCCTCATAATCTCTCATGCGTGCATTTTTGTCCAAAGACGCCAGTGTAAATTTCTTTTCTCGCTTCGATAATTGCCCCGGAATGTTATCGAGTACGGATACAACCTTGAACTCGTAGCCCCTTGCAAATCTGGCAACATCGCTTCTATATAAAGTAAGGATTTGCCTTTTTTCTTGATCGACAAGCGAGAAATTCCTTTTTTCAATATACGTTGCCACAACTTTTGGCATACCACCGACCAGCATATATTCACGCAACAGCCCGGAGGCACGCCTATGTAAACCTTCCGGCAAAGGTTTAAGCTCTTCAAATTGCTTACGAATCAGAGTTGACAAATTCTCCTCACCCATAGCCCAAAGGAACTCTTCAAAATCGAGCGGTTCAAGTGCTAACGTCTCCTCTTCAGAAGGAAGAACGATTTTATCAATATTTTGCTTGATAGAAAGTAAAGATACCGTCTCAATATAATCGTAACGACCATCGGCAATCAAATATTTTATTAAACCACGTGCTTGAGGAAACATCTGCACTTCATCAAATATCACCAGTGAGTTACCTTTGACTAAAGTGACACCATAAAATGCCTGAAGATATAAAAACAAGGTATCAAAGTCTGTACGATAATCTTCAAAGTAACTTTTGACTTCATTCGGCGCTTGGAAGAAATCGATAACAAGGTAGGAGCTATATTCGTTTTTACCGAAAGTTTCAGCCAATGTGCTTTTGCCAACACGCCGTGCACCTTCTATTAACAACGCGGTTTTTCCATGTGTATTATGTTTCCACTCGAGTAATTTGTCGTAGGCTTTTCGTTTGAGCATGGTACATCCTCTGAACTTTCTTGAAACTAATGAATAATTTTTTAGTTTGTATACCCCCTACCATACACGAATTTTACACAATCTGCAAAACTTATTCAATTAAAATAATCACGTTCTGCAAAACTAAAGCGCAATATCTATACACGTTTTGCAATTGTCAATGTACTTGTCAAGTTTAGTGGACACGAAAAATGTTTTTTAACGATATGTATTTTCGAAAGTAGACACAGCAAGCTTTTTTGATTGATTTTTATTTCTTGAACTTTATCAAATTCAGCTTTAGAAATAATTGCTGGATAATTCTCAGTACCAAGATAATGATAATTAGAAAGAATATTCGATAAAGTCTGTTTTCCCCAACGTGGTTTATTTTGAGGCGATGGGATTGACATAGATTCCAAAATTACTCTGATATAAGCAAGACTCTTTCCATCAAGATAGTACGAATAAATGAGTCTGACAGTTGCTGCCTGTCCCTCATTAATAATAATTTCACCATTGGCAGCACGGTCATAACCAAAAGCAATTCTCTTTTGTTCGGATTTAAGATTCATGGTTTACCTCCGTTCCTTACCTTTACTAAGTTATTATAGCGGGAAAGAAAAAGTGGACGACATTAAATCAATGTCTGTCCACTTAACTTGGAGGCGCCAACCAGATTTGAACTGGTGAATAAAGGTTTTGCAGACCTCTGCCTTACCACTTGGCTATGGCGCCTTATAGAACAACCGGCAACGGTTCTGTTGCCGGTTGTGTTTGGAGCGGGATACGAGATTCGAACTCGCGACTTTCACCTTGGCAAGGTGACACTCTACCACTGAGTTAATCCCGCATTCTAGTACCAGGCAAACTTTGTTGGTGAATGCCAGGTAATACTAACAAAGATAATTATTAATGTCAATTCAATTTGCCCGACACATTGCCCGACATTGTAGTTAGTGAAGGGGGGGTGGATTAAAAATAAGATAACCTCACTTGTTGAAATTGTGGCCAACTTTCGGTGCCAGTACAAAGAGGCCGCTCCTCTGCAAGTTGAAACCGGTTGTAAAAACAGAAAAGAGATAGCTGCTTATATGGCTATGAACAAAAATAGAGGGCATCCAAGACACTTTTTCAGTACACTTAAATAAGTGTTTTGAAATACCCCCTTCGGTCAATAGATTTGATTGTTGTTCCCGGTTCTGAATATCTGTGTCGTCCCTGGTTTTAGTATTCGTAACGAGGTGCTGTGGCAGTTCAACGAGTTAAGCGCAGCCAAGGTGTGCAGCGGCAAAATCTCTAGTATTCGTAATGGGGCACAGTAGTGGTCCAACCGTAGGGGTCAGCACTCTGTTGGCGCTGGATAGCGGTCAGTTCGTCGTAGAACATCTGGGCGATGGGGCCGATCTCGTAGTTGTTGATAGTGATCTTGCGATCGCCCCAGGCGAGTTCACCCACGGGGGTGATGACGGCTGCCGTACCTGTGCCGAAAGCTTCAGTTAAGAGGCCTTTGGCATGGGCCTCATAGAGCTCGGTCACGGGAATACGGCGCTCTTCAACGGTAAGACCTTTGGCTCGGGCCATTTGCAGGATCGAGTCGCGGGTGATCCCGGGCAATATGGTGTCGCCCAGATCGGCCGTGACCAGTTTGCCGTCAATCACGAACATGATATTCATGGCACCGACTTCTTCGACATATTTTTGCTCTTTGCCGTCCAGCCAGAGTATCTGGCTATAGCCTTCGGCCGAGGCTTCCACAGCAGCTTTGAAGCTGGCTGCGTAATTGCCGCCGGTTTTGGCTCCTCCCATACCGCCTCTGACTGATCGGGCATAGCGGGTTTCAATGCGTATGCCTACCGGCTCCAGTCCTTCGGAGAAGTAGGCACCCGACGGGGAGCAGATTATGAAGTAAATATACCGTGAGGCAGCATGGGCACCGAGGTTTGCGCCATCGGCAATCATGGTGGGGCGGAGATAGAGGGAAGTGCCTGCGCTCTGCGGGACCCAGTTGCGATCAAGATCCAGAAGACGGCAGAGTGCTTCATATTGGAATTCGACATCAAGTTCCGGCATGCAGGTTCTGACTGCACTCTGATTGAGACGTCGGGCATTGTCCTTGAAACGGAAGAGGCCGATTTCGCCATTATCCAAGGCATAGGCCTTTGAGCCCTCAAAGACCTCTTGTCCATAGTGAAGCACGGGAGAGGCCGGATCCAGCGATAATTTCTGATAGGGGATTATACGCGGATCGAACCAACCGCGGCCGGCTTCGTATTCTACGATAAACATATGGTCGGTAAAGATTTGGCCGAACCCCAGCTGGCTGTCATCTGCAGGTATGGCTTTAGGAGTTGTTGTTTTGGTGACGGAAATTTTCATAACGAATCCTTTCTTTTTTTACTGCGGATCAAATTTAAACGCAAGCCGCTCCGCGCTGCAGTGCCTGCCGGTTGATTTCGACTAAATGGGCTTTTTTGCCGGTGAAGACATTGCGTAGCATATTAACGACTGTGTCAAATTTTAAGACTCCGGTGGCTTCAATGTAGGAGCCGAGCATGACCATATTGGCAACACGCATATTGCCCAGTTCAGCTGCAATATCCAGAGTAGGCACATAGATGGCCTTGACATCCGAGCGAGCCAACTTGCGCTTAATGATGGAATTATTGACGAATATATAGCCGCCTGATTTTACAGCCGGCTCAAATTTGTCCAGTGAGGGCAAATTCATAGCGATCAATTCGCTGGGTTGAAGGACGATAGGTGAGATGATCTCGGAGTCGGCAATCACAACGCTGCAATTTGCCGTGCCGCCGCGCATCTCCGGTCCGTAGGAGGGCAGCCAGCTGACATTGAGTCCCTCGGACAAGGCTGCTTCTGCCATTGTAGTGCCCATGGACATAACCCCCTGGCCACCAAAGCCTGCAATCAGAATTTCATTATAGGCCATTATTTTGCCTCCTCTGCTGTAATATCGCGGAAAACTCCCAGCGGGAAGGCCGGAACCATATTATTGTTGAGCCATTCCAGTGCTTCAACCGGGGTGAGCCCCCAATTCGTGGGACAGGTAGAGAGTACTTCGATCATGGTAAAACCCTTGCCTGCGATCTGGAGCTGAAAAGCTTTCTTGATGGCTCTTTTGGCCTTAATGATGTTGGCAGGGGTAGTAACCGTGACGCGCTCAATATAAGCCGCTCCGTCGATGGTTGCGAGCATTTCCGACATTCTGATCGGCGAGCCGTAGTGTTCCCGATCACGCCCCAGGGGGGCGGTCGTCGCGCGCTGGCCAACCAGAGTAGTCGGCGCCATCTGGCCGCCGGTCATGCCGTAGATGGCATTGTTGATAAAGATGGTTGTGAACTTTTCACCGCGCATCGCGGCATGGACAATTTCTGCCGTGCCGATAGCCGCTAAATCGCCGTCGCCCTGGTAAGTAAAGACGACATGCTCTGGCAGCACTCGCTTGATGCCTGTGGCAACAGCCGGGGCCCGCCCGTGTGCGGCTTCGTGCATATCACAGTTAAAATATTTATAGGCAAAGACCGAACAACCTACGGGGGCAACGCCAATCGTATTGCCCAGTACATCCAGCTCTTCCAGTGTTTCAGCCACCAGTTTATGAACTATACCGTGTGTACAGCCGGGGCAGTAATGTAATTCAACATCGGTCAAACCTTTAGATTTCTGATAAACAATAGCCATGATCTACCTCCCCAATGCCGATTTGGCCGCAGCAACCACTTCCTGCGGTGTGGGCACTCTGCCCCCGGCCTGTCCGACAAAGGAGACAGGCTTGCAGCCCCGGACGGCTATCCGCACATCATCGATCATCTGGCCGGTATTCATTTCCACTGTCACGACGGCCTTGACGCTATCTTGTGCCGCTGCTTCATGCAAGGCTTCATAAGGGTAGGGCCAGATTGTGATCGGCCGGAAAACGCCGGCTTTAATACCATCTTCCTCTAAAAGCCGAGCGGCCGCTCTGGCAAGTCGTGCCGGTGTGCCGAAGGCGACAAAAATAAGTTCAGCGTCTTCGGTCTCGGCAGTCTCATACCGCTGCTCATTGGCAATTATGCGCTGATACTTAGCATCCAGGTGCATATTGTGATCATTGCTTTCATTGGGATCAATAAATAGGGAATGGATTGCCTTAGGTTCATATATCCCTTTGGTTCCGGTGGTGGCCCAGGGTTTTGCGGGCAAATCTTCCGGATTAACGGGCGGTTTCTTCCATTCTACCGGCTCCATCATCTGCCCGATCATGCCATCCATGATCATCATGACAGGCATACGGTATTTATCAGCCAGCTCGAATGAATCTTGCATCAGATCGACGACTTCCTGGATATTGGCTGGAGCGAAGACAATCACGCGATAATCACCGTGTCCTCCGCCGCGCGTCGCTTGGAAATAGTCGCCTTGTGAGGGCTGAATTGTTCCCAGGCCGGGTCCGCCGCGCATTACATTGACAATGACGGCAGGCAATTCCGCGCTGCAGATATAGGAGATGCCCTCTTGCTTGAGGCTGATACCAGGTGACGAAGAAGAAGTCATCACTCTGGCTCCGGCGCCTGAAGCGCCGTAGACCATATTGATGGCTGCCACTTCGGATTCGGATTGAAGGAAGATGCCGCCGACTTTCGGCATATGTAGTGACATATACTCGGGAATCTCGCTCTGAGGTGTGATCGGATAGCCGAAATAACAGCGACAACCCGCCCGAATTGCAGCTTCCGCTATGGCCTCATTGCCTTTCCATAATTCTTTTGCCATGACTGGTCCTCCTAGTTTCGTTCCACGGTGATGATAGAATCAGGACAGATACGGGCGCAATTAGCGCAGCCGATGCAGCGATCCATTTCTGTCACCGTGGCGGGGTGATAGCCCTTGATATTTGTGGTGCTCTCATCAAGGAAAATAATTTTGGCCGGGCAGACCGAAACACAAAGGCTACAGCCTTTGCACCGTTCCTGCCTAAATGTTACTTTTCCAGAAGCCATGCGAAATGCCCTCCTTCTTCATTACTTAGTTCCCATGGTTTGATCATATATAAGTCAATAGGGAAGAGCGTACCTGCCAGACGTCCGGACAGCTCCGTCACAAATTTCCTTTCAACAGTAGTATAAATCAGGGGCAAGTTAAACTCTGTAGCGACTAAGGCTGCAAAAGCATCTCCCTCCAGTATAACATCGGCACTTGTCTCGCGTCCAAGATGAGTATTGTTGACCAGACCGGTTACTTTATGACCGCTTATGGCTTCCGTCGCTTGCAGATAATGCCGGATCTGTGCCACAGTTGCATTCTCCGGACGGCGCTGATTGATCACAAACCAGAAATCAAAGTCCACCTGTTCCAGCTGTGGGCGATAGTAGCCGAGAACGCGAGCTCCGACAGGGTCTCCGCCCAGATCAATCAGGCTCTGTTGCCCGGTATTGACAAAAACGGACATGATTTCCGGAGGCAGAGCCGGGATATCCATTGTGCCCTGATTGGATGTGACATAGACTTTGACACCGGCAGATTCCAGTTCGCGGCGCCGTTCATAGGAGCGGAAGTAGGGATTAATGATGTCCAGATCTACCAAAGCGGTCTGTTTCTTGCTGCCGGCCATCGTGATAGCCAAATTGACGGCGAATTCAGTTTTGCCGGTTCCATAATGTCCTGAAATTATTGTGATTTGTTTCTCAGGCAATATCAAGGTCTATCTCCAATTTATTGTATGTTCTTATAAAAGCTGCAGTCAATTACTCTGCTATTTTCTCATAATTTCGGATCGGTTCGCGACCGGCCAACGCTTCTTCCACAGCTTCGGCCAGCGCTGTCAGTTCATCTTCACCCGGATAGACAGACACCGGGGCAATGAAATTGACGCGCTCTTCGATCCAATTAGTGACATAGTGATCATAAGCGATCCCGCCGGTCAGCAAAATAGCATCAACCTTGCCTTTCAATACCGTGGCGGCACTGCCGATTTCCTTGGCGATCTGATAGGCCATACTCTCAAAAATAAGGCGTGCTTGCTCATCGCCGGCTTCAATCCGGCTGTCAATTTCGCGGGCATCATTAGTTCCGAGATAAGCGAAGAGCCCGCCATGGCCGACAAAGGTATTTTTGAGATCGGTTTTAGTGTACTGACCCGAATAACAGATATCGATTACAGAAATGACGGGCAGGCTGCCGGTTCTTTCAGGGCTCATGGGACCCTCGCCGTTCAGAGCATTATTGACATCAATGACATGGCCTTTCTCATGTGCTCCGATCGAAACACCGCCGCCCATATGAGCCACAATCAGATTCAGATCATGGTAATCGGCATGTCTCTCCCTGGCATAGCGGCGAGCAACTGCTTTCTGATTGAGGGCATGGAAGATGGATTTGCGAGTACAGTCAGGCCAGCCGGTGATACGAGCTAATGGTTGTAATTCATCGATGATGACCGGGTCGGCAATATAGGACTTGAGTCCGTGCTTTCTCGCTATTCCCTCTGCCAGCAAGGCGCCAAGATTACATGAATGCCAGCCGTATCTGCTGTGGTAGAGATCATAGATCATATCGTCATTGATCTCATAGACACCACCCTCCAGCGGATGAAGCAGACCGCCCCGGCCCACGATGGCATCCATTGTGGCCGGATCAACGCCCTCTTCTTGCAAAGCTTCATTTACCAATTGAGCCCGAATCGGCAGCTGACTCGGTACATCTCTCAATTTTTCCATTTCCCTGTCGTGGCGGATGGTTCTAGCCATTTCCTGTTTACCGTCAATGAAGACGCCTAATTTGGTTGAAGTAGAACCGGGATTGATAATTAAAAGTCTGGCCATGATTATTGCTCCCCCTCTATAGCCATTTGCTTTGTGCCGGCAGCCAGATAAAGTGCCAGGATGATCGAATTTAGCTTGGTCGCCTCATTGTCACTGCGCGAGGTAAGGATCACGGGCGCACTGGTGCCCAGGACCAGACCGGCGGCGGATGACTGACAAAGAAAGGCCAGCATTTTATAACAGATATTTCCGGCTTCAATATTCGGCATCAGCAGAATATCCGCCTTGCCGGCTACGGGATCGGTGATTTTTTTGATTTTGGCCGCTTCTGGGAACAGAGCATTGTCCAATGCCAGAGGTCCGCCGACCAGGCAATTCCTGATGTCGCCCTCGCGGTTGAGGCGAACTAGCTCTGCCGCATCTAAGGTGGCAGGCATGTCGGGGTTCACTTTTTCTACCGCACAGACACAGGCCACTTTCGGCTCCTCCAGTCCGAGCAGGCGGGCAGCGGTAACGGCATTATTCAGTATGCCTCGTTTTTTCTCCAGATCGGGGGAAATAGTCATGGCGGCATCGGTAACTATCAGAAAGCGGCCGAGTTGCTCAACAAAAAATAAACCGATATGTGACAGCAGGCTGCCGGCTCTGATTCCGCTTTCTTTATTCAATATAGCTCTGAGAATAATTGAAGTGCTGACCAGTCCTTTCATTACAGCATCGGCCTTTTTTTCACGTATCAGGCGTACGGCCGTGTGACAGGCTTCTACCTCATCAGGGGCAGCAATAATCTCATATTTATCGTATGCAATGTCTAATTGCTGCAGCAGGTCCGTAATGGCTTGAGGTTTGCCGATCAAAAGCGGCTCAGCCAGCCCCAATTGGGCAGCCTGATCCATCGACAGCAAAACATCCTTGTCCTGCGCATTGGCTACTGCGATGCGCTGTCGGCCGCCGGCCTGTATTTGCTCACTCATAGTAGTAAAGGACGGAATCATCAAACACTCCTTTTACTGTTTTGGGGGGTAGTTTTGGGGCACAACCAGTGGGAGGACGGCGGGCACTACCTCGATTGTTGCCGGCAATATGCCTCTGCGTTCGCCGTCCATATCAAGCACAGTATCTCTGTCCTTAAGTTCAGTAATCTTTACTTTAGTTGATTGCTTGTAGTAGAAGTTGCGGTGTTTGACATGAGTGTTATTCAAGGTGCGGAGAAAGAGAGTGGCCACAGAGAAAATGGCGAACGGTCCCTTGGCACGGATGGCGATGATGTCCAGGAGGCCGTCTTCAGGATCGGAGTCGGGTGCGATGGTGCAGAAGCCTCCTACACTGCGGGTATTACAGACCATGAACAGATACATCGGGCCTTCAATCTTTTCGTCGTCAGTCTCAATGCTCAGACGCAACGGCCTGAGGAGGCGGAGAGGCAGATCAACGACAGCATTGAGGACGTAGGCCAGCCGACCCAGAATAGTTTTGCTGAGCCTGGTTGTGCGGTAAGCGACATCGGCTAGCATACCACCGGCGCAGACATTAAAGAAATAGTCGTTCTCACAGCGGCCAAGGTCGATCAAGCGGATCTGAGGTTCCAACAGCATTTGCCGGATTTCTTCCACTTCGGTCGGCAGTTCCATTGCCACGGCAAAATCGTTCACTGTACCGGCGGCGACAATGGCCAGAGGTGTTTGGTGACCGCCCTTGACCAGACCGTTGATGACTTCGTGTATGGTGCCGTCTCCGCCTACGGCAACAATCATGTCATAGACACCGCCACTGTATTTGGCCAGATCAAAAGCGTGATCCTGACGATTTGTGACGCGGATGTCTATTTTGCTGTAGCGACTTTGGGTAGATAGATGTTCCAGCATGTCGCGGATGTTCTTTTGAAAGGCTTCCCGGCCGGCCGCAGGATTGATGATGGCTAAAAGCCGCATATCCATACCTCAATTTCGTTTCAGGTAAATCACAATTATAGACAGAATTATATCATAATTATCTTGAGCTGAAATTGAGCGGAAATTGGTCTGATTCGTGAAAGGTCGGACTAATTGCTGTATAATAGTGCAGCATAGTGCGGCGGCAGCTCCGAACTTCGGCAGCTCTGAGCTTCCGCACTCTGGTTTAGCTAGTTAGAACAGTAGAGGGAGATGGTTCCTGAATATGGCAGAAACAATCCAAGACTGGACACGCAGTTGCCGCTGCGCAGAAGTTACCCGGGATATGATAGGCAGCAGGCTTACCCTGATGGGCTGGTGTCACAAACAACGGGATCTCGGCGGCCTGATTTTCATTACTTTACGGGATCGCAGCGGAGAAGTGCAGCTAGTGCTGGATGATGACAGTCCGGAGGAGATGCGGACCAAAGCTATCTCGGTCAGGAGTGAATATGTGCTGGCGGCGCGGGGAGTATTGCGAGAGCGTAGCGCGATTAATCCCAAGATGAAAACAGGTGATCTGGAGCTATGGGTGGAGGAACTGAGAATCTTATCTACCGCTAAGACGCCTCCCTTTTATATTGAGGACGATGCCGGTACCAATGAGGCTCTGCGCCTTAAGTACCGCTATCTCGATCTGCGCCGGGCGCCTATGCAGAAGAATCTGTATCTTAGGCACCGGGTGACTATGCTGGTGCGCGAGTTTTTTGATCGCGAAGGCTTTCTTGAGATTGAGACACCGATGCTGATCAAAAGTACGCCCGAGGGTGCCCGCGATTATCTGGTGCCGTCTCGAATCTTTAACGGTCAGTTCTTTGCTTTGCCGCAATCGCCCCAACTATTCAAGCAGTTGTTGATGCTGGGTGGCTCTGACCGCTATCTGCAGATTGCCCGCTGTTTTCGCGATGAGGATCTGCGGGCGGATCGTCAGCCGGAATTTACTCAGATTGACCTGGAGATGGCTTTCGTTAGCCGTGAGGATGTGCTGGCTGTCAATGAGAAGTTCTTGGCCGCTTTGTTTGCTGAACTGAAAGGGATTGAGCTGGAGCTTCCTCTGCCGCGCCTGACTTGGCAGGAGGCCATGGCCAGATTCGGCTCCGATA
The DNA here is from genome assembly GCA_050945515.1 of Saccharofermentanales bacterium. Classification (GTDB taxonomy): domain Bacteria; phylum Bacillota; class Clostridia; order Saccharofermentanales; family DTU023; genus UBA1046. The sequence goes on from JBMNTB010000003.1 coordinate 15,349, forward strand.
AACCGGATCTGCGCTTCGGCATGGAGATTTGTGATCTGTCCGCTCTGGTTTGTGACAGCGAGTTTGTGGTTTTTACTACCGCTTTGGCAGCCGGAGGCGCCGTGCGCGCCATTACCGTTCCCGGCGGCTCTGTTCTCTCGCGCAAACAGATTGACAGCCTGGGTGAGTATGTCAAGACTTATCGTGCCAAGGGGTTGGCCTGGTTAGTGCCGGCTCCGCAAGCGCGCGGTTCATTCCTGAAATTTCTGACGCCGGAGCAGATTTCCGCTATTGCCGATCGCTGTAAGGCCGGTCCGGAGGATCTGATCCTGATTATTGCCGACAGTAAGACGGAGATCGTGCTGACCGCCCTGGGAGAATTGCGTCTGGAAGCTGCCCGCCGGCTGGATCTAATCCCGCAAGGGCAATGGCAGCTGCTGTGGGTGACAGAGTTCCCGCTTTTTGAATATGATGAGACAGAGCAGCGTTTGGTGGCCAAGCATCATCCCTTTACTGCACCGCTGGCTGCAGATATGGATTTGCTGGAGACGGCACCTGAGCAGGCGAGAGCTGAGGCTTACGATATTGTCTTAAACGGCGTCGAGCTGGGCGGCGGCAGTATCAGAATTCACGATCAGGAGCTCCAGAAGCGTATGTTCGAGCTCTTGGGCCTGAGCCCGGAGGTGGTCGCCGAGCGGTTCGGATTCCTGCTGGAGGCTTTCCAGTACGGGGTGCCGCCCCATGGCGGGATTGCCTATGGTCTTGACCGGCTGCTGATGCTGCTGGCTGAGGAGAGCAGTATCAGAGAGGTGATTGCCTTTCCTAAAGTGCAAAATTCCTCTTGTCCTCTGACCGGGGCACCCGGCAGAGTGGATGAGCAGCAGCTGGCGGAGCTGGGGCTGACTCTTAGTCAGACGGAGCAGCCGATAGCCGCAGACGATGTGGCAGCGGATATGGCAGCGGAGTTGGACTGAGATACCGGATTGGGGGTGCCGGACTTAATGCTGAGTACTGTGATTAATAGCAGGAAGGCCGACGGAAGTGAGATTAGATAAAGATTTAGATAAAGATAAATTAGATAAAGAGAAATACTATCTTTATTATGATGAGATTGATCCGGCGGTTTCAAATTATGTCGCAGCTACAGAACCGTCAGATACCGATGTACCTCAGCCTGATCCGGGAGTCGGAGTCAGCAACCGGGCCAGCCGGGAACTTGAAGCTGCTGAAGAGGCTGACCGGGAACCTGAGCCGGCGACTGCAACTGCCTGCCGGACCTGCCGGGAACCTGAGGCTGCTGACAAAGCTGGTCGGCCCTCTTATAGGCGTGTTGTCCTAGACTACCGGGAACCTGAGCCGGAGACTGAAACTGACTGCCGGGACTACCGGGACGCGGAGGCTGCTGACAAAGTTGGTCGGCCCTCTTATAGGCGTGTTGTCCTAGACTACCGGGAACCTGAGCCGGTAGCTGAGACTGCTGACGAAGACGACCAAGAGCCTAATCCACAAGACAAAGACCAAGAAAAACGCAAAAACTTTTTCTCTTGGGTACGTTTTATTGTTATCTGGCTAGTGATCGGAGTATTGATATCTCAGTTTGTACTGCAGCGCAATACCGTATTTGGTGATTCGATGGTTCCTAATCTGTACAATGGGGATGAACTCTTAGTGGAAAAAATTTCCCGCTATTTTGGCGGTATTTCCAGAGGCGACATTATTACCTGCCGTTCACAGTTGCTCGGGGGCAAAGGTGAGACTTATATTGTCAAGAGGGTGATCGGTCTGCCCGGTGAATCAGTTGAAATTAAGGACGGGCAGGTTCACATTGACGGCAATGTCCTGGAGGAAAACTATCTGCCGGCAGGTCTCAGGACTGATGCGATTAGGGAGGAATTTCAGTCGGTGGTCCTGGCTGAGGATGAGTACTATCTTATGGGCGATAATCGGCCGCAAAGCCAGGACAGCAGATATTTCGGTCCGGTCAAAAAGAAAGATATCAGCGGCGAGGTTCTGATCAGATTCTATCCTTTCAACCGCTTTGGCAGGCCGCGATAGGTACAGTTACGGGTACAGACACAGGATAACCGCGATAGGACAGTAACGGGCACAGACAACAGGATAACCGCGATAGGCACAGGGCACAGACACAAGATACGGACAGAGAATAAAGCCATATGATCAGGCACAAATAATCAGGTATCATATACATATTTTGAGATATATTCATAGGGATAACTTTAGGAGTACTTTTTAGATGACAAATAAACAGCAAAATGTGAGAAATTTTTGCATTATTGCTCATATCGATCACGGCAAGTCGACTTTATCCGACCGTCTGATCGAGCATACGGGTGTCCTGACCAGGCGGGAGATGCAGAGCCAGGTTCTGGACAATATGGATCTGGAGCGGGAGCGCGGCATTACGATTAAGGCGCAGGCCGTGCGCATGAGTTACCGGGCACCGAACGGTGAAAATTATATTTTAAATTTGATTGACACGCCCGGTCATGTCGATTTCAACTATGAGGTTTCTCGTTCGCTGGCCGCCTGTGACGGCGCTATTTTGGTTGTGGACGCGGCACAAGGCATTGAGGCTCAGACATTGGCCAATGCCTATCTGGCGATCGATGCCGATCTGGAAATCCTGCCTGTGATCAATAAAATTGATCTGCCGGCAGCCAGACCGGATGAGATCAAACATGAGATTGAGGATGTGATAGGCCTCGATGCGTCAACAGTGCCTTTGATCTCCGCCAAGGAAGATATCGGTATTGAAGAAGTGCTGCGGCAAGTTGTTGAAAAACTGCCGGCTCCTGAGGGGGATAAGGACGCTCCTTTACAAGCTTTGATCTTTGACTCCCAATACGATACTTATAGGGGCGTGATCGTGCATGTCAATATCCGCCAGGGTCAAGTCAAAACCGGTGATGAAATCCTGATGATGAATACAGGGAAGAGCTTTATAGTGACTGAAGTCGGTTATTTCCATCCGGGTTCGTTCATGGAGTCCGACAAACTGATAGCAGGGGATGTCGGCTATATTATTGCCAGCATCAAGAATGTCCGCGACACAGCTGTAGGCGATACCGTAACGCTGAAACAAGCCCCGGCGGCCAGTCCGCTGCCGGGCTATAAGCCTGTACAGCAGATGGTGTTCTGCGGCATGTATCCGGTCGACGGCGCTGACTATCCCGCACTCCGCGATGCCCTGGAGAAGGTACAGCTCAATGACGCTGCTCTGTCCTTTGAACCCGAGACATCAATAGCTCTGGGTTTTGGTTTCCGTTGTGGTTTCCTGGGCCTTTTGCATTATGAGATCATTCAGGAGCGTCTGGAGCGCGAGTTCAATCTTGACCTGATCACAACGGCGCCTTCCGTGGAATACCATCTGCGGCTCAAAGACGGCAGAACGGTCAAGTTAGACAATCCGACCAATATGCCCGAACCGGATAAAATTGAAGCGATTGAGGAGCCGATTGTGCATGCCTCGATCATGACGCCGAAAGAATATATCGGCAATATCATGAGCTTGTGCCAGGAGCGCCGCGGACTCTATCTGAACACGGAATATCTCGATGCCAATCGAGCCAATCTGCATTATGAAATGCCTCTGAACGAGATCATCTACGATTTCTTTGATGCTCTGAAGTCGCGCTCGCGCGGCTATGCTTCGCTGGATTATGAGCTGAAAGGCTATGAGCCGTCCGATCTGGTTAAGCTGGATATCCTGATCAATAACGAACCGGTCGATGCGCTGACTTTCATTGTGCATCGCGACCATGCCTACGCGCGCGGCCGCCATATGACGGAGAAGCTGCAACAGAATATTCCTCGACATCAGTTTGAAGTGCCGATTCAAGCTGCCATCGGCGGCAAGATTATTGCTCGCGAAACTGTGCGTGCCTATCGCAAGGACGTGACTGCCAAATGCTATGGCGGCGATATCAGCCGCAAGAAAAAATTGCTGGAGAAACAAAAAGAGGGCAAGAAGCGTATGCGGCATATAGGTTCGGTCGAAGTTCCGCAGGAAGCTTTTATGAGCGTGCTGAAACTGGACGAGTAGTTAAAATAAGCTGAGAATTTACCGAGTGCCGGATCATTAAACTGTGATCCGGCATTACCGATAAAAGAAACGAGGTACACATTTTATGGCGCCTTCGCATAATAAGTATTGGAAATTGTTTGCTGTTCTTATGGCATTGGCAATGGTGATATTATCGACTGCCTGTGCCGGTAAAAAATCTGCGGAAGCAACGAAGACGGAAGCGACCGGTCCCGTGCCTATGGGCAGTGAGACAGAGCTTGAGGAGACGGCGGCACCTGAAGTGACTGAGACTGAGGCAGAGACGACCGGGGTCGAAACCACTGCGCCGGAGGCGACTGCCGCCGCAACTGCTGTGACGGAATCCGAGGATGCGGCAACGACGACCGGGGCTGAGGCACCGGAAGTTTATTGGGTTTTTGAATCGACCAGTCTGGAAAATGAGAAGATAAACCATACTAAATTGGCTGACTATAAGGTGACGCTGGTAAATGTGTGGGCGACTTATTGTCCGCCTTGCCTGGAAGAGATGCCGTATTTGGCTCAGGTGGCCAGGGAATATGCAGACAAAGAGGTCGGTTTCATGGGTATTGTCAGCGACATCAGCGAGAATGAACCCGATCAGGCTCTGCTGGGCATTGCCAATCAAATGGTCAGCGATGCCGGGATCGAATTCACTAATATATTGGCCAGTGATTCGATTATCCGTTCGATCCTGTCCGGGGTACAAGCGGTGCCGACAACTTTCTTCATGGACAGTAAAGGCAATCTGATCGGCAAGGTCATTGTCGGTTCAATGACGCTGGAGCAGATGCGTGAGCATATCGAATTGGCGCTGGCCGAGGTTGCACAACCCTAACTCATAACCCTGAAAAGGCGGTTGTAATTGTGCAAAAAAATGACAAAGCTGACTAATTGGCAGAGATCAAAAAGAGAGACATGAACCTGCGGTGATGCAGGCTTGCCAAGTGGAGTTTGAGCAGAAGAAAGCCCGGGCAGACCAAGCCTAAATTTCTACTTCGGGAACAGACAGGAGAGAAATTCTGCGGCGCTGATATTGCCCAGATATAAACTGAGAGGCAGCGTGGTCAAGATAGCGGCGGTGCTGTCTTTTTCGTAGAGCAGTCCGGTCAGAGCCTGTTCCAGAGCGGAGATAGGAACCAGGCCTAAGAAATCACCACTGATCTTAAGATCCTGAATTCTGCCCTTGGCGATGTCGAGATTGACTTCGACTTTGCCACCCGGAAAACGCTTGGCGCAGTTCAGTGTGCCTGGTGGCTCTTTACCTTGATTCCAGTCCGAGCTGGCATATTTGGCAGCTGCCAACTGCCGGATTTCTGTCAATTGAGCTTGATTCAAGGTGATTTTGGTCATGGGCGGCAGAGCGGACAGAAGCTGTTGCCGGAATTCGTTCAGTGAGATCTCCCAGCCCAGATGATCTTTGATATTGACGACACGGCTCCGCACCGATTTAACTCCTTTGGATATCAGCTTAGTCGGATCTGCCCGCAGAACTGTGCCCAGCACTGTCAGATCGGAGGAAAAGAGTAAAGTACCGTGATGCAGCAGTCTGTTCCGACGCAGGGCTTGTGCGGTGCCGGATATTTTGTGTCCGTCCAGGACTATGTCGTTTCGGCCCTGGGCTTCGGCCGGGATACCTATTTTATGCAGAGCGGATAGTAGGGGAGCGGCTGCTGCTGCCAAATCTAAGGCTGCAAGATCGGGTGCCGGTGTGATAAAGGAGTAGTTGAGATTGCCCAGATCATGGTAGACGGCGCCGCCCCCGGTTGAGCGCCGAACCACCTCGACGCCCAGACGCCGGACCGCTTCTGTATCGACTTCGTTTTGCCAATTCTGGTAACGGCCGATGATCACAGCATTGGCATTCTGCCAGAGCAGCATAATCTTGTCGTACTGTGTTAACTCTTGCAGGCAGTATTCTTCGAAGGCCAGATTGTAAGCAGGATCGTGGGATTTGGTTTCTAAATAATAGTACATGCTTCGCCTTTCATAAAAAGGAGTGGTGTCATTCGGGAAGCTGATCACCACTCAAAATGGTGCGGACAACAGGAGTCGAACCTGCATGCTTTCGCACTGGAACCTAAATCCAGCGTGTCTGCCAATTCCACCATGTCCGCGCGTCAGTATTATAGCCTCAGAGCCGATTCTGATGCAAGGTAGAAGTAACGAAAGCAATGGAAGTTCCTTCTTGATGCTTCTTTATATAAGAAATTATTGCTTTTTACTACTTTAATTGTAGCAAAGGTTTCCAATTTCAGCTTTGCTTTGTTATTCTGTTAGCATTAAATCGATTGCCGGGGAATTGAGATGAAAAGAGTCTGCGAAATCTTAGGTAGCACTTCGCTATTTAGGGGTCTGACACATGAACTGTATCATGACTATTGTGAAGGCACACATATTCGTACAGTCTACAAAGGTGAAGTGATCGTCAATGAAGGTGATCTTTGTACTGGCGTATATATCGTTATATCAGGTTATATTGCCAGGCAAAAATACTCCAGTTCCGGTGAGTTCACTACTTTGGATCTGATCGGTCCGAGCGGAACTTTCGGGGAACAGCATATTTTCGGTTCCAGTAAATATTATGAAGCGACTCTGGAAGCAGTGACAACGAGTAAAGTAATTCTGGTTTCGCGGGAAAGTCTGCTCAATATGATTTCACGCAGCCCCAAGCTGTTGCACAATTATCTGTTGGTTTTGTCAGACAAGATCAGGCTTCAAGAAAGAAGAATTGATTTGCTGTCACAGAAGAGCCTCAGACAGAAGATTTCAGCTTATCTTCTGCATCTATTGCATGACAGTCTGGAGAAAGAGGGTGAAACTTTTGATTCGGCAACTCAAGTTGTTTCTACCCAGGCAGTCGAGCTGCCGGTTTCCAAGGAAGTTGTGGCCAGACTGCTGGCTATGCCGCGTCCTTCGTTTTCGCGCGAATTAATTAGCATGGAGCGGGACGGTCTGATTCGGGTCAGCGGCAGGGTAATCTGGCTGATCGATATTGCCGGTCTGGCCACAAGTCAGACGGAAGATAATCTTTAAGTCGATCTGTGTCAATATTCATGAATATATTATCTGATATAGCCTGGGAGGTAAGGAATAATTATGTTATTCAAAACTGATATTGAAATTGCGCAGGCGGCGGATCTGCGCCCTATAAGTGAAATAGCAGCTAAGATCGGATTGTCGGCTGAGAATTTAATTCCTTATGGGCATTATAAGGCGAAAGTTGATCTGAACAGTCTGCAAGACAGAGAGAAAACTGAGCGAGGTAAATTAATTCTCACTACGGCGATTACACCTACTCCGGCCGGTGAAGGCAAAACAACAGTTACGATCGGTCTTGCTGATGCGCTCAGGCGCTTGGGCCAAAAAAGCATCTCGGTGACCCGGGAGCCTTCAATGGGACCTGTGTTCGGCATCAAAGGAGGAGCTGCCGGGGGCGGTTATGCTCAGGTGATTCCGATGGAGGATCTGAATCTGCATTTTACCGGTGATATGCATGCGATCGGTGCAGCTAATAATTTGCTGGCTGCTATGCTGGACAATCATATAACTCAGGGCAACAGCCTCAGAATTGATCCGCGCCGCATCACTTGGAAGCGCGTCGTCGATATGAATGATCGACAGCTAAGATTTGTCGTTGATGGGTTAAACGGTACTGCGAACGGAGTTCCTCGTGAAGACGGCTTTGAGATTACGGTTGCTTCCGAGGTAATGGCGATACTTTGTCTGGCAGATTCATTGGTAGATCTGAAAGAGCGTCTGGCACGAATTGTTGTGGCTTATACTTACGATGACGAACCGGTCACTGCTGCCGATCTAAAAGCAGAGGGAGCTATGGCCGCCTTGCTGAAGGAAGCTCTGAATCCGAATCTGGTTCAAACACTGGAAGGTACTCCGGCACTGGTACATGGCGGTCCGTTTGCCAATATTGCCCATGGCTGCAATAGTGTCCTGGCCACCAAATTAGCTCTTGACTATGCTGATTATGTAGTAACGGAAGCCGGATTCGGCGCTGATTTGGGGGCCGAGAAATTTCTCAATATCAAATGCCGTTCGGCGGGTTTGCAACCGGATGCGGTAGTTCTGGTCGGTACAATCAGAGCCTTGAAGATGCATGGCGGGGTAGATAAAGAGCAGTTAAATGCGGAAAATCTGGCAGCGCTGGAGGCCGGGATGCCCAATCTGCTCCGACATATAGACAATATTAAAAATGTTTTCAAGCTGCCGGTTGTGGTGGCGATTAATCTTTTTGCCGCCGATACTGAGCGCGAAATGGAACTGGTACGTTCCGGATGCGCCGAGCTGGGTGTCGGGGTGGCTCTCTGTGAGGTCTGGGCTAAGGGCGGTGCAGGTGGGATAGAATTGGCTGAGGAAGTCATGCGTTTGACGGCGGAAACGAAATCCGATTTTTCCTTTACTTATGATCTGGATTTGCCGCTTGAGACGAAGCTGGAAACAATTGCCAGGCGAATTTATCGTGCCGATGGTGTCGAACTGACGCCCAAGGCGAAAAAACAACTCCGGCAGCTCAAGGCTTTGGGCTTTGATCGACTACCGGTTTGTATGGCGAAGACGCAGTACTCTTTCTCGGACGATCCCCAATTGTTGGGGGCACCGGATAACTTTGTGATTACGGTTCGTAATTTGAAAGTCTCAGCCGGTGCCGGCTTTATAGTTGCGTTGACCGGAGATGTTATGACAATGCCCGGACTGCCTCGAATTCCGGCGGCGGAGAAAATAGATATAACTCCTGAGGGCAAAATCAGCGGGTTATTTTGATTTAACGCGAAACGGGCTGGAAAAACAAAAAATATATTGTATAATGCTTTAATGCAGTTCAGACTGCTTAGAATTCTGAAGAAAGGATTATGCGGCTTAGCCAGGGTTTTGTGATGATTTGTATTAAAAAATATATGTCGGAGCTGAAACAGTTCCTTGATTGCACGGTAGGAGTTTTGAACTATGACGGCATCGTCATCGATAGTACGGATGATGAAATGCTGGATACGAAGGATGAGAATATCAGTGCCGTGCTATTAGCCGGGGATCAGATTGTAAAAATCGGGACCAAATCATATAAACTTATCGAGGCCAAAGGTTATGATCCTCTGGTTATTTTTATTGCCGGTACGGACAAAGCGGCTGAAAATTATCTGCAGCTGATCTCTCGCTGCCTGGCTGCTTCGATCAGGGAAGAGAATGATTATCATTTGAAAGAAGTATTTTTGAAAAATGTCCTGCTGGATAATGAACTTCCCGGCGATATCGCACTCAAAGCGAAAGAGCTTGATATTCCATATGCTATTCCCAGATTAGTCATGCTGGTCAAGGGCCAGTCTGTAGACAGTCTGACCCTGATAAAGACGCTGAATGAAATCTTCCCGGTGGATAAATCGGATTATGTCCTGCCCCTGGATGAAAATACCATTGCTATTCTTCTGGATGCTTCTGAAAATCATGATCTTGATACTTATGAAGAAATGGCCCGTGAGATTCTGGCCCAGCTGGTCACGGATCATCTGATTAGTGCCAGAATCGGTATCGGTCTGATTGCGGATACTCTGAAAGATGCTGCCAGATCCTATCGTGAAGCGGTACTGTCGCTGACGGTTGGCAATATCTTTGAACCTGCTTCCTATCTGATGCGTTATGACAGGCTGGGATTGGGACGTTTGATTTACCAGCTGCCTCCCACTCTGTGTGAAATGTTCCTGCAGGAAGTCTTCAAGCCCGGCGCATATGAAGCCCTGGATCGTGAAACTCTGACGACTATCAGCAAATTCTTTGAGAATAGTCTCAACGGCAGTGAGACTTCCAGACAACTTTTTGTCCACCGCAATACCTTAGTCTATAGATTGGATAAGGTGCAGAAGATTACCGGGCTTGACCTCAGGAATTTTGACGATGCAGTTCTCTTTAAGATTGCTGCCATGGTAAAAAGGTATCTGGAGCGCAAAGAAAGCTCCAGATATTATGAGCAAGATTCCTGGTGGTAAATACGATAAATTATGGATGATAGCAAAATTATTGAGCTGATCGACGTAGTCAAGGTCTACAAGAACGGTGTTTCCGCCCTTGACCGGGTCAGCTTCACTGTCCGACCCGGCGAGTTCGTCTTTGTGGTCGGAGAAAGTGGTGCCGGAAAATCCACTTTAATAAAACTTCTGACCTGTGAGGAAAGGGCCAATTCAGGACAAGTGCTATTAGACGGCTATAATCTGGCTGATCTGTCGCGGCGGCTGGTTCCTTTTCTGCGTCGCAAGATCGGTATGATCTTTCAGGATTTTCGTCTGATCGAGGGCAAAACAGTATATGAAAATGTCGCTTTTGCCATGGAGATAATCGGCGCCTCGCGGGACGAAATAAAACGGCGCGTACCGCTGGCTCTGACACAGGTCGGTTTGCGTCACAAGTCAGAGATGTACCCCAATGAACTCTCCGGCGGCGAAGCCCAGCGACTGGGAATTGCCAGGGCTATCGTCAATAATCCCACTCTGATTTTGGCCGATGAGCCGACCGGAAATTTAGATCCGGTAAATGGTGAAGCGATCATGGCCTTGTTGGAATGTATCAATCAAGAGGGTACGACTGTGATTGCCTGTACCCATGATAAGGAACTGGTTGACCGGATGGACAAAAGAGTGCTGGAATTTTTAGACGGAAAGCTGATCCGGGACGAGGTACACTCGACTTATGGCAAGCGGCTTAAATGTCTTTCCGGATTACAAAAGCGAGAAAACGGATCGACACCCCAAAGAATGCTACAGGAACAAGAACATAATCAGGATTTGGAAGAGCAGCTGGCTAAGCGCGGACTGGATCATCTCCGTGTTCCGCAAGTGGAGACTATGCAAAAGCTAATAATGGATTCACATAAACGCCGGGCATCACGCAGACGTAATCGTGAAGATAAATCTGCAGCTGATGCGGATGAGCTGGAATGATTGAATGAAGAAAAACGAGATTCGCTATTCAGTTAAACAGGGTTTTGTCAATTTACTGCGGCACCCGTTATTGTTGTTCTCATCGGTCACAACTTTGACTTTGATGTTGTTTTTGCTCAGTACTTTTGTGGCTGTTTCACTCAATGCCAGCCATCTGGCGAAAATCTTGGGTCAACAGCCGCCGATAGAAATCATGATGGAGCCCGGTATCGATCAAGAAGCCATTGACGATCTTACTCTGCTGCTGAATGATCATGCCAATGTAATTGAAATTAGGGCCTATTCCGCAGAGGAGAATTTTGAAACCTTTAAAAAAAATATTGGTAAAGAAGAGATCTTCAATGAAGACAGCTATGTAGATAATTTCCCCTCTACCTTTAATATCAGACTGGATGACCCGTCGTTGGCGGAAGAATTCAAAGAGCAGATAATGGCGGAGAGGGGAGTTTTTACCGTTAGTCTGGAGCATGAGTTGATGAGCTTTCTGGATCGAACTCAGAAAACACTTAATACCGTCGGAGTTGTAGTCTTTCTGGTTCTGGCGCTGGTATCTTCTCTGGTAGTAGCCAATATGGTGCGGGTGGCGGCACTGTCACGGGCTACGGAAATTAATATTATGAAATATGTCGGAGCAACGGATGGTTATGTCCGAATTCCCTTCCTAATAGAGGGTGCCATGGCAGGTCTGCTGGGCGCCTTATTCGGTACTCTGATCTCCGGTATTGTCTATAATCAGCTGCAAAATGTAGTCGCCGGATCGGCGACAACAGATTCTTTGGCCTCGCAGCTTCAACTGTTACCAACTTCTCGGATTGTCGGTATTATGCTAATATTAAATATTGCTACAGGTGTTATCTTGTCCATGACTGCCAGCTTTTTAGCTCTGAGGCGGCATGTGAAAGTATAGGTGGTTCTGCGCAATGAAAGTAAGAAAGAAGACTGGAAGCAATTTGCTGGCAGGGCTGATTTCAGCCGTTCTCTGTTTGGCTTTGATTTGTGCGCAGGGCTTGACTTTAAATGCCGGTTCAGCCAAGACGTCGCGGCAGCTGACCGAAGCTCGCAAAAAGGCGGAGCAGATCAGGAAGCAGTTAGCGGATGCTCAGTCGGATCTCAAGAAGCTGGAAGCCGATGCTGCCAAAAAGTCAAGTGATTATGCCTGGTTGGTCGATCGTACCGAGGAGCAACAGGAAGCATATCTGGAGGCTATGGCCAGAAAAAACAATGCTCTGATCATTATGGAGCAAACAACCAGTGATTATGAGGCGGCGGTACAGGAATTTGAGGAGCAGAAGCAAGCTTATGGCGAACGTCTGGCTCTAATGTATCAGTTGCCTGATCAATCGATCTTTGAAGCGTTAATCTCTTCTGCTAATTTACAATCTTATTTTACTACCAATCGATTGATACGGATTATCAGTGATACGGACGAATTGATGCTGACTCGTTTGCAGGAAGCTGAAGCTTATGCGTCTGAAATGAAAGAAGCTGCGGAAGCCAGTTATGAAGATATGCAAAAACTGGTTGCGGATGCAGACAAATTGCTAACAGAGATTAAGAATAATCGCGACCTTTCCGCAGCCGAACTGAAGCAGGCCAAGACGGCTTTAAGTGCAGCCGAAGAAGAGTCATTAGCCTGGGCGGCTGAGATGAAGGGCCTAGAGGCTGACGTGGCATCGCTGCAGAAAAAATATAAGAAAGAGCTGGCTGCGGAGGAGGCTAAGCGCAGGGCGGAAGAAGAAGCCAAGCGCAAAGCTGCCGAAGAGGCCAGGCGCAAGGCGGCTCAAGAAGCGGAGCAGAAGAAAAAGGCCGAGGAAAAAAAGAAGAAACAAGAACAGCCGGCCAAGAACAAAGCAGGTTGGACCTGGCCGGTGCCGTCCAGTAGAAATATTACTTCACGTTATGGCTATCGAACTATTTTCGGCAAAAGAAGCTTTCATTACGGTGTGGATATCGCAGCCCCTACGGGCACGAAAATTGTGGCCATCAAGGGTGGTGTGGTTTTGGCCTGTTCTAGTAATAAAATTTCCGGCAAATATGTCTGCGTTGATCATGGCGGTGGTTATGTGTCCCATTACCGCCATTTGAGCGGCTATGCTGTCAAACCGGGACAGAGCGTGTCGGCCGGGCAAGTCGTCGGTTATATGGGTTCAACAGGCCGCTCTACCGGGCCTCATCTGCATCTGGACATTAAAGTTAATGGCAAATTCGTTAACCCTTTGAAATATGTTAGCCCTTAGTTATAGTTGGGAGAAGTTTAAATGATGATGCAAAATAAGAGCCCCCATCCTATGCCACAGGAAGAGGGGCAATCTGAACAGCAATTCTTACCCTATGTCCACCGTAATAATATATACAGCTCTCCTCCGCAACAGCAGCCGCCACAAGAGGCAAAATGCTTCTGGAAAGTGCTGCTGGCGGTATTGTTGACTGCTGTTGTTTCGATCACTTTTACACTGGGTGGTTCCTACCTGTTCTTTAGTCAACAGGCAGCACAGGCTGCAGCACGTCGGACGAAGTCGGATCTGGGGATAGTGGCGACTAACGGTGCGGAGGTGCCCACCAGTGGGTCCGAGGCAGCAGGCGAACCGACGGCGCCTTCGTCACAGGAGGCTGATACGACTACGGTCGGCCTGACTTTTGAGCAAACACCTGAGAATACGGCGGAGCTGGAGAAGCTGGCCAAGATCTGGGAGCTGTTGCAGGATTTTTATTATCAGGATTATACGGATGCTGAGATGATCGCCTTGATGAGCGAGGGTTTGGTCAAGAATATGGGCAGCCGCTATACTTTCTATCTGTCGCCGGAGGAACGGGAGCATGATAAAGAGGGTATGTCCGGTGAATACAGCGGTATCGGAGCTATTGTCCAGATGAATGAAGAAGGCAATTATGTGATTACACGCCTGGTTGACGATGCGCCGGCGATGGAAGCAGGTTTGTTGCCGGGTGATGTATTTGTTGCTATCGATGATAAGCCGGCGAAGGATTTCAAAGGTGTCGAGTCGCTGGCCAGTGCGGTCAGAGGGGAGGAGGGTACCCCGGTTAAGATTGAGATCTATCGCGAGACGACGGATGAGAATTTGACTTTTGATGTGGTAAGGAAGCATATTACGACGGCTAATCTATCGTATAAGATGCTGGATGATAAGGTCGGTTATATCTATGTGACAGAGTTTTCGGGCCATGTGGCGGATAATTTTGAGAAAGCGCTGCGGGATCTGCTCCAACAGGGTATGACTGGGCTGGTGATTGATTTTCGCTATAATGGTGGCGGTCTGGCGGATGAATGTATCAAGATGTTGGATTATCTGCTGGATGAGGCTACAGTATCTGTGATCAAGGGCCGCATGAACGGCGAGCCGCTGGAAGAGACCTGGGATACGAAGGACGGAATGCTGGTGCCTGAAGAGCTGCCGATAGCGCTGGTTTTGAATGAGTATTCGGCCAGTGCCAGTGAACTGTTCAGCGGTGCTCTGCAGGATTTGGGCCGGGCGGTGATTGTTGGAGTTCAGTCGTTCGGTAAGGGCGTGGGCACACGCACCTGGGATCTGGATGACGGCTCGGCGGTTCAGATTACAAACTTTGAGTATTACTTGCCTAAAGGGGAGAATATCCAAGATAAGGGGATCACGCCAGACTATATTGTCGAGCTGCCGGAGGAAGCCAGGAATAAGCAGATTTCACAATTGACGCCGCAGGAAGATACGCAGCTGCTGAAAGCTATTGAGCTGGTGAAAACAAAATAGATTGACTTGTCTGTCGCCGTATTCATGGTACAATGGCTAGGCGCAGATTAAGCGTTGATTAAGATTGCATTGAGGGCGATTAGCTCAGCTGGGAGAGCGCTGCGTTCGCATCGCAGAGGTCGAGAGTTCGAATCTCTTATCGTCCACCACAATTTGTCCGAAAACGTCCTATTTGCAGGCGTTTTCGGACATTTTTTATTTAACGGCCGTCGATACAAAGGGATTGTATTGGCGGCTGTATTTCTATCTGTAGCGATCGAACATTTAGGAGCTGACGACTTGAATCTTTGATTTTATTTCAGATATCAGGCAGTCAACGATATGGTCAAATCTATAGAGGCTGATTACTTAGTCTTTAATTTTAGCTGCAGTAATGTGCCGTCTTGAACATCAGTTTTGAACCATAATGTTACGGTTCCGGTTGATGTGACTTCAATCACAGACTTATGACCTGTCAAGGTTTTATATTTAATTCAGAACAAATATAAGAGATGAAGGAGAATTTGGCTACTGACAGGCAAAGATAATAACTTAAGCAACCGCAAATCCGGCAGCTAAGATGATAGCCAAAGTGACAACTGAGATGCCAACCATGACGATAACTGAAAAGACAACAAAGACAACAGGCAATATAACGGCTAAGGTTACGACAGAGACGGCAGTGGATACTGCCATAAAAGCCTGGGACACTTTCGTATCAGGGAAATGGCAGGAGACGATTGATGTCTGTGATTTTATACAGAAGAATTACAGGCCTTATGATGGCGATGACAGTTTTCTGGTGCCGGCGACGGAGCGGACACTCAAGCTTTGGCAACAGGCAGATGCCTTGATGCAGCAACAGATGAGGGAGTGCAGCGTTGATGTGGCTACCGATCGCTTCAGTGGCATTGATGCTTTTGAAGCAGGATATCTGGACCGTGAGAATGAGCTGATAGTGGGTTTTCAGACGGATAAGCCCTTAAGGCGAATAATGAATCCCTATGGCGGTTTTCGGATGGTGGAGAATGCTTTGAAGGCCTATGATCTGACCATTGATCCTCAATTGGCCAGATCGTTCAAGGAATATCGCAAAACACATAATCAGGGTGTATTTGACACTTATACCAAGCAAATGCGCTTGGCACGTTCAGCCGGACTGATAACCGGCCTGCCGGATGCTTATGGCCGCGGCCGCATCATCGGGGATTATCGCCGAGTGGCGCTCTATGGCGTGGATCGACTGATCGAAGTCAAACAAGAGGAGCTGGCAGCCGAAGTAGGGCCGGCTAACGAGGAGCGGATCCGGTTACGGGAAGAGCTGACCGAACAGCTGCGGGCTCTGGAGGCAATGAAAAGAATGGCCGCTCGCTATGGCTTTGATATCAGTCGCCCGGCGGAGACTGCCCAAGAAGCGGTGCAATGGCTCTATTTTGGCTATCTGGCAGCCATTAAGGAGAATAACGGTGCCGCCATGTCGCTGGGGCGCAATACCACATTCCTGGATATTTATCTCCAACGTGATCTGGATCACGATCTGCTCACTGAAAAGGAAGCCCAGGAGCTGATTGATCAGTTGGTGATCAAGCTACGCATGGTGCGCCATCTGCGGACACCGGAATATGATGAGCTGTTTGCCGGCGATCCCACCTGGGTTACCGAATCTCTGGGCGGCATGGGCGAAGACGGCCGTACTTTGGTAACTCCTACCACCTATCGTTTTTTGCACACGCTTACTAATCTAAGCCCCTCACCCGAGCCGAATATGACGGTACTGTGGTCTGAGGAACTGCCGTGGGACTTTAAGGAATACTGTGCCAAACTGAGCCTGGAGACCGGTTCTCTGCAGTATGAAAATGATGATCTGATGCGGGAAATTTATGGCGATGATTATGCTATTGCCTGCTGTGTTTCGGCGATGCGAGTGGGCAAAGAGATGCAGTTCTTTGGTGCCAGGGCCAATTTGGCCAAGGCCTTGCTATACGCTATCAATGGTGGTCGAGATGAATTGGTACGAGATAAGAAGACGGGTCGGCCTTTGCAAGTGCTCACCGGGATTAAGCCGCTCACGAGTGATCTTCTGGACTATGATCAGGTAGCTGACAATTTCCGCCGGGTCATGGCGCAGCTGGCGGAACTGTATGTGGATACAATGAATACTATCCACTATATGCATGATAAATATGCATATGAAGCCGGGCAGATGGCTCTGCATGATGCGCATGTCCACCGCTATATGGCATTTGGCATTGCGGGGCTGTCTATTGTCGCTGACTCTTTGAGTGCTTTGCGTTATGCCGAGGTTAAAGCTATCCGCAATGATGAAGGCATTGCCACTGATTTTGTGATCACGGGGGAATTTCCTAAATTCGGCAATGATGACGATAGAGTTGATTATTTAGCAGTGGAGGTAGTGCGCTTCTTTTCTGATGAACTGAAGAAGCATGAAGCTTATCGCGGGGCGGAACATACACTCTCTATCCTGACGATTACTTCCAATGTCGTCTACGGCAAGAAGACAGGCTCTACTCCGGACGGACGCAAACGCGGCGAACCCTTTGCACCGGGTGCCAATCCGATGCATGGACGAGATGTGTCCGGTGCTATTGCTTCCCTTAATTCAGTTGCCAAGCTGCCTTACTGTCATGTCTGTCAGGATGGTATTTCCAATACGCTGACCGTTGTTCCGGGCAGTTTGGGCAAAAATGATGAGAGCCGCAAACATAATCTGATCGGTATTCTCGATGGTTATTTCCGACAGGATGCTTTCCATCTCAATGTCAATGTTTTGGAACGCCAGTTGCTGCAGGATGCGATGGAGAATCCTGAGAAATATCCGAACTTGACGATCAGAGTCTCCGGTTATGCCGTGCGTTTTAACCAGCTCTCCAGAGAGCAACAGCTGGAAGTGATTAAACGCACTTTCCACCAGAGAGTCTGAGATGACGACGGGTAACATCCATTCAATTGAAACCATGGGCCTGATGGACGGGCCGGGCGTACGCACTGTATTCTTCCTGCAGGGCTGTCCCTTGCGCTGTGCCTACTGCCATAATCCCGATGCCTTGCCGTTAACTTCTGATAGCGCGCAAAAGATGACTCCGGAGGAAATTTTAGCTGTAGCCAAGCGGCAGCAAAATTATTTCGGGGAAGAAGGCGGTGTCACATTTACCGGCGGAGAACCGCTGCAGCAAAGTCCTTTCCTGATCCAATGCCTGCGCCTGCTTAAGCAGGAGGGCATCCATACTGCGGTTGATACCTCCGGCATCGGGTCACCGCGTTACTGGCCGGAGATATTGAAATTAACAGATACTCTGTTGCTGGATGTCAAGGCTTTCGATGCTGAGAGCTTTCGCGATCTGACCGGGGGCAGTTTTGAGACTTTTAGCCGTTTCATGGCAGCTATCCGGTCACATCAATTCGCAGGCAATATCTGGGTGCGCCATGTGATGGTGCCCGGTTACACGGACAATGAAACTGATATGGAGCGGCTGGTGGATCTGATTTTGCCCCTGGGCTTTCTGATTGACCGTATTGAAATCTTGCCCTATCATACAATGGGTAGCGAAAAATACCAGCAACTAGGCCTGAACTATCGCTTAGACGGATTGCCGCCTATGGACGAGGCCCGAGCCAAAGACTTCGAGAGATTGGCCAATCGTCTGTTCATTCACAAACTACCTCATGCCCAGCATGCACATGCTCTCTATCGCGCCGCTGCTCTGACCGCTCAGCCGTCAGCAACACCCGCGAATTCTGATAAGAAGGAGGTAACCCCTACTATGCCTTCAGAAGCGCCACTTAGCTTCCGTGCTGACAGTATTGATACTTCAGTTTATCTCAGGGAGGGAATTGATCTGCGTCAGTTGCCCTTATTGCGCCATCTCAGCGTCAGCCAATTTCATGAACTGGCGAATAGTGTCGAGGTGCGCCGAGTCAAAAAGGGTGACTTTATCTTCCGTAGCGGCGATCCCTGCAGTGTGCTGTATATTGTCTGCGAAGGTCAGTTCAAAATTCTCACCCATACCCCGGACGGTCGCGAACAAATCATGTATATCTATAGTCCGGGTGATTTTGTCGGAGGTTTTAATCTGCTTAAAAGTCATAAATATCTTTACTTCGGGCAAGCACTGGAAGACAGTATTATCTGCACGATGAATAAGGAGTTTTTTGACAAAGCCTGCCTGGAAAATCCTTATATTCTGAGGCAGATCCTGGAAAAGGCGTATGACCGCCTCCGCTGGGCTGAAGAGCTGATAACCCGTTTATCATCCTCCAATGCCAGCATGAAAGTGGCTGAGCTACTTACTCAGCTTGCCGACCGCCGCGGGGTTGAGACAGCTGACGGGATCCGCATCAATTTGACTTTGACCAGGGAAGAGATGGGCAATTTTGCCGGTATGACCCGCGAAACTATCACCCGCAAACTAGGTGAATTCAAGGACTTGGGCTATATTGATTTTACCAGCAATCGCATTATCTATATCAAGGACAGACAAGCTCTGAAAGACTATTTCCTAGGCTGCTAAACTTGAGAATTCATCACTTACAAGATGGGAAATACAATATGTTGTCATGTCATCAGCTCGTGATAAGGCCGTATTGCTACAACCATATCACTGCAGTAGTATAACTATAATCATCACCATGACCCCTAGTTATGGCCTTATTACTGTGTCGGTACAACTACAGTCGCATTCCGATCACTTCGATAACAAAGAAAGATATTAATCCGAATTATTTGACGAAGGCTGCCGGGGGCAGTCCGCTGTCACTATCATGGCACTGTGGCCCCATATAGTGCGTCTTCGTTGCAACAGATGGAAAATTCGCTATCTCCTGAACAGAACATACAAGATCTTGTTCTTAATCACGCTGAGTTGGGGAATTTACTGTCCGGGGGATAGATGCGAGCATAACAGGGCGCCTATTATAGTGTAAAATATCTGCAGACGAGGATTATGATGGCTAAGAAAAAGACAAATTATTTTTGCACGGAGTGCGGCTGGGAGAGCAGCGGGTGGCTTGGTAAATGTCCGGGTTGCAATGCCTGGAATTCTTTTGTAGAAGTGGAAAAAGTGACGGGCAAAAGCCGGAAACCGGATCAGCCTTCACGGGGCAATTGGGCTGTGGCAGAGCGGGGACGAACCGCCGGTCAGAGTAAGCTGATGTCGCTGGCGGAAGTAGCAGCCGGTGAGAATATTCGTGTGCCGACTGGTATTACGGAACTGGATCGGGTCTTGGGCGGCGGTCTGGTCAAGGGTTCAATGGTTTTGCTCGGCGGTGAACCGGGGATCGGGAAATCAACTCTGGTTTTACAGATTATAGGTTCTTTGCCAGCCGGATCTTCCCTCTATGTCAGTGGTGAGGAGTCTTCGGCTCAGGTCAGAATGAGAGCTGATCGTCTCGGTATTGATAGCAGCGGTATCGGTTTTTTGCCGGTGACCGATTTTGCCGGTATACTCGAGGCTGTCACCGAATCCGAGCCGGAATTTCTGGTGATCGATTCGATTCAGACAGCCTATGTGGATGAGATTGTTGCAGCTCCGGGCAGTGTGACTCAGGTGAGGGAAGTAGCTGCAGGCCTGCTGCGCCTGGCTAAGAGCCGGGGAATTACGGTAATTCTGATTGGGCATGTGACCAAGGATGGAAATATTGCCGGCCCCAGGATTTTGGAACATATGGTCGATACCGTGCTCTATTTCGAGGGCGAGAAATTGCAGGATTATCGGATGCTCAGGGCCGTAAAGAACCGTTTCGGTGCTACAGATGAGTTGGGCTTTTTTACTATGGGCGATCAGGGGCTGTCAAGTCTGGAGAAAGCGTCAGAGATGCTTCTATCCGGCCGTCCTCTTGGTGTTAGCGGTTCGGTCGTGACTTCAACGATCGAGGGCACCAGACCGTTACTGTTGGAAATTCAGGCTTTGATTGTTCCGAGTTCTTTTGCCGCTCCTTTGCGCATGGCACAGGGGCTGGATCGGATGAGACTGTCCATGCTGCTGGCTGTATTGGACAAAAAAACGAATCTGGGTTTGAGCGGTATGGATGCCTATCTCAATGTCACAGGCGGCCTGCGGATTACGGAGACAGCTTCCGATCTGGCGGTCCTATCTGCGGCGGTCTCCAGTATTAAGGATCTGCGGACTTATTATGATGCCATTATTCTGGGCGAGGTAGGCCTGACCGGAGAAGTCAGGGGTATATCACAGATTGAAAAGCGTATCAGTGAGGCAGAACGCACCGGTTGGACTCGTTTTGTGCTGCCGGCCGCCAATAAGAATCAGTTGGATAAAACTAAACTTGGCAACAGGCTTGAGCTTTATTATGTCAGTCAGATCAATGAAGCTTTTGATCTTTTATTTCCCTGAGGTGAGAGACAGTGTGAGCGATATGAAGCAGCAGGAACAGAGCAAGAAAAAGGCCTTTGCTATTATTCTGGCTGCCGGCAGAGGTAGCCGGATGGCGGCGGATATCAATAAGATGCTGTTGCCGCTCGGTGACAGGACCATACTTGAGCATTCCTGCCTTGCTTTTGAAAGATTGCCCGAAATTGAGGGGTATCTGGTCTGCGCGGCGGAGCCGGAAATTGCAACTGTGACCCAGCTGCTGGTACCTGAGATCTACTCAAAACTGCTGACAGTAATTGCCGGCGGCAGAAGCCGTTCTGATTCGGTGCGGGCGGGTCTGGAGTGGTTGCAGAATACGGATGTTTCAAGGGAGGCGCCGGTTCTAATTCATGACGGCGCCAGGCCTCTGGTGACTGCAGGGGTGATCAGACGCTGTCTGCAGGCGCTGGCACAGGAGATTTGTGCGGTGGCCGCTGCTATTCCTGTGACGGATACCATCCGCCAGATTGATGATCAGGGCTGGGTCAGACTATCGCCGGACCGTTCATATCTGCGGGCGATGCAGACACCTCAAGGAGCCAGCATGGAACTTTTGCTGGCAGCCTTTTCTGCACCGCAGAATCTGAATCATGTTGCTGTCGATGATGCAGGTATCTTACTGGAGGTAGGTTGCCCTTTGCGCCTGGTCGCCGGTGACCGGGACAATATCAAGATCACAACCCCGACGGATTTAATGCTGGCTGAGCTCTTATTGGCTGAGCGACAGACTGAGGCTGATTTTTGAACAAATGGGTACTGTATAATACGGGTAGATTGCATTATGTTAACATTATTACCCAGAAGTTAAGATTTATCTGTTGTTCAATTGAAGCATTTTTTATATTTGTGTATACTCTATAAAAAGTAATAAATACGCTGTAATCGACTGTTTAGCAGTGGATTATATTCGGTGAACGGATGAGAGCGGATAAAGGGAGGAAATTATGGCTAAAGCATCAAGAGCCGTACAAACTCGTCTGGCAATTACGGTGAATGCCCGCTATTACCCCACGGACGGAGTGTCAGATGGATTTTATATTGATGGCAGAATTCCGGGGGTGAGAGAGACCAGAGCCGCAGATCTGACAGTTGATCGTGAAAGCAGAAGTTTCCTTTTGTCTGTCTTTGGCAGACCCGAAACTGATTCTGCAGACAACACCTGGGTTAATCCTTTCCAGAGTGTAGGTAAGCAGATTAAAAGCGGTGTTTCCGATATTGACACGGAAATCAATAATTTGGCGGAGCTGGCAGTAGAGGTTACGGGCAGAAGCACTTTGAAATCTGAAGATCAGCGTCAGCCCTTTTTCTCGGGATTGGTTGTGATGGACGGTGAGGTTGCTGCCGTGACAATTGGAGATGGCTGTGCTTATCTCTATCGCAATGATGTAGTTTATCCGCTGACTCGTGACGATTTTGCTTTGGAAGCGATCGATTACAATGGGAATACTATTGGTTCGCTTGATGATTATATTGCCGGGAGCGCCGGGACGATCCGCTATTCCAATATCGCGCAACTGGAAATGAACGACTGTGTTATCCTCTGTAATCTGCCGATTATGGAGGCTATTGGACAGAGAGAATTGTTGCGGCTTCTTTATGAAGCAGAGGATCAAGGTGATGCTGCCGGTATGATCATGACCCAAGCTTCATCTAAGTTACCCGGTGAGCCCTTGCAGATTGCTATCGGTTTTGTGGAATCGGTCGTTGCCGAAGAACGTACAGGAAGACTGAACCTAGGCCGTTTTGCTACCGGTGCAATTCCGGCCCAAAAGCCTTTTCAAGAAGCCAGAGATCAAGACCTGGCCAGGACCCAGCGTTTCCACAGCTCATCAATGTCTAATTTGCTGGATGAGCAAGATCGTATGTTCAAGGCGAAGGCGGCCGGAGAGTCAGAGTCGTCTCCTACTGAACCCGTAGAGCCCGCCACCCCGGCGGAGCCAGCTGATGTTAGCGGTTTCCAGAGACCTCAGACAGAAGAAGCGTCTGTAGATCTTTTCTCCAATGGTTTGAAACCACAGACTGAAAGCGCACCCGTTCCTCAAAAGGAGGATGAAAATATGGCAAATGACGATTATGACCGCCTAGATACCGGCCGTGGGCGTTATCCGAAATCAATCGAAGATCTCTACGGCGAGGCTGAAGACAATTATCAACCGGATGACGATTATCAGGATTTTACAGATGCTGATCAGATCGAATATAAGAGCGCGCCCGGAAGTAGTAGAGCCAGACGGAAAGGGTTCAGATCAGACGCCCAGCAGACGCTGCCACCGATGGATAGAAGGCGTTCAGCATATAGCAGATCCGACACGGGTGGCTTCGATCCCTATGCTCCAACTCCCAGAGAAAGCGAAAGACTGCGGGGCGGGTTCCCCAGCCGGGCTCAGAAATCCAGATCATCTGCCTACAATGATTATGATGACTATGATGGTGATTATGACGAAGATCCCTACTATGGAGATTATGATAACAACTACGCCCAAAAGGAGAAGACCAAGCGCCTTGTATTTTATATTGTCTTCGGTGTTCTGATCGTAGTCTGCATTTTTGCCTTAATCAAATTACTTAATAAAAGCGATGCTGAAGAAACTAAGCCCGCAGCACTGGAGAGTAACGAAACCGTGGAAGCAGAAGAGCCTGCTGACAGCAATATTACCTTACCGGCTGGTGAAACGACGGATCCGTCCTCGTCCGAAGGGACTGAGGCGACAGACCCTGAGCCGACAGATACAGAAGCAACAGAAGAGATGCAATATGTTGAACATCTTGTCGTCAAGGGGGATACTCTATGGGGCCTGGCCAAGAAATACTTCCCCAATGCCAGTCGCACTAAGGCTATGGATGCCATCATGGCTGCCAATGGCTGGACCGATCCGGAGAACAAATCCAATCTGAAGGTCGGGAAAAAAGTCAAAATTCCGACCAAGCTGGAAGACAAGGCTGACTAAGTGTATTCGCACAAATATTTAATATCTCAAGAGCTGTTCCGGACAATCCGGACAGCTCTTTTTAAGGAGACGGGGAATCCAATTTGATCAAATAAAGATCTGAATCTGTAAAGACGACTGTTCCCAAAGAACTAAGGAAATATTCATTGGCGACGGCAATATCTCTGTGTCCGGAGTAGAGTTCCCGTTCGAGAGGTCCGATCACAATGTATTCAACTTGATACCGGCGCAATAGCTCTTTGACTTTGTCTTGATCGGGATCATTGTATATCTGTTCCGTTTCACCGACCCTGGGTCCGACCAGCATACCCCAGGCATCCGGAGTTTCAGGTGTTTGTCTCCACAGCCATTCATGTGTTGGCCAACCGATGATCGTAGGCAGTCCTGTAAAGGCCGAAACCAGATTAAAGTCGGAATAACTAACGGAAACAGCTTCGACGAGCACCGGTTGTTTACTGACATTCTCATTCAGCCAGTCGATCAAATTAAAATAGGATTGCAGTTCAGCTGCGTTATCGCCGCTGATTTGAGCTGAATTCTTGCTGCGCAGGGGAATGGTGCCGTCCAGAGACTGATAATTCTTAATCCGGAATTCTCCTAACCATTGTTCGGTAGCGGCGACGGGATACCACAGCGGAACCAGCATGGCAACTGCCAACATCAAGGCCAGAACGCGTGCTGCCGCACTTTGCCACCAGTTGGCAATTAATCTGGCCAGACCTGCTCCCCAGATAATCATCAGCAGTACAAAAGCTTGGTAGGTAAACTTGAACATTGTGTTGGATCGCTGAAAACTGGCACCGTAGATATCTTTTACATAAACCAATTCCGGTATCAGCAGCAAAACAATGGCTGCAGACAGCAATGCAGCCAGCAGTCTGCGATCGTCAGTCAGAATAGACATCTGTCCGGAGCTTAATATTGATTCAGCTTCAGAGCTATCCGAATCTGTGTCTTTGCGACTGCGCCAGCGGCTCATCAGCATTTCACCAAGCCACCAGATCAGGCCGACGCCCAGCATTACGCCCCAAACGACCAGAAATTGATAAAGCGAAGTTCGGCGGTCAGTAAGCAAAATGGTTTTGCTAAGAGCTGAAAAATTCAGATTGAAAGGCAGGGCGATTGCATGAGCCAAGGCAAATAATAAAGATGTCTTGGCGGCAGCCAGGCTTAAGCGGTCAGCAGCCGGTATCAGCAGGAAATGATTAATGGCAGCGACCGACAAATATATTGCCAAAGCCAATAATGGCGACTGGATCAGTAGATAGGGGAGCAAAAGCAATCCTATCTGCAGAAGAAAGACCGGCAAGGCGCGAAGACTTAAGAGAGGCAGACCGGAGCCTCGGGTTACCAGCCAGCTCAACCAGGCGATCAGAGCAAAATAAATGACGAAATCCCAATAATTGGTAATCATAAAGGCCGCTAAAATTGCGCTTAACAGCCAGATTCGCGCATCCAGCAGGGAGTTTTTCAGTTCCGCCCAGGCCAGAGCAGTGCGCAGGCTTCTGCTGTCTACTTGCTTTTCTACCGCCAAGGCAGAGATCAGCTTATTCTGCCACAGCTTGGCTCTCTCCTTGAACCAGCCGTCCTGCCATAAGGCAGTCAGAATGAGTAACAGACCGATAACACAGGCGAGATTGAGCAAATGGGCATGCAGATCCGCTACCAGAAAAGAATAATAGGGAAATTCATGAATCGTGAAGTCCTCCAAAGGCGGATTATGGCCGATAAAGCGTGTCGAATCGGAGAACCAGAAACTGTCGATAGTTCCGGTCAGAGCCGGATTAATTCTGGCCAGCCATTGTAACAGAGGATGGAGCGGAGACTTGGGATCATAGAGGATAGCATGTCCATTGCCGCCAAAACAGATCAACACAGCAATCAAGACTCCCGCCAGCCAAGGGATAAATTTTTTGCGTTCTCGGCAACTGCGGGCCAATAGGTTAAAGCCGACTGTAAAGCTCAGAGTGCCGGTCAGAGCCAGAGTCGAGGCCAGAGCCAAATTGTAGGAGATCTGAGGCTTAATTCCGCTCAGCTTCATCATGATGCAGGTCAGGATATGTCCCCCGTAATAATAATTGATGGTGCCCCCGGCAAACCACATATCTAAAGCGGGCAGAGTATCACTGCGCCAGAGACTGTTGATAAAACCGATATTCATCATTTTTTCCAAACTGTCCAGTTCAGGTTTCAGGCCGCGGGCAAAGGTCCATAAGAGCAAAAGTAGTGCAAAGATAAGTTCTTCGGCAATGATCAGCTGCGGTTGGAGATCAGCTCTGACACTCCGGTAGAATTTCTGTCTCAGTTGCGGCAGACCCCAGCAGATGACGGCAGCCGCCAGAAGGAGAGCAAAGAGGGAAAAGCGGGTAAAAGGGAGAAAGCCCGGTGTGCAGAACCAGGTCACAGTCAGCATAATCAATAAGGGGCCGAGGATTTTCGCCAGGGCATAACCGGCATCCCGGCCGGGAGCAAAAAAAGCGGCCAGCGGCCAGAAAATCCAGCCGGAAAGTGTCCAGACCAGCCACCAGATTATATAGTAGGGGAGATCGCCGCCCAAGATTAAACCGGCCAGCAGGGGGACAGGCAACAGCAGTAGAGCAGGCAGCCAATCTTTGCTTCTGACTAGGGACAAATTAGTCATAATCGGCTCCGATCACGGCGGCGGCAAGTTCTTCTGCCAGACGTACCGCATAATTCAGGCCACGGTCTTCCGGATAGATCTGAGCCATACCGGCGAGCCAGAG
This sequence comes from Saccharofermentanales bacterium, assembly GCA_050945515.1. GTDB lineage: Bacteria > Bacillota > Clostridia > Saccharofermentanales > DTU023 > UBA1046. The sequence goes on from JBMNTB010000003.1 coordinate 42,138, forward strand.
ACCAGGCAGCGGCGTTTTCATCGCCGGCATTTTGCGGCTGTAATGGCGCTCAATTACCGGCTGGGCATATCTGGTCCGAATCAACTTGGTCGTCAGAACTTTATTGTCTGCTGTCCCGGGGAAAGCAGAGACAGCTGCAGTCAAGAACTGATCTCTGATGGCTGAATCAGACAGATGCCAGAGCTCATCCTCTACATCCAGATAGCGGGAGAAATATACCGGATGGCCGCATTCTGGCAATGAACTGATCTTGTCCTGTTCAACAACAACCACGAAAGGCAGCTCGTCACAGATTGTTGTCCAATACCACGGTGAGAACTGCTGTTCATAGCAGACAATTAGACATAAATTAGCTTTGTGCTTGCTGGCGACCAGCCTGGCTTTGTAGTCGTCATCAGGCAGGATGCCGTTGGTAAGAGTCAGAAATGGCTCTGCTGCGGTGGCACATATGACCTGGGCAAAGAAATGTTCATAGTTTTTCCCTGCAACTTTTATGCCATAGCGCCCTTGATTCGGTTCAGCGCTGACAAAGATTTCAGTGACTTGACTGTTCAGATTAACCATGCCCTGCTCTGCAACAATGCCCGCTTTGAGCCGGTCAGCGACTAATTGGAAACCACCTGTGATATAGCCGAGCTTTTCTTTGCCGCTTTCGCGTGATCCGCCTCTCAGCTTGAACTTATTCCAAATCCAGACCGCGGATATTTCTGTGGCATCTCTGCCGAATTTTGAGCTGAGCAGTGGTGACCACAAGGTTTGCCAGGACTCACTGCCGCAATTATTTATGATCCATTCGGACGCCAGTTCACCCTCCAGAGCTGACCAGTCTTTAAGGCGCGCAGCTCTCAAGACGGAGAGCCCTGTGCGCAGTCGCTGCAGAAAAGGGAGGGGTCTGAAGCGGAGGAGATCAAGAGGCGAAGCAAAAGAATATAACCGCTGCCCGGACAAGAGTGCATTATTGGCTGTAGTCCAGAGCAAATTCTCGGCCAGATCCAGTTCTTGCAATAGTTCGAGCAAATAATGATCGCTGGTAAACAGGTGATGGTAGATATCATCAAGATAGCCTGAGGGCATCTTTTCACCGGCAATCATGCCGCCGGGACGAGAATTAGCCTCGAAGAGATGTACCTCATAGCCACAGCGGCTCAATCTATAACCGGCAGTAAGTCCGGTCAGACCTCCGCCAATAATCGCAATCCTCGATTTTTTCGTCATTTCCCACCTATACTTATATCTTGGCTATATGATACTGCTTCAGATAGTATTCCGCATCCGGCAAATTGTCTGTTGCCCAGGCAATTCTGTTAGTTATTGTCATTGGCTTTCCATCCTCAGTAACGACAACAGTCGCCCCTTTGATCAATTTAGTTTTGAGTTGGCGGGCATGACTGAATTCAGAATCTTTGTTCCATAGATAGGGGACAGGCAAGAAACCGGCGACGAAGGCCTTATATAATCCATCCGCTGAATAGAGATCGGGGATGGCCTGTTCAAGTCCCTGGATCAAAGCTGCGGCATCCTCAGTTAATGATTGTTCTCTTTTGATAACATCCGTATGTTGGCTCATATCATCGATCAGTCCTTGGCGCCTAGCCGCTCGATAATGTTTTAGCGCATGTAAAGTGATCCGGATACTGTCATTGATAATTTCTGGCGTAGCCAGATGCAGGGCCTCCGAATAACTGACAACGTGAATTATCCGGGGACTAAGTGCATTATGTGGTTCAATATCATCCATCAGGCAGGTCACCGCCGCTAATTGAATTTTGGCTTCTTCCGGATCAGGTCGGAAATAATCCAGTCCGGCCCTGGGTTGCAAGATGATCCTAAACTGGTTGTCTTCTAAGGATTTGACTAGCTTCAGCAAGGTTCGCGATTTGGCCAGATCCTGTACACCCCAAGTGCTGCGAGGGGTATTCAGCATATTTTGTAAAATAAAAGTCTTGCAACCGAGATGTTTAGCTAGCTTAGCTGCCAGATACCCCGCTGTGATATAGGTAATATCATCGGCACCACGGAAAGAAAAATGGTGTGATACATTGGCTTCAAGGGGCTTACCACTGTTTGCAATCCAGCGGATGGTCTTGATATGCTCAGACAGATTGGTATAGAGATCATATGGGCCTCTGCCGTCAAGCTGATTGAACCACCAGAGAGAAAGAGCATGCCAGCAGATATTGATGGTTTCTTCATAAAGCTTGGCCAAATAAGGAATCCGCTTGGTACCTGCATAAGTTCGCATCAGCATCGGTTGGGCAGCTTGATAGATCAATGCCAGATCGGATACAGAATTGACAGGTACTCCGCCGCCATTAGCCAGTCCTGCCCAGTTTTCACCGAAATGAGATTGACTGAGCTGGGATGTACCCAAAGACAGAATATCCAGAAGCCCTGCCGTAGCCAGCTGTTCAGCCCAGGCAGCGCATAGATGTACAGCTTCCTGCCGATTCTGCCCCGAAATATAAGGTCCGGCATGTGCCCGAATCAGTGGTCTGGCTGCCGAAGCAGAAGTGCTGACGGCTGCCAGTCGTTTGAGAACAGTGTCCCGGCGTGTACCGTATTCCGGATATTCCCATTTGACATTACTTTGTTCTTTGCTATATTCTCCGCGTTCAATCAGACTCTGACCAAATTGCAGAAGAGTCTCATCGTATTGACTGGTGTCCAGCAGATATTGCGGGATCAATTCAGGCGGAACTTTCATTAAGGCCAGGGTCTCTCGCACTGACTCGCCGCCTTGAAAGCAGACCAGAGGTCCGTTGATTTCTTTGGCAATTGCTGCACAAGTTTCCGGCAGCCCGGCAAAAAATATCAGATCAATCGAGCCGCCCTGGAAGTCCAACAGCCTCCATCTTTTGACTTCTTCGTACAGATAGCCCAGCAATCGTACGCCATCAGCCTGATCCAGGCGATAACTAATGCCCAGACGTGTAATCTGATTCTCAAGAATCCAGTCAATAATGATTTCGCGAGCCGAGGCATCACGGTAATCTGCCAGGGCTGCTTGGATATTAGAATCTGCAATTACAACAGGGAAACCGCATTCCTCCAGATGCTCGGCAGCTGACTGCAGTCCCAGTGTGTGGGCATCATTAGCAGGTTTGATCAGGCCATAGATATTATTAAACTCGGAAGTTCTCATCATTGTTTCACGGACGGGCAGACTATAATGCCTAATAAGGCTGCTCAGTCCTCAGTAAAGTCGCGTAGATATCTTGAATATTGATCTCTTTCAGATGTCTGCCGATAGCCCGGAGATCAAGACGCAGCAATTTAGAAGCCAGATCAATCATCAACGAGGTATATTCGGTGCCAATATCCAGAAGTTGGGCTAAAGTCTCAAGCGGTACCAGGCCATAAGAAACATCTTCCAGAATATAGCGGTGATTAAGCGTATTGGGGGCATCAATATCGTCATAGGCATCGGTGCGCCTGATTACTTCATACAGATTTTCACCTTTGATATATTGGGTATGGTATGTGCGGTGAAACCATTCTTTGGTGCTGTCAATTACGAAGCCAAGTGCTTCGGCTACCTGTAGCCGCTCGCGATCGATTTCTTCGATATAGGCGGCGATATGGGGCGTAATGCTGTCCCGGTAATACTTAAAGGTAAAATCCGGATTTTCTATCCAGCCACTATTGAGTAAAACCGGCGCGCAGTGTAGGATCATGCCGATATTGCCGATGGAAGTCTGGATCATGGAAGCGGCAGGCAAAAAATATGGCCGAATGCATTCGGGTAAATAATATACGATCTCCCGATTACTCATTTCTCCTATCCCCGCTACATATACGCTATCTTTAAGGGCTAGGACATTCACCTTGTCCTGCGACTGTTTGCGACAGGTATGAATTACGGTCTGTGTTTCAGCGATTGTCGGGTTGAGAGGATTATCCTGCAGATGGAAATAATGATTAAACTCGATAGCTCCGCAAGTGCGACCGGGACTTAGAATGATCGGACATTCTTTACGTAGCGTTCGCCCGATCATAATTGCCAGCTCCCGATGTGCGGTAGCGGGAGTAGCGATCAGGATCAAATCAGGTTGGTGCAGTGCCTCTGCAAGTTGATCAGTAACAGCGGACAGCTTGGCCCGGCCACTTATTTTCCCAATAGCCTGAATGATTCCTGTTTGTTGTAAGATACTGATGTTTTCAATAGTCCGGTTCCACAAGGTGATCTCATGACCGTTTAAGGCTAGATGAGCGGCCATTGCCGTCCCCGAGTTACCGGCGCCAATCACTGTAATTTTCATGATTTGCCTCAAATTCTAATTGCAATGCAAGCACAACAATAGGCGAGTTATTCCTGGCCAAGCTTCTCTTAAAAGTTGAGCTGTTAAATGCAATATTAGGTGGCAATATTAAATGTAACACTCTGTAGTAAATGATTTTGTTTTCTCAGGCAGCCTAAGCTGCCTGAGAAAATACATAATCATTCACTTGCAGCTACAACCGGCTTAGAAATTTCGTATCATCCAAATTACATATTCCAATATAACGGCTCATAAGATTATATAACGCATATGTCTTAATTCTAGCCGGTACGTAGATAGACACCGTTACTATCAAAGTAGTACCATTTGCCATCATCTAAAACCCAACCGGTCTTCATGACGCCGGATTTACGATCTAAGAAGTACCATTTACCTCCATCTAATAGCCAGCCGGTTTGCATGGCGCCGGAACTACGATTTAAGAAGTACCATCTGCCACTGTCCAAAAGCCAGCCGGTTTGCATGGCGCCGGAATTACGATTTAAGAAGTACCATTTACCTCCATCTAATAGCCAGCCCGTTTGCATAGCACCGGAATTACGATTTAAGAAGTACCATCTGCCACTGTCTAAAAGCCAACCCGTTTGCATAGCACCGGAACTACGATTTAAGAAGTACCACCTGCCACTGTCCAAGAGCCAGCCTGTTTGCATGATCCCGGAACTGCGATTTAAGAAGTACCACCTGCCGTTATCTAAGAGCCAACCGGTTTGCATCACTCCGGTACTGCGATTTAAGAAGTACCATCTGCCTCTGTCTAAGAGCCAGTCCGTACACATACGGCCACTGTCAGGATGGAAGTAATACCAATCACCTGCTTCAGACAAATACCAGCCATGTTGTCTGGCACCGGTTTCATCGTCCAGATAATATTTATTATCTTCACTATCAGTATACCAACCGGTTACTTTCTCACCGCTTTCATCATAGAAATACCATTCGCCGCCTTCTTCTACCCAGCCTGTAAGTATCCCCGACTTGACCCAGGTGAAGTATACTTCCATATCCGGTGTGGAGTCGAATATATAATCATCATCGTATTCGTCATCAGGTGGAACATCAAGTTTGTCCCGATCCGCCTTCGTATCGTAGACATACCTTAGTTCCGCCTGCCCTATATCATCTTCTATCGTCAGAATGCCGCTGGTAGCATCATAATTGTAGCCAGCCGGCAACGGGTTGCCATTTGCCAAGGTCACAGCATTGATATTTGCAATGTCAACTCCGGCAAAGGAACCTAGGTTAATCTTGTAGTAATTACCTTCTTGGATTCCCTGGATTTCTCCAGCGGCCTGTGGACAGGTACGTAATTGCCACAGCTCCGTACAAGCAGATACATCCAGTGATGTCAGTTGATTGTTAGAACATTCAAGACGCCACAAATCTGCACAGGCAGACACGTCCAGCTCTGGTAGCTGATTATCAGAACAAGAAAGATAAGCCAGGTTAATTAGATTCGCTACATCCAGCTCTGTTAGATAGTTACCATCACACCAAAGACGAGTTAGGTTAGTTAGATTCGCTACGTCCAGCTCTGTTAGCTGATTAGAAAAACAAGAAAGACGGATCAGTTTATTTAGATTCGATACATTAAGCTCCGTTAGCTGATTATCATAACAAAAAAGATCGGTTAGCTTATTTAAATTTGATACTTCCAGCTCTATGAGCTGATTCATACCACAGTTAAGATCAGTCAGGTTATTTAGATTCGATACATTAAGCTCCGTTAGCTGATTAAAATAACAATCAAGAAGAGTCAGGCTAGTCAGATTCGAGACGTCCAGCTCTGTTAGTTGATTAGAACCAAATCTAAGCTCAATCAGTTTATTAAGATTCGAAACATCCAGCTCAGTTAGTTGATTATAACCACAGTCAAGACGAGTCAGATTAGTTAGATTCGAAACATTCAGTTCTGTTAGCTGGTTATCACCGCAATAAAGATGAGTCAGGCTCGTCAGATTCGAGACGTCCAGCTCAGTTAGTTGATTATAACTACAGTCAAGACGAGTCAGATTAGTTAGATTCGAAACATCCAGTTCTGTTAGTTGATTAGAATAACAAGAAAGCTCAGTCAGGTTAGTCAAATTCGATACGTCCAGATCTGTTAGTTGATTAGAGCCACAGCCAAGATCAGTCAGTTTATTTAGATTCGATACATTAAGCTCCGTTAGCTGATTATCACAACAATCAAGATAAGTCAGATTAGTTAGATTAGATACGTCAAGCTCTGTTAGTTGATTAGAATCACAAGAAAGAAAAGTCAGGTTAGTCAAATTCGATACGTCCAGATCTGTTAGCTGGTTTTCGTAACAGCCAAGATCCGTCAGGTTAGTTAGATTCGTTACATCAAGCTCGGTTAGCTGATTAGAATAACAAGAAAGAAAAGTCAGGTTAACTAGATTTGATACGTTTAGTCCAGCTAGCTGATTGTCTCCACACCAAAGCTTAGTCAGGCTCGTACAGCCTGTTACATTCAAATCTGTCAACTGATTAGAAGAACAAGAAAGCTCATTCAGGTTTGTTAGATTCGATACGTTAAGTCCTGTTAGCTGATTAGAATCACAAGAAAGATGCTCTAGATCAGCTAGATTCGAAACATCCAGATCTGTTAGTTGATTGTCTCCACACCAAAGCTTAGTCAGGCTCGTACAGCCTGTTACATTCAAATCTGTCAGCTGATTAGAAGAACAAGAAAGCTCATTCAGGTTTGTTAGATTCGATACGTTAAGTCCTGTTAGCTGATTAGAACCACAGCTAAGCTCATTCAGGTTTGTTAGATTAGATACGTTAAGCTCTGTTAGTTGATTGTAATAACAATGAAGATAGGTCAGGCTAATTAGACTCGAAACGTTAAGCTCTGTTAGCTGATTAGAACCACAGTAAAGATGAATCAGGTTATTTAGATTAGTTACATTGAGTTCTGTTAACTGATTATTATAACAATGAAGAGCATTCAGATTAGTTAAACTCGAAATATTAAGCTTTGTTAGATCGTTATCGTTACAAGAAAGAGAAGTCAGATAAGTAAAATGCTCAATTCCGGTCATATCTGCTATACTTTGGCTACTGCAATTCATTTCGGTTACGTTACTTAGTTCGGAAACCTGTAGAGTACCATCATCATCTTGATCGTATTGCCTTACGTGTTCTCTGAAGTTTTCATCCGGGAAGTTAGTCTCGTTAATCTCCACATCACCTGCTGCTAAAGCCCTGACAGCAGACTCATCAACACTATCTGTTTCCGCTGCTTCCTCAGATACTGCATCTGCTTCAGCCATGTTGTCAGTCGCTAAGTCTGATACTGCGTCTGCCTGTTCTACATCCGTTGCTTCATCTGACGTATCTTCAGATGTCGGTTTATCTTGTTCTGCATCGACTGGTTTTTCGGCCATGCTATCAGTTGCTGAATCTGAGACTGTGTCTGCTTCTTCCTGTCCTACATCCGTTGCTTCATCTGACATATCTTCAGATATACCCGTATTTTCTTCAAACGGTTCATCTGCAAGCTCAGATTCAACATTCTCTGTAGAGCTACTCGCAAAGAGTGTCACTGTAAATACCTGCGAGGTCAAAACTGCTATTACTAACAGTATGGCCAGTAGCACTGATCTGCTCTTTTGTCTAGTCTTCATTGCTTTCCTCCTGGTCGTCCAGTTATATTTACTCTTATATTATATATTATATGTAAAATATTATTTCGGATAAAAGTATTTCAAATATTATCTACTACTGTAACCGGCTTAGAAATTTTGTATCATCCAAATTACATGTTCCAATATAACGGCTCATAAGATTATATAACGCATATGTCTTAATTCTAGCCGGTACGTAGATAGACACCGTTGCTATCAAAGAAGTACCATTTGCCATCATCTAAAACCCAACCGGTTTGCATGATCCCCGAACTGCGGTTAAAGAAATACCACTTGCCACTGTCCAAGAGCCAGCCGGTTTGCATGGCGCCGGAACTACGATTTAGGAAGTACCACTTGCCACTGTCCAAAAGCCAGCCGGTTTGCATGGCGCCGGAACTACGATTTAGGAAGTACCACTTGCCACTGTCCAAAAGCCAGCCGGTTTGCATGATACCGGAACTGCGGTTTAAGAAGTACCACCTGCCGTTATCTAAGAGCCAACCAGTTTGCATCACTCCGGTACTGCGATTTAAGAAGTACCACCTGCCACTGTCCAAAAGCCAGCCTGTTTGCATAGCACCGGAACTACGATTTAAGAAGTACCACTTGCCACTGTCCAAGAGCCAGCCTGTTTGCATGATTCCGGAACTGCGATTTAAGAAGTACCACCTGCCGTTATCTAAGAGCCAACCAGTTTGCATCACTCCGGTACTGCGATTTAAGAAGTACCATCTGCCTCTGTCTAAGAGCCAGTCCGTACACATACGGCCACTGTCAGGATGGAAGTAATACCAATCACCTGCTTCAGACAAATACCAGCCATGCTGTCTGGCACCGGTTTCATCGTCCAGATAATATTTATTATCTTCACTATCAGTATACCAACCGGTTACTTTTTCACCGGTTTCATCATAGAAATACCATTCGCCGGCTTCTTCTACCCAGCCTGTAAGTATCCCCGACTTGACCCAGGTGAAGTATACTTCCATATCCGGTGTGGAGTCGATTATGTCACCGTAGTCTTCATAAGGGGGGACATCAAGCTTGTCACGATTCGCCTTCGTATCGTAGACATACTTTAGTTCCGCCTGTTCCATACTAGCTTCTATCGTCAGAATGCCGCTGGTAGCATCATAATTGTAGCCAGCCGGCAACGGGTCGCCATTTGCCAAGGTCACAGCCTTGATATTTGCAATGTCAACTCCGGCGAAGGAACCTAGGTTAATCTTGTAGTAATTACCTTCTTGGATTCCCTGGATTTCTCCAGCGGCCTGTGGACAGGTATGTAATTGCCACAGCTCTGTACAAGCAGATACGTCCAGTGATGTCAGTTGATTGTTAGAACAGTCAAGACGCCACAAATCTGCACAGGCAGACACGTCCAGCTCTGTTAGCTGATTAGAAAAACAAGAAAGAGTATCCAGGTTTATACAATCAGCAACATTAAGTGCGGTTAATTTATTGTTTTCGCATGAAAGGGTGTTAAGGCTTGTACAATCAGATGCATATAAAACTGTCAGTTTATTGGCATTGCAAGAAAGTTCCGTCAGATTTGTACAACCGGATACGTCCAGCTCAGTTAGATGATTAGAATCACAATCAAGATAAATCAGGTTGCTTAGATTTACTACGTTCAGCTCAGGTAGCTGATTGGAATCACAATAAAGAATAGTCAAGTTATTTAAATTCGCTATGTCCAGCTCTGTTAGCTGGTTATAACCACAATAAATCTCAGCCAAGCTATTCAGATTCGCTATATTCAGATCTGTTAGCTGATTAGAACCACAATTAAGAGAAGTCAAGTTATTTAGATTCGCTGCATTTAGCTCTGTTAGCTGATTAGAATTACAATCAAGATAAATCAGATTATTTAGATTCCCTACATTGAGTTCTGTTAATTGGTTAGAAGCACAAAAAAGATAAGTCAGGTTATTTAGATTCGCTGCGTCCAGCTTTGTTAGCTGATTAGAACCGCAGCCAAGACTAGTTAGGTTATTTAGATTCGCTACATCAAGCCTTGCTAGCTGATTAGAATAACAATCAAGGTAAGTCAGGCTTGTTAGATTCGAAACACCTAGCTCTGTTAGCTGATTATAAGAACAAAAAAGATTAGACAAACTTGTACAGCCAGTTACGTTCAACTCTGTTAGCTGATTAGAACTACAATAAAGACTAGTCAGGTTATTTAGATTCGCTACATCAAGCCTTGCTAGCTGATTAGAATAACAATCAAGATAAGTCAAACTAGTTAGACTGGATACATTAAGTTCTACTAGCTGATTAGAATTGCAATGAAGATGAGAAAGGTTTATTAGATTAGATACATTAAGCTCTGTTAGCTGATTAGAATCACAATCAAGGTAAGTCAGGTTATTTAAATTTGCTATGTTCAGCCCTGCTAGCTGATTAGAATAACAATCAAGATAAGTCAGATTGGTTAGATTAGATACGTCAAGCTCTGTTAGTTGATTAGCGTAACAAGAAAGAGAAGTAAGTTTAGTTAAATTTGATATGTTCAGATCCGTTAATTGATTGTTCCAACAATGAAGTTCAGCTAGATAAGTAAAATTCTCAATTCCGGTCATATCAGCTATGTTTTCGCTGCTACAGTCCATACTGGTGATGGCATTTAGTTCGGATACCTGTAGAGTACCATCGTCATCTTGATCATATTGCCTTACGTGTTCTCTGAAGTTCTCATCCGGAAAGTTAGTCTCATTAATCTCTATATCACCTGATGCTAAAGCCCTGACAGCAGACTTATTAACGCTATCTACTTCCGCTGCTTCGCTAGCTACGGCATATTCATCAGTTGTGTTGTCAACTGCGGACTCTCCTTCGGGTGCTGTATCTGTTGTTTCCGCAAGCATATCTTCAGATTTAGGCTTATCTTCTTCGGCATTGTCGGTTTCTTCGCCCTGTTCCAATGTTTCGCTGGCAACATCATCTTCCTCGGCAGTGTTGTCAACTGCTGAATCTGTCACTGCGGGCTCTCCTTCCTGTGCTACTTCCGCAAATGCTTCTTCAATTGTCAACTCATGCTCTTCTGTGGGAGTAGGCCCATCTTCGTCAGTCGGCGCAACGTCTTCTTCAGAAGTGCTGGTTTCTGCAGTCTCTTCCGCTGCAGGCATAGGTTCTGCTCTATCCGCAGGGCTACTCGCAAAGAGTGTCAGCGTAAATACCTGGGAGGTCAAAACTGCTATTACTAACAGTATGGCCAGTAGAACTGATCTGCTCTTTTGCCTGGTCTTCATTTCCTTCCCCCTGTTTGCCTATCTAACCGGAACGAATATAAACGCCATTACTATCGAATAAGTACCATTTACCATCATCTAAAACCCAACCGGTCTTCATGACACCGGATTTACGATCTAAGAAGTACCACTTACCTCCATCTAATAGCCAGCCGGTCTTCATGACACCGGATTTACGATCTAAGAAGTACCATTTACCTCCATCCAATAGCCAGCCGGTTTTCATGGCGCCGGAACTACGATTCAGGAAGTACCACCTGCCACTGTCCAAGAGCCAGCCGGTTTGCATGGCACCGGAACTACGATTCAGGAAGTACCATTTACCTCCATCTAAGAGCCAACCAGTTCGCATGGCACCAGAACTACGATTTAAGAAGTACCACTTGCCACTGTCCAAAAGCCAGCCAGTTTGCATGATACCGGAACTGCGATTTAAGAAGAACCATTTGCCGCTGTCAAAGAGCCAGCCGGTTTGCATGATCCCGGAACTACGGTTTAAGAAGTACCACCTGCCGTTATCTAAGAGCCAACCGGTTACCTTTTCACCGGTCTCATCGTAAAAATACCATTCACCGGCTTCTTCTACCCAGCCTGTAAGAATTTCAGGCTTAAAATATACCTCCATATAAGGTTGAGCATCAATATTGTCCAAATTAGCCTTCGTGTCATAGAGATACCTTAGTTTCACCAGCTCCATTTCAGCTCCTATCGTTAGAATGCCATTGCCGGCATCATAACTGTAACCGTTTGGAAGCGGCTGACCGTCAGCTAGCGTCACTTCCAATATGTTTTCTATGTCCACATCGGTTAAATTGCCCAAATTAATCGTATACTGATCCCCATCTTTGACAGCGAGAACTGTACTTGTTGTCTGCGGGCAAGTCGTCAACTGCTGTAGCTTTGTACAGGCAGATAAATCCAGCCCCGTCAGATGATTATTAAAACAAGAAAGCTTAGTCAGGTTCGTTAAATTCGCTACGTTAAGCTCTGTTAATTGATTAGAACCACAGTAAAACTCAATTAGATTATTTAGGCTGGATGTGTCCAGATTCGTTAGATTATTGGAATTACAGAGAAAATATTTCAGGCTAATGAGATCAGTTACATCAAGTTCAGTTAGCTGATTATGACCACAGTCAAAACTAGTCAGGTCAGTTAGATTCGATATGTTCAGCTCTGTTAGCTGATTAGAGGAACAATAAAGATGAGTCAGGCTGGTAAAATGCTCAATTCCCGTCATATCGGCTATGCCCTTGTCGTTGCCATTCATTTTAGTTACGACACTAAGCTCAGATTCCTGTAGGGTACCATCATTGTCTGTATCGTATTGTCTTACATGTACTCTGAAGATTTCATCAGGAAAATTCGTCTCGTTAATTACCACATCACCCGATGCTGTAGCCTTGACGGAAGATTCATCAATGCTATCTCCTTTTGTTGCAGACATAGGTTCCGTTCCATCCGCAGGGCTATTCGCAAAGAGTGTTACCGCAAATGCCTGAGATGCTAAAACTGTTAAAACTAACATTGTGGCCAGTAGCACTGACCTGTTCTTTTGCCTGGTCTTCATTTTCTTCCCCCTGGTTGCCAAACTATAATTTGCTTTTCACAACATTAAAAACGACTGCACAACTTGGGTTACGCAGCCACTTTCTTATCACTAAATATAGTTTTAGTATTGAATTTATTAGCAAAAGACATAATAAATAGATAGATCTTTCTTTCTATCCGTTGCCCTGCCTGTGTTTCTACCTGCTGTACCATATCGATTATAACCTGTCAGCTGGTTAAATAATGTATAAGCTAAAGTGCCACAATTCTACTTTATTGTCAACTGTCAAATTCGTTACTTGTAACTTAGTAGTAATCTCTTATGATAAACTTGTCGATGGTCATGACGTCTGCTAAACTTTTTGGATAGGACAGGAGGCAATATAACCGTGGTAGAATTTGGTCTCAATCAGCTGCGCGAGCTATTTTTAAACTTTTTTGAAGAAAAAGGGCATCTGCGTTTGCCCAGTTTTTCTCTGGTACCTCAGCATGATCCCTCTCTGCTGCTAATTAATGCCGGCATGACACCATTGAAACCCTATTTTACGGGGGCACTGGAACCACCGTCACTGCGTGTCACCACCTGCCAGAAATGTCTGAGAACTCCTGATATTGATCATGTTGGCAAGACTAGCCGGCATGCTACATTTTTTGAGATGCTAGGCAATTTTTCTTTTGGTGATTATTTCAAAACGGAAACAATTGCTTGGGCCTGGGAATTCCTGACCCAAGTCTTAGCGATTCCATCGGAAAGACTGTATGCGACTGTTTATCTGGAAGATGATGAGGCTCATGAGATCTGGGAAACAATGCCGATTGACCCTTCCCATATTTCCCGCCTCGGCAAAGAACATAATTATTGGGAGCATGGAGTCGGCCCCTGTGGTCCTTGTTCAGAGATTTACTATGACCGTGGTGTCGAACATGGTTGTGGAGATCCCGCTTGTGCACCGGGCTGTGATTGTGATCGTTTCGTTGAGGTCTGGAATCTGGTTTTTACTCAGTTTTATCGTGAAGAGGATGGCAGTTATACTGTTCTGAAACAGAAGAATATTGATACCGGCATGGGTCTGGAACGTCTGGCTGCGGTGATGCAGGGCGTCGAGAATATCTTTGAAGTCGATACCATACAAGAACTTTTAAAAACTGTTGCCGACTATTGCCGAACAGCTTATGGCGCAGATCCGATCAAAGATATTTCTCTGCGCGTAATTGCCGATCATTTGCGCAGTGCCGTGATGCTGATCAGCGATGGAGTATTACCTGGCAATGAAGGGCGCGGATATGTGCTCAGACGTTTGATAAGGCGAGCTGCTCGTCATGGCAGGCTGCTGTCAATTGAAAGGCCGTTCTTATTTGAATTGGTGCCAAAAGTTATCGAGATATCCGGCAGTGTTTATCCGGAGTTGATTGAAAGAGAGAAACTGATTGTCAGTTCTCTGCGTATGGAAGAGGAGCGTTTTTCTGCGACCATAGCTCAGGGACTAAGTGTCCTTAAGAATCTGATAGCCCGGGTACAAGACGGGGCAGGCGAGGTTCTGTCCGGTTCAGATGCTTTCAAGCTCCATGATACTTTCGGTTTCCCGATTGACTTAACACGAGAGATTGCTGCCGAGGCGGGGATCGATATTGATGAAGTGGAGTTCAGAGCGCAGATGGAACGTCAACGCGAAGCCGCCAGACAGGCCTTACGTGCCAAGGCAGGTTCGGCCTGGGATGCCGATGCTATGCCTGAGGAGTTGGCAGCTTTGCCACCGACTGAGTTTGTAGGCTACAATCAAATGTGTGCTACCGGTCAGATCAGTCTGTTGATTCTTCGACAGCCGGACGATGATAAGCTCTCAGTAATTGAACAGGCCGTTCCGGGTGATCAGTTGCTTATTGTTGTGCCCAGCACGCCCTTTTATGCTGAAAGCGGCGGACAAAAGGGTGATGTGGGTTGGATTAGAACCGAGACAGCTGTGCTGAAAGTCGACAATACTGTGACCACTGATCAGGGAATATACCTGCATTATGCTGAGCTGGCTGACGGTCAGATCCAAGTTGGTGATGAGGTTATTCTGGAAGTTGATCAAGCTGTGCGACTGGCGACGACCCGAAATCATACGGCAACGCATCTGTTGCATCAGGCACTAAGACAGGTTATGGGTGAGCAAGTGCATCAGGCCGGCTCCTATGTTGAAGCTGATTATCTCCGTTTTGACTTTACACATCAGGGTTCTCTGACACTGGAACAGAGGGATGCCGTTGAATGGCTGGTCAATGAAGCTATTGACAAAGATCTTGCCATTACAACAGAGCTTGTGCCTTTGGCAGAAGCTACTGCTGCCGGCGCACGGGCCCTGTTTGATGAAAAATATTCAGATCCTGTACGGATGATCAGGATTGGGGATTTTTCTCTGGAATTGTGCGGTGGCACTCATCTCAGCCACTCCGGGCAGGTGCAGATTTTTGCTTTGCTGAGTGAAAGCGGTATTGCAGCCGGGGTGCGTAGAATTGAAGCTGTGACCGGACTTAAAGCCCTATCTGCTCTGTTGCAGTTCAGGCATATTGTGCGTCACACTGCAGATAAACTGAAGACGACCGGAACCGAGCTTGCCAATAAGATAGATTCTCTTCAAATTGAGATTAAAAGCCTGCAGCATGAATTATCGGTATTAAAAAGTCATGATATAGCTGCTACTGCGAACAAGCTTTTGACCCGGGCAACTGAAATAGGACCTGTTACTGTTGTTATCGGTCAAATTGAGGTAGCCAATGCGGAAGATCTGCGGACGGCAGGTGATCGTATACGAGATCATTTCGACAATGCGGTAGTAGTTTTAGCCGCTACTGTAGATGATAAGATTCTTTGGCTGGCGATGGCTACCAAGTCTGCTGTCGCTGTTGGCATTCATGCCGGGGATATAGTGCGTGAGGCAGCTCGCATTACGGGCGGCGGCGGTGGTGGCAGACCTGAAATGGCGCAGGCCGGAGGACGGGATCCGGATAAGCTTGATCAGGCCTTGACACAGGTGGAAAAACTGATTAAGCAACAAATTGTAAAGTGACTGTAATTCGATTAGAGGAGGTCAAAATGAGAAAACAGGAAAATTGTATTTTTTGCAAGATAGCGGCCGGTGAGATTCCGACTAAAATGGTCTGGGAAGATGATAATATCGTAGCCTTTTATGATCTGAACCCCCAGGCTGATTATCATGTTTTACTGGTGCCCAAGCACCATAGTGAGAACATTTTGACTTTGGCTGAAGATGAAGAAGGGCAGACAGTCATAGGTCAATTATTACAAGCTGTTCCCAAGGTAGCGGAGATACTGGGCCTAACTGACTCAGGTTTCAGGCTGATTATCAACTGTGGACCCGGAGCCGGCCAGACCGTTATGCATTTGCATATTCATATGCTGGCTGGTCGTGACCTGAATGAGAGTCTAGTGTAATACAGATACTGACAAGGCTAGAGAGCAAAATTCGTCTGCATGATCTAAATATGTCTCGCTATCTATGCTGTATTAGACGTATGAGTAGCAGAAAATTGATGTTGGCGGATATTTGACCACAAAGGTGCGGGTGAGGTATAATGCCGTTGTCGCCGCAAAGCGGTTATAGTCCACTGTGAGGGGAGGGAGAAAATTGTCAGAAATTCGTGTCAAAGAGAATGAATCCCTTGGCAGTGCCTTGAAGCGCTTTAAACGCCAATGTGCACGCTCGGGAGTCCTGGCGGAAGTTAGAAAACGCGAGCATTACGAAAAACCGAGTGTGAGAAGAAAGAAGAAATCGGAAGCAGCGCGTAAGAGAAAACGTTGATAGTGCAAGAATGATACCTAAGTCCGCCCGGTACAAACCGGGCGGATTTTTATATACCGATTTTCAGCTTTGCCTGATGCTATAATATGCTGAATAAGAGAGTAGAATGTATGGATCAGGAAACAAGAACACAGTTGAAGCAAATACTGCTGTCTCGCAAATGGACACTTAGGGCCCAAGCTCCCACTAGCCAAGGAGAAGATGCTCCGGGCGGTGACGGACAAAATGATCAAGGTATCTCCACCCTATCTGCCGTAGCTGATATTTATGGGGGACCTGTTTTACACCCTTTAATGCACCGTTTATGGCAGGCTCGTAATTATTGTGACTCAGATACTCTGGAATTACTTTTCCCTGAGGAGATCTGCTATCCGGATCCCTTTCTGTTTACTGATCTTCAGATTTCTGTTGACATAATCCGCTCGATTCTGAATAAAAAGGGTAAGATCCTGGTCTTTGGCGACTATGATGCAGACGGTTTAACTGCTACAGCTTTATTGCTACGCTGGTTCAGGCAGCAGGGGGCAGATGTTATCAGCATGATTCCAGACCGACTTCGCGACGGATACGGACTTACCCATGATCTGGTTTCCCAGATCATTGCCCAAAATCCCGATCTGGTGATAACTGTAGATTGTGGCAGTTCCAGTCTGGAAGAAGTCAGCCTGCTGGAGGCGAATGGTATTAGAGTGATTGTAACCGATCACCATGCTTGTACTGATGAGCTGCATCCGGCCTCTGCTTTTATAAATCCACAACGTGAAAGGGAAGGATTTCCTCTTAGCGGTTTGGCTGGTGTGGGAGTTGCCTATTATCTGGTGCTCGGTTTGATCTATCCGGAAGAACCGGAACCGCTGTTGACAGTGCTGGCCGCGATTGGAACTGTAGCGGATGTGATGCCCTTAAGAGGTGTCAATAGGCGTCTGATCGTTGATGCTATTGCAGTATATCCGGAATATGCTCCGATCGGAATCAAAAAATTAGCTGAGTGCTGTCGCAAAGCTGAGGCGGATCTGTCTGTGGAGCTAATTCAGTTTAACCTCGCTCCCCGGCTTAATGCAGCAGGTAGACTGGGTCAAGCAGAAGTTGCCTTGGAGCTGCTATTAACTGATTTGACAACGGAAGCAGAGTTACTTGCCGCCAGACTGAATGAATTGAATAATGAACGTCGGGAGTTAGAGAAAGAACAGATAGAGCAAATAAAAGCTCAAGTGGAATCTGAACTTGTACCCGGCCATGATCGGATCATTATCGCGGCTTATGATGGACTCCATCCCGGCATTCTGGGAATTCTCAGTGCCCGCCTTGCGGATCATTTTCAATTGCCTGCGATCTGTTTGACATTGGATGAAGGAGTTTTTCGCGGTTCAGGTCGCTCTTATGGTAATTTTGATCTCTATGCCGCTATTGAAAGCTGTCAGGATTTGCTATTGAGCTTTGGCGGACATACCGGTGCTGCCGGCTTGTCATTGACTGCAGATAAACTGGAGGAGTTCACAACTAGGATTAAGGCGTATATTACTCAGGCAGGCGATTTTGTGCCGGCAGAGTTGATAGTTGATTTGGAACTGACACCTCAAGATCTGACGACTGAGGCTGTACGCTCTTTAGATCTATTGGAGCCGACCGGAGAGCAAAATCCCAAACCGCTCTTTCTGCTCAGCAATGTACGCATTATGGATATCTACCGGGTCGGTGATGGCAGCCATTTGCGTATTATACTGGAGATTGATGGTGCAGGACAGATATCCGGCGTTGCGTTCAGAAAAGGAATAGCCGAATTGCTCTATAGCCCGGGCGATCGGATTGATATTGCTTGCTATCTGACCAATAATGTCTGGCAGGGTGTTGAAAAAATTAATTTGCAAATTGAGGAGTTGAGACTTGCTCGACAGGAGATAAAAGCTGCTCAGCCGATCAGGATCAAACGCTCGCAGATAGCGTCGGTTTATCACGGCTTATCAAAACTGATAGAGCCGGAACAGGAACTGCTGTTTGATTCTCTACACCTGGCACATTGGCTGTCCAGCAATTATAATGGTTCCATATCAGAGCAGGAACTGATTATTATTCTTCAACTGTTTGCCCAATCCGGCCTGGGCTCAATGAGACAAGCGGATCATGATAATTGGGTATTTTACTTCAGAACTACTACAGACAGAGTAGATCTGAAGACTACAGAATTATGGCAACAGCTTGAACGACAGGGAAGTATTGCTGATGCATCACGAGAATAGGCAAAATCTACAGGACGCAGATGCCAAGATGGCTATGATCTGCCAAAAATGGTCTGAATATTCCGGTCAGACTGATACGAGCCTGTTGCAAAAGGCATATGAATTTGCCAAAGAGGCGCATCAAGGACAAAAGCGTGCGACAGGAGAGCCGTATATTATACACCCTGTTGCTGCCGCTGAAATTCTGCTTGATCTGGAAGTTGATAAAGATACTCTAATTGCGGCTCTTCTACACGATACAGTTGAAGATACATCAGTTTCTTTGTCGGATATTACTGATATTTTCGGCAATGATATAAAAAATCTGGTTGATGGTGTTACCAAATTATCTAAGTTTTCCTATTCGACTCAGGAAGAAATACAAGCCGAAAGTTACCGCAAGATGTTCCTTGCTATGGCCAGAGATATCAGGGTGGTGCTGATCAAATTGGCTGACCGTCTGCATAATATGCGTACGATGGATTACCAGGACAATGCTAAGCAGATCGCTAAATCACGCGAGTCACTCGATATCTATGCTCCGTTGGCTCATCGACTGGGAATACACAAGATTAAATGGGAACTGGAGGATCTGAGTTTACGCTATTTGGATCCTACTGCCTATTATGAATTGGTTGAGCAGATTTCGGTTAAACGATCCGATCGAGAGAATTTCCTGCTCGAAACTACTCGTGATCTGGAAGAGCGGATCTCTCAAATGGGTATCAAAGCCGATATTGAAGGAAGACCTAAGCATTTCTACAGCATCTATCGCAAAATGAAAAAACAGAATAAGTCTCTTGATGAGATCTATGATCTTTTTGCCATGCGGATCATAGTTGATACTGTCGGTGAGTGCTATGCTGTTCTCGGTCTCGTTCATCAACTGCACAAGCCCATGCCTGGCCGTTTCAAAGACTATATTGCTATGCCCAAACCCAATATGTACCAGTCATTACATACAACCGTGATCAGTCCGTCAGGCATACCTTTTGAAGTTCAGATCCGAACTCTGGATATGCATAAGACTGCAGAATATGGTATTGCTGCACATTGGCGTTATAAAGAGGACCGCAAAGCTTCCTCCAAGGCAGATCCTCTTGATGTCAAACTAACCTGGCTAAGACAGCTTCTGGAGTGGCAAAGTGATATGCGCGATTCCTCTGAATTTATGACCACATTGAAAGAGGAGCTAATAACGGATGAAGTATTTGTCTTCACACCTAAAGGTGAAGTTATCTCATTGCCAATGGGAGCGATACCAATTGATTTCGCCTATCATATTCACAGTGGTGTCGGTAATTCAATGTATGGTGCAAAAGTAAATGGCCGCATGGTGCCGCTTACTTCCAAGTTGGAAAACGGTGATATAGTAGAAATTCTGACCTCGGATAAAGTCAAAGGCCCCAGTTTGGATTGGCTGAATATTGTCAAGAGCAATACAGCCCGCAGCAAGATCTCAACCTGGTTCAAACGTGAAATGCGTGATGAGAATATCGTTCGAGGACGGGAGACCATTGATCGGGAAATCAAAAAGTCCGGTTTTACACCGTCACAACTGGTCAAAAAAGAATTTTATGATAAATTACTCAAACGTTATTCACTGAACACATTGGATGATCTCTATGCGATCGTGGGCTATGGCGGTCTGTCCGCCGCCCGAATTGTACCGCGTCTGCGCGACGATTATATTTTGTCATTATCTGAAGATGAACGGGCGACCTTGGGTTATCGTGTAACGAAGACGGGGCATGTACAATATGCACCGCAATCAATTATTTCTTCTGATGAAAAGACCTGGACCAAACGCGAAAAGGAAAGTAAGCAGAAGAAACGCAAAAGGATTGCCAGCCAGTCCAGGGGAGTGCAGGTCCGGGGTATCGATAATTGCTTAATTCGACTGTCGCGATGTTGCAATCCCGTTCCGGGAGATAAGATCATCGGTTATGTAACCAGAGGTGAAGGTGTTGCTGTGCATCGTATGGATTGCCACAATATCAAGCATCTGGTGGAATCGTTCGATGAGTCTCCTGAAGCTGCGGAACGTGCGTCAAGGCTGATAGATGTGTTCTGGGTTGAAGATTTGCCTGAAGAACTGAAGTATCAGACGATTCTTCGAGTGATTGCTCGCGACAGACGAAACCTATTAGCGGAAATTTCCAGCGCCGTAGCCATCGAGACAATACCGATCTTGGAGTTTAAGGTGCAGTCTGCCAAAGACATAAGTGCCAGCATCAGAATTACTATTGAAACAAAAGATCAGGCACAGGTGGACCGATTAATTAAGCGCTTAAAGGCTATTCCCAGTGTGGTGGATGTCAGTCGCGCCGGGGCATAAATTATTTCAATTAATTTCAATTACTGATATAAGGATGACAGGACGCCTTCTCGTCTTTTCAAATAAGAGACGGCGGAGTTCATGTTCCAATCGTCCCGATTTTAATGCCTGAGATAAGGATTTGTTTTCGGTTTGGGCTTCAGTGATTAATTTTTCAATCAGATTGCGACAGCTAATAGTCGTACTTTCAATTTCACTGTCATAAATAAAACCGCGAGCAATGATGTCCGGTTGACCGAGTAATATATTTCGGTCGGGATCAATCGCGATAAAGGCGGATACAACTCCGTCCTCAGCCAAACGTAAACGATCTCTTAATACCCATTTATCGACATCACCCATGCCTGAACCGTCAATCAGCACACCTGCACCTTCAGTGAAACCGATAAAACGAGATTCATTATGATTTAACTCGAGGATATCGCCATTGGATAGGAGTAGAATCCTTTCTTTCGGGTGTCCCATCTGCTGTACCATTTGGGCATGGAGATGTAAATGGCGGTATTCTCCATGAGCAGGGATAAAAAATTTGGGTTGAGCCAGGTGATAGATCAGTTTCAATTCTTCCTGATAGGCATGACCTGATACATGTACATCTGCCAGGGAGGCATAAATGACATCTGCCCCTCGGCGATACAATTCATCAATCATTCGATAGATGGGTTTTTCATTCCCGGGGATAATAGAAGAGGACAGAATAATTGTGTCACCCTCAACTATCTCCACATTTTTATGTTCGGCAAAGGCAATTTTGCTCAGAGCAGCCGTGGATTCACCCTGGCTGCCTGTAGTGATTAAAACCAGCTCCTCCGGCTTATGATTATCCAGCGCATTGATGTCGATAATTGTATCTGCTTTGTATCTGAGATAGCCGATGCTATTTGCCACTTCGAAGATATTCAGCATACTGCGGCCGATCAAGCAGACCTTGCGTTCCTCCGCCTCAGCTGCATCTATGACCTGTTGTAAGCGGTAGACATTGGATGAGAAAGTAGCTACAAAGACCCTGCCGGATGCCTTGGCGAAAAGTTCCTTGAATTTTTCGCCGATAGCCAGTTCAGACATGGTTGAGCCTGGCACTTCGATATTTGTGCTATCTGAAATTAAAGCTAAGATGCCTTTGCGTCCGAGTTCAGCGATGCGGCTTAAATTGATTGGTGCGCCGGTAGGAGGGGTGTAATCGATTTTAAAGTCACCGGTGTGCAAAACAACACCCAGCGGCGTAGTGATGGCAAAGGCATTGGAGTCGGCAATCGAGTGATTGACATGAATTGATTCGACTTGAAAATGTCCGGCTCCTACTCGCTGACCGGGACGCAATAAACGCAGATCAGGGTTTTTAACCTGAGAACCGCGATCCTTGAGTTTGCGTTCGATCAGTTTGATAGTCATGGTATTGCCGTAAACCGGGACATTGAACTCTTTTAAGAACCAGGGCAAGGCACCAATATGGTCTTCATGGCCATGTGTAATGAAGACGGCCTTCAACTTGTCCTTATTCTCACGTACATAACTAAAATCCGGAATGATGATGTCAACTCCGGGCATATCCTCATCAGGGAAAGCCAAGCCACAATCGACGATGATCAGGTCGTCCATGAATTGGAAGCAGGTCATATTTTTGCCGACTTCTCTTAAGCCGCCTAGAGGAATAATGCGCAGCCCCGGACCTTTACTGTCTTTGATCCTTTGGGCTTTCAGCTTTCGCACTCTGGCAGAAGATGATCTTGACTGTATTGGATTATTGCTACTCATCTGGATCTCAATCATAACAGATTATTAGATATCAGGTATAAAAATCTGTTACATTAACTTGTTAAATTCTAGTAAAAAAGGCGGCATTTCCTTGTATATATTCGGTGTGATGACTTAGAATGAACTAATTATACAGTATGGTAGAACTGCCCTCTGAGGCATTATCATCGTGGACGACAAGGGGGGTAGAAATGATTACACTCGATAAAATTACCAAGTCTTATGACGGTAAGAAAAAGGCGGTAGATAATCTCAGTCTGGAGATTTATCCGGGAGAAATATTCGGATTATTGGGGCCTAACGGTGCAGGTAAAACGACCTGTCTGAAAATGATTACCGGTGTTTTGCAACCGACAGCCGGTGATATTGTAATCAACGGCTATTCAATCTTGAAACAGCCCCTGGAAGCCAAAAAGCAATTTTCTTTTGTCTCAGATGATCCCAATGTTTTTTTGAGATTCAAGGGTATCGAGTATTTAAAATTTATTGCTGATATCTATGAAATAGATCCGTCCGTTCGTGAAAGCAGAATCAAGGAATTGGCCGAAGAATATTCTTTATCGGATGTACTCAATGATCAAATCAGCAGCTATTCTCACGGTATGCGCCAGAAGATTGTAGTGATAGGCGCACTGATCAGTGCACCGCCGGTGTGGATTCTGGACGAGCCAATGACCGGTCTCGATCCGCGGTCCAGCTTTAATCTCAAGAATCGGATGCGACAACATGCTGATGCCAATCTGACGGTTTTGTTTTCGACTCATGTGTTGGAAGTTGCAGAGAAGATCTGTGATCGGGTGGGAATAATCGATAAAGGCAAACTAATCTTCTGCGGTACGATTAAAGAAATGAGAGACCATTTCAAAGAAAATGCCAGTTTAGAAGAAATGTTCCTTGAACTTACGGATGAGAGCTTCCATTTGCCCGAAGACAACAGCTTTCTTACTGATCATTAAAGCATGAGATCAAAGGGGGATCCGGAATGAAAAAATGGTGGATCTTAACTAAGGCACTGGTCAAAGGCTCTGATGTCTTTGGCTTGGAAATGAAGGAGACAAAGAAACGCAAGAAGTTGACTTTGTTCTCTCGCGGTCTCGACCGGACAAAAAAGATATTGCTGGGAGTGGTTATCTTTGCTTACATCGCCTTTGTCTTTGGTATTAACGGCTACAATATTGCCAAACAATTACTGGCTATGGGCTTTGACGCTGGCAATCCAACGGCCGACCCGATCGTATTGACTTCATTTCAGGCCAGTCTGGCCCAACTATATTTGCCCGGCTTCTTTATGCTTTTGGGCATGGGCTTTTTTTATGCCGCCGGCATCTTTTTCTTTGCGGAAGATCTAGACACTCTTCTGGCTTTGCCGTTAAAACCGAGCACGATAGTAGCTGCCAAGCTGGCTAATCTCTATATTTTCTCTCTGGTAATTCCATTAGCTTTAACTTTGCCTGCCGCAGTAGTTTTGGGCTATATGCTGAGGATGCCGCTCCTCTACTATCTCTATGCCTTTTTAACTCTGATTTTCGGTGCCATGATTCCGATGTGCATTGATGCCATCCTGATTCTATTAATGATGCGGACGGCCGTTTTTGCCAGGAGTAAGGATCGTTTCATGATTGTGACTCAAGTCCTGATGTTTGTCGGAATTTTTGCCTTCGTCTTCTCCAATATGGGATCTATTGATTTGGATTCGGAATTGCCGACGACAGGACCGGTTGCTTTGCAATATATTGTGCCGATGTCGAACCGTGCTATTGAAGCTATTTCTCTGCCTCAAGATCCGGGTTCAATTCTGAAGATTATAAGTTTGATTGCTGTTGCCCTGGGATTAGTGATTCTGCTGGTGCTTTTATCCTCGCGGCTCTATTTGAGGGCGGCCAGGGAGAGTAGAGCAAGCAGTCAAGCGCATAAGCCGATGACAGCCAAAACCTGGCAGAGCCTGCGTCACACCACAAGAGATCTGCCCAATATGGTCAGTAGAGAATTTAAGATTCTTTACCGCTCGCCAACTTTTCTGATGAATATTCTGGCCTTTCCCATCATCATGCTTGTTTCCATGTTTGGTACCATGATCTTCTCATTTTCCCGGGAGGGTAAGGATCTTGCAACCTTGCAAAGGCTTATGGCGGCTACCTTTGCATCGGAATCCAGAGAGAACGTTATTCCGATAATCATGATGGTTGTGGTGGGGATTGCGGCCTTTTTGTCAAGCACAAATACCTGTATGCCTACAGCCATATCCCGTGAGGGCAGAGGAGCAGGCATGCTAAAATCTTGGCCACTCAAAATCAGCACTGTCTTTTTGGCCAAGCTGATAGTTGGCGGGATTGTTTCTTTGCTGGCCTGGTTGCCGATCGCTGTCTTAACATTTGCTATTTTGCCTTTCAGCATTTACTTTCAACCGACGCTGCTTATTCTATTTATATTCTTGCCCCTGACTATCAATAATTTGGCGTTAATCATTGATTTGAGTAAGCCGTATCTGGAATGGAATTCGGAGCAACAGGTTGCTAAGCAAAATATGAATATATTTAAGACCATGTTGATGTCGCTTGTGGTCGGTGGCCTCTTGATTGGTGCTGTTCTGCTGATACAAAAACTGGGTGGCAATCTAATTGCGATTCTGACGGTTATCAATAGTGGCAGCATTTTACTGTTTGTGATCAGCATATTGCTGCTTGCTACGGTGGGCAAAAAGTATTATCTGGAAAGGATCAACTGAGACTGACGGGTCTCTAAAGTCGTTTTGACTTGCATGGCCTTGAGCAACATGGTAAAATGCAGTTCGTTAAAAATACTGCAGGAGGTGAAGGAATGGCAAATATTAAGTCGTCGATCAAGCGCGCTAAAAGCAACCAGGCTAGAGCTATGGTCAATAAACGCAAGAAAAGTGCGCTGAGAACCCAGATCAAGAAGACAGTTCTAGCGATCGAGTCTGCTGCAGATAATGCTGGCGAAATGCTGAGGAAGACCCAGGCTGATCTCGACCGGGCTGCCACTAACGGTCTGATCTCCAAGAATACGGCTGCCAGGAGAAAGTCCAGACTAGCTAGGCTGGCTAACGTTTCCCGTGAAGCTTAATGCTTTAGTTGGTAAGAGACCGAGAGAGCTCAATCCGAACCGGGATCTGATTGTTAATAATAGCCGCTTCACAAAGAAGCGGCTTTTTTGTGATAGAATGCAATATTGTAGCGTATGAAGGCGCGGAGGAATTATGAAAAAAAGTAAGATCGCTATAACTCTAGGTTTAGTTGTGGGCATAGTGCTATCAGCGTTTGCTTTCCTTTTCGGTTATACCAGGTATCTTCTGAGTTTGCCGACTTATGATACAGAGGGTACGATCCCTATTGAGACTAATCTGGATCAACTTCCTGATTTGGAACCTGAGATGAAAGAGGGGATGAAGATCCCGGTCTATGCTAATCCGCAGAACCACAATATCCTGCTGATCGGTTCAGATCGCCGCGATGACAAATCCTATGGGCGTTCAGACAGTATGATTCTGCTTTCTATCAACGAAAAGACGGATAAATTTCATTTGACATCTTTTCAGCGTACAATCTGGGTCAGTATCCCCGAGGATACGGATCCGCGCTATAAGAGATACTGGTCGCCGAATTATACACTTAATGCGGCACATACCTGGGGTGGTCCGCGATTGTTGTTGAAGACGATTCAAAGGAATTTCCGACTTGATGTGCAAAACTATGTCAAAGTTGATTTTAAAAACTTTGTTAAAGTAGTTGATCGGGTTGGCGGTGTGGAGATTGAGCTGTCAAAAGCTGAGGCTTCTAATCTAAAGCAGCAGGGTATTCAGGTGACGGCCGGGAAACAGTTGCTGAATGGCGATGCATGTCTGGCCTATTCCCGTATCCGCAAAATTGATAGCGACTGGAAACGGATGGGCCGTCAAAGGACAGTCATTGAAGCCCTAATCAAGAAATTGCGGTCCATGAGCCCGCTCTCTTTGCCCAGAGTGTTGGAGGATATTATGAGGAATATAGAGACCAATCTTACTCCCGGACAGCTACAAGGTTATATGCTCAATGTCTTGAAATACCGTAAATATGAGATTGACCAGATGTTTGTGCCTATTGAACAGCATAAAGCCATAGCCCGTGCCAAAAACGGTCAGGAAGTCTATAAGCTTAACTGGGTCAAGAATATTGAGGCGATCAGAGCCTTTATCGATCAGTAAAAGGGCGTGATATAGTTGTGATTATCCTGGGTGTAGATCCCGGATATGCCATAACCGGCTACGGAGTAATAGCTAAAGAGAGTGGCATCTTGAAGGCTCTCGATTACGGTGTTGTTTCAACACCGGCCAAAAGCTATTTTCCCCTGCGCTTGCGCTCAATCCATGAGGGTCTGGCTCAGCTGATTGCCAATTTTAAGCCGGACTGTTTGGCGATTGAGGAGCTGTTTTTCAGCCGCAATACAACGACCGCGATCGGAACGGCACAGGCCAGGGGTGTTGCTGTCTTGGCAGCGGCTCAGGCCGGTATACCGGTTTTTGAATATACACCCTTGCAGGTCAAAATGGCTGTCACCGGCTATGGACGAGCGGAGAAAGCACAAATGCAGGAAATGGTCAGGATTCTGCTGAAGTTATCCCGACCACCCCAGCCTGATGATGCTGCTGATGCATTGGCAGTAGCGATTTGTCATGCCCATAGTGGTAATAGACTTGATTCCCTGGCGGTTGGCGGTTATCAATAAAAAGATCTAATTTGTGCTGCTCTCCGACAAGGACTATATTCGGTTATTTTCATAGTACAATAGATATTAGACGCAATTTGCAGTACTTCTAACAGATGAGGAAAAAACATGTATTCATATATTAGAGGTCAAATCATAGTTAAGACACCAGACTATCTCATAATCGAGGCCGGTGGCATCGGCTATGAGGTCCAGATTCACCCGGGGATGGTGAATGCCTTGCCTGCTGTTGGCGAGACGGCCAAGATACCGGTTGAGCTTTCTGTCCGGGAAGATCAAATGACCTTGTTCGGTTTCCCCGGCGAAGAAGAAAAAAATTTGTTCCGGCTGGTGCAAACGGTGTCAGGGATTGGTCCTAAAGTTGCCATTACAATCACCGGCTCGATTTCTCCGGGTGCTTTCGCCCTGGCGATTCTCAATGATGATGTCAATGTCCTGACTACCATCAAAGGCATAGGCAAAAAAGGAGCTCAGCGTCTGATCTTGGAACTAAAAGACAAGCTGCGTAAATTGGAGTTGGATTTACCTTCGACAAGTAGTGAGTTTCCGTCGGTGCCGCCGGCGGATTCCATTGATGCTCAAGCCGTATCTGCTTTGATGGTTTTGGGTTACCGCAATGAGGAGGCAAGACAGGCTCTGCAAAATTGTGGCAGAACAGATGATGACAGCCTGGAGACTGTCATTCTCAAAGCACTGAAGACGATGAAAGTGTGATTTATTGATCTGGTTCAGGGGGAGGTAATACTTTGTATAATATTTTCAGCCAGATGGATGAAGACCAGGAAGAAGAGCGCATCTTGTCCCGCAAACATCTAATGGAAGACAAAGATGAAATAAGTATGCGCCCCAGGACTCTGGCCGAATATGCCGGACAGTCCAGGATCAAAGAAAATCTGCAGGTCTATATCAAAGCTGCCATGGAAAGGGGTGAGGCCCTGGATCATGTGCTCCTTTATGGCCCGCCGGGGCTTGGCAAGACAACTCTGGCCGGTATTATTGCCAATGAGCTGGGGGTGCAGATGCGTGTGACCTCCGGTCCGGCGATTGAGCGTCAGGGTGAATTGGCTGCTATCTTGACCAATTTGGAAGAACATGATGTGCTCTTCATTGATGAAGTTCATCGTCTCAACCATGCCGTGGAGGAAATTCTCTATCCGGCGATGGAAGATTTTGCTTTGGACATTATGATCGGCAAAGGTCCGGCTGCCCGTTCGATCAGACTTGATTTGCCGCCGTTTACACTGATTGGAGCGACCACGAGAGCCGGTCTTCTGACTTCGCCTTTACGTGATCGCTTCGGTATGATTCATCGCCTGGAGCTCTACTCGGAAGCGGAAATAGCTGAAATACTCAAACGCAACGCAACCCTGCTTTCGATCGGAATTGATCGGGATGGACTGGAAATTCTGTCCGGCCGCTGCCGCGGCACGCCTCGCATTGCCATTCGCCTCTTGCGTCGGATGCGGGATTTTGCCCAAGTCAAAGGTTGTGGCGTGATTGACAGAGAGATCTGCAGTGTCGGGCTGGCTGCCTTGGAGATCGATGAGAGAGGACTTGATGCTACGGATAGAAGAGTAATGCTGGCCATGGCCGAGATCTATCGCGGCGGCCCGGTAGGGCTGGATACTCTGGCTGCTACAACCGGCGAAGATCCGGGCACAATCGAAGATGTCTATGAGCCTTATTTGCTGCAGATCGGCTTTCTGGCTAAGACACCGCGAGGCAGAGTACTAACTGACCAAGGTTTTGCACATTTGGGCTTGGTTCCCGGCAGTAGACCGGGTACTCAAGCTGTGCTTGATTCCCAGATAGCGCTGCGCGATCTGACAGAACTGTCTGATGAGGACAACGATGTCCAAGAGTAGATATAGTCGATGAATATTAAGAAGACAGAAGAAATTCTACTTCATAGCTGTTGTGGTCCCTGTGCTGAATATCCGCTGCAGCAGCTTTTAGCAGATAATTATCAGCCAACTCTGTACTATTTTAATCCCAATATTCAGCCCCAGGTGGAATGGCAGCGCCGTTACGAGTCTTTAGCTAAATTGAGCGACTTGCTGGATTTGCCTCTGGTGGCGACAGGTTCGGCGGCAACCGAGCAGTGGCTGGCACTGCCCGATCAGGCTGAACGTTGCCGTTTCTGCTATCGTATCCGACTGGAAGAGGTTGCCCGCTATGCACAGGCCAACCGTTTTCAAGTTTTTAGCACTACTTTATTGGTCAGTCCCTATCAGAAGCACGAAATGATCGTAGAGATCGGACAGGAACTGGCAGATTCATATGGCCTTAAATTCCTGGCTGCCGACTGGCGGCCCGGTTTTCGTGCCGGGCAGCAATTGGCGCGGGAGCATGGATTATACCGCCAGCGCTATTGCGGCTGTATTTTTTCTCTCGAGGAATCCTCATTCAAAGAGCAAATTAAAGCGGAGCACGCCCGGCTGGAACAGGGCACATAAGATCGGACCTGACTTAACGGTCGAAGTTAGATTTGTTTGACGAAGGCGCTGTTAAAGGTGTTCCGGCACCTGTAACCAACTGTACCCGGTCCAAGTGACGAAGTGATAGGGATTGTCTTCGTTAAAAAATTCTATGGCTTTTGTAAAGTGGTCGGGTCCAGCGGTTCGACCAGGATAGTGGTGTAGTCGTCGTAGATGACATGGCCGGGATGGGCGCCTTTGGGTTTGCGCACATTGCGGATAGGGCAGAAGTCAACGGCGGTCTTGGCCAGACTGCCGGCTTTGCGGGAGAACCAGGCGGCGATGCCGGCGGCTTCTTCGATCGTGCGGTCGGGTATTTCTTCTTGCTTATGACTGATTATGACATGAGTGCCGGGGGCGTCTTTGACATGGAGCCAGAGATGGTCTTTGGCGGCTTGGCGCAGGGTGAGGCGGTCGTTTTGGATATTGTTGCGACCGACTGTGATCAGCAGCCCGTCCGAGGACAGATAGCGCCTGGGGGGCAGGGGCTGATCGGCAGGGTGTGGTTGTTGTTTTTTCTTTTTGGTCTGTTTAGGGTAAAAGGATTTCTTTTTGCCCGGCTTGCCGGGGTTGAGATTTAGCGGCGGGAGCTCTTTTTCCGACTGTTCCTGATGCGGGCGGCGTTCAGTTTGGCCGGTTGCGTTTCGGAGCTGCGTGGCCGTAAGGGCGCTTTTGCTGCTTTTGCGGTAGTGGCGGAATTCTTCATTAATGGCCTCCAGATCGGCTACTTCGGCTGCCGTGTCTACAGCTGTCTGTAGCGAGCGCAGCCAGGAGAGATTGCTTTCGGCGATCGCCAGCAGCTGGGAACCGATTTTCAGCTTGCTCTTGGCTTTGTTGGCGCGGCGGAAATAGCGATCGGCATTGGCGGGGCCGGAGGATAGTTGTTCCTGCAGTGGAATCTCGATTGTTTTTTGATCGGGGTCGTAATAATCGATAGCAGTCATGGTTCGAGCATTAGGCTGATACTGCCGGAGATTGGCTAGGATCAGTTCGCCATAACGTTGGAATTTTTCCGCCTTTTCGCCCTCCGCCAGATCCTGGCGATGGAGATCGGCCTTGCGGGCTACCGCTTCTAATTCCTGATTCAGCAAGCGCTTCAGGTGCTGGCGCTTTTGTTCCAGGCGGTTACTCTCGCGTTGGCTGCTACTGAAGATGGTCATGGCCTGAGCGATGGAAGTGAGTGATTTCTTGTGCAGCGGGGTCGGCAAGGACAGGGCGTAAAAATCCAGCGGGACCTTGGCATCGGTGCTGCTGTAATACAGTGTCGGCTGCCAGTGGCGCGCGACGACTTTTTGCATCTGCTGTGCCAGAGCAGCGGCGAGCTGCATTTTTTGTGCCTGGTTCAGTTCCTGTAGCTGCAGCCGGGGATCCAGACCGCAGCCGGCGATAATCAGCCTGGCCGGAAAGGGCGAGAAGCCAAGGATCAGTGCCAACAGCGCCTGTTCGATACGCAAAGGGTCAAGATGCGGGGGGAAAGGTATGCCGGATGGCAGTGAGCTGAGCCATTCTTCAGGGCTGAGTTTATCCATGGGGGGTGGGAGCTGATAAGGATGTGCCGGCAGGATTTCCCGCACCCGATTAATGCTGTGATCGACATGGATAATGGCATTATGGATATTCCCCTCCGCATTGAGCAGGATAAGATTGGTGCGGCGGTTAATCAATTCAGCCACCAGACATTTTTCTACGCGGTCGTGGTATTCATCCAGCACCTGAAAGTGCAGGCGGAAAATGCGTTCGTAAGGGGGTGTGTCGATAGAAGTCAGGGTCGCCCCCTGCAGATATTTACGCAGCATCATGCAAAACGAAGGCGCTATCTGAGGGTTCGGCTGGTCGGGACGCCCCAGGTAGATGGCCGGCAAAGAGGGATTGGCACTGATTGTCAACTGTTCCTGCCTGTGGCCGTTGTAGAGTGTGAGCACGATCGTATAGCGGTCCGGCTGCATAATCCGGTCTACGCGCGAGCCGGCCAGTCTGTGGTTCAGTTCCTCACTTAATGCTGTGGCAGTAATTCCGTCTAAGGCCATCTTTCCCTTGTCCCTGTCGAGTCCAAAAATATATATGTCTGAGAGCAGTTAGCGCTATTTATAGTAATATTCTTCCGGCTGGGTTCCGGTAATTGTTGTCCGTTACAGATCAAGTATCTTGGCGCTAATCTGATCTTTTTGTATAATATCATATGATCTGTGAGGTGATCTGATGGCGAAGAAAAATGATAACGATTATGGCTTCCAAGCCTATAGTGATGAGCATCTGATCAAGAGAATCTGGCGCGTCGGTATCGGTCGATTTTTCCTGCTGTTCGTTGGCTGTGTGCTCTTAATTCTCCTCAATCTGCTCATATCTCTGAACAAGGTCAAGATTTTTCTCACTCTGATCGGCATTGAAGTTCTGATTGCTTTCGTAGCCGGCTGGATTTATTTTTTCATCCGCCAAAGATCCGATTGACACTAAAGAGCATTTATCTCCAAATTTAAATTAGTTCTTGACAAGGTTGTTCATTGCCAGTAAACTACAATTAGTTTATTACTGATGAACAGCTTGGAAGGATTATGCCATGGCTGATTTGACTTTAGGTGTAATTGAAGCCCGCTTCGCCGATATTATCTGGGAGCACGAGCCGATCGGATCACGTCGGTTGGCTGAAATCTGCAGCCGGGAACTCAACTGGAAACGTCCAACAACCTATAATGTTCTGCGTAAATTGACAGAAAAAGGTATATTTCAGAATCAGGACGGTATTGTCAGCTCACTTCTTTCGCGTGAGGAATTTTATGGCAAGCAGGGCGAACGCTTTGTTGAGGAAGCCTTTGACGGTTCATTGCCGGCTTTTATTGCCGCTTTTACCCGGCAAAAGGCTCTGACCTCCGCAGAGATTGCGGAGATTCGGGCCATGATTGACGCAGCTGAGGATAAATCATGAGCCATTTGTTTATCCGCCTCTTTAATATGAGCATCACTGCCAGTTGGTTGATTTTGGTCATCCTTCTGTTGCGTCTGATTTTCCATAAAGTGCCGAAGGCGATAAGGGTCGTCCTGTGGTCTTTGGTAGGTGTCCGGTTGATTCTGCCGTTCAGCCTGGAGAGTGTGCTCAGCTTGATTCCGAGCGCGCAGACAGTGTCGCTGCAGCCGGTCCCGGAGTTTGTGCCGACTGTACCGGGAAGTCCGGCGCTCACTTCCATACCGGGAGCAGCGGTAAGACCTGTCGTTGACAGTGGCTTCCCTTTCATCAATGAAGCGGTCAATCCGGCGCTTTCCAGGGTGCAGACTGCAGAGGCGAGTGTCGATCCTGTGCGGAATCTTTTATCCGTTCTGACTGTGATCTGGCTCGTAGGCGTTGCAGTTTTACTGGTCTATGCGCTGCTGGCCTATATTCGTTTGCGCCGCAAGGTCAGCCCAGCGCTTAGATTGCAAGGGAATATCTGGATCTCCGACTATGTGGATACGCCTTTTATCCTGGGCCTGATCAAGCCCCGCATCTTCCTGCCCTCTAACCTGGCTGAGGAGCAGCGGCCATATGTGATAGCCCATGAACAGGCGCATCTTGCGCGCAAAGATCATTTGTGGAAACCTCTGGGTTTTGTTTTACTGGCGGTCTATTGGTTCAATCCTCTGATCTGGGTTGCCTATTATCTATTTTGCCGGGATATTGAACTGGCCTGCGATGAACGGGTTATCCGCTTCATGTCCACCTCGGACAAGATCGCCTATTCCGATGCCCTGTTAGAGAACAGTGTAGCAAGACGCAGCATTATGGCCTGCCCGCTGGCTTTCGGAGCCGTGAGTGTGAAGGATAGAGTCCGCTCGATCCTTAATTATAAGAAGCCGGCTTTCTGGGTGATTATCGCCGCAATTGTTGTTGCCATTGTGCTGGCAGTCTGTTTTCTGACTAATCCCCAGATAAAGAGGGGAGACGATCCTTTGGCGCCTTCGCCGGAAGACGATGAAGTTGCGCAGGTTACTTTGTCCGATGAGCCGCCCGCTTCTACAGACAATGCTTTGCCTTCGGTGTCTATGGAGTTTGAGGGACCAGAGCTCAAGGTTGGGGACAGATATGTTGCTGTTAATCCCATCTATATCGATCCTGATCATGCCCGCTATCTACCACCCATGACTTATGTCAGTGACGGATTGGATTATCTGATTGCTGAGGATTCAATCACTCTCTTTTCCAGGGGTACCGATGCGAAAGCAGGCAGCATAACTGTTCCGAGCCGGCAGTGGAGGGAATTTCCCTATTCCGTTACAGGGTGGGAAAAGATGTTCAGGCAAAGCGGGGTGGACAATCCTTTATTGGATCTTGATCAATACCGGGAAAAACTCTATTTGCCACTAGCACCCGAATTGGAATTGTTTTATCTGGATGGCGATATCTGGTTGGCTTCTGTCAGGGCGTCAGAAGAGGGCAGATATTTTCAGGAGATCAACCATTTTGTCAAAGCCGAGTTGCCGTTATTCCAAGTAGTTACCCCTGCCTATCAGGGCGTGTTAGACAGGAAGATGGAAAGACTGATCCATGCCTATATCACTGATTTGTATCAGAATAAAGAGCTCGGCACCACTGTTGATTTGAGCAAATATATTGCGGGGGAGTCTTTGGCAAGTTACCTGGAAAAACTGATTAGTCAGCAGTATCAGTACATTTCAAGGAGTGGTTTCCAAAGATACAACTATCTGCTCGGCATTGAGATTCTGGAGGTTGAGGAACTGGCGGAGGATACTACTTTTGTTAAGTTGGCTGTATCTTTAAGTTACAATAGTTTAGGCTTGGATAATTATATGTCTGTCGGCGACATCGTAAATTTGATTGTGTCTAAACAACAAGGCGAATACAAGTTGACAGATCAATATATTGTGGAAGGTTACTATGACACTTTATTGCGTGGACCTGACTTTGATCTGAAGACAGAATATCTGAGTCGTGGCATAGAATCTCTCAGCGAACAGCAACTGTCGGCGAAAGATCAGGAAGTGAATGCTAAGATTGCCACTTGCGAGCAAGTGATTTTCCCTCGTTATCAGTCTGAAGAATTAAAGGACAGTGTTGATAAGACGGCAAAGGAAAACATGCTCATTTTCACCTGCAAGCTCTATGAAAATATGAAGTGCGGACAGGCCCATGATCTCAGTTCCTATCTTGAGGGCGAGATGCTGGAAGTGTTTGTGGCGGAAAAAGTCAGATTTGCTCAGTTTATTAACGAATTGGCTGCCAGCAAAAAGTTTGAAGCCGGCAAATATTTGACGGGTGCTCCAGATCAATTAACAGCCGATCCATATGAGATAGTCAGTAAGCTGCATCATCTGGAAAAGATTGAAAACGATATCTATCTGGCCGCAGTTCAGGTTATATCAAGTACCCAATACCCTGACGGTGAGTGGGGCGGGTCCTCCGTCCAGGTAGATTTGTTGCTATCGATCGCAGACAGTGAGGTAAAAGTAATGGATTGCTACGAGCCCAATGATGTATTTGACGCTTATGTACGTGGCGGCAATATAGATCTGAAATTTGATTATCGTCGCAAGCGGGATATACGGCATCTGCGCAAAATTGACATCCTTACCAGATCGGCACAGCTGTTCGGCGATTATGCTGATTAGCCGCTGATTAGCTAGACACCAGACCTTAAAGAGGTCGGCTGTGCGGGCCGACCTCTTTCGATAGTGAAAATTCTAATTAAGATATAGTGCTTACTGGGCAGGATCAAATAGTTTGCGGATCTTGTTCGAGGGATCGACCAGCGAACTGAGCGAAGCATTATGGTTAATGGCATCGATCAACAGGGCGACGAATTTGCCCATATTGACATCGACATACCAGGGAGCGTCTAACAGCTCCTGATTGCGGTAGATCAGATTGGTACAAAATACCCGGTCTATATTGCCCTCGGCATAAGCTTTATCAAATAGCGCAATGCCGTCAGTGAAGAGGCCAAAAGTAGCGATGCAGAAGATACGGTTGGCTTTCATGGCTTTGAGCTGCCTTGCCAGTTCCAGCATCGAGTCGCCTGAGGAAATCATATCGTCGATAATCAAGACATCTTTTCCTTTGACTGAATCGCCCAGGAATTCATGAGCGATAATGGGATTGCGGCCGTTTTTAATCATGGTGTAGTCGCGGCGTTTGTAGAAAGTACCCAGAGGGACGCCCATCACTGAGGCATAGTACATGGAGCGCGTGATAGCGCCTTCGTCAGGGCTGATAATCATTAGATTGCTGCGGTCTTTGATAATCTCCGGGTACAATTTGTTGAGCGCTTTCAGCACCTGATAGACAGTAGGAACACTCTCAAAGCCAAAAGTAGGAACCGCATTGGCGACCCGGTCGTCATGGGCGTCAAAAGTAATAAAATTGGCAACCCCGAGATTATCCAGCTCTTCCAGCATATAGGCACAGTCCAAAGATTCGCGGGCATTGCGGCGGTGCTGACGGCCCTCGTAGAGATAGGGCATAAAGACATTGATCCGGCGTGCTTTGCCGGAACTGGCCAGGATAACACGCTTCAAGTCCTGATAGTGGTCGTCAGGGCTCATGTGATTGACACAGCCGCGGATATTATAGGTTACTGAATAATTGGTAGGATCGCAGATGATGAACAGATCATGGCCGCGCACCGTGCGTTCAACTACTGCTTTGCCCTCACCGGAGGAAAAACGGAAAGTATTGACCGGAACAAAATAATCGTCGCGCAGGAAACCGGGGCTGATTATGGTATCCGGCTCGCTCTCCATATATTCTTTGCGCCTTTGCACTAGAAAGTTGTTGACGATGGTGCTGAATTCAACGGCACTTTTCATGGCAATTAGACCGACAGGTGCATAGGCCGGCATGGGATTGTTGCCATATTGATCATATTTGTAGTAATTGGGGTCGTAGGTGAGATCATTAGATCTTTCATGACGATGTATATCTGGACTCATTGTTTCCTCCTCGGCGGTCAAACTAAAATTAATAAATGTCAAATGAGAGCTGTCTTGGGTCGTGACTTAATTGCTGTTTTTGGGCGTATAGCTGCCGGTACCGTTCCTGATGTTTCCGGGCCAGCTTATCGATTCTGTCGGCAGGAGCCAGCAGGGCAGATAGGGAAGCGTCGTGATTTAAGGCATCTACCAGCGAGGCCAGATCTTCTGCCATCGGGACATCGTAGTACCAAGGTGAAGCTATGATTTGCGGCGCCCGGTAGGCCATGTCCGTGGCAAAAACACCATTTATAATGCCGCTGGTATAGGCCTGGCGCATATGATCGATGCCTTTGGTGAATTGGACGAAAGATGCGGCACAGAATACTCTCTTGGCACCGTGAGCCTTAAGATAAGAGGCGCACTCCAAAAATGTCAGTCCGGTATCCATCAAATCATCAACCAGCAAAACATCCATTCCCGTTACATCATCACCGAGATATTTTCTGGTGGATTCCTCAATGATTTGACCATTTACACTTCTGAAATTGCGGTCGGAATAGAAGATGCCCAGCGGTACTTGCAAAGTGGAAGCATAGAAAATACAGCGGCTGATGCTGTCTTCATCCGGGCTGACAATAATAAAGTGATCCGGATGAAGATTAATATCAGGGAATGCGTCAAATAATGTGGCCAGGATTTGGGCCGAAGTAGGGAAAGTTTCGAAATTATTCCGGGGCACAGCATTGGCGATCCTTCCATCATGTGCGTCGAAGGTAATGAAGTTGTCAACGCCCAAACCAAACAGTTCCTGCAGCATTTGAGCACAGTCCAGTGATTCGCGGCCGTTTCTTTTATAGCGTCTGCCTTCATAAAGATAGGGCATGATGACATTGACACGGGCTGCAGTCGGACGCGTTGTCAGTACCAGACGGACTAAGTCTTGGTAATGCTCATCCGGGCTCATGGTCACGCTGCTGCCATAGCGCTGATATTTTCGACCGTAGTTGAGGACATCGGTAAAGAGGAATACATCATGGCCGCGGACCGATTGTTCGACTGTTACCTTGCCTTCACCGGAATCATAGCGATCCATATTGACATTAATACGATAATCATCGCGAGCAAAGCCGGCACTATTGACGAGATCAGGCTCAGCCTCGACATACTCCTTGCGCCTTTTGACCAGATGATAGTTAATCTGTGAGGACAGAGTTGGATCGAGCTGGTGCGTAATCATGGCAATAGGTCCGATCGAGTCTAACATCGTATCGCTATAGACCCGGTGTCGGTAGTCGGTGAGATTAAAGTACATCATATTACTTATATTACCTCCCTGATGCTGGACAAAATCATTATATCAATGGCAGTATGAATACTCTAATAATAGCAAATAAAGTGAGACTAATTAGGTACAAGTTTAACAATTACGAAAAATGGGGCCGGTTCCGTTCAGAACCGCCTTTGATTAACAGGTACAAGATTGACAATGACAAAAGAGATCAATTTCAGATTGACAAAAGTGTTAGCTACCTGCGGTACAGTGCGTCAGTTCCCGCAAGCGGATCCGGCGCGCCCCGAAATTGTTCTGTCCGGGAAGTCAAATGTCGGTAAGTCAACCTTGATCAATGCCTTGGCCGGCAGCAAAAAATTGGCCTATACCAGCCAGACACCGGGCAAGACGCGGTTGATTATCTTCTTTGAAGTCGATGATGCTCTGCGCCTGGTGGATGTTCCCGGCTATGGTTATGCCAAGGTTTCAGCGGACGCACGAGACAAGTATTCTGACCTGACGAATGATTATCTGACGGGTGATCGCCCGTTGGCCCATATTCTTTTATTACTTGATGCCCGACATAAGCCCGGCGCCCATGATTGGCAATTGATGGATTGGTTGCAGGCATTAGGCCATCCCTGGTCTGTTATTTTGACCAAAAGTGATAAATTGTCCCGGCAGAAATTGCTGGAGCAGAAAAAGTTAGTTAAAAATTTGATTGCTGCCAGGTTTTCGCTTGACGAAGACGCTATCCTTGTTACCGGTGTCTCAGCGGTGAAGGGCGGCGGCATTCTCGAGCTGCGCCAGTTTCTGGCTTCACTGATCAACGCCCGCGCTAAAAGAACTGACTGATGTTTTGTAGGGCTTTGAATGGCCGTGACAGGTCTTTGCAACTGATCTGCTTCATTTTGCATTCATAATTATGACAAGCTGTTGCTATGGCAAAAGCGGATATAAACATAGCAGCAGATAAGATTAAAGCCGGCCGCCCGGCCCCGGTACTATTCATTACTTTGCTGTCAGCTATTTATTCTATTACAGTAGGAAGCTACGGTCTGCTACTGTTAGTGGCGATTTTGGCCATATTCTGCACCTATGGTAGAAGGATAGGTCTTGATTGGCATTTTCTCAGCTTAGCTGTGTCCGGCATGCTTCTTATCTGTGCGCCGGTGATGCGGGAATTTTTAGTTGAGAGCCAAAAGTTTGAAGTTTTGAGCCGGTACAACGGCAGTTGGCAAGGGACGATCATCCGGCCGGCTCTGATGGGTACAACCGGTTGGGGCGAGGCAGTTCTCAGATTAGATAGTGGCCCCTTGGTATCCGTGCTGGGCCAGGCAAAATATCTCCAGGCCGGCTATCGCCTAGAAACAGAAGCCAGACTGGAAATCCCCTCGGGACAGAGAAATCCCGGTGGTTTCGATCGCCGCTCCTGGCTCAGAAATCGCGCCATCTTCCTGGAAACCAAATTAATAATCCCACCAAAGATCATTGGCAAAAAAACAACCCTAGGCGCTGTCTGGCGCAATTTGCTGGCCGTCTTGCAAAACCGGGCAGCCAGGTTTTTTCGTCAATACTTAAGCTCAGATACTGTTGGCATCATTACAGCCATTTGTCTGGGACAGAAACAGGGTCTGCCCGTTCAGGAGAATCATGCTTTCATGGAGAGTGGCCTAATCCATTTGGTTTCGGTATCGGGGGCGCATCTGGGCTTTCTGTTGCTGCCTTTGCGGCAGATTCAATTTGGTTCTAAACGATCCCGAGACATCCGGACTTTACTGCTGCTGATATATTTTGGTTCGGTTACCGGTTGGCGTACTGGTGTCAGCAGGGCATCCCTAATGTTGCTGCTGCGTAGGTACGCCGGATTTAAAGCGCGCTATCTCGATGAACTGTCTTTACTCAGTTTTACCGGACTGGTTTTGCTGGCTCTTGATCCTTTTCGTGCTATGCAAAGAGGTTTTTGGCTCAGTATGGCAGCCACAGCAGGAATCCGTCTTGGAGGCAAACTATTTCTGAACTGGCTGGGCCTGCCTGCCCGGTCTGAATATTTTATAATTCAGCCACAGATTATAAGCAAACGTAAAGAGCCTATATTTGCCTTTATCTTAGTTCGCATTGATCATTTATTGTACCTGCTGCTGAGACTGCTGACTATTACCTGTTGCGCCCAGTTTGCCTGTTTACTGCCTTTGCTGTTCTGGCAAAATGGCCTAAATCCCAAAGCAGTCCCAATCAATCTTTTGGCTGGTGTTCCGGCAGCTGTAATCACAGCCGGAGGTCTAGTAGGTTTATTTTTCCTTAGTCCATTGCTCACAGTATTGCCATGCTTGGGCGAACTACTGATTAAACTCTGGTCCCGACTGCTGAAGTTTCCTGTCCTATTATTGAAATATTTGAGTGAGCAGGGTTCCGGTGCTAAAGGGGGTTTTATTGGCAAAGGCGAGCTGGGCAGGAGCGGACAGTTAATGATTATGCTGTTGCTTATCTTGTTGATGGTTATGTTACAACGCCGAAAGACTGCTGCTACCCGTAGGATAGAAACAATAGCTGCAGCTGTTCTTCTGCTGGCACTTGTCATACGATGTTTACCGCCAACACTACATGAGGAAATCTGGTTTCTTGATGTTGGACAAGGTGATTGCTGTCTGATTCGTACAGCGGATTCGGTAATCTTGATTGATGGCGGCGAAAGAGATCAGGGTTATCAAGTTGTCCTCCCTTTTATGAGAAACCTGGGCATAACAAGGATATCTGCTGCTATTGTTACCCACGGACATAGTGACCATTGTGGCGGCATTTTAGATCTGCTGGAACAGAATATGGTTGAGCAGGTGATCGTGCCGGGCAGCTGGCGTACAAAAGTACCTGCTGTGGACAATCAAGATCCTGAGCCGAAGTGGAGGCAAGAACAGGATTTAGCTTCGGAGCTGATATCTCTATGTAATCAGCAAAAGGTCAATATATTATTCCGTGAGACCGGAGATTATGATTATATTGGGGATGATGATACGGGCATTACAATGCATTATTTAGCTCCCCCGACAGAAACAAATATTAAGGCGGTCAACCGTTATTCACGGTCGGATCCCAATCGGGACTGCCTGGTAATAAAATGCGTCTGGCGTGACTTTTCGCTGCTCTTGACGGCGGATGTCATTGATGAAGTTGAACGCATTTTAGTTCGGGAGCACAAAGAGGATTTGAACAGTATGCTGTTGAAATTGGCTCATCACGGTTCAAAACATTCTAGCAGTAATGAGTTTTTGCAACTGGTGAAGCCGATTATAACTGTAGTTTCAGTGGGAATTAATCGCTTTGGACATCCGGCGCCGGAGGTGCTGGAGCGATTGGCAAAGAGTGGCAACCAGATGGTATTAAGAACGGATAAGGAGGGAGCAATCAGATTGCATGTAGATCAGAATAAGGTTAGGATTAGCACATGGTTGGGCAGGAAAAACGCATGTCTTATTCTAAATTAAGCAAAGAAATCGATGCCGGCATAATCCATCCAATCTATTTGCTTTATGGCGAAGAGGATTGGTTGATTCAGCAACTGGTTCAGAGTTTGATCAAATCCGTGATTATTCCGGGTGCGGGTGATCTTGATTTGATCCAGCTCGACTTTGCTCATGCCCCGCAGAATATTGATCCCTTGAGAATAGATCAGGAAATTCGTACGCCGCCTTTTCTCTCTGAAAAAAAGATGGTAATTCTAAAAGATACGGATCTATTTGTAGCGGCGTCAGGGGCAGGCAAAGCGGAAATCTCTGAAAAACGCAAACAAATCAAGGATTTATTGGAGAATTTCCCCTCAAATACTGTGTTGGTTTTTATAGAGACAAAAGCGAATCTGTCCCAGAAAAGTTTGTTGTCGGCACTGGAAAAAGCCGGTGGTGTCAGGGCTGAAATCAGCATTCAGGACAGTAGAACCTTGCAGGCATGGATCACAGCAGGCTGTCGCAGACAAGGGTTTTCCGTTGAACCGGGAGCAGCTGACAGTTTAATTGAACGCTGTGAAGGCCAG
Organism: Saccharofermentanales bacterium; assembly: GCA_050945515.1. Lineage (GTDB taxonomy): Bacteria > Bacillota > Clostridia > Saccharofermentanales > DTU023 > UBA1046. The sequence goes on from JBMNTB010000003.1 coordinate 84,366, forward strand.
ATGAGAGAGATACGGACAGAGTTGGAAAAGCTTTTCCTCTATATGGGTTGGAGCGGGGAACAGCATATTACTTTACAACTGGTAGATCTGGTCGCAAGACCGGATAACCGCAGCAGTATATTTGATTTGACGGATGCCATATCTGCAGGTCAAGCTGCCAAAACTTTGCAAGTATTGGATATATTGCTGACTAGAAAAGAACCGGCACCTTTGATTTTGTTTATGCTCTATCGCCATCTCCGACAATTGCTGGCAGCTGCTACAGAAAGGGACAGTCGTGTTCTAGCTGCAAAGCTAAAACTGAGACCTTTTATTGCTAAGAAACTGCGACTTCAGGCACAGAGATTTGAACTAAAGCAGCTGGTCTCAATTTATGAACTGATGTTTCAAACCGATTTGCGTATTAAGCAGGGACAGATTAATGATTTATTAGGTCTGGAACTGCTCCTGATCGAAGCAACCACAATTTGATTTCCGGATATACCATCTGACTGCATGCTCCTGATAAAAAAGGGAGGATTTATGATGTCAAAAAAACTTAAGATGAAAGAACTGCAGGAACTGGAAAGGCCCTATGAGAAATTGGAACAATATGGCCCCAGGGAGCTATCGGATGCAGAGTTGGTAGCAATTCAGATTCAAAGCGGTATGGCCGGCCGGACAGCACTGGAAATTGCCCATCAGCTCTTAAAAAACTTGTCCGGACTGACAGGTCTGTACGAAGCCAGTCTGGAAGAAATGTGTGCCATCAAAGGTATTGGACGTGTCAGAGCCATCAGATTGAAGGCAGCTTTTGAACTCGGCAACCGACATTTGAGTTCCAGACGTGAAGAAATCAGACCGGTTTTGCAAAGGCCGGCGGATATTATTCAGTTGATGGAACCGGAACTAAGATACTTGTCACGTGAGGAATTTCATGTGATTTTGCTTGACGTACGCCATAGAATGATTCGCAAAATAAAAATATCACGTGGCGGACTTACTGCTGCAGTAGTTTTTCCCAGGGATATTTTTCGGGAAGCTGTCAAGGCCAATGCTGCTGCCATTGCGCTGGTGCATAACCATCCCAGCGGGGATGCCGAGCCCAGTGCTGCTGATCTGGAATCTACGCGGCGATTGATGGAAGTGGGGGAGATGATGGGCATTCCTGTACTCGATCATTTGATAATCGGTTCCAATGAATCTGTTAGTATGAAAGAGCGGGGGTTGATCTAGTTCTGTAATTTGCTGCTGCGGATAGATCACTGTTCATAACTGACTTTCTAATGTTACAATTTACTCTATCTAATGTGATAGCAGTAATAGTAATTATATATGAATAGAAGTAAGGGACCTCGCATCATAGTTGTAGTTGTTTTGGCCATAGTTATTTTGGCCATATTAATGCTGTCAACAATTCCTGATTCCAGTCCTTTTTCTATTTTGACTGCTCCGATTGCCAAAATTGTTAACCCGATTTATCGCGGCCTTCGCTCTATTTCCGGTTCTGTTTCCGGCTGGTTTTCTTCTTTGCGTGACACCGAAAAGATACGTCAGGAGAATGAAAGGCTTAAGCTGGAAAATGCTCGGCTGGCACATGAACTGAGTCAGAATCAAGATGCTATACAACAGTATGAAAACCTCAAAGATGCCCTTCAGATCAAGACGCGCTTTGATCGCTATACAATCAAAGGCGGCTATATTTTAACCGACGATTTTACCGGCTGGTTTGATCTCTATCGAATCAATCTGGGCCGGGAAGATGGCATCAATGTTTCTCCTGAGAATTCTTATGCAGTGGTAGATGCGGGATCGTTTCTTCTGGGCAGGCTCTATTCGTCCGACATCAACTCATCCAAAGTGATGCCGCTGATTCATGAGGGATTTGCCATTAATGCAGTTGCCGGCGAGGGGACAGCTGCCATTAATATGAGAGTGAGAGGGGATGTTCAGCTACGAGAGCAAGGACTTTGCCTGGCTGATAATATTTCCGGACAGTCAATTTTAAAAGTTGGCGATATCGTTAAAACCAGTGGTGTGGGTGGTCATTTTCCACCCGGCTTGGTTATTGGCATTGTTCAGGAATTAAGATTTTCCAAAACCGGTGCTATCCAATCTGCAATTATTAAACCAAGTGCTCCCGAAGAAAATCGATCGGTTGTTTTTGTTTTGATTGGAGAAAATGAATGAAAAGTTTTATAGCTCGCATCAGACCTGCCCTAGTCTATATGTTGGCAATTATTATTGGCACTTCACTTCAGTTTGACGGTCGTTTTCTGGGTTCTCTTGGTTTGCAAGCTGACTTTCTATTAATATTTCCACTCCTGACAGGTATGAGATACGGCCCTCGCGATGGTTTAATAATTGGCCTGGTCAGTGGTTTTTTCCGGGATTATCTGGCTGGACGTTATTTTGGCTTGGGTATGTTCTGCACATTTCTCCTCGGTTGGGGCAGTGGATATCTACCGGTAGTTAGAGGCAAACTTCGACTTGCTTTTTATGCCTTAATGGTAGTTGTATCTACTGCCATCTTCCAATTCATAGGTGCATTTCTGGTTTTTATAGGTCAGAGCTTTCAGCCAAAAACGAGTTTATTGTGGATTTTGGGCAAAATGGGAGGCAATTTACCTTGGCTGATTGTGAAAAACCTTATCTTGACAGGTATATTAATCATTGCCCATTATACTTTGCCTCCCTATCCGAGGTCTGATAGAGATTACGGGGATCCAATGATCCGTTTTGAACCGGGGGAGAGCAATGTTTAAGTATATTGTCCAGAGAATCCGGCAACGGAAGCAGAAAAAACACCATAAAGAAGGGGCAAATCCGGCTTATAAAATTTTCTTCAACAGGACTGCCTTAGTATTGGCATTTTTTCTGATTGCACTGACAGCAATTCTGATCAGAACCGGATTCGTGCTGCTGGGCGGGACACATGCTGCAACTGTTAATTTGACTTCCGGTAGCGAAACAGAGATAGTACTGACAGCACCACGGGGAGACATTGTCGCTGCGGATGGTACTGTAATTGCGACGAATAAAGAAAGCAATGTCTTATGGCTGGTTCAGTCCGACTTATCCGCACCGCAGTTAAATCAGGTATTGCTGGATATCTCTAATCTATTGGCGGAACATGATATTAATTCGGAAAGCACACTGGATCAATATTTTGGACCGACGGAAACCGGTCCTGTATCTGAACAAGGAGATATTAGTTTTGCCTTCAAACAAAGTCCCGAAAAAATTCTGCGCTGGCAACAGAATAAAGATCTTTTCAATATGATTTTGCCTGAAAAAGCTAAGACCAAGCGGGAACAACAGCGGATTGTCATTGAAGATCCGGGTCAATTTTTTGAATGGCTCCTCTATGATTATTTTAAAATCGAAGACCGTGAATCCGGTTCCAGTAGACTGTTTTCCGACCGGGAAGCCTATCAGATCATGCAGTTGCGATATCTTATCCTGGAAAATAATTGGCTATGGTCACAAAGAAAGCCAATTCGTTTAGCTTCTAATGTTAATGAAGATATATTGCGCACTATTGAAGGACAGAATCAACGCTATTTTGGCGTTCTCTCTACTAAAGAATGGCAAAGAGTATATACCTCTTATGCAAGCACTTTACCTCATGTTCTGGGTTATATCGGCCGCATTAGTGAAAGTCAGTATGATTCCTTACGGGGACAGGGCTACAAGGCATCTGATCTAATCGGGCAAGCCGGAGTTGAAGCCAGCGCGGAACGCTATCTCAAAGGTAAAGACGGATTGCAGACCTTCAATAAATGGTCCGGTGAAAATGGTGAAGCATATTACTATCCAGGCGCATACGGAGTCGAGCCACAAAGCGGTAATAAAGTGTTTTTGACTTTACATCCGGATTTACAAAGGGTCGCCAGGGAAGCTTTGCAAAAGAATATGGAGGATCTGCGCAATGGCGTATTGACCAAGAATAAATATGCTGCTCCCAGCGGTGCGGTTGTTGTTTTTAATGTCAAAACCGGTGCGATATTAGCTATGGTCAGTTTGCCGGACTATAATCCTGATGATTTTATTATGCAGTTATATGACATTGGTGCAGCTGTCAGAGTTAGGGAGTATTTACAAGATAATACCGGCAAACCATTGCTCAACAAAGCAATATCTGAAAACTATACACCAGGATCGGTGTTCAAAATTGTGACCAGTATAGCGGGCTTGGAAACCGGAACTATTACCACTGCCAGCAACAATTTTACTTGCCTTGGCTACGAGGAAATTGCCAAGATCTGGTGGCGCTGCTTAACAAGACCGACTTATGGACATGGCAGCATTCCTTTGACCGAAGCTATTCGGTATTCATGCAATCTGTATTTTTTCAAGCTGGGCATTGCCACAGGGATCGACAATATTAGCGCTTGGGCACAAAAATTGGGTTATGGTGAGCTCAGTGGCATTGATCTGCCCGGAGAAGTACCGGGCATCAGGCCTAGCCGTGAACTAAAGCGTCTATTAAGATCTGATACCGGCGATAAGCAATGGTTCCCTGCAGATACAGCTCAAACTGCGATAGGACAGTTCGATAACAGCTATACCGTATTACAGATGGCACGAGGCATTGCAGGCATTGCCAGTGGAAAGCTGATGACACCTCATGTGATTGGGGATATTATGGCCCCTGATGGCAGTCTGCTTAGGGCAGAACAGATCCATGCTCAGGAGCTTGACATTGACCCTAGCAATATTGAACTTATTACTAAGGGCATGCTGCTGGTTACACATGCCGGTTCAGGATATACCCATCAACTCTTCCACGATTTCCCAGTCAAAGTTGCGGCTAAAACGGGAACGGCTGAAGTTGGGGGAAAAAATAGAAATTTCAAAATCAATTCAGTATTTACCTGTTTTGCCCCCGCTGATGACCCTGAAATAGCAATTGCACATGTTATTAGGGATGCTTCATACGGAGATCTCTCAGCCGAAATTTCTTATCGAATACTATGCGAGTATTTCGGTGTTGAGCCTAAGAATATTGTCTATAATCCGAAATAACAGTTGATTAGCTTCTATAGACTGAAAGCATGGCATCAAAGTATGGCATTTATGTTTGTTGTTTATTATATATTTGCTGTAACATGGTAAAATGTCTATATTGTAAAGGATTTTGGGATTTGTAATGGAGGCGCTCATGAATATTGTATTGCTCGCAGATTACAAAAAAACTGGATTACTGGTAAACCTTTGTCGTGCTTACCGCCAGATACTGAGCAAATACAATCTGATTTCTACTCTGAATACTGCAAGACTGATTAATAATGCTACCGGTCTCAAGATATACACCATGGCGACTGAAATCAGGGGAGCCATTGATCAGCTCGCTGCTAAGGCCCTGTATAGTGAGATTGATGCGGTGATTATTTTGCGTGACCCTGACTTGGTTGATTATCCTACGAATTCTTTATTGCGAGCTTGCGACCTTAGAAATATACCTTATGCTACCAATATTGCTTCAGCTGAATTGCTGATGATCATTCTAGGGCACGGTGGTTAAAAATGGCATCATTCAATAAATTGAACTTAGATCCGCGGATCAAAAAGATTCCTGAAGGCTATGGCTACGGTAATGCGTGGCTCTTGGCTGCAGAAAATGGTTATGTACTGATTGATCCTGCAGTTCCTCCCGAAAAAGTAGAGCTGAAAGATCAAGTCATGGCACTGATTGCAACTCATGGTCACTATGATCATGTGGGCAAGGCGGATGCCTGGAGAAGCTTCAACCAAAAACTGGAATTAATGATTCACGAAGCTGAAGCTGACATGATCATGGACAAAACATTGAATGCATCACTTTTTTTTGGCAGAGGGATTGATATCGCACAACCGGATATTCTATTGCGGGATGGTCAAGAGATTGAACTAGGGAATAATTTGTTTTTACGTGTTTTTCATACGCCGGGGCATACCAGAGGTTCTTGCTGCTTTCTGTATTTGAGCAAGCTGGATGCCGAGCGGGATAACTACATTGCCTTGATTACAGGTGACACAGTATTCGCTACGGATATTGGCCGTATGGATCTTGCCGGAGGCAGTGAAGAACAGATGCGCCGGAGCTTGGCACGACTGCGGGAATTGAGAGAAGAGCTGCCCTCGGATTTGCCCGTCCTACCTGGCCATGGGTCAGCCACTACTTTGGAAAAATTGCAGAAGAATTATTGGTTCATGCATCATTAATTTTTTTCGGATTATTCTTGCAGCTTGATCAAGTCAGATGACAAATCTTGTCGCCTGACTTTTCTTTTACAGTCGATAACTGTTTTCTATGCTGAGGACAGGAGGATTGTATGGCTTTTTCATTGGAGACATCTATTATCATATCATTAGCTTTATCTTTGTTTTTGCAGAGTAGTTCATTATGTGTTCCCGAAGCGGTCAAGGTGAGAAATTGCACTGCCGCTGCAGTGCTATCTGTTAAGCAGGAGGTGAATCCCGCTTTCTTATATAGACTGGAAACACAAATGGTCAAGCAGGGTACAATTTCAGTGCTCAAATGCTCACCGCAAAAGATGGTTGAAAGCTTGAGTCTTTATCATGACCTCAAGTTTCTTATGACACAACAGATTGAACAGCCATGAAAACAAAAGCGACAACAAAGATGACTCAGGCAGGCAGTCTGGCTCTAACATTTTGCTTGTTGCTGCCGGTGGTTTTCCTTTTCTTATTGGCCTTATTTGATAATGCTCTTAGGGATCGCAGAGATTTGGATCTCAGTCGTTGGGCCGCTGCTAATCTGGAACTGAATCTAGCCCACTTTGATCAGAATCTGTGGCAGAATTTCGGTCTTTTCGCACTGAATGAATCCTTAGACAGCCTACCTTCTGTACATTATGACAATACTGCTGCAATTCAGATCACGGGAGTGCAGACTCTGTTTGAAAACAAATTGCTCTGTGAGCAAATATTGAGACACATGAAGCTTAGATTTCCTGCCGAGATAATTCAGAGAATTTCGCATCGCATCAGTCAGGTACGGATTGTTGACAGCAATTCATTGACAGGTTCTCTGAATGATCTGTTCTCGGAAGATGGTTATGCGGAAGCCCAAGATCATCTCACCGCAAAACTTACTGCTGATCCTGAATGGGAAGGGGAGCTGGATGAATATTTGGCAGAAGAAATTACTCCGCTTTACAACAAAATTGCATCGACCCTGATGCCGGTTCATATCTATGACAAAAAGGGTGATATTACTGCCGGCGATAAACCTGATTTTTTTGATCCTGAGAGTATGTCTAGGCTGACCTCGGTTTTCGATTCGATTTTGGCAGTACCTAACACTACAGCACTCGATAAGCTATATCTTGCCGGCTACGCTTTAGACTATTTCCCGGCGGCAGTATCGAGCCGTATCGGGTCAAAACAGGCATTCCCCAGATATACTCCGGATGGCAGATCTCACAGGGAGCTGATTCAGTCCAGACCATATGAACTGGAAGAGATACTGACTGGACGTCCCGGTAAACGAGCTGCTGATGAGATCAAGTCCAAGCTGATTATTTTGCGGTCACTAATCCAATTGGCTCACCATGCTAAGGATAAAGTTTTGCGCTTTACATACCGTCTGGCTGCAAAGGGATTTGTTGCCGGAATTGCCGTGATTTCCCTAGGAACAATAGTTTTGCCTCCGGAACCATTTGAATATTTGATGTTGATAGCAAGAGCAGTTGCCGATGGAAGCCGTGATGTGAACAGGCTTAGACGCGGCTATGGGGTTTCCTTCTGGCCGGGGGAGCGATCTTCAGTAATCCTGTATTATCACGATTATCTACTCCTGTTTATACTGGTACAGCCCGAAGAGGAAATACTATCACGGATGGGAGCAATCATCCGACGTCATCACCCCGGTCCTGCTTGGATCAGATTAAAAGCCGAAACCGTTACTCAACAAGGCAAGGTCTTTAGCCTTGAGGGAGGCTATCAAGCGAATGACGTCAGATAAGATGCGCGTCAGGTATGGGAAATGATAAGTAAAAGCGAATTTAGAGAGAATAGAAACAGCGGTATGGCTACCTTGGAAGCAGCTATTGTTTTGCCCATAATCCTGACGCTCATTTTCTTTTTGCTTTCTGCGATTCGTTTGGTAAGGGAAGACAGTCTTCTGCGCTATGCTCTTGACCAGACTTGTGAAGAAATTGCCCTGTTACTGCCTGCTGCTGAGGTAATTGCCTCTCCTGTGCTGGCAAAGACAAATGATATCCCTCAGATATTGGTTGAGGTATTACCAATTCCGGGAGCAGCGAATATTATACGTGATATGGTTGTAGATCTCGGTTCTTCTTTAATGTTCGGCAACTTGATTAACAGTCGTATAGACTATTGGCTGAGCGAGGCTCGAACAGGGCTGGGGCTTGATCTGATCGGCCACCGGAGAAAATTGATTCTGGATTGGAATAGTGAGGACAATATACTCAATCTGCTGGTAAAATACCGTCAGAATACCGTGCTGGGGCCGATCAGTAAAACAGCACATGGTATTATTCCGCTCTGGACTTCAGGATTAGCAAAGAACCAAATAGGTGAAGGGCTGGAAGAGACAGATGATGGTAATTCAGATCAGGATGATATCTGGAGTCTGAGTAATTTTACCCGTGGGCAGATCTTTCGTGACAAATACGGAGCAAATCTGCCGTTCAATTTTCCTGTGATCGCCGCCTGGGATGGAATGACGGCAACTGCAATTAAAAGTATGGATTTAACCGCACCCAGTTATAATTCTTCCACATACACAACTGCCCAGCTGGAACGGCATTTTATTACTTTAGCTAATTTTCAAGGCGCCAAGCTTACAAGCAAAGGGCGGGAATACCTGGTTCCGGCTCAAATCAGTAGAAAACAGCTAATTTTAGTCATCCCCAATAATCATCCTCAGTGGCTTGATCAGTCTCAGAAAGATGAATGGCATAGGCTGGCAGCAAGTTATTCCATAGAACTGCAGATCAGAAAATATGGCTCAAGCATGCGTTACCAAGATCAAGGATAGAAAGTGTCTCTTCTTGTCTAAGTGATGTTGCTGACGTATCATTAACATGATTTGATCAGGAGAATAAGAGACTTATGGGCATATTGAATAAAATATTAGGCACCTATTCTGAGCGTGAATTGAAGCGGCTAAAGGGTACTGTTTCTCGTATTATGAGCCTGGAAACAGCTTATAAAGAGCTCAGTGAGGACGCGCTGAAAAATAAGACAAATGAATTTAAACAGAGATTGGCACGAGGAGAAGATCTGGATTCTTTGCTGCCCGAAGCTTTTGCTGTGGTTAGAGAAGCGGGGGATAGGGTTCTGGGGCTTAGGCATTTTCCCGTACAGTTGCAGGGAGGTATTGTTCTGCATCAGGGCAGAATTGCTGAAATGAGAACCGGTGAAGGTAAGACTCTGGTTGCCACCCTGCCGGTTTATCTCAATGCCTTGACGGGTAAAGGTGTTCATATTGTTACGGTCAATGACTATCTGGCTGCACGCGACAGCGAATGGATGGGTAAAATCTACCGTTATCTGGGCCTATCTGTAGGTCTTGTCGTTCATGGACTGGATAAGCCGGCCAAACAAGCTGCCTACGCCTCTGATCTGACCTACGGCACAAATAATGAGTTCGGCTTTGATTATCTGCGGGATAATATGGTTTTGCGTCTGGAAGATCTGGTTCAAAGAGAGCTGAATTTTGCCATCGTTGATGAGGTTGACAGTATTCTGATCGATGAAGCGAGAACACCCTTGATTATTTCCGGTCGCGGCAGCGAATCTTCTGAGCTTTATCGCAGCGCAGATGGTTTTGTCAGGAGATTGAAAGAGAAAAGAATCAAAGAAACCGGTACTATGCGTTCCGCCGAAGAAATATCCGATCTGGAAGGTGATGCTGATTATATTGTCGACGAAAAGGCTAAGACAGCTGTCCTGACACAAAAAGGCGTTGCTAAAGCGGAATCTTTTTTCCAAATTGGCAATCTGTCAGATCAGGAGAATTATGAGATTAACCACCATATCAACAATGCATTGAAAGCACATGGCACAATGCGTCTTGATGAGGATTATGTAGTAGCTGATGATGAAGTTATCATTGTGGACGATTTTACAGGCCGATTGATGCCCGGTCGCAGATATAGCAATGGTTTACATCAGGCGATTGAAGCGAAAGAGAATGTCAAGATTAAAAAAGAAAACAAGACTTTAGCTACTATCACATTCCAAAATTATTTCCGGATGTACAGTAAGCTCTCGGGCATGACAGGTACGGCTTTGACTGAAGAAGATGAATTCCGACAAATTTATAATCTGGATGTCATAACAATTCCTACTAATATGCCAATGATCAGAACTGACCAGGCCGATGCTGTATACAAGACACAAGCAGGAAAATACAGGAATTTACTGGAAGAGGTACGAGCGGCTAATGCCACTGGTCAACCGGTTCTGGTGGGCACAGTATCTGTAGAAAAATCGGAATATTTATCAAGTCTTTTCTCCAGAGCGGGTGTTCGGCACAATGTATTGAATGCTAAGAATCACGAGCGGGAAGCGGAGATTGTCGCTCAGGCCGGTCGCTTGGGTGCGGTTACTATTGCCACCAATATGGCAGGCAGAGGTACCGACATCCTTCTGGGTGGTAATCCCGAATTTTTGGCCAAACAGGAAATGCGCCGCAGGGGCATTGATGAGGAATTAATTGAGGCTTCAACTGCCCATAATATTACTGATGATCAGACAATCCTGGAAGCTCGGGCGCTGTATTCCGAGTTGAATGCCAACTTTGCTGCTGAAATCAAAGAAGAAAAACAACAGGTAATCGCTAAGGGTGGTCTTTATATAGTTGGTACGGAGAGGCATGAATCACGGCGCATTGATAATCAGCTGAGGGGACGTGCCGGCAGACAAGGGGATCCGGGCAAAAGTATCTTTTATCTATCCCTGGAAGATGATCTGATGAGACTGTTCGGCGGGGAGCGTCTGGAGAGGATGTTTGAAACACTCGGCGTCGATGAGGATATGCAAATTGACCATCCTATGTTGAGCCGTGTAATCGAAACTGCACAGAAGCGGGTTGAAGGCAGAAACTTTGCAATCAGAAAAAATGTGCTTGAATATGACGATGTAATGAACCAGCAGCGCAATCTCATATACAAACAGCGCCGTGAAGTATTGGAGGGCAAGGATCTCCATGATTACTATCGTGGCATTATCACGGAGCTGATGAGAAATATTCTGCTTGACTTTATTGCCGGTGAAGCCGATACCGCTAATTGGGACAAGGCCGCCTTGATCACACGCTTGCATGATCTGTTTGGTGAACTGCCGTCTTTAGCTTATCTGCTGAAAGCAAAAGGACAAATTGATGGCGAAGAGCTCAACTGTCAGCTGACAGAAGAAGCTCTGGCACATTTGGAGAGTAGGACAGTTGAATTGGGCTCTCCTGAGCTCTTACGTGAAGCTGAACGGCTGATTCTGCTGCAGACTGTGGACAATCATTGGATGGACCATATTGATGCCATGGACGATCTGCGAGACAGTATTGGTATGAGAGGTTATGCCCAGCATGATCCGGTCGTGGAATATAAAAGAGAAGGCTTCGATATGTTTGAAGCTATGACTAATGGTATCAAAGAGGATGCTGTCCGTCTGATTATGCGTGCCCGTTTGACTGCGGATGATTCCGGCAGAAGAAAAGGAGCCAGACATACTGAATTGACAGAGGGTAGAGGCTCATCAGGCTTTTCAGCCCTGGCGGAAGTAACAGGCTCTGCGGACAATGAGGGAGGCAAAATGAGCCGCCGTGCCCGCCGAGCCAGACCGGATCTGGCGGCAGCTGCAGCGCCACCTACGCAACAGCCAGTGAGAAAGGACTATATTCCCGGCAGAAATGATCCCTGTTGGTGCGGCAGCGGCAAAAAATATAAGAACTGCCATTTGAACTCCGATAACGAGAAAATGATGCAAAAAGGCTAATATCGACGCAGCACAATTTGACAGTAATGCGCTTGCTTGCTATCATTTAATGGCTTATTTTTACTTGTGCCGAAGTGGCTCAGTGGTAGAGCAATTCACTCGTAATGAATAGGTCGTGAGTTCAATCCTCACCTTCGGCTCCAAGTTAAAGCCCCTGCGACTGATATGTTACGGGGGTTTTGTTTTTTCGATGTCAGTGTCTGTTATTCAACAGCTGTTTAGCCTCTGAGGCGATCGCTTCAGCGGTAAAGCCGAAGTGTTCGAATAATTCTGATCCCTTGCTTGAGACACCAAAACAGTCCAGCCCAATGATAGTACCATTTAGGCCTACATATTTATGCCAGCCAAATGAAGCGGCAGCTTCTACAGCCAGCCTTCGATTGCATGTGGGAGGCAATACCAGATCTTGATAGGATCGATCCTGTTCCGAAAAAAGGTTCTGGCAAGGCATGGAAACTACTCTGACCCTGATGTTCTCCTTTTCCAGTATCTCTGCGGCCTCTAGAATCAGACTCACTTCAGATCCGCTTGCCATCAGGATCAGCTGGAAATGATCTGAGTCTTTGAGGATATAGGCACCATTCAGGGCACCCCGGAAGTCACCTCCGACATATGCCAGTTTCTGTCTGCTCAGAATAAAAGCAGTTGGCTTTTGGCTGGTGAGCCAAAGCTGATATCCGGCGGCAACTTCATAGCCGTCTGCAGGGCGGAAGACATTGATATTAGGCGTGGCGCGCAAAGCGGCTAATTGCTCAATCGGCTGATGGGTCGGACCATCTTCGCCAACACCTATGCTGTCATGGGTAAAGATATAGAGGGCGGGAATATTCATCAGAGCGGATAAACGAATTGATGGTTTCATATAGTCTGAGAAGATCATGAAAGTAGCAGCAAAGGAACGAAGTCCGCCATACAAGATGAGACCATTGACAATAGCACCCATGGCGTGTTCCCTCACTCCAAAATGAATATTTTTCCCCTCGGGAGTAGCGTTACTGAAGCTGCTTTCTCCTTCAAGCACAGCATTATTGGAGCTGGCCAGGTCAGCAGAACCGCCGATCAGATTTGATAATTTTCGGTTGAGGAAGTTTAAAACCCGCCCGGAATGGACTCTGGTTGGTTGACTTTCACTTAAAGAGCTAATTGTATCCAAAGACAAATCTGCGGGCAGATTACCGGCCAGATTTTTTTCAAATTCAGCAGCCAAATCAGGAAAAGCACTTTTCCAAGCTTGATAAAGCTTCTGCCATTTTTCTTCTGTTTGAGCCAGGAGATTTTGTCGCTCCTGCATGAATTCTTTTACTTCAGCAGAGACGGTGAATGCTGCACGTTCGGTAGAAAATCCTAATTGTAATAGAGTGGATTCTACGGCAGCACTGCCTAAAGGAGCTCCGTGAGATTTGGCATCGCCTGCCAGAGGACTGAAATTGCCGATTATTGTGCGGACGGTGATTAAGCTGGGCTGATCAGCATTAGATCTGGCAGCTTCAAGTGCCATCCTGATAGCAGTTGTATCCTCTCCATCATCTACAGTTAGGACCTGCCAGCCACAGGATTGGTAACGTGTCGTTATATCTTCTGTGAAAGTTATATCCGTTGAGCCATCAATAGTTATTTTATTGTCATCATAGAGTACGATCAATTTGCCCAGACCGAAATGTCCGGCCAGGGAGGATGCTTCATAACTGATCCCCTCCATCAGATCGCCATCACCTGCCAGGACATAGGTATAGTGATCAATGACAGGAAAGTCGGGTCGATTATATCTGGCAGCCAGATGCATCTCAGCCATCGCCATACCCACTGCAGTAGCTAAGCCTTGCCCCAGCGGGCCGGTTGTCATTTCAACTCCGGGTGTGCAGCCGTATTCGGGATGTCCCGGCGTATTGCTGCCAAGTTGGCGAAATTGCTTAAGATCAGTGCTGGATATCTGATAGCCTAAAAGGTGCAACACACTATATAACAGAGCAGAGCCATGACCGGCTGACATAATGAAGCGATCCCGGTTTAGCCATTCCGGATTAAGAGGATTATGCTGCAAATGATTGAAATATAGTTCAAATAATGTTGGAGCTGCTCCTAAGGGTAAACCCGGATGGCCTGAATTGGCTGCTTCGATAGCCTCAATCGACAGTGCCCTGGCAGTATTTATGGCTTGCTGATACAAGTCTTGTGACATTTTAACCTCCCATTTGATTTCTGTTTTACGCTAACAATTCAATTCTATCACTGATTGCGAAAGGGAAAACCGCAACCTTTAATGCTGCTGAGTGAATTTTTATTTTAGGATCAGTTTTAGACATGTCAATAAGATAGCAGCGGATAAAGTCTGCTCATATGTAATCAGAATTTATGTTTATGTGAGATCAGCTACTAAGATAAGCATCGATCAGATGTCGATTATTAGGTTATAAAAAGGAGCCTGTTTGCAGGCCCCTTAATAGCTAGCTAAGTTTAAATAGCGGCGTGTGCAGAAATTATTCGAGATAAGGAATAACAGCAGGTACAAAGACGCGCGTACCCATTTGCTTGTCCCACATGCGCAAAGGCCCGGGCTGCCCGTTTTCACTAGAGACATTGTCGCAATTATCTTCCTGATTTGCTTCTTCTTCCACCTGTTCTATGACGTACCAGTCAAGGAACAGAACGGCTGCCTTGTCACCGGCTTCAGCCGCGATATCAACTAATTCGTTGATCCAGGCCGTGATCTGCTGCTCATGTTTCAAGGCGCCTTCGAAAACAGCCTGGACATTCTCCCAAGTTTCCGGTTCAGGTTTGTCAATCCGGTCGATATCAGCCTTGACACCTCTCATCTGCAGATATTCGAACAGGCCCTGAGCATGAGACAATTCCTCCATGTACTGGATATACATCCAGTGTGCAGCACCGGGGAAGCTATTTTGGTTTAGCCAGTCGGACATCTGCAGATAGAGAAAAGCGGAATAAAATTCTCTGTTAATCTGAGTGCTAAATGCTTTACGAACTTTTTCCTTCATTTTCATAATTAAAGCCCCTTTCAATCTTCGTGAATATGATCCGATATACACGGAATATTGTGATAAAAATCTTATTTTTCATCTCCTATCTTCGCATTAATGCCTTGCTAAACTCTGTAGCCAACGTTACTTTATATAAAGTATAGGCGCCTATAATCGCCGCTGCACCTAAAAATTATCCTCTGTATTTATGATATAATTGTCTAGTATTAATGGGCCAAGCACAAAGCTCAAATTTGTGAAACACACAGCTCCAATTTACGGTGAAGAGGTTAAGAATGGGAAAAAGCAAAATCCGCTTTATCCAAACCGGTGACTGGCATCTGGGGCAGACCTGGCCTCTGCTATCCTCTGACGCCTCGAAGTTACTCAAAACCAAACAAAATGAACTAGGCAAAGCATTGATCGAAGCCTGCCGTGATCATCAGGCGGATTTTCTGATTTTGACCGGGGATATTTTTGATCGAGTCCGCCCGGATAGGCAATGCCTGACATCCTTTGTTCACCTCATAAAAGAACTTGCCGATCTGCCGATCATTATTGCTCCCGGTAATCATGATCCTATGCCGCCGGGGGCTCCCTGGCTGGGTGAAAAGTGGCCGGCAAATGTCCATATCTTCAGCAGAGAAAACAGCATATTTGAATTCCCGGATCTCAATACAGTTTTTACCGGTCTGGCTTTTGAACATCAGACGGCAGTCAGGCCGGGCTATTTCCCGGATTCTAATGTCAGTGACGGTTCGGCTTTTCAGATAGCGGTAGCACACGGGGATCTACTGGATAGAAATTCACCGTTCCGCCCCCTTTCTTCGGAGCTGATCCGCAGCAGTAATGCCGATTATTTTGCTGCGGGGCATAATCATCAGCTGATCATCGATGAGCAGTCTGAGGTGCCCTATGCCTCAGCCGGAGCACCGATCGGTCGAAGTTTCCGGGAACCTGGCAGCAAAAGCTTTCTCTACGGTGAATTGTCCGGTGACTTGATCAAGGGAGGTCGAGCCAATCTGGATCTAGTTACGAGAAAACAGATGCAAAAACTGAAAAATACTCAGTTGAAACTACAGGAATATCCCTTATTCCTGCCTACTTTCGAGCGAATCGAGTATCAATGCCTGGGCAATGAATCGACTGCCGATATTATCCGCCGTCTGCAGCAGCAAATCCGAACCAATCAAGTCAATATTCATCCGGACAGCCTCTGGCAGCTGGTATTGCGGGGCAGAAAGTCAAGATTGGCAGATATAGGTCAGCTGCGGCAGTATTTCCAGCGCAACCTATTATTTATTGAGATCCTTGATGAACGGACTTTCCCCAGTTTTCCGGGACAGGAGTTCAGACTTTTATTCCCGGGCTTTGCTCTGACAGCTGAGCGTCAGAGTGCCGACCATCAGCAGCAGGCTGAAGAACCAAGGCCTAAACATCTGGCTATATCCTACCTGGCATCTGCAACAGAGACCGCATCTGCCATAGTCCGCCAGCAAGAATTTGTACAGTTGTCGACTGCGCCGAAATCGCAGTCAAGACGCAGCCGGGATGCAGGACAATGATGAAGATATTGCAAATTGACATCTTGACTTATGGCAGCCTGGCGCAAGTCAGATTGGATTTGCGGAGAGATCAAGGTGTTTCAATCCTGTCGGGTCAAATTGAACGCTTGGAGCAGATCTTATCTTTCATTGCCTTCACATTTTATGGTCACTGTGAAGACTGCCTTGCCTCCAATTATCTGCCGCGGATTGAGAATTCTATTCAGACGAAGGCGATCGGGGGCAGTATCAGTTTTCTACACAATGATACGGAGTATCTATTGGAACGGCTGACGACTGTCGCAGGTGAGAACGATAAGATCAAATTACTCAATGAAACAAGCGGAGCGGATCTGAGTGCTGATTGTTCACCACAGCCGGGTCTGGATCTGTTTTCCCTCAGCCGGGATGAATTTGTCTTTGCACTGAGCCTGGCGCCTGTTCCGCCGCCGGAGCATTTCACCTCCTGGTCGGAGCAAATAGAATTAATACTGCGAGAAAAATTAGCAGCTCTCCGCGATCACAATAGTACTCAGGGCAAAGTTGCAATGCTGTCGGAGCAGAGTGAACAGCTGAAGCAATTAATTGAAGTCGCTAAGAACTCAGACAAGAATCAGGCAGAATTGATTGATAAGATTTTTCAGCATAAGCAGAGTATAAAGCAGCGTGAGGAGCAATTGCAGGAGGTCTTACCCAGGGTACATCAGCTGGAACTGCTGGAAGACAAAGCAAGATACGAGAATCTTTTATTGCTGCGCTCGGAATTGGCTGCGGCTGAATCTGAAGCATACAGCCTGACCAGAGAAGCCCAGGAAAAGAACTTGCCCTCTGCTATTGAGCTGACATCTTATGAGGATTTTTATAATGACTGGCATCAAAAAGCCAAAAATCTTAATGTTATGCGGATGCAATTGATAACTGTTAATGAAGAGGTTAAGGAATGTTATCAACGGGGCAATGAACTAAAAAATCAGCTGGATCAAGCGGAAGATAGAGAAAGTAATTTGCTGAGACAACTGGCAGGAGAGAAACACAAATTCGAACTGATCAGAAATGAATATACCGGGTCCGGTAAAAGGTATGCGGGAAATTTCCGTTTACTGTTGCTGCTTGGACTGGCAGCAGTGGCCGGGCTGATCCTGATCCTGGCCGACAGTATAATTGGAGGCGCCATACTGCTCGGCGGCGCCTTCGTTGCCTTACTATTATTAATATCGCATACAGCCAGAAGTAAAGCTACAGGCGCCACAGCACTGGGTAAGGCCCGTTCCAATATAGATAAGGTACAAAGTCGGCTCTCCGAACATAAAAGAGAAAAAAACAGTCTGATGTGGCGACTGGAAGAAGAGATTGCAGCTTATCAGAAAGCTCGCGCCACGGAAGAGAGATTATTAGCAGAAGTTAGTAAGGGTGAAACTGCAACCAATCATGCAGGATATGAATTAGTGACGTCTTTGTCCCGCTATGTGCGAATTCAATATCCGGAGGAAGCAGCAAGAGCGCTAAGAGAGTTGCGTGAACGAGTTACTGATAGCGCTCCGGTCGATGCCAGAGTTTCTCAGATTCTAAGTCAGATTTCCGTTCTTAAAGCCGGCCGCACGGACGAAGAGATCGAGCGGGAATATGAGTATGCTACGGAACAATTATTCGGCTCTGCCTTGACCGGTCAAGAGACAGCAGGACTGCCGTCCGTTGCTACCAGTCGCTATAATCCGGATGCTCTGGCCAATGCCAAGGCAGTTAAATTGCGTCTGGAGCTGGAAATAGATCAGTCGCGGAAAAAATATCAGGAGCTGTCGGAAGAACTGGTCAACAACTTTTCTCCGGTCAATCTGGCAGATCTGTACCGTCAAAAAAAGCAAATGGATTTAGATAAAGCGGAGATTAAAGAACAGGAAGCGGCACTTGAAATTGCTCTGGAATATCTGGAAGAAGCGAAGCCGTATCGAGTTAATTATTATCGCCAACTGACAGAAATGTCTAATCTGTTTTCAGAACAGGTTTTGGATAGGAAAGAGCCACTTTTGGATAAGAGATTGACCGGAGCCCTGGCGCTTCGCTTCTGTACATCCGGTGCTGAGAAAATGCCTTTGTTTGTTCCGTCGGCGCTGAGTAATGGTGAACTTTGTGCTCTGCCTGAGAGGATTAAAGCTGTATGTGAAGGAGAACTGCAGTTGATTATCTTACAGCAGAAAGGGCAGGATTTGCCGGGAAACTGGAAGTTGAAAATCAAACCGCAGACTGTTTGAGAGCAATGGTCGCCATTGGATGATGAGTGTATAATAAATTGCGGTAAAATTTCAAGGAGGCCGTTAAAAAATGAATGATACTATGTATGCTTTGGTCAAAACCGAGGCGGGCCCGGGCCTGAGTCTGGAACGTATCCCGATTCCGGAAACAGGCCCGAATGATGTCAAAATCAAAATTCACAAAACAGCTATCTGTGGTACAGACTGCCATATCTATAATTGGGACGAATGGGCTCAACGAGTGATTAAAGTCCCGCTTAATGCCGGTCATGAATATGTCGGCGAGATCGTGGAAGTTGGTTCGATGGTAGATAATTTCGATATCGGCGATATTGTTTCCGGCGAGGGACATATTGTCTGCGGCAAGTGCAGAAATTGTCGGGCAGGCAAACGGGTTTTTTGTAAAGATACTTTGGGTGTCGGTGTCAACAGAGCGGGAGCATTTGCGGAATATCTGGTTATACCGTCAGCGAACGCAGTGCAAGTATTGCCCGGTATTCCTGAGGAGATCGCGGCAATTTTCGATCCTCTGGGGAACGCCGTGCACACCGCTCTGCAGTTTGATCTGGTGGGTGAAGATGTTCTGATTACAGGTGCCGGCCCGATAGGCATCATGGCGGCAGCTGTTGCCAGACATTGCGGTGCCAGACATATTGCCATAACTGATTTCAACGCCTACCGTCTGGAATTGGCGAAAAAAGTCGAACCCACTGTCCATACCATAGATTTGTCAGAAGACACGGTCAGAGGGATAATGCCCGAACTGGATATGCGCGAAGGCTTTGATGTCGGTTTGGAGATGTCGGGCTCATCATCAGCACTGAATTCAATGATTGACAATATGATTAATGGCGGCCGGATTTCTCTCCTCGGTTTTTTGCCTGCAGATACTCAGATTGATTGGAATCGAGTCATCTTGGGCAGCATGACATTGAAAGGCGTCTATGGCCGAGAGATGTTTGAAACCTGGTATAAGATGATGGCCATGATCCAGTCCGGCCTTGACTTAACTCCGATCATTACGCATCGCCTGGATTTCAGGCAGTATGAGGAGGGTTTCCGGGCGATGAATAGTGGCAAATCAGGCAAAGTGATCTTGGATTGGACCACAGCATAAACAATCATTTCCGAAGCTGTGATTGGATTGTTTGCACAGGCTGTCAACAACTTCAACCAGGAGTCCCATTCAATTAATGATACCGGGTGCGGTAGAGAATGCACCGTCTACAGGAGGAATTATGAATATGAAAACCGGACTGAGAATAATCAGAAGTGAGCTGCAGGAACTGAAAGAGGCAGGAGTCTATACGGAGGAACGAGTCCTAACCTTGCCCCAGGGTTCTCGTATTGACACAACTAAAACTAAAAATGTCATAAATATGTGTGCCAATAATTATCTGGGCCTGTCCAATAACCCTGAATTGATTGCAGCGGCTAAAGCCAGTTACGACAGATGGGGCTATGGTCTGTCATCGGTACGATTTATCTGTGGTACGCAGGAACTGCATAAGCAGCTGGAACAAAAAGTTTCGGACTTTTTCGGCTTTGATGATGCGATACTTTACTCCTCATGTTTTGATGCCAATACCGGCTTATTTGAGACAATCCTGGGTGAAGAGGACGCAATTATCTCCGATCAGCTGAATCATGCCAGCATTATTGATGGCATCAGATTGTGCAAAGCCTTGCGCTTGCGTTATAAGAACAATGATATGGCTGATCTGGAACACTGTCTGCAGGAAGCTGATGCCAAAGGTGCCAGAATTAAATTGATCGCTACTGACGGTGTTTTCTCGATGGATGGTGTAATTGCCAATTTGCAGGCGATCTGTGATCTGGCCGACAAATATGATGCACTGGTTATGGTTGATGATAGTCATGCTTCCGGCTTTGTCGGTAAGACGGGACGCGGTACGCCGGAATATTGTGGTGTAGAGGGCAGAATTGATATTCTGACCTCTACTTTGGGCAAAGCTCTGGGCGGCGCTTCCGGTGGCTTTACGACCGGGCGCCAGGAAATAATTGATTGGCTCAGGCAAAAGTCCAGACCCTATCTGTTCTCCAATACATTGGCCCCGGCCATTGCCGCCGGAGCGATCCGGGTTTTAGAGATGCTGGAGCAAGACACATCCCTGCGCGATCGGACGGAGGCTAATGCCAAATATTTCCGCACCGAGATCGAAAAGCTGGGTCTTGATGTTATTCCCGGTACTCATCCGATAGTACCGGTCATGATCTATGATGCAGTTAAGGCGATTGAAGTGGCAGACTATCTGCTCAGTCTCGGCGTCTATGTCATTGCTTTTAAATATCCGGTAGTTCCTGAGGGCAAAGCTCGCATCCGCACTCAGATTTCGGCTGCGCACAGCAAAGAGGATCTGGATTATGTCTTGTCCTGCTTTGCTGAATGCAAGGAGAAATTCTCGCTTTAATAAGCTGAGCGGAGTATTATAGTAGGGCTGCGATGCTTTTATAAACTGCTGATCTATCGTCGCTTAAAGCAACTGTCCGGGCTGCAAGTCCGGACAGTTGCTTATGATCGTTTTTCAGTGCCGGCAATTGTTATTAACTGTTGCCTTGCGAAATTTCGGCGTGTAACTTGTCCAGCAGTTCAGTTAAAGATAAGCTGCCTGCCTCACCCTGGTCCAAAACCCGGACCGAGACGGTGCCTGTTGCAGCTTCCTTCTGACCGACAATCAGACTGTATGGCACTTTTTCCATTTGAGCCTGCCTGACCTTAAAACCGATTTTTTCATCCCTGGCATCGATTTCAGCGCGGATGCCATTTGCTTTCAGCACAGACAGCACATCTAAAGCATAGTCTTCGACTGCCTGTGAGACCGAGAGAATTTTGACCTGAACCGGTGCCAGCCAGAAAGGGAATTTCCCGGCATAATGTTCGATCAAGATGCCGATAAAGCGCTCAATCGAGCCAAAAGCTACTCGGTGAATCACAATAGGCAAATGGCGTTCGCCATCGGCTCCGATATATTCCAGATCAAAGCGCCGCGGCATTTGGAAATCGAGCTGAATCGTGCCACATTGCCAAGTCCGTCCGATCGAGTCTTCGAGATGAAAGTCAATTTTAGGTCCGTAGAAAGCGCCGTCTCCCTCATTGATGATATAAGGAATCTCCAGTTTGTCCAGGACTTTGCTCAATGCAGTTGTAGCTCTGTCCCATTCCTCATCTGAACCCATGGAGTCTTCAGGGCGGGTAGACAATTCGACATGATACTTAAAGTTGAAGTGACGGTAGACTTCATCGATCAGATGTACAACCTGTTCAACTTCGTCGGCGATCTGATCCAGGGTCATGAAAATATGAGCATCATCCTGATTGAAAGCGCGCACCCTCATTAAACCGTGTAATACGCCGGATTTCTCATGACGGTGCACAAGGCCTACCTCTGCCATACGCAGGGGTAAGTCACGATAGGAGTGTTGTTCGGACTTGAAGATCAGCATAGAGCCGGGGCAGTTCATCGGTTTGATAGCAAAATCTTCGCCATCGATCTGGGAGATATACATATTTTCACGATAATGTTCCCAGTGACCGGAGTTTTCCCATAGTTTCCGGCTGAGCATGATCGGAGTGGAAACCTCCTTGTATTCGTAGCGTTTATGTACTTGACGCCAGTAGTCCATCAGAGTATTTTTCAGCACCATGCCCTTGGGCAGGAAGAAGGGGAAACCAGGCCCCTCATCCATCAAGGCAAATAGCTGCATTTCACGGCCGAGCTTGCGATGGTCACGTTTTTTGGCTTCTTCCAGGAATTCGAGATATTGATCCAGATCACTCTTTTTGGGGAAGGAAGTGCCGTAGATGCGTGTCAGCATTTTATTTTTTTCATCTCCACGCCAATAGGCTCCGGCCAGTGAAGTCAGTTTAATCGCTTTGATCAGGCCTGTAGACATCAGATGGGGTCCGGCGCAAAGATCAGTAAAATCCCCTTGTTTGTAGAAACTAATCGTTTCATCTTCCGGAAGAGCGCTGATCAATTCAATTTTGTAGGTCTCATCATTATTTTCGGCCCATTTGAGTGCTTCCGAGCGACTAAGCGTGTAGCGCTCAATCGGTATATCCTGCTTCACGATCCGTCGCATTTCAGCTTCGATTTTTTCCAAATCCTCCAAACCGATAGGTTCTGCGAATTCGAAATCATAATAAAATCCATTATCGATCGCCGGACCGATAGCAAACTTCACGCCCGGGTACAAATGCTGCACCGCCTGAGCCAGCAAATGCGCTGAAGAATGGTGAAAAGCGTGAGCGCCGGCCGCTGAATCAAACTGTACCAGTTCCAGTTCAGCATCGTCTTCAATCAGAAAGCGCAGATCTCTGTCCTCTCCGTTGACAATTGCTGCCATAGCATTGCGGGCCAGTCCCGGACTGATATCGGCAGCAATATCAATCGCTCGTTTCGGCGCTTCATATTCTATGACTGAGCCGTCTTTCAAAGTAATTTTCATTTCTTCTCCTCTCATATCTAACAAAGGAAAACCCTTTGTCCGCTTAATCGGACAAAGGGTGCTAAGCACGGTTCCACCTTTGTTTTTCACTCATTTGATCATTGACGCAGATTCACGGGAATACTTATTTCGCATCCTGCTCGGGAGTGGTTTTCATCGGACTGGCAGGAGCTGCTCACAGCCACGGCAGGCTCTCTCTCGGCAACCAGTGCCCCCGATTACTCGTTCCGTCATCGCATTTATGTATGAATCATAATCTGCACCTGTCAAAATGTCAACGCAAATCAATGTAAATTAACGGTTAACTACATAACGAAAATTAATATTTTGACAAGGACAGGCGTAAAATCTATAATGTCTTTGCTCAAGCACCATTAGCTCAGCTGGCAGAGCAACTGACTCTTAATCAGTGGGTCCTGGGTTCGAATCCCAGATGGTGTACCAGAGAGAACAGGGTGCAGTGCACCCTGTTTTTTTATAGTAAGTAATAGATACTCCGATACTCCAAGGAAATAGATACTCCACGGAAGGTTTGTTTTGTGCCCAACCGCTTAATAGATGCTATAAAGAGCGCGATGATAGAGTATCTTTAGGAATGATAGAGTTTCTTTAGGGAATCTTTAGGCCATAGAGCTATGATGAATTAAAATAGGGGCATAGGAGGGATGTCATGCGTATTTTGGTAGCGGAAGACGATAAGAGATTATTGAAGACATTGTTGCATATTTTAAAAACGAATGCTTTTTCCGCTGACGGAGTCACAAACGGTACGGAAGCATTGGCCTATGCGGAATCCGGCGAATACGACGGTCTGGTATTGGACATCATGATGCCCGGCATGGACGGAATAGAGGTATTGAAAAGACTTCGAAGCAAGAATATTACGACACCTGCGCTGTTTTTGACGGCGAGGACGGAAGTCGAGCAGCGTGTAGAAGGGCTCGATGCCGGCGCTGACGACTATCTGGCGAAGCCGTTTTCCACATCGGAACTGCTGGCGCGGGTGCGGGCTATGCTGCGAAGAAAAGATCATTATACGCCTGATCTTTTGGAAATAGGCGACCTCGTGTTAAATTGTTCCACGCATGAGCTCTCATTCGGGTCACAGACGCAGAATCTCAGCGGAAAGGAGTTTCAGGTGCTGGAGATGATGATGAGAAATCCCCGCATACACATCACTACAGATCAATTTATTACGCGCATCTGGGGATGGGAGACGAGCGTGGACACCAGTGTGGTGTGGGTGCATATTTCCAACTTAAGAAAGAAGCTGGAAGCTATGGAAGCCCCTGTTAAAATACGTTTTGTGCGTAATGCCGGTTACGCATTGGATATCGAGCCATGATTTATAGATTAAGAAAACGTCTGATCCGTATCAGCGGTTTGTCCGTTACCCTCGTTTTTATTATCATCTACGCCGGCATTTACATAATAAGTATAAACAGATTAAACGATACAATGGACACGCTGACAGACGTCATTTCTCCGAATGACGGTCGCTTTCCGCCCTTTAATGAGATGAGCCCGCCGCCGGACGGAGAGTTTGCACCCTTTATTACGAAAGAGACGCCTTTCAGTACCCGTTTTTTTATAGTCAGATACGATTCTTTCGGACGTATCGTCTCTTCAGATGTGGAATTCATCGCGTCAGTAACGGAAGAGACCGCCCGGGAATATGCGGAACAGACGATAAGTTCGGGAAACGAAAGAGGATGGATCGACAGATACCGCTATAAAATATCGGACACGTCCAGGGGACAGACCGTCGTATTTGTCGACGGGACGATTAACCGCTCTATTACGAGAATGCTCCTGTTGGCAGTCGGGGTCATCCTTCTGTGCAGCCTCGCCCTAATTCTCGTCCTCATCATCCTGTTCTCAAAACGCAGTGTGAAGCCGATTGCCAAGAGTTACGAAAAACAGAAACAGTTTATTACGGATGCCAATCACGAGTTGAAAACGCCGCTAACGCTCATCCTTGCCAATCTGGATATCATCGAATCGGATATCGGTAAGAACGAATGGATAGACGACATCCGTGCCGAGGGAGAACGGATGAATGCTCTTATAAATCAGCTCGGGATGCTTACCCGTATGGACGAAGAGAATACGGAAGTGAATGCCGTCACGTTTTCACTCAGCGACGCGGTCAGCGATACCGTCTCCGAGTTTCAGACGATTGCAGAGGAAAGAAAAAAGCCCGTCTTTGCGGAAGTGCAGCCCGGGATTTTCTATACCGGCGATGAATCTGAAATACGGCGGGTGATCTCCATCCTGCTGGACAATGCACTGAAATATTGCGATGAGGGCGGAAACATCTCTCTGTCCGTCAGCGCAAAGCGGTATCCGGTCATCTGTATGGAAAACACATTTGCGGAAGTGGATCATATAGAATTAGATAAGCTGTTTGACCGTTTTTATCGCGCGGACAGGGCCCGGACTTTTACGGGCAGTTTCGGGATCGGCCTTTCCATTGCCAAAGCAATCGTAGAAAGAAATCATGGCGAGATTCGCGCATATAAAACGTGGCCGGATCGTATCGGTTTTCGAGTCATCTTAAAATAGGATGTTAGGGGCAAAAGCTTCGGTTGTTCACTCAAGCCACAACATACAGTGCTCAAACTCTCAAAAGACATACTGCGTATAGCGGTCAGCAATGCTGACTTCGGGTTTTGACCCTTATATCAAAATAGATTATTACAGTGAATAAGACAGCGAATAAGTCTTTACAACTATTAAGCCATTACTACGAATATTAATTCTTTACAACGATTAAGTCTTTATAACGTATGAGTGAAGATTCTACGACGAGGCGTCCTTCTTACGGAGAACGCTTCTTTTTTGTGTGAGTGTTGTCTTTAAATTTTGCTCAGGGTTCCTTTAGGCTACCTTTAGCCTCGCTTTTTATAATGAGGCCGATTCACAAGGAAAAGGAGGAATGATTATGGGTAGGACTAAAAGACTGTCGAAGGCAGAGCGCAGGAATCGAAGTATCCGTATCGGGATCAGCATCGTCGCTGTCGTCATTCTGCTGTTGATTGTCGCGGTTTTGTTTTTTCAGAAGCAGGTTCGCGAGAATTTTGCGTCCGCTGAACAGGAGGTTCTGAGTGCCGAGGTCACTACGGGCAGCATACGCACCACCGTTTCCGGATCGGGGGCTCTTGTCAGCGACGGGATCACGGATGTTATGATTCCTGCCGGCGTGGAAATTAAAAAAATATATACAGAAACGGGAGATTCTGTGAAGGAAGGCGATATTTTGGCTTCCGTGGAAGCCTCTTCCGTTTTGTCGGCATTGTCGGATACCCAAAAAGAATTGGATGAGCTGGGCGAACAGCTTGCGGATGTCAGTGACAATGAAGTGGATTCAAAAATCAAGACCCCTTTGAAAGGGCGCGTCAAAGCGGTCTTTGCGGAGGAAGGTGACGATGTTTCATCCGTCATGTATGAAAACGGCGCCCTCATCCTGCTGTCTCTGGACGGATATATGGCGGTGAATCTGGACTCTACTGCTTACAGTATCGGAGATTCGGTTAGCGTGACCGATTCAAGCGGAAATACGTATACCGGAACCGTGGATAAGATAACGGCGGGAAAAACGACGGTTTTGATCGGGGATGACGGGCCTGTTTACGGAGATACCGTGACCGTAGGTGATTCCGACAGCGGAACGCTGTATATCCATGAGGAGCTTAAAATCACAGGATATGCCGGAACGGTCGATTCCGTAAAGGTGTCTGAAAACAGCTCTGTCAGAGCGTCTTCTACGCTGATTACGCTGACGGATACCTCATATTCCGCAAATTATAACAGCTTGCTGAAGCAGCGTGCGGATCTGGAAGAAAGATTGCAAACACTTGTAAAGCTCTATCGGAGCGGAGCGATTACGGCACCGCTCTCCGGGATTATTGACACCGTTTCTTACGATGAGAATTCTTCGGAAGCTGAGGTCCTCAACAACTCCGGTTCCGAGGCCGCGTTTTCCGGCGAAACGGAGACCGGTTCTGCGCAGGAAGAATCGGCGCTGCTCTCTATCGATCCCGGAAAGAGCATGACCGTCTCGATAAGCGTAGACGAAACGGATGTTCTTTCTCTCGAGGTCGGTCAGGAGGTTTCGGTCAGTGTCGAGTCGATCGGGGACGATACGTATACAGGAAAGGTTACGGAAATCGACACGTCTTCCGCGTCCGGTTCCGGAGGAGTGACGACATATACGGCCACCGTAACTCTGGACAGAGCGGAGAAAATGCTTGCCGGCATGACCGCTTCCGTGTCCGTCGTGATCAAGGGCGTGGATAATGCACTGCTTTTGCCGGATGAAGCTGTCAGAAAGACCAGCGCTTCCGCTTATGTGTATACCTCTCGAGATGAGTCTACCGGCGAGCTCGGAGGCATGACGGAAGTGACGATAGGCCTTTCCAACGGCAGTTACGTGGAGATATTGGAGGGACTTTCGGAAGGCGATACAGTCTACTACACGGAGTCGCGAAACAACAACTTCGGGAATTTCAACTTCGGTATGCCGGGCGGTGGTATGCCGGGCGGCGGAATGCCGGGCGGCAATATGCCCGGGAACATGCCGGGCGACAGAAATATGCCGGGAAGTTCCGGCTGGACGAACTTACCGGGAAATTAAGGAGGCGGACACCATGATCGACTTAAAAAATGTTTCCCGGGTCTATCAGGTCGGTTCCGGTAAGGTCTACGCACTGAACAAAGTGACACTTCATATCGATGAAGGGGAATTTGTCAGCGTTATCGGTCCTTCCGGAAGCGGGAAATCCACACTTATGAACATCATCGGATGCCTGGACATCGCGGATTCCGGTACCTATCTTCTGGACGGTATACCGATTGAAGATTATTCGGAGTCGGAGCTCGCTAAAATACGAAAAAAAAAGATCGGGTTTGTTTTTCAGAGTTTTAATCTGATCAACAAACTGACGGCTATGGAGAATGTGGAACTGCCCCTCATTTATCAGGGGGTCGGAAAATCGGAACGGAAAACACATGTCGCGGAGGCGCTGGAACGCGTCAATCTGACGAAATGGGCAGATCACCTTCCGACGGAGCTCTCGGGCGGGCAGCAGCAGAGGGTAGCGATCGCACGTGCGATTGTCACAAGGCCGTCTCTGATTTTAGGCGACGAACCGACCGGAAACCTGGATTCCAAAACGACGGATGAGATCATGGGCATCTTCCGTGAGCTGCACGATCAGGGGAATACGATCATTTTGATCACACACGACCGGGAGATTGCGGAACAGGCATCGCGGATCGTAAATATCCGGGACGGAATACTGTCGGAGGTGGGTGCGTGATTCAATCGTTAAAAATGGCACTTAAATCGATAGCCGGGAACAAATTCAGGTCCTTTCTGACGATGTTGGGGATTATCATCGGCGTTATGGCGCTGGTCATTCTGGTGAGTCTGGTCAGCGGAGCTACCGGTTCGGTGACGGATTCCATTGCCGGTCTGGGCAGTAACCTTCTCACGGTGACAGTTTCCGATGACAAAGGGGCTCCGGTCACTCTTCATACACTGAACGAGTGGATGGAAGAAGACGGAATCGGGCTCATTGCGCCGTCCGGCGAAATCAGTGCAACGGCGAGGTATGAGGGCAACAGCGATACCGTTACCGTATACGGAACGACACCTGCCTACGAAACGATCAACGGTCTTTCCCTTCTCTTAGGAAGATTTATTAAGTCTTCCGATGTGGACAATCATACGAACGTAGCCGTCATCAATGAAACGGCGGCGACTGAACTCATCGGTTATACGGACTGTCTCGGAGAAGAAGTGTCGATTGACGGCGTAAAATATACGGTTGTCGGTCTTTTAAAGGACGACGAAGATTCTTTGACGGCGGTCTTCGGCAGAGGTTCCATCGTTGCATATATCCCGTACACGTCGTTGATGCGACTGTCTTCCGAGACATCGTCTGCGATTACGAGTTTTTCTGTCAGTGCAGAAACGGATATGGCTACGGCGGAAACGGCGATGACCTCTTTACTGATGGAGAGATTCGATCAAGACGACGATGCGTTTACAATATCTACGCGGGATGAGCTGGAGGATGCCATGAGCAGCGTGACCTCTAACCTGACGATCCTGCTGGGCAGCATTGCGGGCATTTCTCTGGTCGTCGGCGGGATCGGGATTATGAACATCATGCTGGTCACGGTCACGGAACGGACACGGGAAATCGGAATTCGCAAAGCGATCGGGGCTTCGAGAATAGTTATTTTGCAGCAATTTCTGATGGAATCGGTCGTCCTCAGCATGTTGGGCTGCCTCATTGGCGTATTTCTTTCTTGGGCGGTGCTTCGGATTATTTCCGTAGTCGTATCGAGTCTCAGTATGTCGTTCTCTTTGGAGTGGAATGTAGTGTTGATCGCCGTAGGATTCTGTTTTGTAATCGGTATCGTATTCGGATTGTATCCGGCGAACAAAGCGGCAAAGATGGCGCCGATCGATGCGCTTCACTATGGCGGTTAGTGGAGGTGAATCAATCAATGAAAAAGCAAAACATATCTTCCTCAAGAAAGAACAGAGGGATTGTCTATATTGTCCCCATGGTG
Source organism: Saccharofermentanales bacterium (assembly GCA_050945515.1). GTDB lineage: Bacteria > Bacillota > Clostridia > Saccharofermentanales > DTU023 > UBA1046. The sequence continues at coordinate 114,144 of JBMNTB010000003.1, forward strand.
TTCTTTACATCCGTGATGATCTTCGATTTGGTGAATCTTGCTCTGGCTCCCGAAAGGAGTTCAAGGGATTTTCCGAATTTCGATCCGTCTACCGTCAATCGTTTTAATGAAAGCGGGGAAGTACCGGAAGGATTTACTCCTCCCGACGGCCAGATGCCGGAAGGATTCACTCCTCCCGACGGCCAGATGCCGGAAGGATTTACTTCTCCCAGCGGTCAGATGCCGGAAGGATTCACTCCTCCTGACGGTCAGATGCCGGATGGTTTCTCTATGCCGGAAGGAGAAACAGGGGAAGGGATTACCCGCCCCGACGGAAGTACGGGGAGATTTCCGTTTACAAACGGGCAATCAAACGGCGGCGGAAATGATTTTTTATCGCTCGTCCGCAAGGCATGGCTTCCCATTCTGATCGTATGTGCGATCGGGGACGTAATCTGTCTGTTTCTGTATATCCGCGTTAGAAGAAGGTTGGCTGACGAGGTTTCGCGGTCTGCTTCCGAATCGGAAGAGGATGCGGATGAGGATGAAGATTTGGATGATGATGAGAAAACAGGGAAAAAAAGGAAGAAGGTAAACTGGATTATCCCGATGATTCTCGTCATCGCTGTTGCAGTCGCGATCGCGTCGTTACCGCAAAAGAATACCGACGTCGAAGCTGTGTCCGTAAATGAACAGGTCCTATCTGCCGCCGCGGAAGAAGGCGTGATTTCCACCGTGCTTTCGGGAACGGGCATGTTGGCAGAGGAGGCGGCAAAATCAGTTCGTATACCCGGCGGCGTCACTGTAACCGCTTATCACGTCAACAATGGTGATACGGTTAAAACTGGAGACATTTTGGCTTCGGTCGATCAGACTACTGTCGGAGTTGCCGTCGCAGAACTTCAAAAGGTGATTGACGAGCTCGATACGGATCTGATTGAGGAAGCCGACAAAAGTGCAGATAAAAAGATTACCGCTGCCGTGAACGGCCGGGTCAAGAAGATCTATGCGCAGGAAGGAAAGAGCATTTCAGATGTCATAGCCGAACATGGTTGTTTGATGCTGATTTCTTTGGACGGACTCATGGGCGTAGATTTGGATGAGAAGGACGGCGCTTCCGTAGGGGATGCGGTCAGGATTACTCTTTCTGACGGTACGGAGGAAACAGGTCGGATTGCGGCAAAAGAAGACGGGATTCTGACCGTTACGCTCTCGGATGAATCGGCGAGCTATGGAGATACCGTATCCGTATGGAAGGAAGACGGGACGGAGCTTGGGAAAGGAAGCCTGTATATACACAGTGAACTGAGAGTAACCGGATATTACGGGAGCGTATCTTCCGTTCCCGTCGAAGAGAATTCTTTGGTGGAAGAAGGCGATACGCTTCTGAAACTCGATCATGTTGGTCAAACGAGTACCTACTACACTCTTTTGAAAAGAAGGCAACAGCTGGAAGCGCAAATGGAATCCCTGCTTCGTCTGTATCAGGATGGGGTTCTCTACGCCGAATCAGACGGGGTCGTCTCAGGGATACCGGAAGACGGTACGGTCATCAGCCTGTCAGTGCAGGGAAAAGAGAACGAAAGGGCTGCCGCGGATTCCGGTCTCGTAAACGGAAGCGCAGTCGCTTTGAAATCGTCCGGTTCTCTCATCGGAGCAATGAATTTGGCATATCGGGGAGACTTGGAATCGGAAACTCTCTCCAATTCGCCAACGGGAGAGGATGATTCTAAACTACTGAATTACGCAGCGACTGTAGTTTCTGTCGGAGAAGATGACGTTCGGTTCACCGTATCCTATCCTGCTATCGGAGTGGTGGATTACTCAAAACTTTTCGAAGTGTCAGGAGAAAACTATGAATACTCGGGTTTCTATTCCTGTACAGGAACCACTTCCGTTTATATGTTTCGGAACGGAGTATGGGAAACCGTTCGCGCGTCCGAACTCTTTCCCGGGGAATTCTGTGTGATTACCGTGCAGGCGGACGAGGCGACGAGCATGGATCCGGTATGGATTGTTTGCAATCGTACAGCTTCCACTGAACAGCTGCCTGATGAACAACCGCCTGAAGAATCGCAAGAGCCTGTCGAACCTCAGAAATCGCCGGAACCGCAGCAGCCGGACGGTTCACAAGAGTCTTCTGAACCTCAGGAGTCGCCGGAACCGCAGCAGCCGGACGATTCTCAGGAGCCTCCTGAACCTCAGGAATCGTCGGAACCGCAGCCGGCTGATTCAAAAACACCTCCTCAGGGCAACATCGGATCTTTGCCGTTAGGATCGACTCCGCGTCTGTTCGGTTTCGGTTCTGTGACGACACCCGCTATCTCGGGTACGACTGAAGAAATCTCACAGGAAGAAGAGCAAAAGCTATACGAGAAGTATAGCTTGGCGGAAAAACAGGTGTTTTGCATCACGCCGCAGGATACTATGAGTATTACGATCCGTGTAGATGAACTTGACATTCTTTCGGTACGTGAAGATTTGCCTGTGAAGATAACGTTGGAAGCGTTGAAAGGACGGGAATATACAGGTACTATTACCGAAATCGGCAGAACCGGCTCCAATGAAGGCGGTAATACGAAGTACAATGTAACGGTATCTATTTCCAGAGAAGAGAATATGATTCCCGGAATGAATGCTGCCGTCAAGATTACGACGGCAGAAAGCGAGGCTCCCATCACTGTTCCGGCGGCGGCATTGGTCGAAAAGGGTGCAAAGACTTATGTCTACACAAGCTATGATGAGAAGAAGGATTCATTAAACGCTCTTGCGGAAGTGGAAACCGGAGTGTCCGACGGAATGAGAGTAGAGATTTTGTCGGGCATCGAAAAAGGAAGCAACGTGTTTTATCGCTATGCGGACACATTGGTTTACAATTTTTTCTCCACAATCGGAAAATAACGCAATTTATTACAGACTATTGTCAGTTGATATGGAAGGGACGGGAGGTGTCTCAAAAGAGTTAAGAAAGTGAAAGAGGCACCCTCAATTATGAAGAAAGCCATGAAAACAGCTAGCATCAATGTCTAGCGTCATCATGGTTTTTCTTTATTTGTCTACAAATTGCTTAA
>JBMNTB010000004.1:0-109617 GCA_050945515.1 Saccharofermentanales bacterium
CAAGGTACAAACGCCTGCTTCTCAACGGGCGGTGCCGTTGGTATGCTCTTTCCTAGAGCAATCTTTACACTTCTTGCTAATAATCAATACCGGCTATTGGGGGCTTGACTGATTAGCTGGCTTATATATCTTACCTCAGATATAGTTACTGTTGTTTAAATCACCAGCTGCCGATTTTCTTTCTGTTATCATATACCTGATGACAAATGATAATGAAAAAATTACTTCTTTCCGGGAACTGGGACTATCCGATTCTACTTTGGATGTACTCTCCAGGATGAACATTACTGTACCCACCTCAGTCCAGCAGCAAGCAATATCTCCCATGATGGGCTGGTACGATGTGATGGCGAAAGCGCCGACCGGAACCGGCAAGACACTGGCTTTCGGTATCCCGATTATTGAAAATCTCGAGCAACACCGTCGCGCATTGCAGGCATTAATCCTCTCCCCTACCAGAGAATTGGCAATACAGATCGGACAGGATCTGTCTCATCTTGCCATCACCAGGCCATGGATTGAAATAGCTGTCCTATATGGCGGACAGCCGATTCGCACGCAAATCAAAGCCCTTAGGCGCAAACCGCAGATTGCAGTAGCTACGCCGGGGCGCTTAATTGATTTGCTCAGACGCCGCAGTTTGCGACTGGATGAAGTGGAAATTGCTATTTTGGATGAGGCAGATCGGATGCTCGATATGGGCTTTATCAAAGACGTGCGCTTTATCTTGGATAAGATGCCTCGCGTCTCGCAAATCGCCATGTTTTCAGCTACTTTTTCACGCGAGGTGATGGATATTTCATATCTATATCAGCGTGAACCGGTTGAGATTAGAGTCGAAGAAATTGGTCAGGATAAACCTGACATCAAAGAATATCTGCTTCCTGCGAACGGTGCAGAGAGAATAACTGCTATTAAAAAAATCCTCAGTTTGGCTGATGTCAAACGGGGAATCGTCTTCGTCAACATGAAACAGTCAGCAGATATGGTAGTAAAAAAATTGCGACGCCTAAAAATCAATGCTGCTGCCATTCACGGCGATATCAGGCAACAGCAAAGAGAAAGAGTCCTCAGCAATTTCCGCAAAGGCAATCTGTGCATCTTGGTAGCAACGGATGTGGCCTCACGCGGGCTTGACATCGAGAATGTCGATATTGTCTTCAATTACGATTTGCCCCTGGAAAATGAGAATTATATTCACCGTATCGGCCGGACAGGGCGTGCCGGCAAAAGTGGGATAGCTGTCACTTTCCTATCGCCTAGCGGTGAGGACAGGCTCGATACGATCGCTCAAATGACAGGAGCTGAATTGGAAGAAATAACCGACCTGGATACATTTACCTTCTAATAGCGTACAATAAAAGTGGAATCCAGGGAAAAGCAATCACTAATTTTGAGGTAAAAAATGGCTAACAAAAAAATTGTAATCGTCGGCAGTGGAATTGCGGGTGTTTCCGCAGCAGAAGTTGCCCGGAAGAACGACACTGAAGCAGAGATCGTCATCTATTCTGCCGATACCGATCTCCCATTTTATCGTCTGCGTATAGCTGAAGTATTGAAAGATCCAGCCAATGCTGAGAAGCTCTATCTGCATCCGGCAAGCTGGTATGAAGAGCGCCGTATCAAGTTGATGCCGGGAGTTAATGTGGTTGGTCTCGACTGTCAGAATCAGAAACTTGCCCTGGATAATAATGATGTAGTGGCTTGGGACCGCTTGATTTTGGCCTCCGGAAGCAGAAGTTTTATCTTGCCGCTCAAAGGATTTGATCGGGAAAACTGTTTCTCACTCTGGTCGCTGGCTGATGCCAGAAAATTTGCAGCAGCGATCCGCGAACACAATTTGCAAACATGTGCCATCATCGGCGGCGGTCTGCTCGGATTGGAAGCTGCCTGGCAGCTGATTCAAGCCGGACTGAAGGTCAAAATTTTGGAATTTGCACCCAGCTTGATGGCACGGCAGTTAGACCCCCGAGCTTCTGAACTGGTTCGACAATATGTAGAAAGTCTCGGTATCACCGTTTTATTGTCTGCCGACTCAGAGGAAATTCTCGGTCAGGACAGCACCGGTCCTGTTACAGGAATCGTCCTCAAAGATGGCCGTTCCGTCGACTGCGACTGTATCCTGATGTCAGTCGGGGTACGGGCCAATACCGAAGTGGCGGCTGAAGCCGGTTTGGATATCGGTCGCCGCATTAAAGTCAATACTGCGATGGTGACCTCCTGTCCGCAAGTTTTCGCTGCCGGCGATGTCAGCGAAGTAGATGAGGATGGCTTCTGGTTCGGTCTATGGTCAATCTCCATGAATCAGGGTAAAATCGCCGGTGCCAATGCCACAGGCGCTCAATTACATTTTGAGAAAGCAGTGCCGCCCTATGTCGTTAATACTCTGAATACCCGCATCGTATCACAGGGTGATCTGCCTCAGGAAGAAGGCGCAGGCTACCGCTTTGAGATTACGGAAGATGCTGAAAATTACGGCTACAAAAAGCTGGTTTATAAGGATGATAAATTAGTCGGCTTCATTTTGCTGGGTGATTATGCTAAAGAAATGGTCAGTCTGCAGAAAAAGCTGTAAGGATACTTTATTTGCAGTTTGAAACGTAAAATCGCAATAATAAGGGAGCTGGCAGCTCCCTTATTTTTCCTTTTTCCCGATAACTATGGAAAAAAACTTTCGTTGTTAATTATTTCCTGTTACTTACCCTCGCCGATATAAATCAAAACAACGAATTAATGGCTGATCTTGGGATTTCTGAACCAATCTTCTTTCCAATACAACCATAATTCCAGTGGCAACAATAAGGCATTTGAGGCCAGCATAGCAATCCAAATTCCCGTCGCTCCCAGACTAGTAAAATTCTGGAAGATAAGCAAGAGTGGCAGACGCAGACCCCATAGCCTCATAATTGATAACAAGGCGGCATAGCGATGATAGCCGGCGCCGACAAAAATCCCGGAAAAGGTATGAAAATAACCCATTACAGGCAACATAGCGATTAGGTAATACACATACTCCAGTGCCAAAGACCACACCTGTTCAGCATCCGCCCCCGCTTCACCGATAAAAAGATTTAATAGAGGATATCGAATTAGCACCAACAAGACACCGCTTATGACTGTAATTATAGTGACCGACTTAAAGGCGGTCTTGTTAAATTTCTTAACTCTTTCACCTTGTTCCGCACCGAGATTTTGTCCAACAATCGGGGTCATAGCGCTGCCAAGTCCTTGGACAGGTTGCAGTAGCAAACCGCTGACGCGATTGACCGCTGCATAAGCGGCCAGAGTAGTCTGACCATAAGACACCACAATACTATTCATTAAAGTAAAACCAAGCGCTGCGCTACTTTGACCCAAAGCGGTAGGAAAACCCACAGTAACCAATTCCCGAAATTTTCTGCCGGATAGCTTGACTTTAATTAATCGGAGTTGAATCTCATTATCTGCAGACCGTATAGCGCCAAGACCCAACACCACACGCAAAAACTGTGACAGAACCGTCGCCCAGGCTGCGCCGGCAATACCCATATTAAGTCCTTTAATGCCAATTAAAGGCACTGTATCAAAAATAAACAGAGGATCTAAAACCACATTCACAACTGAAGCAATTAGGCTGATTTGTGTCATGATCCTGGTTTTGCCCTGGGAGCCTAGGATCGCATAGAAAGACAAATAGATCATCTCAAAAAAGAAACCTACCATGATAATGGAAAAATAAGTGATTGACCTCTCCGCCAATAAGCCTGTGGCACCCATCCAGCCAATGATATTAGGTGCCAGTAAAACTGCCAGAATACTGAAAATCAAGCCCACAACAAAGCAAAAATAAAAAACATGAGTTGCATAGGATCTGGCTTTCTCCAATTCTTCAGCCCCTATAAGCTGTGAGATGATCGAGATCCCGGCCATAGCAATACCCATGCCCAGAGAAATAAAAAGGAAATGCGGAGGCCAGATGAATGATGTGGCTGAAAAATCCACCAATGACAATTGCGCCAACCATAATCCGTCCGCTAAATTATAGAGCGAAGTGATCACATTGTTGATCATGAGCGGAATTGCAATCGCAAAAAGAACCTGATGTACAGGTCCGTTCAAAATATCTATTTTTTTATTCTCTGCTTTTTGCATCCAATATCTAAACTAAATCAAATCAATGTTTCTACTGTATCAATTGCGGTTGAGCGAATGCAAGCCCCCGGATAACTATTATCCCAGACAGTGCTCTTAAGTAATCTTTGACACATTGTTCTCATAATCCTACTAACCATCATGTCACTTAAGCTTTAGCTCTTCCGGTCAAAAATAAAAACAACAATAGCGCCAGCACAACCGGCGCGATAGACCAGAGGAACATTTTGCTGTATCCAAAAGCCGCAGCCACATTCCCCAGCAATATGGAACCAACACCGATACCACTATCAAAGGCCGTAAAAAAAGTAGAATTGGCAGCGCCCAGTCGGTCCCTAGGTGCCTCAGAAACTGCCATTGCCTGCAAGCTGGTCTGAGCAGCGCCAAAACCCACCCCATAAGCGGCTCCGGATACAAGAAGTAAACTTAATGTCGATGTCTGTGCCAGCACCGACATAGAAAAAATAATACTCAGCAAACCGGGAATAATAGCATAGCCATAGTTAAAGCGGTCAACTACCATACCAAAGACCGGCCTTGAGACCACTAGGGCAATCGCCATCACCGTAAAAAACATACCTCCATTGGCAATGCCACGCTCGATCGCATAGAGGGCCAGAAAACTATTTACGACGCCATAAGTAATCGTGACAAAAAAGATAATAATTGAGGGTCGGATCGCAGTCTTCTCGAACAGAGCTGCTTTTTTTATTGGCTGATCTTGTTGTTCGATCCGGCGATATTTGAGAGCAAAAGAGAACACAAGCCCTAAAAGCAGCAGTCCCGATGACAGCAAAGAAGCTGCCTGGAAACTGCATTTAGCAATAATATAAAGACCTATACTCGGAGAAATAGCCATTGCCACATTGCTGGCCAGTGTGAAATAACCCATACCCTCGCCAAAACGGCTGACCGGTATTATGTCAGTAGCTATCGTGTTGGCAGCGGTATTTAACGCTCCCCAACCAAATCCGTGAATAAATCTAAAAAATAAAATCAGGGCAACTGTCGATAGCCAGGTATATGATGCCGTAATAGCAATAAAGACCAGCAAGCCGGACAGAAAGATGCCCTTTCTGCCCAGTCGATCCAGCCCAACACCGATGAACGGTCTAATCAGCAAGGTGGCAATTGTGAAGACACCATTGACCCAGCCGACCATATTATCCCCTGCCCCTAAATTTTTGATATGGACAGGCAAAGTGGGCGTAATGAGCTGGAAACCAAAGAAGATCAATAGATTAATAAAGGTAATCAAGATGAACTGTCTGGTCCAGAGCCGATCCCTAGCCTGGCCGCTTGTACTTTTACTTTTAGATATTTTCTGTCCGAATTGAATCACCCTCCTGATGTGCCTACTTAACATCTCCCTTTATTGACAATTACGATATTATCCTCTAACTCTCAACTATTTGCCAATTGCTAAAAATACACCAACGATCTTGCAACTATCTAAAAAGTGCCACGCCCGGAATATTTAGAAAGAGGACTACCGGCCGCAACCGATAATCCTCTTGATACTTGATAATAGTTTGCATTAATTAGGGAACAACAGATAGTTCCCTAATGACGAAAATTTTTAGTCGTAGAGGGCTACCAGACGTCCCGTCACTTTATTATCTTCCAGCATCTGGATTCCCTCAGGAATCTGATCAAAGGTGATTGTCGTGATCATCGGATTGACCTGACCTTTACTGATCATATCATTGACATCGATCACATCCTGTAAGGTGCCGCCATTGCTGCCAACCAGTGTAGTTTGCTTGGTAATCATAGGTGTAACATCAATTGTTGTTGTCAGCACACCCATACCGACCAGTACCACTCTGCCCTGGAAAGCTACCGCTTTTAGAGCTTCGCGGGTTGTGACATCGAAGCCTGCAAAGTCAACAATAACCTCAGGCTCAAACTGAGCTAGATCTTTAACATCAGAAAATACACCTGCTGCACCGAGCTTCTTCGCTAATTCACGAGCATTGGCGCTGGTATCAGCTGCATAGACCGTGGCTCCCTTGTTGACTGCTGCTTCCAGCGCAATCATGCCCAAACCGCCGATACCGACCATACCGACTGTCATGCCCTTTTCTATGCCGCCTTTAACGAAAGCTGCATGATAAGAAGTCATTCCGGCATCAGTGCTCGCTGCTGCCTGTGCAAAGGTCACATTATCGGGTATATGGGCCAAATCAGCGGCAGGAGCCAGCACTTTGGTTCCAAAGCCACCGTCATAGGCATAGCCGGGAGCACCGGCGCCGCTCGGTCCCGTCGGACAGACAGCCACTTTGTCACCAACCTTAAAATCTGTGACACCCTCACCAACTTCACTGATGATACCGGCGATTTCATGACCCATGATTACGGGCAGTTCGCCCATCAGAGCAAGCCAGCCCGGATCTCTCAAGACGCCGACATCTGAATGACACAGACCCGCCGCCTTCACATCGATTACGACTTTGCCGGGAACTGCCTTAGGATCAGGCTTCTCCACCAACTCCAATGGCTTATTCGTACCTACAAATTGCCAACCTTTCATTATAAAACCTCCAAAAATATTATTTACAGTTTTAAACCGTTATATATTATACTATAATTTAGTTATAAAACCTAATCGCACCAATCTCTAGAAAAGCTCTAGAAAAGCCTAATTGTACCAGCCTCTTTTTAACCCACCCCACACTAACAGTTCCCCTTATTTGCAGTCAAGGAAAAGGAAGACATAATTAAGCCGAAGTAAAATTAACTGAGGAAAGTTCTGTGCTTAAATACGAATTTGCTGTTTTTTGTAACTATTTTAAGTTAATATATTCTTACAGTAATCTAAAAGATTTTTAACAATGGTCTGATCCGGAACTATCCTCTCGTTTTTCGTTTTTGTTCTTATTATTTAGAGGTGTTTTGTGAATAAACTGATTGTGACAAACAATTCACTGGTATTTGAGAAATATAGCAACCATTGTGATGTGATTTATCTTAAGGGTGCCGGCTATCTGGATGTACTCTATGCCGTAAGAGACAGGATTCATCTGTCGTATGTGCTTTTAACCCATCCCCTGGCAGGCAGTTTGAAACCAAATCAGACACCCTATAAGAGCATTATTATCACTCGAGGAGAAGCCGGTATAGACACTGACAGTGTTGTCTTAATTGAAAATAGCATTGCGGCTGCGCAAAAATTTTTGCAAGATCGCAAGACTCCTTCTTGGAGCGAAAAAATTCTCAGCGATTTCAGGACAGTTGATTTATCATTAATGGAGAATGCAATGCAGAAAAGGTCATTCAATTCAATATAAGTAATAATGGTCTTTTCTTAAATAATCTAGAGGAAAGGGAGGTGAAAATAGTGAAGCTGGAATTAGGGAAAATCCTGATTCAAGATGTTCAATTCGGCGCTAAGACTGAAGTTGTAGACAGAACGCTGTTCGTGAACAAAGAGGAAATCATCGAACTTGTTTTGGAAGACGACAGGCTGATCGGCGCCGATGTTGAACTGGCACGACCCGGTGAATCAGTCCGCATAGCTCCGGTCAAAGATGTAATCGAACCCCGGGTCAAAGTAACAGGAGGCGGTGCACTATTCCCCGGCATGATCAACAAAGTCGAACAGGTTGGCAGCGGCAGAACCCATGCTTTGGTAGGGGCAACGGTCATCACCTGCGGTCGGATTGTCGGCTTCCAAGAGGGTCTGATTGACATGTCCGGGCCGGCAGCCAAGTACTGTCCGTTTTCCGAAACAAATAATGTCGTTTTGGTAATTGAACCTGCAGATAATCTGGAGACTCATGATTACGAAACTGCAGGCAGGCTGGCCGGGTTGAAAGTTGCTGCCTATATCGGCGAAGCAGGGAAAAATATCGAGCCGGATGAAGTTGTCGTCTATGAGACGAAGCCCCTGCTGGAGCAGGCCTTGCAATATCCTGATCTGCCCAAGATCGGATATGTCCACATGCTTCAATCGCAGGGACTGCTGCATGACACCTATTATTACGGTGTCGATGCCAAGCAGCTGGTTCCCACCTTTATGTACCCGACAGAGATCATGGACGGTGCTATTGTGAGCGGTAACTGCGTAGCACCTTGCGACAAAGTTACTACTTTCCATCATCTGAACAATCCCATTATCGAAGATCTATTCGCAAGACACGGCAAAGATCTCAATTTTATGGGTGTTATCCTGACGAACGAAAATGTCTTTTTAGCAGACAAAGACAGATCCTCGGATATGACAGCTAAGCTCTGTGAATTCTTCGGTTTCGAAGGAGTTATTATTTCTGAGGAGGGCTATGGCAATCCCGATACCGACTTAATGATGAACTGTCAGAAAGTCAGTCAAAAAGGTATCAAGGTGGTATTAATCACTGATGAATTCCCCGGCAGAGACGGCAAATCGCAATCTCTGGCCGATACCGTTGACGAAGCCGACGCACTGGTCTCTTGCGGCAACGGCAATGTAATTATTAATTTCCCGCCCATGGAAAAAGTCATTGGCACATTGGATTTTGTTGAGACTATGATCGGTGGCTATGAAGGAAGTCTGAAGCCGGACGGCAGTATTGAAGCCGAGCTGCAGATTGTCATTGCCTCTACTATTGCCAATGGCTACAACAAGCTAGCCGCCAGAGGGCATTAAGGAGCGCAGTATGAGTAAAATAAAAGCAGTTCATTATCTTAATCAATTCTTCGCTCAGATCGGCGGTGAAGAAATGGCCGATATTGAGCCAGAACTCCGGGAAGGGCTGATTGGGCCTGGCATTGCGCTTCAACAGGCCTTGGGTGCCGATTATGAGATCGTAGCTACAGTAATCTGTGGCGATAACTACTTCGGCAGCAATCTGGAAGAGGCCCAAAGCAGAATTCTGGAACTGATTAAGCCCTACAGTCCGCAATTATTTGTAGCAGGACCCGCATTTAATGCCGGCAGATATGGTGTCGCTTGTGGTACAATCGCCACCGCCGTCGAAAAGGAATTTGGCATACCTGCCCTGACCGGCATGTATGTAGAGAATCCCGGCGTTGAAATGTTCAAAAAAGATCTTTATATCATTGAAACAGCAAATTCGGCGGCAGGTATGAGAAAGGCAATGCCGAAAATCGCCAATCTGGCCCAAAAGCTGATTAACGGTGATGAAGTAGGACCGCCCGCAGAAGATGGCTATCATGAGCGAGGAATCCGTGTCAATTATTTCCACGACAAAAGAGGATCTACCAGAGCTGTTGATATGCTGTTGCAAAAAGTCAAGGGGGAGGAATATCAGACCGAATATCCCATGCCATTCTTTGATCGTGTGCCTCCTGCCACACCGATTATAGACATGTCGAAGGCTAAAGTGGCCATTGTCTCTTCCGGCGGTATCGTACCGGTTGGCAATCCAGACCGGATTGAGTCCTCCAGTGCAACTAAATTCGGCAAATATGATGTCACCGGCATGGACCGCATGAGCAAAAACGACTTCATCTCCATCCACGGCGGTTATGATACTGCGTATATTCTGGAGGATCCGAACCTGGCTATACCGCTCGACGTCCTCAGAGAAATGGAAAAAGAAGGTCAGATTGGAGAGTTAGCCAATTATTTCTACTCTACTACAGGCACCGGTACTTCCGTTGGCAATGCCGAAGTCTTCGGTACTGAGATCGGCAAGCAACTGCTGGCGGATGGTGTGACCGCAGTCATTCTCACCTCTACCTGAGGAACCTGTACACGTTGCGGTGCAACGATGGTTAAAGAGATTGAAAGATACGGCCTCCCTGTAGTTCACATGTGCACAATAGTACCCATTTCCCTAACAATCGGAGCTAATAGAATCGTACCTACTGTCGCCATCCCCTATCCTCTAGGTGATCCTCATCTCGGTGAAGAAAAGAGCAAGAATTTAAGACGCCATCTGGTCGAAAGAGGGCTAGACGCCCTGCAGACAGAAGTCGACGGACAAACCGTTTTTGAAGAATAAGCGCCAGGGCAGATACATCCGCTCTGACAATCGTAAGCAAGCAGGGGCCTATCTCGAAAGAGACGCCCCTGTTCACTTATTTGCAACAATAGATTATTAACCGACAAATAAATTCGAAACCGCCCCAGAATCGTTATTGACATATGCCATAAATGGTGTATAATGGAGTAAATGGCATATGTCAATAATGACAAGGAGGTGAATGATATGCCAAGAAGAGATGGAACCGGCCCTATGGGCGCTGGAAAAATGACCGGCAGAGGATTGGGACCCTGTGCCGATGGAACTGAAATGGAATATGGTGGTGGTCGAGGCAGAGGCAGAGGATTATGTCTTGGACTTAACCGCAGACGAGGTTTCGGCAGGGGTTTGGGATTTGCCCGCGGCTACTCAAGAGATCAAAAAGAGCAACTTCAAGAACAAAAAAGTTTTTTGCGTGAGCGACTGGAAGAGATCGACAGGCAATTAGAGAATCTATAATATATCAGGAATAGCGGAGGACGCTCCGACTATTCTGATAAAATTAAGGAATGATAGATTATGGCGAGACCTATGAAGTGGAGAAAAGTCTGTTCCCTGCCTGATAGCAATCGTTTCGGGCCACTTGATTCAACTGTTGATAACCAAAATCTTATTCAGATGACGGTTGATGAGTATGAGGCAATCAGACTGATCGATTTAGAGGGTTTTACTCAAGAAGAATGTGCTAAACAAATGAATATTGCGCGCAGCACCGTCCAGGGCATTTATGTCGGTGCCAGAAAGAAACTGGCTGATTCTCTGGTGAACGGGAAAGTGCTATTGATCGGAGGCGGTGAATACCGCCTTTGTGACGGCTCAGAAAATAGTTGCGGTCGCGGCTGTCGCAGACATAGACACAGACACGGCAGATAATCTGATTGCTCAGATCAATACCATAGCCTTGGATAAATTACATATATGGCAGATAATTGTCTTTATGGCATATTATAAAGGCAGTTGATTTTGCTTACTCACCCCGATTTGCCAGCACTGTCTACGTATACTATGCATAAGGAGTGAAAATGAAAGCTGATCCGGGCAATGAAATCGTACGCCGAGTCTATGCTGCTAAAACAGATAATGCGGAAGCAGATGACTTGATCGTGGATTATATGGGTTTCATCAAGGCAGAAACAGCCCGTCATTTGGGCCGTTTCTGTACGGATCAAGATGATGAACTCAGCATCGCCATGCTTGCTTTTTACGATGCCATTCAGAAATATGATCACAATAGTGGTGCTTTTATCAGCTTTGCCGGCCAAATTATCAGAAACAGGCTGATCGATTATAGTCGGCGGGAAAATAGGCATCGCAAAGTGATCTCGCTGGATCAGCCGTTAGAACAAGACGCAGAAGGTGTGCCGACAACCATGGCAGATAGGCTCCCGGAACCGAAATCAGCGGATAGTGAGCTCCAGCAACAAGCGGCAGCTTCTGAGATCTCAGAACTAAAAACACAGCTTAAAGATTATGGTATATCGCTTGCGGATGTTGTTGATCAATCTCCCCGGCAAAAGCGCAGTCTCAAGATCTGTCAAGAGGCGGTCCGCTATGCCAGGGAACATCCGCAACTGATCCAAACCCTGTTGAAAACCCGCAAACTGCCTCTGAGCGAGCTTTCCAGCGGTGCCAATGTAGCACGAAAAACACTGGAACGCCATCGTAAGTATCTGATTGCCCTGCTACTGGTCTACAGCAACGGCTATGATAATATCAGAGACCACCTGAAGGCTATGACCCTGTGATAAATACGAGGCCAATATGAAATATTTAATCTTAGAATGTACTGAAAATGACGCTATTGCCCTCGATGATGAGGGACGCTTCCTGCGTGTCGTCAATAATGATTATCAGGTGGGTCAAAAAGTTGAGCGGGTCACCTTATCACTGGCCAATAGCCGCAGACCGTCGAGGATAGTTTACTTTGCGCGCTCACTGTCTGCTGTGGCTGCTTCACTGATACTAGCCTTCTTCATTTATTATCTGATTGCTTTGCGCCCGGTCTCAACAATTAATCTGGCAATCAATCCTGAAGTCACGATCAAATTAAATTCTCGGCACAAAGTCATCTCCCTCCAGGCCGAAAATCAAGATGCGGAAAATATAATTGCAGATTATTCCTATCGTGGCAAGACCGGGCATCAGGTGGTTTTGGATCTGGTCAGCGAATCGATCAGACAGGATTTCCTATCTGATGGCGGGAGAGTTTTAATCACAGGCGACCTGTCCGGCAAAATCGTGGCAGAAGAATGGGCACATCAATTACAAAGTGATATCGACCGCCTTCTCTACCGCAACAACATCCATATTGCACTCAAAATCGGTGTCTATGACCCCTCTCTGCGTTGGCTGGTCGATTATGCCTATGGACCTTTCGAGACCGAACCTGAGCCTGAAGAACCTACTAACCCCGAATCCGATTACAACAGTTCCTATGATGACGACGATAATACAGATAAGACCGGACATCAGGCAGACCCCGATTCTGACAGCACCTCGACCAAGCCGGCCCCAACACCTGATCGGACCAAGTCGACACCCGGGCAAACCAAGCCAACACCTAAGCAGACCATACCGGCCACATCACCTGTGACGACAAAACCTGCTCCGAAAGCGACGCCAACCACGGCTCCTACCAGCAGGCAGACTGCTGCACCAACATATGATGATGACGACACTGACTACGACGACCTCGATGATGACAACAACTACGACGATCCCAATGATGACGACAGCGAATACGATGATCAGCCGGATGACGACAGTGAATATGATGATGACTGATTGAAGTATATACACGAAAGAACTTAGCCACCGACACAAAAAAGAATATGTCAACTCGGATTTCACATTGTGTGTGCTTGTTTCAGTTGCAACTTTTAGTATTTCTAAAGAAATAATGTTATAATTTCTTTAGGAAGGTGGTGAGCGGGATGCCGAAAATTCGTTCCAGTACAGATTTAAGAAATAACTACAATGAGATCTCCGCTTTTTGCAACGAAACAGATGAGCCTGTATTTATTACCAAGAACGGTCGAGGAGATCTCGCAGTAATGAGCATAGAACTATACGATAAGCTTATTAATAAACAAGAGCTCTATCGTTTACTTAATGAGGCCGAAGAGGATTTCAAATCCGGTAATGAGATGAGCTTCGACGAGTCACTCCAGGAATTGCGCCAAGCTTTAGGAGATGTGACAATCTGATGAAACAGTATAAGGTTTTAGTCAGTCGCAGATACCATCAGGACCTTAAGGCTATCCTCGGGGCGCTGTCGCAGGTTTTAATTTAATATTGCGGTTAAAAGGGCTGTTACGAGCAAGCCGGGCAGAAAATTTGCCACTTTGATTTTGGTCTGCCAGAGCATATTGATGCCGATACAACAGATCATCAGAGAGCCGACAAAGGAGAGATTGAAGATCAGGATATCACTGAGACACGGCTCGATCAGACCCGCCAGCAGTGTAATGCTACCCTGATATAAACCCATGGGCAAAGCGGCAAATAGCACGCCCACACCCAGACTGGAAGCCAAAACCAGACAGATAATACCATCCAGGGCAGACTTGGCATAGAGCATGGTAGGGTCACGAAGCAGGGCATCCTGAATGGAGCCTACTATTGCCATAGCTCCAACACAAATGATAACCGTCGCGGTGACAAAGCCTTCGACAAATTTATTATTGCCATCTCCGGCTTTGACTAAAGTCTTCAAACGTTCTCCGATTGAGTTCAGACGCTCTTCAAGGCGCCACCATTCTCCCAGAAAGGCGCCTATCACCAGACTGCCAATCATCAGCAGTGTATTTTGCGTCTCCAGCATAGTGCCGTTGACTGTCAGCAGACCGCGCAGGCCACCGGTAATGCCCACAAAGAGAACGGACAATCCCAGCGCCTGCAGCAAAATCTGTTGAAATCGTTCTTTGAGGCCGTGCTTGAGCAAGAGTCCTACTCCGCCACCTACGACGACAGCGGCAATATTGACAATTGTTCCCAAGCCTGCCAAATTATAATCCTCGTCTACATAATAGCGGCAGCCAGGCGCCGGCGCAGCATCTCGAGAGCATAGTCGATCTGTTCCGGTTTATGAGCCGAAGTCAGGCAATAGCGCAGCCTCGCCTGCCCCATAGGCACAGCCGGGAAGATAGCCGGCGGCACGATTATGCCGTCGTCCAGCATTTCGATACTGAGTTTGAAAGCCAGATCATCCGGCCCGATCATGATCGGTATAATCGCTGTATCCTTGGCCAGACAGGTATTAAAGCCATATTCGTGTGCCCGCTTCATGAAATAAGCGATATTGTCCTGGAGTGCTTTTACGCGGCTGTTATCCCTTTCCATGATTTCCAGCACTTTGAGCACGGCACCGGTCAGGGCGGGACTAAGTCCGACCGAGAAAGTAAAGCCCGGCAGATTATAGCGCAGATAGTCAATCAACAGTTTATCCGCTGCCAGATAGCCGCCGCAAGCGCCAAGACCCTTGGACAGAGTTCCCATCTTGATGTCAATATCCGAGGGGGCAAGATCGAAGTATTCGTCCACACCTTTGCCGGTCTCACCCAATACACAGGCCGAATGCGCCTCATCAACCATCAGGAAACAGCCGTATTTCTTTTTGATCCGCACAAATTCGGGCACCGGAGCGACATCTCCATCCATGCTGTAGGCACCTTCAACTACGATCAGCACTTTCTCATATTCATCGCGGTGCTCCTTGAGGAAATTCTCCAACTCTTCATAGTCATTATGAGGGAAGAACCGGCTCCTGGCCCGCGAGAGCATAAGACCCTGAATCACAGAATTATGACTCAGCCTGTCATAGATAATCAGATCGCCGGACCCGCAGAAATTGCCCACGAAAGTAACATTGGTAGCATGTCCGCTGACCAGGACCAGAGCATCCTCCGTACCCTTCCAGCGGGCGATCGCAGCCTCGAGGTCTTTATGGATATCTTTTTCGCCGGCAAGCAGCCTGCTGCCGCTGGCCGAAGTACCGTATTTCTCTACTGCTGCAATCGCAGCAGCATTGACCTCGGGATCGCCCGACATAGCCAGATAATTATATGACCCCAGATTGATCATTTCGCGCCCGCCCATATAGGATACATCCTTAAGAGCAGATTCTTGCGAAATGAAATAGGGATTTTGCATATTGCTGCTGGCCAGCAACTGTTCAGAACGTTGGACAAATTGCTTAATTTCTCTGATTTTTTCGAAGGCGTCAACTCGCTCTTCCGGCGTCTTCGCCCGCCCGTCCGTGCTGATGCCGGCTTTCCTTCCCGGCTTATAATCTGTACCGGACAGGTGTTCATGGATAAGTGATGTAATATCATTGAGATTCATGCAGCTATAATACTGATCATCAACGATGGCAATATTGTATTCGCGCTCCAAGAGATTGAGCAAAGTCAGGCTGGAGAGACTGTCTCCGCCCAGATCGAGCACAAAATGCCCGTTATCTGTGACTTCTTCCAGCTTAATATCCAGTGCTTCGGCAAAGAAACCGCGGATAGTTTCCTTGATTTTTTCTTTACTAATGGTGTCGGCATCGGCCTTGGCGCCGCTTTCCGTATCCGGAGCAGGTTCAGCTTTGTCGGCTGCTCCCACTGCCGCCGGCGGCGGGGCAGTCGGCACCTCCGGGATCGCAGCCTGTTGGTCAGATGATATAGTCATGCCGGCAGCCTTCGCTTCCAAATACCGGGATAGAGTGAGTACCGGCCACTGTCCGGCGTTCAATTGTTTGGACAGCAGCTGACGCTTAACTTTCCTGGTGGTGGAAAGCGGTAGCGGTGCGAGACTAACCAGCACATTGCTGATGGCAGAGGATGGCGGCAATTTAACCATGCGAGCTTTTACCGCCTGGTCCAGTTCAGCCGGGTCGGCCTCAGGAGCCACTTCGAGCAGCAGATTGGCATATTCATAGTCGCCGTCCCGCACGCCGACGACAGACATTTGTTGTACGCCGGGCAAATCCTGGAAATTCGCTTCGACGGTGTCGGGATAGATATTTTCTCCCGAGGGCCCGATAATTACCTCTTTCAGACGACCATCAATCATGATAGCGCCATCAACCAAGCGCCCGATATCACCGGTGGGAAACCAGCTATCACCCGTGTAATCTACTGCCCGGAATTGGCCGCTCTTGAGCACACCGATATGGATGCTGCGTCCGCGCAGCAGGATTTCACCTGCGGGTGAGATCATCATATTGTCAGGTTCAAAGGGACGGCCGACATTGCCATTGCAGCGCAGGTCAATATCTTCCGTATTGCAGACTGAGATAATGCTGCCTTCTGTCATCCCGTAACCGGAACTGAGATAGTAGCCTAAGCCATTGATGACGCGCAGCGTCTGAGCGGGAATATAGCCACCGCCGCTACAGCCGAGATAAACATCATCACCTAACAGTTGATTGCGAATGGAC
Source organism: Saccharofermentanales bacterium (assembly GCA_050945515.1). Lineage (GTDB taxonomy): Bacteria > Bacillota > Clostridia > Saccharofermentanales > DTU023 > UBA1046. The sequence continues at coordinate 16,525 of JBMNTB010000004.1, forward strand.
TTAAGTTTCGGAGCATAATAAAAAGGCACTTTTCTGCCTGCCGCTTGGGCTTTAAGGCTGGCATCGATCATCTTGTCGAAAGCAGCTACGGTTTTCTCACCTTCTATCTGGCGGATCCGGCGATAAAGTCCCTTGACCACCGCATTCCAGAACAAAGGTATGCTGATCACCTGGGTGACCCGATGCTTGCGACAGCTCTCCAGAATTACTTCCGGGGCCAGACTGGGAATGAAAATAAAGGTATTGCCGAGCACATAGGTCAGCATAAATACCGCCATCAGGCCGAATATATGGTGGAAAGGCAGGAATGCCAGGCATTTCTCATTCACTCCCGGCCGCACCCAGCGGTCTGTCTGATCGGAAAGCCTGATCAGGCAGGTAGCTAGATTTAGAATACAGCCGCTGTCATGGACAAAGATCCTCGCATCCCCGGTAGTGCCGCTAGTGCAAAGAGCGATTCTGTCGCCCCAGCTTGTTTCCTCCGGAAAGCTGTCTGCTTCAGCGATCAGATCGGCAGCGGCCAGATAGGCAAAATCCTCATACAGCTTATCCGTGATCAGGGTTTCAGTGCCGGCTTGGGCCATCATTTCAATGGCATCATCCGTATTCTGCATTGAATTGAGCAAGAGCAAATCAAAGCCGGCAGCTAGGATGGCCCAAAACAAAATACAAAATTCAGGACCGTTGGGCAGCTTGAGGGCGACAAATTTTTCTTCGCTCTTAACCACTTCACGAATTTTTCCGGCACAGCCCATAACTTTCCGTTCATATTCCTCGTAGGAAAGCTGGACTAATTGCTCCTGCTTATAATATTCAAAAATATTCTTGCCACGGCCATTACGCATCATCATAGCGAAAAGATCGGCAAAATCTTGTGATACTTTCAAATCATGTATCAGTTTTTCAATTACATTCATAAAACACCTCAAAGAAAGCCCTGCAGCTTACTGTACACACGGCAGACTATTTCTGCCGTCAACAGCTAAGCGTCAGGACTATTTGTTTAGATACTCCAGATGAACATCAGCCCACAATCCAGGAGTTCCGCCTGTATGAATAAAAATGGCGGTATCGTCGGCAGTAGCTTCTTGTGCCAGAAAATCCAGGAAAGCTCTGGCTGCCTTACCGGTATAACAGGGATCGAGAAAAATTGCTTCCGTAATGGCAAATGTTTTCAGGGCAGAGTATGTCTTGTCATCCGGGATATTGTAGCCGAGCCCTGTATAAGGCTCCGTTGCCGGTCCATAATCAAGTACAAAGTCCTGCTCTGATGCGATAATGTCATTGCGACCCAGCAACTCCGCCGCTTGCTGTATGAATTGCAGAATCCGTTCAGGCAGATTGATGTTCCCGGCCGGTATTACGGGAATGCCGCGGATCTGCAACTGATCCAGCCCTACCAGCTTTGCTCCCAGTGCTATACCTGCCAGTGTGCCGCCTGAACCCGCAGCGACAAAGAGATGGGTCGGAGTAATGCCGCTCGTCTTAATCTGCTCTGCCAGTTCCACCATCATCAGCACATAGCCCAGTGTGCCCAGAGCGTTACTGCCACCCATCGGAATCACAAATACTTTATGACCGGCTGCCTCATATTCGGCGATGATTTCTTCGACATAAGTTCTCTTATGCCTATCTGCCACAAAGCGCAGATCAGCGTCCAGGAATTGATCCAAAATCAAATTGCCGCTAAGGCGCTCCGGGGCCTCGCCATCCAAAACCAGAATAGATTTCAGGCCATAACGCGCCGCCACAGCCGCTGTCAGCCGGCCATGATTGGTCTGCGGACCGCCGAAAGTCAGTAAAGTATCTGCCCCGGCGTCCAGAGCCGCGCACAGATGAAACTCCAGTTTCCTGATCTTGTTACCGCCCAGACCGACATCGGTCAGGTCATCCCGCTTAATCCAAAGTGATGGTATACCATGCTTAGAACCCAAGCGGGAGAGTTGCTGGAAAGGTGTCGGGAAATTCCCGATACGAATCCTCTGTCCCAGCACCTCTGTATACTTAATCATAATTCCTCCTACGTCTGTTTGCTTGTCCTTGCAGATTTTACAACGGGGAACCACCCCCCCTCATCAGTGCCAAATCGCATAAGAACACAGAATCGTAAACTTTTAATGATTATAACATGTTCGAAATTGTTAATTGAAAAATTACTGTTAATATCAGATCACTATTAATGATCAGTATGATCCGGAACTACGCGCCATAAGAAAATACCACCGTGACCGCAGCCGATTGCTCTCTCAGTTATAATAGTTGGAAATTAGCTCGTGACAGGAAAATTATAACGGTGAACGGGACGGACAAGTATTAAACAGGCATTTTTTTTGCTTGAGAGGAATGGTTTAGAATATCTTGCATTGGAACGCCTTGAGAAAAGAGCACACAAACCGTACTGCTGCATCTGCTGCACCGGATCACAGACGGCAATGTTTAGGTTGCGCTTGCAGAACACTATTTCTGCTTGTCGCCCTGTCCGCTGTCCTCAGTCTCAGCTCTGGCTGCACCGATAGTCCTCCGCCGTCATTTACTGTTTTTAAGTCGGAAACCGATCTTACCTCGGAAACCTCAATATCGGCCGACCTGACTGACAGCGCCGGGACAGTAAACGGTGAAACCGACACTCAGAACCGGGATTTGCCCGCAAATTGGTTCAAACCTGATGAAGCAAGTTATTTCCCCGTCGTCAAAGTCGTGGACGGTGATACTGTCATGGTCGAAATCTCAGGCCAGCGCCGCAAATTGCGTTTGATTGGAATAGATGCTCCGGAATCAGTACATAGTGATCCTCAGGAAAATACGACAGAGGGAGCGGCCGCCTCTGACTTCCTCCGTGCCCTGCTCTCTGACCGGGAAGTGCGGCTCGAATATGACGTCAGCTATCTCGATCGTTTTGGTCGTGACCTGTGCTATCTCTATTTGCCGGACGGAACTTTTGTCAATGAAATGATTGTGCGGAACGGCCATGCCAAACTATTGACCATTCCCCCCAATATCAAATATGCTGACATCCTGAGACAAGCTCAGGCAGCGGCCCAAGAAGACCGCCTGGGCATCTGGGGGGACTGAATGGAAAAGAGCCGTTCAAACTACAGAAGAGGATTGCTGGCCGGTATACCGATAGCACTGGGCTACTTTGCTGTCGGGCTGACTTTCGGCATTTATGCGCAAAGTACTGGTTTTACACCACTTCAGGCTACCCTTACCTCTCTCTCCAATCTCTCCTCTACCGGACAGCTGGCGGGGGTCAATATCATCTCCCGCCTCGGCGGTTATGTCGAGCTGGCTACAGCGATTCTCATCATCAATATGCGCTATCTGCTGATGTCTTTTTCTTTGGTGACAAAAATCGATCCCAAGCTCTCCACTGCTAAAAGAATGCTGATCAGCTTTGCCATAACCGATGAAATATATGCAGTTTCCAGCCAGGAAAAGGGCATTCTGGATGAGCGCTTCTTCTGCGGTCTGATGACGCTACCCATCCTGGGTTGGACCTCAGGCACACTGATCGGCTCTTCTCTCGGACCCATCTTGCCGCCCTTGATTGCCAGCGCCTTCGGCATCGCTATTTACTGTATGTTCATCGCCATTATTGTGCCGCCGGCGCGCAACAATTCTAAGCTGCTATTGATAATTCTGGCCAGCATCACCTTAAATCTGCTCTTCCTCAAGCTGCCGCTGCTGAAGAATCTGGCGTCCGGCTGGCGCCTGACCATAGTAGCGGTAATCGCCGCCGGGGCGGCCGCCATAATCTGGCCCAAGGAGGCAGTAGATGAGTGAGGAGAGGATTTTTGTCGGAATCCTGGTGATGGCGGCTGCGACATATCTGCCGCGGGTCTTGCCTATGCTATTGTTGCGCCGGCCGATCCGGAATTTGCGCCTACTGGCCTTTTTTGAATACGTGCCGTTTGCCGTCATAGCTGCCATGACTTTCCCGGATATTCTCTCTTCGACCGCTAATTTGCCCTCAGCCCTGGTGGGAGCAGGCATCGCTCTGCTTTTAGCCTGGCTGCGCAATTCATTGTTCACTGTAGCCCTGGGCGGCATGGCCGGCGTAATGCTGACGGAACTGATCCAATCCTTACTCTAAGTCCGGTTGACAAAAACTCTGCCGGTTTGTACGCTGACTGTAATCTAAAATCAACCGGACATAGGCTCACTCAATCCTACAGCTAAGGAGCAGTATGAATACTTCCCGTCCTTTCCTGCCCGTCATCCTTGGCACTGATATCAATACTTACGGCATGGCTCGCTCTTTCCATGAAGCATACGGTCTGCGTTCACTTGCCTTAGGCCGGCTGCGCCAATATGCAACATCCGATTCGGCCATTCTCGACGTCAATGTCTATCCAAACTTTGATACCGACCCGACTTTCCGCAAGCAAATGCTGCAAATAGGTCAGGAGCTCAGCCGGCGCGGTCTGCCTCTGCTGCTGGTCCCCTGCTCGGATACCTATGTTGAACTTGTAAGCAGAAACCGTGAAATATTGGAACCATATTTTCTCTTCAACTGTGTGTCGGAAGAACTGCGCCAAAAACTTGAGAATAAGCAAGACTTCTACCGCAGCTGTGCCGAACATGGACTGCCCTGTCCGGAGACCGCAGTCGTCAACAAATACTCCTTCCGCACTGTAGAATTGCCCTTCGACTTCCCGATCGCCGTCAAGGCCGATGACAGCATCGCTTATTTCCATCTGCACTTTGCCGACAAGAAAAAAGCTTATCAAGCTGCAAATCGAACGGAGCTGATGCAAATTCTGGAAACTATTTATGAGGCAGGCTACAGCGGCGACATGATTCTGCAGGACTTTATCCCCGGAGGCATGGAGAACATGTATGTCTTGAATGCCTATGTCGACCGGACAGGCCGGGTACGCATGACCTGCACCGCCCGCTGCGCTTTGGACGAATGCCTCCCTGCCGATATCGGCAATTACAATGCTCTGATCAGCGGCGATTATCCCGCAGTTGATGCCCAATGCAAGTCTTATCTGGAGCAGATCAACTACCGTGGCTTCGCCAACTTTGACCTTAAGTACGACCATCGCGATGGCCGGTACAAAGTCTTTGAACTCAATCTAAGGCAAGGCAGATCCAGTTTCTATACAACTGCCGCCGGCACTAATTTGGCCACTTGGCTCGCCGCTGATTTGCTTGGCGAAGGCGCTATAAAATATGTTCGCTGCACAGAGGAATATTTATGGCTGAACGTAGCTAAGAGAGTATTGCTCAACTATGCACCCTCTGCATTGAAGCCCGATCTCAAGCGACTGCTAAAAATAAAAAAGGTCAGCTATACACTGGATTATGCTCAGGATCGTTCATTGCGAAGACGCTTATCGCTGCTGAGGCGTAAATTATCAACACTCCGTTATTATCCGCATTTTTGCAGCAAAGAAAAATAATCGCCGGAAATAATAATCTTAAGGAGTTCCAGTGCGATCGTTGTCGTCAGCATCAGAGCCGATGACTTCAGAGGCCGGCTCGTTCCCTGCCAAATTCCGTTTCCGCCGCGGCTTTTCAGCCTCACTCATTATTCGTTCAATACCGTCAGCCGGTTTCTTACTGGTTTTGAATTCGACATCTTCCTTTACCAGATGATAAATCGTCGCTAAGATCGGAACAGCAATTAAAATGCCGAACACTCCGCCTATGCCGCCGCCGACAACAACGGCCAGAAGCACCCAATGTGCGGCCAGACCGACACGAGTTCCCACAATCTTCGGATAGATGAGATTGCCCTCGATCTGTTGCAGGATAATCAGAAAGATGGAAAAGATCAGGGCTTTGAGCGGGCTGACAGTGATAATTAAAATGATACCGACAATATTGCCGATATAGGCTCCCAGTATCGGGATTAAAGCTGTAATACCAACCACACTCGCCACGACCGGTACAAACGGCAGACGCAGAATGAGCATGCCGATCGCCGTCAGAATTCCAAGAACAAAGGCACTGAGAAACTGCCCGCCGAAATATTTGGCAAAAGTCTCATTGGCTACGATCAAAACATGTGAGATTGAAATATTAAGCCGATCGGGCAAATAAGCATATCCCAGTCTCTTAAATTGCTTGACCAGTCTTTCTTTATTGGCCAGCAGATAGATAGCAAACATAATAGATAGAACCAGATCCATGAAATGAGACAAAACTTTACCGGCAATACCGATCAGATTGCCGACCCAATTTTGGATCAGTGTCATTCCTTTGCTGATCATACTGTTGAAATCGAAGTCAGAGAAGAGAATTTTCTCCCGCAGCGCATCCGGTAAGAAATCGCTTTCTCGAACCCATTCTATAAATCGGACATAGGCTCTGGGCAAGCCTTCGGAAACTATGCTAATCGCTTTGATCATCTGCGGAATCACCAGGCCCAGGATCAGTGCAATCACGCCCAGCACTATCAGAATGGACAAGAGGAGTGAAACACCGCGCCGGCTTCTCTTGACCAGGGGGTGGTCGCTGTTGGGGAAGTATAGTCTTTCGACTCTGACCAGAAGTAAATTGAGTGCAAAGGCCAGCAGGCTGCCAATAATAATCGGCCTCAGAATAGCCAAGAGTCTTCGCCCCAAACTGACAACATCACCCAAATATAGCGCCAGGATCGCAAATGCGCCTAAGGCGATCAGGATATAGAGCCAACTGTTAAAAAACTCTTTGGTATTCCGCCTTCTCATTAATCCCTTTTATAGCCTCTAGCCAATCCCTCATCATATTTTGCCCGGCCGCCACCGATAAATCTCGGCCGCGTACGTGCCGCAGTAAGATGAGCAAAGCCGATGCTTTTGACCTGCAATCTAACTGATACCACTACATCTTTTAAGTGCATACCGATAAAAGTATCGCCAATATCGATTCCGGCATCAGCTTGAACCTTTTCAATTGCCACAGGATGGTGCATTGTCTCATAGGCTCTGGTAGCAAATGATCCGCCACCTTTGGCCCAGGGCACGACATTGACAATTTCTTTGTCCGGAACGACCTCACGTTCAATAATTATACAACGATTTACATGCTCACAGCATTGTGCGGCAATATGCATGCCGTTTTCTTGCAGCACGCCGTTCACGGTATCATAAATTACCTCTGCTATTTCCTTGCTCGGATAGGAACCAATATGATGACCACCGACTTCGCTGCTCGAACATCCCACCACGACAATCATTCCGGGCTGCAGATTGGCCTTTGCAATAAATTCGGTAACAGCGGATAAAGTTTCCTGCTTGATCTGTGCCAAAAAATCCTTGTCCTCATGGCGCAGAACATCAACTGTCCCCTGCTCACCGGCTATATTTTCCGCCTTGACTGCTTCATCTTTCATGCCACTCGCCTTCCTTTCTGATTCCTTTCTAAATTGTACAATAATCCAAACTACTTATGCAGACAAACGTGATCTGATATAGGGATGGCGCTCCAAGAGAGTAATGATGGCAAAACCGGCAACCAGGCCAAAAGCCCCCTGCCCTAAATTGCCGGGAACACCCGCCAGAGCACCGGGTCCCATGCCCAAAATGATCGCTTCATAAATAAAATAACCCAAAACCATAAATAATTCGCCGACCGTGCCACTGATAATCCTGGCCAGAATACGCCCACCACTGCCCTTGAACTTCAAAGCGGAGAATAAAGTAGCCGCGATCAGTGCCACCAGTCCTTTGATGATCAAGGTACCCGGAGCAAACATGGTATAGCCGGCAATCAGATCGGCCAGCATTGAGCCGATGCCTGCTGCGGCAGACCCATAGACCGGACCTAAAACCCAGGCCGAAACCAGAACTACCACATCGCCCATATTGAGAAAACCGCGGGAGGGAGTTGGGATTTGCACCAACAAAGTCGCCACTGTGGTCAGAGCTGCCAACATGCCCGCTGCCACCAGTTTTTGTAGCTGATTTAGACCGCCTTGGCTCTCAGCTTGATAACGACCCTCCGATTTCAGACGCTTCAATTCCTCAACCTTGCCTGCGCCGGAACCAGGCGAGGCAGAATTATCCATTTCACTATGTTTTTGATTGTTTTTTGACAAAGTTAATAATCCTTTCTTGGTTTCTTTTCATACTCTTTCTATTCTTACTCTATGCTTCTGTCTCGATACTTTCAAGGGGATGGCGCGGACAATTGTCCGGCAAAGAAACAGTTACCTCGTTACTGCGAATTCTGGTATCCCGCGGCAGACGGAATTCCTCCCGATAAGATTCGTACATCTTCCTAAAACCGGTACCATCCTGCTTGACCTGTGCCAGATATTCATGTGTATTCAAACCATCAGCATGAATCTCAATCATGGAGATAGCAATATTGCTGCAGTGATCCGCCACACGCTCCATACTGGTCACCAGATCGGAGAAGATAAAGCCCAGCTCCAGTGTACAATCTCCATAAGTCAGCCTGGCAATATGCCTGGCTGTCAACTCATCATTGAGACGGTCAATGACCTCTTCCAGAGGCTCCACCTGTACAGCAATATCGATATCGTCCTCCCTTAAAGCAGTTACGGCAAGATTGATACATTTAATCAGTGCCGCCTTATATACTGCCAACTCAGTCCGGGCATTATCCGAGAAACGCATTTTCTTTTCGTGCATTTCAGCCGCAGCATGGACGAGATGGATGGAGTGATCGGACATTCTTTCCAATTCACTGATATTATGCAGCCAGATGGCGATCGTTTTATATTCATATTCTGTCAGCTCACGCGAGGATAACTTGACCATATAGGTACCGAGCCTATCTTCATAGCGATCAACCAGACCCTCCAATGCGGTCACTTCGACAAAGCCCTCATGGTTATAATCTTCCAGCATAGCCAGAGCAGCATATAGTCCTTGCAGAGTTTTATCGATCATATCGCTGCCCAGTTTTTTAACCTGCTCCACGGCCAGAGCGGGTGTCTCCAGGAAGCGCTCATCCAGTAGCTTGAAGCGCTCTTCGATCTGGCTGGCTATTCGATCTTCTTCAGCATCCGGAACCAATTTGTGCGTCAGCTTTTCCATTTGATCGACAAAGGGCAGGAACATAATCGTACCGAAAATATTGAAGAGCGAGTGGATGATGGCAATGCCAACCGGAGCTATCTCATCGTTTAAGAAACTAAATTTGAAAATTGCATTGAGTGCATAGAATCCAGCGAGAAAGACGCAGGTTCCAATGGTATTAAAAGACAGATGGAAGATCGCCACGCGACGGGCATTGCGATTGGCTCCTACGGAAGAAATCAAGGCCGTAACAGTGGTGCCGATATTCTGACCCAAAATGATAGGAATTGCCGCCCCATAAGAAACCAGACCGGTGCTAGCCAAGGCCTGCAAGATACCGACCGAGGCAGAAGATGACTGAATAATCGCTGTCAGCACAGCACCGACCAGAACGCCGATAATCGGATTGGAAAAGAGTAAAAACAGATTGCGGAAGGCTTCCACTTCGGCCAGGGGTGATACTGAAGCAGACATGGAATCCATGCCGTACATTAAGATAGCAAAGCCCAACAAAATTCTGGCGATATTATGTTTTTTCTCATTCTGGGTAAACATGATAAAAATCACGCCGACGATGGCCATGATCGGCGTAAAGGACTCAGGATTCAGCATGCGCACTAAGAGATTACTGCTTTCAATGCCAACTAAACTGAGAATCCAAGCAGTGATGGTAGTACCGATATTGGCGCCCATGATGACCGGAATCGCATTGCGAAGCCTGATAATACCCGCATTGACCAAGCCAACCAGCATTACGGTTGTAGCGGATGATGACTGGATGATGGCAGTAATGCCTGCTCCCAGCGCCACCCCTTTAATGCGATTTGAGGTCAGACTTTCCAGTATCGATTGTAATTTTGAGCCCGACAATCTGGTCAGTCCGACACTCATCAGATTCATACCGTAGAGAAAGAGTGCCAGACCCCCTACCAGTGACAGAACGCTAAATAAATCCATGCAACTCCCTCAACAATGCCGCTCAATAATGGTCTCCCTTATTCAGCCTGCGCATAGCAAATAATCCCATAAAAAGACGGACGAAAATAATTTCCCCGTCTATTCCCTCTAATAGCTTACACAAAATTAACATTAGTCGCTAGTCAATTTTACCTGATGCTGATAAAGAATTTACATTTATGGTGAAATCAATCATGAACCGGCCCTGATTGCTTATTGCCTTGATCAAAACTCCTAATCAACGGAAACGCAATTGGAATTAAAACAATTAATGAATTATTGCGGCAGCTAATTAAAGGCCGCCAGCGGCAGCTGAAGCGCTTGCGCTCTAAATAGGCTATAATTTGGGAATATTCATATAATATAATTAGGGACGGCGGCTGATTGCTGTTCGATTTTGATCATAAACTGACAGGAGCGGGAGATAATGCAAGAACTACTGGATAATATGGCACAGAAAGCTTTAGCGGTACTCGGCGAGGTCAAAACCGAGGCTGAGCTGCAAAAAATCACTCAGCAATATCTGGGCAAAAACGGTGAGCTGACTGCAGTTTTAAAAGGATTGGGAGGGCTGGAACCCGAGGCCAGAAAAACTACCGGCCAGGCAGCCAATCAAGTCAAGCTGATGTTGCAGACAGAGATCGAAGCCAAAAAGATTGAACTTAGCAATAATGCCCCGGTTCTCGATCATCAATATGATCTGACTTTGCCCGGGATCAAACCACCGGCCGGCGGCCTGCATCCGATTACTCAGATGTGTTACGATCTCAACGATGCTTTTTTATCTCTCGGTTTTGTTCTCTTTGCCGAGGATGAGATCTCCAGCGAATTATTCGCCTTTGACCATCTCAACTTCCCTCCCGATCATCCGGCCCGGGAATCCATGGACACTTACTGGCTGGCCGGCACAGCAGACCTGTCCGGCGGCTCCAGACTCTGCCTGCGTCCCCACTTGACCGGAGCCAGTGTCAGATATTTGAAAGCGAATGGTGCGCCGGCACGCTTTGTCTATCCCGGCCGCGTCTACAGGAATGAAGCCACTGATGCCCGTCACGAGCGCGCCTTTTTCCAATATGAGGCTTTGATCGTTGAGAAAGATTTTCCCTTTGCTTCCGGACGCTTGCTGATCGACACGATTCTGGAAAAAGTTTTTGGTCACAAGGTCAAGACCAGAATGCGAGCCGGATTCTTCCCCTTTGTGGAGCCGGGATTTGAGATCGATATGGAATGCCAAGTCTGTGGCGGCGTCGGCTGCCGTGTCTGCAAAAATGTCGGCTGGATTGAAGTTATGCCCGGCGGCACACCGCATCCGAATGTGTTGCGAGCTGCCGGTCTGAATCCGCGGGAGTGGAGCGGCTTCTACATTAATATCGGTCTCGACCGGCTGGTAATGATGCGCTATGGCGTCGACGATGTCCGTCTGTTCCACAGCGGTGACCTGCGCTTCCTGTCGCAGTTCAGTTAAAGTGCGGTCCGGATCATAACGCCTTCGTCAAACAATCTGAAACAGAGCCGGGCACAGCCCGTGCAGCAGCTAACAATTAAAAGGAGGAGGCTGCAGAGCCTTTACAGATATGAAAATTTCATTGCAGTGGATTGGTGATTATGTTGATTTGAGCGATCTGGCACCGGAAGAGATTGCATATGAACTGACGATGCGGACGGTCGAGGTGGAGGACATTCATAGCCAGGAGCAGGCATACGAGAAGATTGTTGTCGGCCTGATCCGCGAGCTGAAGCCGCATCCCAATGCCGATAAGCTCCGAATTGCAGTGGTCGATGTCGGCGCTGAGGAAGAGGCCACGATTGTCTGCGGGGGCAGCAATCTCTATGAGGGGCAGCGGGTGGTAGTCGCACTGCCGGGATCATATGTGAAATGGCATGGCGAAGGCGAACCCGTTGAGATCCGCAGCACTAAGTTGAGAGGCGTTGCGAGTGCTGGAATGATCTGTGCTTCTGAAGAGCTGGAATTGGAAGAACTGTTTCCGGCCCACAGCGAAGCAGAGATTATCGATCTCAAGGATTTTGATCTGTCTGCCGGCATGCCTCTGGCTCAGGCACTGCAACTGAATGATGTGATTTTAGAGATCGACAATAAATCGCTGACCAACCGCCCTGATCTCTGGGGGCATTACGGTATCGCCCGCGAACTGGCTGCTATTTTCAAACGGGACCTAAAACCCCTGTCCGAGTTCAAATTAGACCCGGCGCTGCGGGATAATGCAGCGGCTCTGCCGATTACCATAGAGGCTCCTCAGCGCTGTTCACGCTATGCCGGCTTGATCTTCAGCGGTGTTGATTCCCGCCCGGCACCCTTCTGGATGCAGGCCCGACTGCATGCCGCCGGCATGAGTCCGCACAATTGCCTGATCGATATCACCAACTATGTCATGCTGGCAACCGGCAATCCGACACATGGCTTTGACCGCCGCTTTGTAGAAAACGAGATTATTGTCAGAGAGGCCAGATCCGGCGAAACACTGGAATTGCTGGACGAAACCTTTCTGGAGCTGACTACGGAGGATCTGGTGATCTGTGATGCCGTAGAACCGATGGCGCTGGCCGGCATCAAAGGCGGCAAAAAAGACTCCCTGCATGATGACACCACAGAGCTGGTGCTGGAGGTGGCGACCTTTGATGCCCTGAGCATCAGACAGACTGCCCAGCGCTTTAATGTCCGTACCGAAGCTTCGGCCCGCTTCGAAAAAGCTTTGGATACTCAGCGGGTTGACCGGGCGATCGCTCTGGCCTGCGACCTGATCTTTGAGTATTTCCCGCAAGCGAAGTTGCTGGGCTTTTCGGATGCCGTCACCGATACAACTGAAGCCGCAACCATCGAAGTCGAGATCGAGGATTTGACCAGGAGCCTGGGGCAGGAAGTGTCCTCCCGGGAAGTAAAGGCTCTGCTGACTGACCTGGGCTTTGAGGTCAGCGGTACTTCCGTACTAACAGTCACGGCTCCGAGTTGGCGCTCCACCGGCGATATTGAAGAATTCTGCGATATCGTGGAGGAAGTGGCGCGTCTGATAGGCTACGAGAACTTTAACTTTATTCCGCCGCGGGTGACACTGGAGAAAGCAGTCAAACAGGATCACTTTGCCCTGGAGAGAAGAATCCGCGAATATTTGGCTTTCCGTTGCGGCTTCCGGGAAATTTTTACTTATCCCTGGGTAGCAGATGATCTGTTGGCAGCCACAGGAATTGATGCTGACGAAATGCTGAGCCTGGAGCAGCCGCCTGCGCCGGACCAAGCCAGGCTAAGATCGAGCTTGGTACCGGGTCTGCTGGGCAATGCCAGGGCCAATCTGCGCTATGTCGATGATCTGCGGGTATTCGAGCTGGCTCAGGTATTTCGGTCCGGACAGACGGTCGTTTCCGATCCTGCTGAGAAACTGCCCCGCCAAGAGCTCAATTTGGCCGCTGCTATCGTTGACGGCAGCGACAGAGGTGTTGAAATTTTCCGTGAGCTCAAGGGTGTACTGGAAGAGCTGCCCCGCTATACCGGCGCTGAGCCTTTTAGTTTCAGCTCTGTCCGAAAACCAAGCTGGGCAGATGATGCAGTCTGGTTGAATCTGACCACTGCCACCGGCAATATTATCGGCAATCTGGGACTTGTATCCAGGAAAGCTCTGAATGGCGCCAATATCAAGAGAGTACAGATGGCAGTCTGTGAATTGTATCTGAATAAATTGCTGCCTTTGCCTAGCAGAGACAATATCTACCAGCCTCTGCCCCACTACCCGCTGGTCGAGGAAGACTTTGCGCTGGTAATTGACGAGACAGTATCCTGGGAACAGATCAGTGCGATTGTGGCACCCATGGTCCGCGATCTGTACTTCGTCGAAGAATACCGCGGCGCTCAGATCCCGGCCGGAAAAAAGTCATTGCTCTTCCATGTCCTGCTGGGATCAGATCAGGCGACCCTCTCGACAGAACAGATAGCCGGCAAGCGCGCTGCCATCATCAAACAACTCAATAAGCATCTGGGAGCAGAACTGCGTCAATAACCAACCCAATAATCCAGTCATACTCAAAGGCTTCATCAAACCGCAAGCCTTATCTTAACACTTGGGTTTAATAATAATAGACTCTATTCATTGAATACAAAGCAGACGATTCGGTACATTGACTTCTGCTGTAAGGTTCGAGTAAAATAAAGTTACACTTTAGTTTCCTCGAAAGAAGGTGCTTGAATTGTATATTCAGCGACATTTGGAAGGACAAGTTCTTGATGCCTCTCGCCATTATCCTGTAGTCATGGTCTGCGGACAACGTCAGGTAGGTAAATCTACCATGCTGAATCATCTCAGAGAGCCGGAACGTGGTTATGTTACCTTGGACGATGGCAACGCGCGTCGCCTCGCAACAACCGACCCCGCGCTGTTCTTTGAGACCTATGGCTATCCGCTCCTCATTGACGAGTTTCAACGTGCTCCTTCGATTCTGTTGGAAATGAAGAATATAGTCGATAAGAAAGCTCTCAGCGGCGAGGACAATAGCGGTATGTTCTGGCTCACAGGTTCACAAAAATTCAGAATGATGAATGACGTTTCCGAGTCATTGGCCGGTCGGATCGCTGTCTTTGATCTGTCCAGTCTTTCCGCTGCGGAGATTGAAGGGCGTCCGGCTGCAATTTTTCGTCCCGATTTGAAATCCCTGCGGGAACGACTGAAATACAGCAAGAAAAAAACCGTCCGCGAAGTGTATGAAGATATTTTTCACGGCGGAATGCCTAAGCTGCGCTCTACCGAGCTTGACCGGGATCGTTTCTATATGGACTACGTAAACACTTACATCGAGAGAGATATTAGGGATTTGGCACAGGTCGGTAAACTCAGCGAGTTTTATGACTTCTTAGTCTATATGGCTGCAAGAACCGGTCAGGAGCTGAAATATGGTGATATCGCAGGTGCAATCGGCGTTTCCGCGCCGACAGCCAAGTCCTGGATATCTATCTTAGAAAGTTCCGGCGTTATATTTATTCTGCGCCCTTACTATTCCAACCTTACCAAGCGCCTGGTCAAAACCCCCAAGGTGTTTTTCATGGATACCGGATTAGCAGCGTACCTTTGCAGATGGCCAAATGCCGCAACTTTAGAAAGCGGAGCTATGGACGGAGCCTTCTTCGAGACCTACGCAGTTTCAGAAATCGTCAAAAGCTACTACAATGCAGGCAAACCTGTCGATCTGTTCTACTACCGGGACATTGACAAAAAAGAAATAGATCTCCTTATCGTCGAAGGTGACAAAATATATCCTATCGAAATCAAGAAAAGCAAGCAGCCTTCCAAACCAGACAAGAATTTCGGCGTCCTTCAGCAATTCGATATGGAAGTTCAGCCAGGCATTGTTCTATGTATGAGCGATGAACTTGTCCCATACAACCGTGAATCATGGTACTGTCCGATAAGCGTTCTGTAAAGCCAGTTCAAGTAAGCAACCGGCGAAATGAATACAAGGCTTGACTTTATTATGTAGCCGCGCGGCAGTTGCGCCCTAGGACATAGAAGAAAGAGTCGGAGGGAGAGAAGATGGATCAAAAGCTATTGGAAATTAGCGATGACTGGCTGAAATACGCAATTCGTCTTAACCTGGGGCATGAGCCTAAGGACAATCTGGTTGAAATCAGAAATGCGGCGCTGGCTGACAGCCGTATAAAAAGATACCTTTCAGATATGGCTAACTTTCACAAAACCTTAGTAACAAATCATAAAAATCCCGATTTGCCGATACAAAAACTGCTATTCCTGCTTGACCTCGGATTTGATATAGAAGTCCCGGAAATCAAAGTCGCCATTGATGAAATTCTAAAGCACCGGGACGAGCACGGTATTTACCAGTCTATGACCAATGTGCCCAAGCATTTTGGCGGTACCGGTAAAAATGTATTCAGCTGGTGTCTGTGCGACGCGCCCTTGCTTTTGCTCGCTCTGCTAAAGGCTGGTATGGATTATCATGAATGCATCAAGCCCGGTGTTGACTATCTGGTATCCTTATGCCGTGATAACGGCTTCCCTTGTGCCGTCTCACCCGAGCTGGGCAAGTTTCGCGGACCGGGGAAAAAGGATGACTGTTGTCCATATGCGACGCTGATCATGACCGATTTATTATCGTATATCCCGGAATATAGGGATTCACAAGTTGCCACCACTTCTGTAAAAGCATTGCTGAATCTGTGGGAAAACAGCCTTAATCAGCATCCGTACATGTTCTACATGGGCACGGACTTCCGTAAGATGAAAGCACCTTCGTGCTGGTATGATATTGTCAGCGTGACCGGAGTTCTGAGTAAATATCGGTCTGTGCGAGATGACCCGCGTTTTCTTGAAATGATTAAACACATAAAGGAAAAACAAGATAAAAATGGTCTTTTTACACCAGAATCAGCATACCAAAAATTAAAGGACTGGGATTTTGGGCAGAAAAAAGTTCCGTCTCCTTATTTAACATACCTGTGCTATTTAATTTTTGAGCGTTTGGAATAGCTGACATGAAAAAAGCAACCTACATTTGATTTCGTAGAGTGGCCTTGTATATGGCCGGATCTCTATTTGCTTACATCCGCCGTCACAACAAACTTCTACATCCGTCAAGGGTATTTGCGAGATCTTTCGCACACGGCGATGAACGAGGACGAAGTTTGAGGACGAAGTTTTTATTAGACTTTTAAAATAGTCTTTATTGAGAAACAAATAAACCTCGGGGATTTTCCCAAACTGTCTCATTGCATAGCCCAGGTAATGTCATTATTCTTGGATCAGGAGGTAAATATTATGGCTAATGAAGACAGAAAAGATTTTAATGCTATGTTGCATGATCGTAAAGATATGCCTAAATTTCAAACGATCACGGATAAGACAAGTATTGAAAAATATGGTGGGGATCGAATGTACTTTGCTCCTCCAATTGACTATGATGCCATCATGAAAATGATACCGTACGGAAAAGTTATCACTGTCGGAAAAATTCGCGAGCATTTTGCGACTAAATCAGGCGCCGACTTCACAGAACCAATTACAGCTGGTGTTTTTGTGTCTATTGCTGCCTGGGCAAGTCATCAAAGGACAGATGACAAAACTCCTTTCTGGAGGACTCTGAAAGCAAATGGTGAGCTGAATGAGAAATATCCGGGTGGTGCCATGGCACAAAAAGAGAAACTGGAAGCAGAGGGACATACGATAATTCAAAAAGGTAGAAAAAACATAAGATACTTTGTTAAAGATTATGAGCGCGTTCTTTTTGCACTAAAATGATTTAATAGTGATTTGCGGAGGAATTAGTCGTGAATGAAGAATGCCTGATATGCAAAGCCCCCTTGGAATACCTGGAAACGGATATTCTCATGGAATGCGAGATATGCCACAAGCAAGAAAACAGCAAAACGAGATGCGTTCAAGGTCACTATGTATGCAATGATTGCCATACGCAGGGACTGGATACCATTATCGGACTTTGCCTGTCCGCAACCTCAAATAATCCCATAGCTATCGTCGAAAAAATGATGGGCATGCCGTTCTGTCATATGCACGGACCGGAGCATCATGTCATGGTTGGTTTGGCATTAATAACTGCATATAAAAATGCCGGCGGTGATATTGATCTGCATAGTGCATTAATCGAAATGATGAACAGAGGCAAGGGTATCCCCGGCGGCACTTGCGGTTTTTGGGGAGCTTGCGGAGCGGGCATCAATACAGGGATGTTTATTTCTATTATTTCGAAATCTACACCATTGGCGAATGAACCCTACGCTTTGTCACATCGTATGACAGCGAAATCTCTCGGGAAAATCGGAGAAATCGGTGGGCCCAGATGCTGCAAACGAAATTCTTATCTTGCCATTCTTACAGCAATTGACTTTGTAATGGAGCATTTTGGTATAGAAATGGAAAAATCTGATCTTGTTTGCACGTTCGCACCACAAAACAATCAGTGCATAGGAAGACGGTGCCCATTTTTCAAGGGAAACCGCGGAGATTAATTTCAACTTGTATAGATATGTTCTATATGAATATTTATTTTGAACGATAAAGCAGAATTTGCGGAGGTAATATTTATGTTTAAATCACAAGACCAGATGACAAGTGAAGTAAAAGAAAATGTAAGGGGCGGCAATAAAGCTGTTGAGTTTACCCATGTCTTTACGACGAACGAAACCTTTAACAAGGCAAGGCTTTGCGCCGTGCTGGAATTCCCGCCGGGTGCTTCTATAGGGCCCCATTCACACGGTCCCGATGCCGAAATGTATTTTGTTTTGGAAGGAGAGTTTATGGTAGTTGAAAATGGTATCTCTAAGGTCTTAATGCCTGGTGATGCTTCATTTGCCGGTGACGGAGATACACACTCGGTTGCGAATAATGGAAAGGGCAATGCCAAGTTGCTGGCTGTTATATTTGAATAGTTTTTAGTAGTAAATTTAACAAATTACAGTTGTGGAACTATGTTTAATTGGTTGGATCAAAGGCGTCGCGGATGGCGTCGCCGATAAAATTAACAGACATCACGAGCAAGACGATAACAATGCCCGGCGGAATCCAGAGCCAGGGCAGATCGGTCAAGACAGCCTGAGAAGTTGCGGCGCCCAGCATATTGCCCAGGCTGGCGGTAGGTGTTTGCACGCCCATACCGAGAAAAGACAGCGCCGCCTCATCCAGAATGGAAAAAGCCATAACCGAGCTGGAATGGATCAGTACCGGTGCCATCGTGTTGGGTAAGATCTCCGAGAACAGGATATACGGTTTGGGCATGCCGGCAACAAGAGCGCCCTGGACGAAGGCTCTCTCCCGCAAGGACAGAACATTACCCCGCACGAGTCTGGCCACGCCGGGCCAGTTAACAAAACCCAGGATAATAATAATATTCAACAGACTGGGACCAAAAATCGCAGCTGCAACCAATACCAGCAGCAGATAGGGGAAAGACATCACCATATCTGTGAAGCGCATGATGATAGCATCAATGAATTTGCCGAAGAAGCCTGAGACCAGCCCCAGCACCACTCCGATTACAGTCGAAATGACAGTAGAAAGCACACCGACCAATAGAGAGATGCGGGTAGCATAGATGAGACGGCTGAGCACATCACGGCCGACATCATCCGTGCCCAGCAAATGTCCATTGCCTGGCGGAGCACCGAAATCGCCGCTGATTCGGTCAGGATGATAGGGAGCAATCAGAGGCGCCAGCAAGGCAATGATAATGACCAGAGACAGGAAGACCAGACTGACCAGAGCCAGTCTATGTCGCTTAAAACGCTTCCAGATTGTTCTCAGATAACTGTTTGCCGTCATTTGCCGCCTCTAATCATAACGGATCGTCGGATCGACGATCGCATAGAGAATATCAGTAATTATATTAGCCATCAGGACG
Organism: Saccharofermentanales bacterium; assembly: GCA_050945515.1. GTDB lineage: Bacteria > Bacillota > Clostridia > Saccharofermentanales > DTU023 > UBA1046. Next base: position 35,829 of record JBMNTB010000004.1, read on the forward strand.
GCAATCGCCGCCAAGAGACTGACGCCCATGATAACCGGGAAATCGCGATTCAAGATCGCACTCATCGTCATCAGACCCAGACCCGGCCAGGAAAAAATCTGCTCAACCACGACGGCACCACCGAGCAGCATCGGTAACTGCAGACCTATCAGGGTCACAATCGGAATCATCGCATTCCTGAAGGCATGTTTGCCTATGACTTTAAAACGTCCGATGCCCTTGCCCTCTGCTGTGCGCAGATAAGGTTGCTGCAAAATCTCTAACATACTGGAGCGGATATAACGGATATTACTACCGGTAACTGAGGCAGCCAGCACCAGAACCGGCATAATCATATGCCGCAGAGTATCCAGCATACCCCCTGCTCCGCCCAGAGTCTTCATGCCACTGGAGGGCAGCCAGCCCAACTTAGTCGAGAACAGATACACCAATACCAGCGCCAGGAAAAAACCGGGAATGCTGATAAAGAGAAAGGCCGTACCGACTATGGCATAATCGCGCAAAGTATATTGCTTAAGTGCCGAGTAGATGCCAAGAGGAATCGAGATCAGGAAGGACAGCAGCATTGAGGTTCCCATCAGCAACAGTGTCGGGCTCAGATTCTGTGCGATCATCTGGCTCACAGGCTGATAGGTCATGAGCGAATAGCCCATATTCCCCCGCATCAGTTCCGTCAGCCACAGCCAGTAACGCACCAGAAAAGGCTGATCCAGGCCCAGCTCGGCCATTTTGGCGGCCTTGGCCGCTTCCGTAACACGGGGACCGATCAGCATATCAATCGGATTTCCTGCCAAATTCATCAGCAGATAATCGATCAGAGTAATGCCGATCAGCACCGGGACCGCAATCAACAATCTTTTCAGGATATAGCGCAGCAAGCCGCCCCGATTCACAAGCCACCTCCTGCCAGAGCAATCGGACAGGCGACCAGATGTGTCCGGTCGTCAGGCACAGGCATCAATTGCGGGATCTCTCGCCGGCAAGAATCCTCTGCCAGCGGGCAGCGCGGATGGAAGTGACAGCCGGACGGCGGATCGATATTGGACGGTATCTCGCCACTGAGCAAGGCTTCCGGCTCCTGCCTGCGATAGGGATCAGGCACAGGTGAAGACATGATCAGCGCTCTGGTATAGGGATGATAAGTGGAGCTGAACAATTTTTCGGCACCGGCAATCTCGACGATCCGGCCCAGATACATAACTGCAATCCGATCGGACAGATACTTGATTGAGGCCAGACCATGAGAGATGAACAGCAAAGTCAGATTGTATTCATCCTGCAGTTCATGCAGCAGATTCAAAATCTGAGCCTGAATGGAAACATCCAGAGCAGAAACAGGTTCATCGCAAACGATCAATGCCGGATTTAAGGACAGTGCCCGGGCAATGCCAATGCGCTGGCGCTGTCCGCCGGAGAATTCATGCGGATAACGCTCACTGCTTTCCGGTGACAAACCAACTTTTTCCAGCAGAGCGGCAACTTTTGCGCCGACATCCGCCTTAGTCGCATAATTATGATATAGCAGAGGTGCAGATAGGATATCGTAGATACGCTTCCGCGGATTAAGTGAAGCCCAGGGATCCTGGAACACAATTTGCATCTCGGTACGGACACGTTTCTTATCTTGACCTTTGAGTTGTGACAGATCCTGTCCCCGATAGTAAACAGTTCCGCTGTCCGGCTGATCCAGCCCGATCAACAGCCGGCCCAGAGTGGACTTGCCGCTGCCGGATTCTCCTACCAGCCCCAAAGTCTCATTCTCATACATTGTCAGCGAGATATCCGTCACAGCCCGGACTCTTTTTCGCCTGGCAAAACCTCCCGCAGCCGGAAAGGTACGATAGAGATCTTCCGCCCGCAATAAAGTCATGTCCGCAACCGTTCTGACAGCTTGGCTTTAGCTTCCTGCTTTCTGCGAGCCAAAGCAATTTTGGAGGCTTCGCATTGTGTAGAATGCACGAATTCCAATTCGTGATTCTGTGCCCGCATACAGCGAACCTGCCGGCACTTATCCAGCGGCAGCATGATCTGCCTGCTTTCACGGCATTTTGGCTCGACATACGCGCAGCGACAGGCAAAGCGACAGCCGCTGATGGCATCATAATCTTCCGGCACTACCCCGGGAATCGCCTGCAGCTCCCTGTCTTTGTCATCTTCAATACTGGGTACCGTTTCCAGCAAGGCACGCGTATAGGGATGCCCAGGGGCTTCAAACAGTGTAAAGACATCCGTGTTTTCCACGATCTCACCGGCATACATAACAATGACCTTGTCCGCCATCTGAGCAATCAGTCCGATATCATGGGTAATCAGCAACACCGACATGTCACGCTCCAGAGACAGCTCGCGCAGCAGATGCATGATCTGGGCCTGGATCGTAACATCCAAGGAACTGGTGGCTTCATCAGCTATAATCAGCGCCGGCTCACTGGCCAAAGCCATTGCGATCATAGCCCTTTGCCGCATGCCCCCGGAAAGCATATGGGCATATTGACCCAGAACATTGTCCGGATCAGCCATGCCGACTCGGCTCAGAAGCTTGGCAGCCTGCTGAGTCGCCTGCGCCTTCGAAATATCCTGATGTGCTCTGATCCCCTCCACTATCTGATTGCCAATCGTAAACACGGGATTGAGACTAGTCAGAGCATCCTGGAAAATCATGGCGATCCGCTTGCCTCGAATCCGGTCTAATTGACGCGGTGATAATGTGAACAGATCCTGCCCCTCGAACCAGGCCTCGCCATTAGAGACCCGTCCGCTGACCGGCAACAGTCCCATCAGAGACAATGCTGTGATGCTTTTGCCGCTGCCTGATTCACCCACAATGCCCAGCACTTCTCCGCGCTTAACCTCAAAGCTGGCATCGCGCAGGAGAATGCGCTCACCTTGCTCGGTCTTAAAGCTTATTGCCAAGTCCCGTACGGAGAGTACGGACTCATTGTGTCCGGTAGCCATCATTATGTTAACTTGACCTCAATTTTCTTGGTTTCCTCTTTCTTTGCTTCCTAATCATACCACAGCAATTACGATCATATATTCGTATATAAATCCCTAAACCGGGGCCGCTTATTTCCGGCCTCGACATCCTCCTCGTAACGGCAAAGATCTCTTAAAAAACTCTTATTCTTATTCAATCCTATATCATATCTGCAAGGGGAACTGTTATCGTATATAATAATTGTTGGCACATTTTGATTTTAAGAGAGGATTTATTTTTAATATGAATGTCAAGCAACAAAAATTAGTGAGGATCATCTGCGCCATTATCGCCTTGGTTCTCGTCGCCTCATTGCTGATCAGCCTTGTCGCCTGCGGCAAAAAGAAAGATCCGGCCTCTGATGCGGACAGCAGTGCTACAAAGACTGATACCGGCGAAGAAACCCCCGCGCCCGCCGGTGACAAGATCGTCAATATCGGTGTCACCAATGTCATCGGTTCCTTGAACCCGCTGCTGCTCGATGCCACCGAGGTCAATAAATATGCCATCAGTCTGATGTTCCTGCCCCTGGTCGATCTGGATTCCAATCTGGAATTTGTACCGCAGCTAGCGTCAGAAATTACCACTGAGGACAATCTAACCTTCACGATCAAAGTCAATCCCGAGGTTAAATGGTCGGACGGAGAACAAGTTGACGCCGACGATGTCATCTTTACATTGTTAAAGCTGACCAGCACCGGTATCGGCAATGTCTCGATGGGTCTGTACAGTATCTTTGACGGCTGGAATGAGAGCGGTTATCTGCCTGATGACGCTACCTTGGAAAGTGTACCCGGACTTAACAAAATCGACAATATGACTCTGACCTTGACCTCGACTACTCCGATGCCACTGACCTCTTTTCTCAATACTTATGCCCGCTATATGCATGTCATTCCCGAGCATAAGCTGAACCAGCTTTCTATAGACGAGCTGAAGACCACAGATTGGTTCAATCACCCCGAAGTCGTCTCCGGCGCCTACAAATGCTACGAAGTCAATATGGAGCATTTTGCCTCTTATGAGGCCAACCCCAATTATTATCTGGGCGCTCCTAAGATTGACAAGCTCAATATCAAGGTCGTGCAGGGCAATCAGCTGCTCCCCGGCTTGAAGACGGGTGAGATCGATTTCATTCAACCTACAATGGCTTCTATCCCCGATGCTGATCACGAAGCGATCGCCGCCCTGGACAATGTCCAGCCGGTCTATGCACCTCCGGTTACAAATCAGCTGCTCTTTATCAATACCGAAAGCGTATCTGATGTCCGCGCCCGCCGGGCCATCAACAAAGCAATCAACAGACAGCAAATTCTCGACGGTTTCCTCAACGGCAACGGCGAAATCATTGATGGTTTCATCACCTCTTACTCGCCGTATTTTGACGAAGGCGTCACCCCCTTGTCCTTTGCGCCGGACGAAGCAAAATCTCTACTGGAGGAAGCTGGGTGGACACAGGACCGGCCGCTGGAATTCAAGATCAATTCCGGCGATCCTACCTTTGTCAAAGCGGCCAATGTCGTCGTCGAGCAGCTGAGGGATGTCGGTATTGAAGCTAAGATCACTACCCTGGATATCGGCTCTCTATTGGAAGCAGCAGGCTCACATGATTTCGATCTGCTGGCCGTCCAGTATACGATGGTTCCGGTCGACCCTTATCCGGACATCAATTGGCTGGTTACCGGCACACCTGAATTCCAGAACTGGGTGCAGTATTCCTCCGAGACGATGAACAGCTATCTGGACGCTGTCAGAGCCACAGCCGACGGTGATGCAGCCGCCCTGACCAAGGCCTACAGTGATATCGACAAATTGGTACAAGAAGACGTGCCCGTAGTTTCGCTCTATGTCATCTCGCCTTTGGGAGCAGTCAGCAAGCGCTTGAGCAAGGCAGTACCTTCACCATATGGTTTCCTGCTCAATGTCCACGAATGGGATATTGAGTAAAAAATAATATCAGCGGAGAATTATGGTGAAAAAGATTTTGTTGCTGGCTACCGGTGGCACTATCGCCTCAGCTCAGACCGCAGACGGCATGAATCCACAGCTTACGCCGGAGGATCTTCTGGCAGCAGTGCCTGAGATAGCAGAATTATGCACAGTTGAGACCAAAGTGCTGATGAATCTGGACAGCACCAATGTCCAGCCCGAGGAATGGCAGTTGATCGCTGCGGAATGCTATGCTGCTTTGTCCGACTATGACGGCATTGTGATTTCCCATGGCACTGATACACTGGCCTATACTTCTTCCGCCCTCAGTTTCATGCTCAGAGATCCCGGGAAACCTATAGTCCTAACCGGCTCTCAATTGTCCATGACTGAGCCCGAGGGCGATGCTCCCGGCAATTTGCTGGATTCTTTCCGAGTTGCCATATCCGACTTGAAAGGCATCTTTGTTGTCTTTGACGGCAAAGTGATGGGCGGCAATCATACCGTGAAAACCAAGACCCATTCTTTTGATGCCTTCGACAGTGTGAATCATCCCCTCATTGGCACTATCAATGAGGGCATTTTGTATCTGTCTGAATTCGGCCGGGATATGACTGCTGCGCCACAGGAAGAACCGCAACTGTCGGCAGAACTTGAGCCCAAAGTCATGCTGATCAAGCTGACACCGGGTTTTGAGCCTTTATGGCTGGAAAGTCTGGCTGATCTGGGCTTGCGCGGTATCATCATTGAAGCCTACGGCTTCGGCGGTCTGCCTTTCCGGCGCCGGGATCTGCTCTCAACAGTAGAAAAACTACTGGCACGAGGGCTGCCTATCGCTCTGGGAACACAGGTAACCTTTGAAGGAACTGATCTTACAGTATATGAGGTCGCCGTAAAAGCTCTGCGAGCAGGAGTTATTTCCACCGGACGCATGACCACGGAGGCTACTCTTACAAAAATGATGTGGGTACTGGGGCAGACTGCTGACCCGGCAGAAATCAGAGAATTGATGAGTAAAGATCTGGCTCGGGAAACCTAGGTCTCCCCTGCAGTTTTGTTGACAACATAGTTTCAGACGCCAGACGCGCCTGAAGCTATGCTCAGAATCTTACAGCATCAGGCTGTACTTGAAAAGGAATTATAATGAGAAAAGTAATCGGCATTATTGGCGGCATGGGACCGATGGCAACCTGTGATCTTATGCTCCAAATCATAGAAAATACCCAAGTCCAGCGCGATCAGGATCATGTACGGCTTCTGATCGATAATAATCCTACTATCCCCGACCGGACAGAAGCCCTGCTCAGAGGCGGCCCCAGTCCGTTGCCGGAATTAATCAATTCCGCCCGCAGATTGACCGCAGCCGGGGCGGAAGCACTGACTATCTCCTGCAATACTTCACATTTTTTCTTGTCTGAGCTAAGAGCGGCAGTACCGATACCTTTTATCTCCATGATCAGTACAACCGTACAGAGATTAAAAGAGGCAGGCTGTCACACAGCGGCACTGCTCGCCACCGAGGGCTTAACTACAGTCGGTGTCTATCAGCGTGAACTGGCGGAAGCCAGCATCACTGCGCTGGTACCGACTGCCGAACAGCAGAAATTAGTGACGGAAATTATTTACGACACCGTTAAGGCGGATCTGCCGTTGCCGCAGCCGGAACGCTTTCAGTCTCTACTGGACTTTTTTCATCAGCAAGGTGCCCAACGCATAATCCTGGGCTGCACGGAATTGCCGGTCGCCGTTAAGCAATACGGATTCAAGGGCAACTTCATTGATCCCACGCATGAACTGGCTCTGGAAGTCATCCGCTGGTCCGGCGCCCAAGCAAAGGCGGTTGAGCAAAGGACATCTGCCGGCTCCTGACCGGGATTGACACCGGTGCAAACACCTGGGCAACCGGTGTAAATATCCAGGTAATAGTTGACTAGCAGAGACCTCTCTTGTGCATGGCTGTATGCAGTCGCTCCAGCTGAGCAGATAAAGCCGCCGTCGGCAAAGCCAGATTGATCCTTTCAAAACCCTCACCGCCGCTGCCAAAAATATGGCCATGGTTGGTAATGAATTGGGCTTCTTGCTCCAGAAAAGTATCCTGCTCAGATATTGTCATGCCCCAGCTGCTGAGATCTACCCACAGCAGATAAGTGCCCTCCAGTGGAACGATATTGACTTCATGACAATGCCGGGCAAAGAAATCCCTCACCAGCGCTTCATTTTGTTTAATCACAATAATCAATTCATCCAGCCAGTCGGCACAATATTTATAGGCCAGTTCACAGGCTTTGTAACTGAGAATGGTACTGCCTCTAAAGCCGGTCCGGGCCAGCTGCCGGCTGAATTTCTCTCTCAGTTCACTGTTGGCAATCACCAGATTGGAGACGGCCATGCCGGCGATATTGAAGGTTTTGGAGGGAGCTGTACAAGTGATGACACGCTGCGCCAACTCCGGAGATAAAGTCTGGAACACAATATGATGATGCCCCGGCAGCACAAGATCATGGTGGATCTCATCGGAAACTACGATCAGCTCATTCTTAAGGGTGATCTCAGCCAATCCTGCCAGCTCCTGCCGCTCCCAGACTCTGCCGGCAGGATTGTGCGGGCTGCAGAATAAGAATAATTTGTTTTTAGTACCTGCAGTCATTTGATCCAGCAGCTCCAGATCCATACAGTATCTGCCATCCTGCAGGAACAATGGACAGTTCTCAATCCGGCGACCGCTGTTTTCAATCGCCATAAAGAAGGGGTAGTAGACCGGAGACATCACTATTACGCCGTCACCCGGTTCCGTAAAGCTCTGTACCGCCTGGTAGAGGGCAGGAACAATACCGGAAATCGGTAAAATCTGCTCTGCACTGACTGCGAAGTCATGGCGTTCTTGCATCCAGTCTTGCACAGCTGCCAGATAAGCCGGCGAGGGTTGGCTATAACCCAGTACTGCATAGTCCAGATAGTCTTGCAGACCACGCTTGATTTCCGGCGCCAGTACGAATTCCATATCGGCAACAGACAGCGGGATCACAGCCGGATCTATCTCCGGATTCAGCTCCAACATGCGATTCCATTTTGATGAATCGACCCTCTTTACAACGGTAGTGAAATCATATTTAGTCATAGACCTCTCCTTAATTTTACTTTTTGTCAACGGTGATCGACCCTCTGCTTCAAACTGTTCAGTGGCTGTGCTTCGATTATTTTCCTCTACCCGTCGGGTACAGACCCGGGATTGCATGGTTTACCGACTGCCCGGCAGGGGGGTGATTGGCTGACGGATTACTAACGAACTTATATTTAAATTTTACCAGATGCCACTCAACTTGTAGATAATTCGTAAAAACATTTCTTTTCGTTAGCATGCACTTGCGCTAATGCGCCTAAAACAGTATTATTTTCGAATAGGTATTAACTACCATGAGTATCATAATTAAATAAAGGGAGGATGAAATGGTAATTGCTTTGGTTTTGCTCCTGTTCGCGGCCGTACTGGGGCTAGCCTACTCAATGTTCAATTTCTACTATGTCAAGAGGTTTGATGAAGGTACGGAGCGCATGCAACGAATTGCGGCCGCTGTCAGATTGGGCACCAATACTTTCATCGTGTATGAGTATAAGATTGTCGCTAAGATTGCGTTGGCCCTGGCTGTCCTTCTCGGTGTAGCTATTTCCTGGCAGATGGCTCTCTCCTTTCTGATCGGCGCAATTATGTCAGGTTCCGCCGGGTGGGTCGGAATGAAAATAGCGACTTATGCCAATGTCCGCGTAACCAATCGCGCCAGGGAGACCAATAGCCTGGGCGAAACTCTGAAATTGGCCTATCGCGGCGGTTCCGTCATGGGACTTTGTGTGGGCGGATTTGCTTTATTGGGTATTTTCATTGTCTACCTGGTCTTTGGTGTTCTCTTGGGTCAATACAAGGATCTGGTAGATGCTGTCGCCACCACTAACTGGTGGGGACTGCCGATCTCGTTTACGCTTACTTTGTCCGGCTATGCACTGGGTTGCTCAGTCATTGCCATGTTCAACCGTGTGGGCGGCGGTATTTATACTAAGGCTGCCGACATGGGAGCGGATCTGGTGGGTAAGACTGAGGTTAATATCCCCGAGGATGACCCGCGCAACCCGGCTACAATCGCTGACAATGTTGGCGATAATGTCGGTGATGTGGCAGGCCTGGGAGCTGACTTGCTTGAATCATATGTCGGCGCTATCATGTCTGCTATAATTCTGGCCAGCGAGTTGTTCCGGAGCCATCATACCGTGTTCAGCTCCAGCATGCTGGAGAATATGATGTTCTATCCGTTCATGCTTGCTGCCGGCGGCATGATCTCCTGCGTGATCGGTACTTTCGTCATGCTGGCGCGCAAAAAGCTGTCCGATTTCCCGCATAAGGAGCTTAATCGTTCAACATATATCTCTGCCAGTCTGACCATGATTGTGGGATTTTTTATTACACTTTTACAGTTCAGCAATATGTCTGATGATCTGTCAGGTGCAGGCTTTTCTCTCGGCTTCCTCTCTCCCTGGGTGGCTTCCTGTCTGGGCGTGCTGTCCGGTATCGTGATCGGCTATCTGGCCGAGTACTACACCAGCTATGATTACAACCCGACCAGAAATATTGCCGAGTCTAGTAAGGAAGGGCCGGCTCTGACTGTTACCGAGGGCATGTCTGTCGGCTTCAAATCGACTATGGCCCCGGTTGTGGTTATCGGTGTCGCTATCCTCATTTCCTACACCGCATGCGGCATGTATGGCGTAGCTATGGCGGCTACCGGAATGTTGGCTTTTGTCACAGCTACAGTTTCAGTTGACACTTATGGCCCGATTTCGGACAATGCCGGCGGTATTGCGGAGATGAGCGGACTTGATCACAGTGTTCGCGACATCACAGACACTCTGGACGCAGTAGGCAATACGACTGCTGCTATCGGCAAAGGCTTTGCCATTGGTTCAGCCGCTCTGGCTGCCCTGTCTATGATGGTGTCCTATCTCTTTTCATTCACGCCGGCGGATCAGCCTCTGTCTTTGAATCTGGTAGAGCCCATGACACTGGCTGGTGGTCTGGTAGGGGCGGCACTGCCTTTCTTATTCTCCGGCATCTTGATCAACGCCGTGACCAGAACCGCCCGTGAGATGGTGGTCGAGGTCCGTCGCCAGTTCGCCGAGATCAAAGGTTTGCTGGATGGTACAGCTGATCCGGACTATAAAACCTGTATTGAGATCTCCTCACGCGGTGCGCTCAATGAGATGAAAATACCGGCCCTGATGTCTGTCGGAGTGCCGGTAATTTGCGGCTTCCTCTTCGGTGTCGAATTCGTCGGCGGCCTCCTGATCGGCTCCACTCTGTCGGCGGTAATGATGGCGCTGGCTGCAGGAAATATGGGCGGTGCCTGGGACAATGCCAAGAAGTACATTGAAGCCGGTATGTTGGAAGGTTTCGGTCGCGGCTCCGATGCTCATGATGCTGCTGTCATCGGTGACACCATCGGTGACCCGCTTAAAGATACTGTCGGGCCGTCATTGAACATTCTGATTAAGATCATGTCCGTTGTTTCTCTGGTTATGGTAACTCTCTTCAGCAGATACAATCTGGTGGGTTGGATTAGCGGACTGTTCTAAATCAAATCATATAGCCCATTACTTGATATAAGACCCCTGGAACCTTTCGGTTCCAGGGGCCTTATTAGGTTTAGCCGTTACAATTTTTGCTGTAAAACTCAAGCACCATTCTTTAACTTTTTTCTATCATAATCTCTTAGAAATCGTGCCTTCTATCGGAAATTAATCTTTCCCTAATCTTTCTCTTCTTATCTCCATACAGAGAAGCATCGACCTTCTTTAAAAAATCATCTGTTGACTCCTGCTTAATTTCGTATGTACTATAACCGATTGAAAAATTGATCTCATAAGGTTTCTGTTCCGATTCATTGAACAATCTTGCCTGCGTTTTAATGGTGTCGATCATATCCATTATTTCTTTCTGAGAGTTTATATACATTAATATGATAAACTCATCACCGCCATACCTGCATACTTTCCCTTTACCACCTACAGCTGAATGTAATATCTTTCCGGCTGCAGAAATAGCATCATCTCCTACAAGATGTCCTAATCTATCATTGATGCCTTTCAGGTCATCAATGTCTAACATAATTCCAGCTAGTACACGGGTAGTGCTCCCTCTTTTACTACACACAAACAACACGTTATTTAAATACTGTCTGTTAAATAATCCCGACAGCGCATCCACATAAGCCGATTCATTTTGAACATTGATGAATAAGGAAATCAGTCCTACAGCCACGCCAAGCCACACGAGTGAGTATCCATAAAAGAAGAATTGCAACAGACTTCCAATCATAACAGGAATCATAAACAGAATAGCAGGCATCGACAAATATTTATTTACCTTCCTGCGATGCGAATAAATTAATACAACCCCATATGCCAGATAAAAATAAGTGACAACATATGGAATGAGATATAAATCTGTTCTTTTATAAATATTATATTTATCAATTTCAAAAAACACAGGTGTCACTAAGTTTATTAAGCTGCCGATTATAATTAACAGAGCAGGTATAACTACAAAAGGGTATATGCGCTTGATTCTTTCTATGTCTGAAAACAATTTATAATCCGCATATACTGTCCATAAATACGAAAATATAGTAGTGTTAATAAATAAAATGGCATTCAGCACTATCAGCAATGTATGGTATCCATATACCATTTTCCCATCCATAAAAAAAACAACCGTTTCAATAATGCATTGCAGAATATTCAAAATAACCATCGCGAAGTAAATTTTTTCGTCGAAAAATCCATGACGTATTGATTTTTTTGAGCTTGATACAATAATTGATAACAACAATATTGCTGTTCCATTTGCAATACATATCGCCGGGAAATTAAACATCTTCAAAATGCTCCCTCGTTATTTATCACTATAATAACCATATCATAAAACTAACTTTTTTCACGTTAGTTTTACGCAAAAATTTGAGAAACATTTGCGCAAATGCCGGAGTCATTTCACCGTCTGTGGCACAAATACTCAGATACATTTTGGTTCCGGGTAAAAATATCATTATTTGAGCGAAAAGAAAAGCCCCCTGAAAGCAAGAAGTTTCAGGGAACTTTTAGTTTTTGGCTTACGAGTCCTCCAGTATTGCGGCTGGAACAAGAGCCGGAACGGCGACTGCAGCGGTAATGGGAAGCCAGGTGTCTGAGGCGGCTAAGCCGTTAGCTCTATGTGTTGCGGAATCTGGCCAGGAAATCGATTGTTTCCTGCCGCTTTGGATTCCCGAATATTTCCTCCGGAGTGCCGGATTCATGGATAACGCCTTCGTTCATAAAAAATACTTGACTGCTAACATCGCGGGCAAAGGCCATTTCATGTGAGACAACCAACATAGTCATGCCCTCATTGGCCAGATTTTTCATGACCGCAAGCACCTCGCCTACCGTCTCCGGATCAAGAGCCGAGGTCGGCTCATCGAACAGCAATAGATCCGGGTCCATCGCCAGAGCGCGGGCAATCGCCACCCGCTGCTGCTGACCACCCGAGATCTGACGAGGTTTGGCATCGATATAGGGAGCCATACCCACTTTATCCAGAAGCTCAAGAGCGTATTGTTTGGCCTGATCGCGACTGCGTTTGAGCACTCGCACCTGTCCGACCACACAGTTCTCCAACACAGTCAAATTTTTAAACAGATTGAACGACTGGAAGACCATGCCGACATGCGAGCGGTATTTGGTCGCATTGACTCCCGGTGCCAATACATTGACACCCTTGTAGATAATTTCGCCGCCTGTCGGCGTTTCCAGCAGGTTGATGCAGCGCAGCAAAGTCGATTTGCCCGAGCCGGAAGCACCGATCACGCTGATCACATCACCCTGGTAGACATCGAAATGAATATCCTTCAGAACCTTATTATTGCCGAATGCTTTCGACAGGTGATCAATTTGCAGAATTGGCTGGGAACGGGAATTATGCTCATTATTGTTATTTGCCATCTCGCTCTAACTCCTTGCTGCGTTCGGCTAAATGTTCGCCCTTGCCGGGATGTCTGTACGTACCGGCCACCATCACAAGCTGATCGGCGGCAGCCAGCTCGTAACTGGCATCGCCCTCCAACTTCTTTTCAATCCGGCGCAGAATGAAAGATGAGATCAGTGTCACAGTAAGATAACCGATCATCTCAATCGTGGCCGAAGGAAAAAAGAGATAATTTGCTCCCGAGGCCGACCTGTGAGCGGCAAAAAAGTCCGGAAAGCCGATGACGAACATTACCGAAGTGTCCTTGACATTGATAATAAAGTTATTGCCAATCTGGGGCATAATATTGCGCAGCGCTTGCGGCAAAATTACGGAGGTCATGGTCTGAAAGTGATTCATACCGATAGCCTTTGCGCCCTCGGTCTGTCCCGGGTCGATCGAAATAATCCCGCCGCGGACCGATTCCGCCATATAGGCCCCCGTATTGATTGAGACAACCAGAATGGATGCCACCCAGATACTATCGAATCTATGCTGCAGATTCGTCACATACGGCAAACCATAGAAGATAAAGACCGCCTGCAACATCATGGGCGTACCCCGAAAAACTTCAACATAGATCCTGATCACAACCCGGATCAGTTTCAGGACAAATCTTTTGGGCAGAGGGTCTTTTTTCGTGTAGGGAATTGTGTTCAGAACACCGCAGGCAAAGCCGATCAGACAACCGATCGCCGTCGCGACCAGCGCCAGAATCAGCGTAGAGCGGATACCCCTGAGATACACATCGCCGAATTTATCCCACAGTTTTTCTATATCCTGTATTAATTGTGCCAATTTTCCCATTGTCAGGCGTCTCCTTTAGTCCGGCCCGGTCTGCGGCGGGCAGTTCACAGACTGCCCGCACGACCCGGGTCTCAGACACATTTCAGATCTATTCTTCACTCAAAGGCTGAATTTTGATCGCATCTTCCATCATGGTATTGAAATCATCTTCGGTCATGGTGCCAAGCACATTGTTCAGCGCCGTCAGGAGAACGGCATTGCCTTTCATGACTGAAATACCGATATTGACATTCTCTGCTCTGACTTCGTCCGAGAACTGGAAATCGCCGTCCGTACCCGAGAAGTCCAGAATTTTCATCTCCGGATAGGCAACCACGGCACCCTGGGCTGTCGGCAGATCAGTGCAGACAAAGTCCACAGTACCGGTCGCCAGTGCCATCAACATGGCCGGCACGTCCGAAGACTTCAGCGGGATTTCGATATCGGGGATCTGCGGCAGACACTGATCAAACCAAATCGTACCTTCTTGAGCCGTACCTCTGCCGCCCGCCAGATCGGCGATGCCCTGGGCAGCAGCAAACTTACTATCTTCTCTGGTCAACACTACCATCGTGGCATAGAAATAAGGTCCGGCGAAATCCACCTGTTCAGAGCGCTCGGCTGTCATGGACTGGCCGGCAATAACTGCGTCAAAAGTACCTGTCATCACGCCCGGTACCAGTGAATCCCAATCGGACTGTATAATCTCCAGCTCCCAGCCATTGGCTTCACAAAGTATCTTGGCCATCATCACATCATAGCCATTGGCAAAAGCGCCCGGTGAATTGCTGATCGGCACTGCACCATTGGAATCATCCTGCTGTACCCAATTGTAAGGCGCATAGGCACATTCCATCGCGACAGTCAGAACACCGTCCTCAACACCTGTGGGCACGCTCTGAGCTTCCGGTGCAGTCGTCTCAACGCCTTCTGCCTCAGTGGTTTCCTCCGCCTCTGCTGCAGTGGTATCCTCCTGTTCAGCTTCTGCGCCGGCGGTGGCTTCGACTTCCGCCTCTGTAGCTGCTTCAGTCGCAGCAGAATCTGACTTCCCGCAAGCTACCAACGCCAACAACATCACTACTGCGAGAAATAAAGCAATCTTTCTCATCCTTTTTCCATCCTTTCCTCACCTGTACTATTTAAGTACAGACCCGACTCTTACCCGGCCGGCCGGTTTTAATAAAAAAGAACCGCTTTGTCAAGCGGTCCATGGAAATCGGATAATATTCGATCAGTGCCGATGCCATCGATAGCGCTCCACAAAAGCTTGTGACAGTTCGTCAGATCTTATCTGCCGACCCAGCTCCGGAAAATCAGGCCCTCTTCCGAAACTTCGGCGATTTCCCCTTTTATATCGACGGTGACCTGCCTTGCCGATAGTACTCTTGAAAACCGCGCCTCTACCTAAAGCGATTCAATTTCGTGCAATGATAACATTAAGAAAAAGCTCTGTCAAATTTGCGCCGGCGGTCATTTGAGGGAATGCATAACGAATCTCACTTGCTCATATATGACGGATTTAGTCTATAATAATGTATTGATTTGAGAAAAGGAACGGAGTGAAATTATGAGACGTACAGACTATTGCGGTCTGATGACCGAGGCAGATATTGGCAAAGATGCCGTCGCCTGCGGCTGGGTAGCCAATAAAAGGGATATGGGCGGCGTCATTTTCATTGATCTGGTTGACCATACCGGCGTACTGCAGATTGTCTTTAATCCGCAAAATACGGATCAGAACTCTTTCCGCCTGGCGGAAACAGTGCGCAACCAGTCAGTAATTGCCGTTTCAGGCTGGATGCGTTTGCGCGATGAAGAGACAGTCAACCCCAAGATCAAGACGGGTACGATTGAGCTGCAGGTGCGCCAGGCCGAACTGCTGTCCGCTGCCGGCTCACTGCCCTTCAATCCCGTCGAAGATCATAGTGTGCGGGAAGATCTGCGGCTGAAATATCGTTTCCTTGATTTGCGCAGCGAACGTCTGCAGAAAAATCTGCGTTTCCGGCATCGGATAGCTAAAGCAATCCGCGATTTCATGGATGAGGAAGGATTCATTGATGTCGAAACGCCGATGCTGACTCAGAGCACACCGGAAGGCGCCCGCGACTACCTGGTGCCCAGTCGTGTTCATCCCGGCAGTTTCTATGCTTTGCCACAGTCACCTCAGATTTTTAAACAGCTATTGATGGTGGGCGGCATTGATAAATATTATCAGATTGCCCGCTGTTTCCGTGATGAAGATCTGCGGTCGGACCGTCAGCCCGAGTTCACTCAGCTGGACCTGGAGATGGCCTTCGTTGAACAAGAAGATGTGCTCGCACTGCTGGAACGTCTGTTCAAATATGTGATGAAAACAGGGATAGGTCTGGACATACAGGAGCCTTTCCCCCGGCTGACCTGGGAAGAAGCCATGGACACTTACGGTGTCGATAAACCGGACCTGAGATTTGAACTGCCGATCATTGATCTTACCGAGATTGCTGCCGAATCGGATTTTACCATTTTTAAGCAGGCAATCAAGGCCGGCGGTGTTGTAAGAGCCATTGTCGTACCGGGTCAAGCCGATTTCACCCGCAGTACGATCGACCATCTGACTGAATTTGCTATTGAGCAGGGAGCAGGAGGCATGGCCTGGATCGCCTGGCGTCCTGACGGCGAGATTTACTCCATCCTGACCAAATATTTCTCCGACGAAACCATGCAAAAACTGTTAGCAAAGGCCGGAGCACAGCCCGGCGACTTCATTCTCTTTTCGGCGGACAAAGTGGCCAAAGCCCGCAAAATCCTGGGTGCTATCCGACTTGAACTGGCAGATCTGCTGGAACTGAGAGATGATTCATATCGTTTCCTGATCATCACCGATTTCCTAATGTTCGAATACAGCGAAAGCGAAAAGCGTTACCTGGCCCAGCATCATCCGTTCACCATGCCGTATGCGGAGGATATTCCCTATTTGAAATCGGAACCGGAGCGGGTACATTCGCAGGCCTACGATGTCGTCCTCAATGGCACGGAGCTTGGCTCAGGTTCGATTAGAATTCATGACAGCGAGGTGCAGCGCCGGGTCTTCAAGGTACTGGGCCTGTCTGAAGCGGAGATTGAACAACGCTTCGGCTTTATGCTCAACGCCTTTGCCTACGGCACACCGCCCCATGGCGGCTTCGCCTTCGGTCTTGACCGCCTGGTTATGATCCTGCTGGGAGAAGATTCCCTACGCGAAGTAATCGCTTTCCCCAAGACAAAAGATGCTTCTTGTCTCCTGACCGGTGCGCCTGACCGCGTAGACCGCGAACAATTGGATGAACTCGGCCTCTCCCTGATTGCCGGATTATCAGAGAGCGACCAGCCGCCAGCAGCCGGCTCCGGCACCGGGAGAAAGCCGATAGAGTTCGATATCAAGCGCCTGGCCCAGATCTCCCGCCTGCGCTTTGATGAGACAGAGCTGACACAAATCAGCGAATATCTGGCCGATACCATAGACTGGGCCAGTCAGATAGACAGCATTGATACAGCGGAGTTGGCCCCGACTGATAATGTATATGAAGCCGCCAATGTGTTCCAAACTGCCGCGATCCCGACCGGTCCGACTCGCGATGAACTGTTGGCAAATGCGCCTGTCAGCCGCGACGGCTGCTTTTTCGTACCTGAAGTGATTGCATTGGAGGAGTAGCAGATGGATATGCAGAAGATGAATCTAACACAAATGGCGAAGGCTTTGCGAGCCGGAGAATTCTCGGCTGTCGAGTTGACCCGCCACTATTTGGCACAGATCGAAGCCCGGGATAAATCAATCAATGCCTATATCACTGTCACTGCCGACCAGGCACTGGCCCAAGCGGCTCAAGTTGACCGGGCTCTGATGTCGGGTCAGGACTTGCCGCCTTTGGCCGGCATCCCTCTGGCACTGAAAGATAATATCTGCACTGAGGGAATCCTGACTACGGCAGCTTCGAAAATGCTCTCTAATTTTGTGCCGCCATACAGCGCCTATGTCTGGCTGAAACTACAGGAACAGATGGGTGTGCTGTTGGGCAAGACTAATCTCGATGAACTGTCTTTAGGTACAACTACCGAGTCTTCACTTTTCGGGCCGACGAAAAATCCGCTGGACCTCACCCGCATTCCCGGCGGTAGTTCAGGCGGCTCAGCCGCTGCCGTAGCCGCGGGAACTGCGGCCTACGCTCTCGGCACTGATACCGGCGGCTCTGTACGTCTACCGGCCGCCCATTGCGGACTGGTCGGTATGAGACCGACTTACGGCCTCGTCTCCAAGCGTGGCATCATACCTCTGGCTCCCTCTATGGATATGGTAGGCCCCCTGACGCGCAGCCTGGCTGACAATGCCCTGGTTCTAAATGCCATTGCCGGCCATGATGCCCAGGATGCCACATCCGCAGACAGGGCGATACCGGATTTCAGCGCCGGACTGAGCAAAGGTGTCAACGGCCTGCGCATTGGCCTGACCCTTGACCATCTGGAAACCAAAGTCACAGCAGACTTCAAAGCAGCTATCCTCAAAACAGCGGCAGATCTGGAAACATCCGGAGCCAAAATCGTCGAGCTGGCCCCACGGCAACTGGAAAGCGCCTTTCCGGTCTATTATCTGCTGTCAAGTGCTGAAGTTTCCTCCGGCCTCGGCCGTTTGGACGGCATCCATTATGGCTACCGCAGCTCTGATTATGAAGATCTGGAAGATATTTACTACAACAGTCGCAGCGAAGGCTTTGGCCCGGAGGTTAAGCGCCGCATCATGCTGGGCAACTTTGTACTCAGCGCCGACTACTATGAAGCTTTCTATGTCAAAGCACAAAAGGTCAGAACTTTCATCAAAAACGAATTTGACAAAATGCTGGAACAAGTCGATCTGATTTTACTGCCGACAACAACGGATGTTACGCCGAAACTGGGAGCAAAAAAGAGTAAAGAAGATACCCGCAACGTTAATTTTTTCAGCGTTCTGGCACCTCTAACCGGTCTGCCGGCGCTGTCTGTCCCTACCGGCTCGCGGGTAGAGAATCTGCCGGTCAGCGTACAGCTGATCGGGCCTGCTTTCAGTGAAGCTCTACTATATCAGGCAGGTGCTGCTATTATGGACGGTACCGGAGAGGAGACTGCACAATGACTAAATATGAAGCGGTCATCGGGCTCGAAGTGCATGTCGAGCTGATGACGGAGCGCAAGATCACCTGTTATTGCAAAAATGAATTCGGAGCTGAACCGAATGTCAATACCTGCCCGATTTGCCTCGGCATGCCCGGAGCACTGCCGATGTTAAACCGCCAAGCGCTGGAATTTGCCATCAAAGCCGGCCTGGCCTGTCATTGTGAGATTGCACCCTACTCGCAGATGGAGCGCAAGAATTACTTTTATCCCGATCTGCCCAAAGCCTATCAGATCACCCAGGGTCAGCACCCGCTCTGTATCGGCGGCTATCTCGACATTGAGACCCGCGCCGGCAAAAAGCGCGTTCGTCTCAATCGCATTCATATCGAAGAAGATGCCGGCAAGCTCATCCATCTGGAAGGCGAAGGCACCCTGGTCGATCTCAACCGCGCCGGTGTTCCCTTGATTGAAATCGTCACCGAGCCTGATCTGAGCTCGCCTGAAGAAGTCGATGCCTTCTTGCGCAAGATCCGCGCCATGGTACAGTACACCGGTGTCTCAGACGGCCGGATGGACCGCGGCTCCATGCGCTGTGATGTCAATCTCTCTATCCGCCCGGCAGGCACGGAGGAACTGGGCACCCGCACAGAGATGAAGAATCTCAACTCTTTCAATTTCGTGACGAAGGCGCTTGAGCATGAATATCAGCGACAGGTCGAAATCCTCGAATCCGGCGGCGTGATCGAGCAGGAGACCAGGCGCTTCGACTCAGCTACCGGCACTTCCTCTTCTTTGCGCAGCAAGGAAGATGCCACGGACTACCGTTACTTCCCCGATCCTGATCTGGTACCGATCCTAGTCAGCCCGGAAGAAGTGGCCGCCATCCGGGCCACGATTCCCCGCCTGCCCGACGTCCGGATCGCAGAATATGTTGAACGTTGGGAACTCCCCGAATACGATGCCAATCTCCTGACCAATGACATCAGGATTGCCGATTTCTTTGAAGAAGCAGCTGTACACACGAACTATCCCAAGATCGCAGCCAATCTGATCATTGCCGATCTGCTGCCGGGACTGGCTGAAGAAGGCGATGTACCGCTGGCACCCGAACAGCTGTCGGTTTTATCCGATTTGCTGGGAACAGAAGAGATCAATAGCAATACCGGGCGCAAAGTCTTCAAGACCATGATCAGCTCTCAGGATCAGATTGATCCCCTCGCCTATGTCGAAGAGCATCAGCTCAAACAGATTAATGATCCTGAAATACTGGCAGGCTATGTCACAGAAGCCCTGTCCGCCAGTGCCAAAGCAGTCAAAGACTACCGCAGGGGTAAGGAAGCCGCTCTCAGATCAATTATCGGCCAGGTGATGCGAGCCACCTCCGGCCGGGCCAATCCCATCCTGACGGAAGAGATGATCAAAGACAAGATCGCCGCCCTGCCCGAGCCTGAGTAAAACCGATTTTGCAATTATCCTAACAGAATATCTGCTTCGGGGTAAATAACCCGGCTGGGTTCTTCTTGTCTGCTCAGGCTGAGCGCAAAGGAGATAGGGCCGACGCGACCGATGAACATGCAAAAGACCAGTACCAGGCGCGAGGTCAGATGCAGTATCGGCGTGCCGAAGGCGGTCAGACCGACCGTGCCGAAAGCCGATCCCACCTCGAACATGATGTCGAGAAAAGAAAGCTGCTGATTGCCGATTATCTCATTCTCCAGGATAGAAATTGCTACTGTCGCTGAGAGTATGATCAGCAAGGACAGGGCAAAAATTGTACTGGCACGTCTGGCAGTTGATTTGCGGATATAGTGCTTAGACATAATAATCGATGGTTGCCGGCGAATATCAGAGATAATACCGGAAGCTACAGCGGCCATTGTAGTGACTTTAATGCCGCCGCCGGTGCTGGCCGGAGCAGCGCCAATGAACATCAGGGCCACAGTTAGAAATTTTGAACTATCAGCCAGGCTCATCTGATCAATACTATTAAAGCCCGCTGTTCGGGTAGATACACTTTGGAAAATGGCAGCAAACGGCTGTTGATACCAGGGCAAATTGCCCAATGCTGTGGCTGAACTCGTATTCCTGAACTCCAGCAGCCAGTACAAAACAGCTCCTGACAGGATCAAAATGGTTGTCATTTTAAGTACCAGCCTACTGTGGAACAACAGCTTGTTTCCCCGCTTGCGCGTGAAAATATTAAACCAGACCATGAAACCGAGACCACCGGACACAATCAGAACTGCCGTCACCATGAGAATAATAGGATCATGATTGAAGGCAGTAAGACTGACAAAACCGCCGTTGTCGGCATTGCCATGGAGATCGAAGCCGGCGTTGCAAAATGCCGAAACAGCGTGAAATAATCCTTTCCAGATCGCTGCCGAACCGTAATATGGCCAAAAACGCCAGATCAGCAATATAGCACCAATACTTTCCGCGGTCAGAGTAAAACCGATGATCCAACGCAATAGCTTGGTCAATTCGACCCAACCCGGACTGGAGGTACTTTCCCGGGCCAGCTCAATTTGACGCCAGGATTGAACTTTAGAAAAGAAAGTATAGAAAGCACCGACAATAGTCGCCAGACCCAGACCACCAACTTGAATCAGTAGCAAAATGATAGCCTGACCGGCAGTTGACCAGTAAGTGCCGGTATCTACCACCACAAGCCCTGTCACACAGGTGGCGGAAGTCGAAGTAAACAAAGTCACACCGGGGCTTGTCCACTGTCCCGCTGCGCTGGCAAAAGGAAAGACCAGCAACACTGTACCAGTGAGAATAACCGTCGCAAAGGAAATCACAATCAACCGCACCGGATTGCTCAGCAGTTTTTCCAGCCGGGACTTCTGTTTGGATCTGATGTGCAACAAAGGCATGATTATATATCCTCTACTGCCACCATCTCAGCATAGATAGCATCGTAGTCCTCGCCTCCGGCCACTAAAAACAGCTGGTCACCGGCCTGCATAACACTACTGCCCCGGGGAACCTCAGCCTGACCGTCCTTATGAACAATATAAACAACTTTGGTCTGGCCGGGGAAATCATATTCCGCCAATACCTTCCCCACCGCCTGTGAACTGGGTGACAGCTCAATTTCCAAGATATTGATCTCTTGATTAGGAATACTGTACACGACCCGCATACCCTCCCAGGCGATATCCTGTTCGATAATATCGGCTAGAATAAGTGCCCGACTATAGACCAGGTCAACCTTAAGCAGCTGAAACAACTCCGTATTGGCGGGATTATTCACATGTGCGACTGTATTGCGCACGTCAAACACAGTTTTTGCAATATGGCATCCGACCAGATTATCCTCATCCTTGCCTGTAACGGCGATATAATAGTCCGCCTTCAAGCAATCGGCCTCAGCCAAAACTTTAAGATCAGTGCCATCGCCGTGCAGAACCCTTACCGTTTCAAATTGGCTGGCGATCTCCGCACTCACTTCTTCAATCTGTTCGATCAGCGTGATATCGTAGCCATTATCATTTTTGATCAGAGTCTCAATCAGATAATGTGCTAATTTGCCGCCGCCTACAATAATAATTCTCATCTCAGCAGCTCCTAATTCAGATCCGCCATGATGATCTGATCCCCGGCCTTGAGGATCAGTTCAGCGGAAAGTGGTAAAGTTCTATTCTGACGACGAATACCAAAGATAATCTGATCTGAAGCGGACTGGACGTCCGCAATCTTCGAACCAACCAGTTCTTCCGGCACATCGACCAAAGAATAAGTGACAGTATTATTAAACAGCCGGTGCTGCATTACTGTTTCTTCATCATCCATTGAACTCAGAAAAGCAGCGACAGTAAATTTCGTCGAGGAAATTGTTTGCATGCCCAGAGCCTGAAAAACATCTTTTTTCTGGGGATTATATAGTCTGGTCAGTACTCGAGGCACAGCAAAAATCTTGGTCGCAACCCAAGTGGCCATAATATTGATATTATCGGAATCGGCCACACAACAGACGACATCCGCTGTCTCGATTTGTGCCCTGCGGAGAACTTCCTTGTCCGTCATATCGCCGAGGATTTTGACGCAGGGGATATGCTCTGCCAGCCGCAAGGATTCCGGCTTGATATCGACGAGGATGACCTGGTCATCTCGGTCCAGAAGCGCGGTGGCCAGTTCCCTGCCCAATTTCCCGGCGCCAATAATCAATACTTGCATATAAAATTGCTACTCCTTAACGAATTACCTTATGACAAATTTTAGCACTATTGCGCCAAAAGTAGCAGTTCCCGCAAGAGAGTGCAGCCCACAATGGTAGAAACACCGCTGCTATCGAGCTGAGGCGCAAGCTCAACCAGATCAAAGCCAACCAGGTTCACGCCCCGGAGCGACAGCAGTGCCGTCAGCAGCTCCCTGAAGCTGACACCACCGGGCTCGGGCGTTCCGGTCCCGGGCAAAATTGAAGGATCCAGCACATCCAGATCTAAAGTCAGATAAACCGGTCTGGCGCCCAGCTGCATTTTCAATGCAGCCAGATCGGCCAGCGAGAAAGGATGAAAATCCAAATTTGCCGCCGCGAAGGCAAATTCTTCTTTCAGGCCCGATCTGACACCGAAACTATGGATCACAGTACCGGCCTCTTCATGAATCCGCCGCAAAACAGTGGCATGTGAATACTTAGAGCCAAGATATTCTTCCCTGAGATCAGCATGAGCATCGAGATGAATGATATGCAATTCAGGATACTTAGTCAGCAGTGCTCGCACAACTGCTAAGCTGAGCAGATGTTCACCGCCGATCATAACCGGCATTTTTTCCTGCTTGACTACTGACAGCACATATTCTTCAATCAGCTGCAAAGCAACACAGGGATCGCCAAAGGGAAGTTCCAGGTCCCCTGCATCATGTAAAGGCAAGGAGAGCTCTTGCTCCTGATAAGGACTGTAATACTCAATGCCATAAGCGGCTTCCCGCATAGCGGAAGGCCCAAAGCGCGAGCCGGGGCGGAAAGAAGCAGTGCCGTCATAAGGAGCACCGAAGATGATCTGCTCCGCCGCCGCCAAATCCGTCTCCAGATCAAAGAAATTGGGAACTTTCGGTTTATTCATCTCATACCTCTAAACCACTTGTAACACTATCAAAACAGCCGGCAGCCTTCTGAAGCCAACCGCCGACACCTCAAGGATATCACTACTTGAGCAAAATCGTTCGCCACTGATTACTCTACACCCGACTCCAGCAATTCCTTGACATAGGTCGGCAGCTGAAAGCAGCCGGTATGGAGATCCGTATTGTAGTAGCGCGTATACAAGCCTCTGGCATTCCAGCGCTCGGCATCAAAATCCTGCAAGGGATCCCAACGCTTGGAAGCAAAACCAAAGAGCCAGTGTCCCGAGGGATAGCATGGGATATGAGCCTGATAGACGCGGACCAGCGGGAAAGTCGCTGTCAGGCGCTGATAAATCAGCCTGGCCTCTTCTGCATCAGCCGGATAAAAAGGGCTCTCATGCTGGTTGACCAGAATACCGTCTGCGCGCAGAGCGCGGTGGCAATTACCATAAAACTCTTTGGTAAACAGACTTTCACCGGGTCCAAAGGGATCGGTGGAATCAATCACGATCAGATCGTATTTATCAGTATTATGGCGAACAAATTTTAAGCCATCGGCAAAAATCAGGTTGAGCCGGGGATCGTCATAGGCGGCAGCGACCTGCGGCAGAAAACGCCGGCATTGATTAACAACCTCGCTGTCTATTTCCACCATATCGATCTGCTCAATCTCCGGATAGCGGCAGAGTTCCCGCAAAGATCCGCCATCTCCGCCGCCGATCAAGAGGACATTTTGCACTTTAGGATGTACTGCCATCGGAACATGAATGATCATATCGTGATAAATAAACTCATCTTTTTCCGTCAGCATGACCAGGCCGTCCAACGTCAATACCCGACCGAAAGTCGGAGTCTCAAAGATTTCGATTGCTTGAAACTCGCTTTGCATAGCGACCAATTCGCGAGTAACTCTCATACCCAACCGAGTATTTTCGTCATGATACTCGGCAAACCACAATTCCTTAGTCATCTTTGTTCTCCTTCCCATTACAGCCTGACCACATGCAGATACTCGACTTTGTCATCCTCAGTGCCGGTCAGCAGACTGCCTTTTGCTCTGGCATATTCTATATAATCTATAACATCTTTGGTAACTTTTTCGCCCGGCGCCAGAATCGGAATCCCCGGGGGATAACACATAATTGACTCCGCAGCAATTCTGCCCTCGGCTGCCAGAAGCGGCAACAGATCTGTCTTGGCGTAGAAAGCTTCGGCCGGCGTCATCTCGACGATCGGCTTGACATATTCATTGGCCAGCAGACCGGACGGCTCTTTGCCATAGCGCTCCAGAATCTCTACCAGAGCGGCAATCAAGCGTTCAATTACCACAGCCCGATCACCTACCGAGATGATGGCCAGGAAATTCCCCAGATCACCGAACTCAACCTGAATATCGTACTCATCCCGCAGCAGATCGTGCACTTCAATGCCGGCCAGACCGATAGAGCGCGTATGCACTGACAGCTTGGTCAGATCAAATTCATAAAAGGCATCTCCGTCCGTCTTCTCATTGCTGAAAGCATCATAGCCGCCGATCTGATTGATCTCCGACCTGGCATAATTGGCCAGCTTGATAACCCGATCATAGATTTCCCGGCCCTTGAACGCCAACAATCTCCTGGTCAAATCCAGAGACACCATCAGCAGATAAGAAGCGCTGGTCGTCTGGGATAGATTGACAATCTGACGAATATAGCCGGCGTCGCTCCTAACGCCTTCGCCTAATAAAAGCAACGAACTTTGCGTCAATGATCCTCCGGTCTTGTGCAAAGAGACCGCCGCCATATCCGCTCCCGCCTCCATGGCCGAAACGGGGAGGTCGGGGCTGAAATGGAAATGAGTGCCGTGCGCTTCATCGACCAGCACCCTCATACCGGCCTCATGTGCCAACCGGGTGATCTCTTTCAGATTGGAACAAACACCGTAATAAGTCGGATGATTGACCAGGACGGCTTTGGCCTTGGGATGCTCACGGATTGTCTTCGCGATCTCCGCCGGAGACATGCCCAGAGGAATGCCCAATCCTGTGTGCACGCCCGGATTGACATAGACCGGTGTCCCTCGGGCCAGAATCAGAGAATTGATCACACTGCGATGGACATTGCGCGGCAGAATCAGCTCATCTCCCGGATTCAGCGAAGACAAGATCATGCCCTGGATGGCACTGCTGGTACCATTGACCATGAAAAAGGCATCCGCCGCCCGGAAAGCCTGGGCCGTCAGGACTTCAGCTTCTCTGATTACGGACGTGGGATGGATAAGACTATCCACCATTTTCATGGAGTTGACATCCACGGTCAGGCAGTCTTCACCCAGATAGGCCCGCAAGTCGGGATTGCCCCGTCCCTGTTTATGTCCTGGCACATCAAAGGGCACGATGCGCTTGCTGCGGTAGAGACTCACAGCCTCGTACAAAGGCGCTTTGGCCTGGGGATTGCCTGGGTATAGTGCTTCATAATCAGGCATCTCGTTGCCCTGACCGAGCAGAGTACCGTTAAGAATCCGGCGCAATCTCTCCGGCGGCACAGGGCGAGCTTTTCCGGATTCAGTCATAGACATTCACCCCGCTGTAGATCTCGATCATCTCTTTCTGGAGTGCATCGTGAATCTGCAGCCGTCGGCGGGGAGGCAGCTCATAGACATCGGTATTGAAGAGATAATCCTGCAGATTTATCTCCTTAACCATCAACTTGGTATGAAATATATTCGACTGATAGACATTGACATCCATCGCATCGTAAGTCTGGAGCGTTTCCGGGTCGATATAGTTTTGAATCGAAGTCATCGGATGGTCAAGAAAGAGCTTCTTGCCCGTAGTATCGCGCGTAAAACCCCGAACCCGGTAATCAATGGTAATAATATCGGAATCAAAGCTGGAGATCAGATAATTCAGCGCTTTGAGCGGCGACACCGTACCACAGGTAGAGACATCGATATCCACCCGGAAAGTGGAAATATCCTTATCGGGATGCCATTCCGGGAAAGTATGCACCGTCACATGGCTTTTATCCAGATGTGCATGAACCATCTCGTGCTCGGGCAGACCCGGACGAGGCGGACAATCGCGTTTCGTCACCTCGCCCGCATTGCAAGTGATATCGATCAACTGCCTTTCCAGCGGCTGCTCGGCAATCAGTACATTGACCGAGGCACCCTGAGGCTCGTAATCTTGTTTGGAAATATTGAGGATAAAAGCTCCGATCATCTCGGTGACATGAACTAAAATTGAAGTCAGACGCTCAGAATTATACTGTTCGTCAATATACGCTATATAGTCTTTCTGTTCTCGGGCCGTCTTGGCATAACAGATATCATAAATATTGAAACTCAAAGTCTTAGTCAGATTATTAAAACCATATAGTGTCAATTTATCTTTCAATTTTACTGTCTCCTTAGGTCAAAATTTCCTCCCCCTGATCGTACCGGAATCAGGAATTGAATTGTACGCCATATCAATCGACAATACAAGCGTTTTGCCTCGTAATTGTATCACAGATCAGCGCACGGAAATATATATTTTGACGAAGGCTACAACCGGCAGTCCGGCTTTTCCGAGTAATCGTCAGCGAATTGATACAAGCTGGCATAATCGTTCAGCAGACTGCGGCGTTCCGCTTGCGTCAGATCCAGAAAGCGCTTGAAATTATGCATGTCCATACGGGCGGCCGAAAACAGCAGCTCCGTATACTCTTTCCGGTCAAAACCATATTCCCGTTCCCACCGGTCTATCAGCTTGAAGCCGTAATAGTAGCAGGTAAAATAGCCGAGCATATACTCCTGAGCCCGGACTTGTCCGCGAGCCGTATTCCAGTCAAAATCCAGTTCTGAGCAGTATAGCTGCACCACATCCTTGATCGGATGGCCGAAATAGCGCAGCATTAAATCAGCCTTGATCCGAACTGCGGTATGATGCCTGCGATAGGCCACAAAGAGCGGATAGAACGGATCTTCCGGAAAGACAAAAGTGAACAGCTCTTCTGAGCGGTGCGGCACTCCCTCCAGAATCGGAGTATAGCGTGCACCGCGCTTCAATGTTTCCGGAAGCGGATCAACAATATTGCGTACAAATTGAACATGATGTCCGGGATAAGCCTCATGCACCGTATTTATTTTGATCCAGCCGTCAGTTACAGCACGGTAATTGTAACCGTTGAGGAACATCTCCCCCTGTAAGGGTCTTTGGCGCCGACAGCCGCCGCCGTAGCCGCCCCAGGGATAGGAATCCTTGAGAGACTCGGAAATATTGACGACAACACAACTTTCCTCCGGCAAGCGGACAAAATCTTTACAGGCGGCAGCAGTGCGCTTGATATATTCATTACCCCGTTGCAGCATCTCCGCCGCCGCTGCGGCCGGTCCTGCATATTTCAGCAAAATAGCATTGACATCCGCCATTGAATTGGCCGAAGCTGCCTCGGGAATCCGCAGCTGACCGGCAATTGTCAGCACAGACTGTCTGGTCTTGGCAATTTCCTCCTCATGCCAGTCCAGTAACTCTGACAAGATAACGCCATGTTGCGACAAAAGATGAGCTGCATAAACCTCAGGATCGAGCTTGAGAATGCTATCTTCCGTTGTCTGCTCCGGCAGAGCAATTTGTTTTAGCCTCAGTTCCAGTTCTGTCTGCATGGTCTGATTTTGCATCACGAAAGTCCGGAAAGCAGACTGCAACCTGCCATATATATTGTGCGCTAAATCAGGCAAATAAAGCTTGAGTTGACCGAGCAGTCGGCTAAAAACCTTGATATTGGCCCGGCAGGCCTCTCTGGCCTCCAGAAGATAAATCGGCTTCACGGCAGTCAGCCAGGAACATATCGCTTGGAACATATCCGCTGTCCGGCTCAGTTTACCGATCATCAGTTCCGCTTTGACCAGATCTTCTCTGCTGTCCTTGGTCAGAAGGAATTCAAATAACTCTCTGAAACTGCCGATCTGTACTGCAGGATTTTCGTATCTGGCCTGCAGATCACTAGTCTGAGCAGCCAAATAATCCGAGAAATGCGACTTGAGTAAAACGGATACAGGATCCGGCGACTCCAGATGGTCAAGGCAAGCCTGAGCCGACGCTATCTGTGACTCCACCGCCAGCCTATACTCCTGATCGGGAATGAACAGATCCGCCTCAAAGGCTTCTTCGCCATTTAGCATATCCGCAATAGCGGCCAACTGAAAATCGAGCTTGCGATAGTCCTGGATTAAATCTTGCTTCATATTATTCACTATACTTCTCCGGGTCAGCTTCATTATTAGGGATTTTTCTCTCTTGAGTGCTTCATCTTCAGCATGAACAAGCGTTGCTCCCCCTCCGCACCGTAAATATAATACTTCTGCAGCTGATATTGTCAATGTCAGAGGGGATGCGGCGAATTTATGACGAGTCGAACAGCTAAGAAGCTGAAGTTTACGCCCACATCCATTTCCGGGGCATCAAGACAGCTTGAAGAAATGGGATTGGTAAAAACGGAAATAAAAAGACTGGATTTCCGTGCAACGAAAGATATTGCTTTTATCACGATTTCGTGATAAGATGTTGGTGAAGAACAACGAGGAAGGTATCAATTATACCTGTATTAGCAAGGTTTTATGGGATAGTTATTCGCATGGTATTTTCAGCAGGCGGAACATAATCCGCCGCATATACACGCCCTATACGGTGATGATATGGCAGCCGTTAACATTCAGACAAATGAGATTTTGGAAGGCCACTTGCCGCCCAAAGCCCTGGAGATGGTTCGGGAGAGGGTGCTTATTAATAAGAACGATCTTTTGCATATGTGGGAAACTCAAGAGTTTAAGAAACTTGCCCCGCTTGAATAAGGAGTTGATATTATGTTTCACAAGGTAAAAACAATTACTCCTCTTCCGGATTGGCGCCTTGGTGTTCAATTTGCAGAGGGAGTTAGCAAAATTTATGATATAAAGCCTTTGTTTAACAAATGGCCACAATTCAAAGAATTAAAGGAATCACCCTTGCTCTTTTATGATGTAGAGGTCGATGTAGGCGGATACGGTATTGTATGGAACGATGAGCTCGATCTTTCCTGTGATGAGCTCTTTGAAAATGGTGAAACAGTCGAGACACCCTTTGATGGGCTCATGGCATTTACTGACGCGACCGAGCTGTGGGGGCTGAATGAAAGTACACTTCGCAAGGCGATTTCCTATGGGAAATTAGTAAACGGAGTGGATGCTTGTAAATTTGGTAAGCAGTGGGTCATCTCTGTGGAGGCCATGAAGCGAGAATACGGCGATCCGAAAACTATTCTTGACTGAGTTTTTGCATCGTGTAAAAGCTCAGTTAAATGGATCGGTCATGACTATTCCCGATCGCCAAACTGAAATCTGTTTGTTCTGATTATGAATCCACTTCTAATCATTTGAATTGTTCCAGTGGTTTACAATTGATTTTTCCAGTTGCAAGCTGATATAGTCAACAATGCGGTTTAAATCCTCTTCAAAAAGCGGAAGAAATCGCAATTTATATTTCTTCATGACTCTTTATGCGCTTTTTTACTCGAGCAAAGACTTCATCCGCCGTATAGCGTTCTGTCGTTGTTTCTGCTATGTAATCGGCTTCATCAAGTTTCGCTTCTACATCTTCTGTTAGTGCGGCATAATGCTCCAAACTCATAACAACCATCGTTCCATAGCCATTTTTTGTTAAATAGACTGGAGTTCCCTCTTTAACAGTCTTTTCGATTTCTGTGAAACGATTGCGTAAATCAGACACCGGACGAATCGTAATCATTGCGACAACCCCCTTTCCATAGCATGATTTTATCATAATTACGCCATCTGGTAAATTCTCCGTTGAACTAAATATCTTATATGTCGGATGGAAAACGCACCTTTGAAAGGCTGGTGGTTCAGTTTGCAAATGATATTTCTGACATTTTCAGTAGCAGTAGTCCGTCTACGGATAAGAGCAACAGCGCCAGTCATGGAGATTGGCCGCTGCCCTTTCGTGTATTTCGGGCTTCTCTTGGAACATTGATACATCAATGTCTCAAGATATAAAAAAGACGACTCAGGATTGTGTCCATATTGTCGTCCTTTGATCTTGGCGTCCCAGACAGGAATTGAACCCGTATCAGTAGCTCCGGAAACTACTGCCTTATCCATTAGGCCACTGGGACAAGGCTTGTTTATTCTATGCCAGTATCAAGTTTTTTGCAATGAAATAGCATCGCGAGCAGTCTGCCCCGTGCTAGTGGCGGGGCAGAACTACTCGCACCGGTGAAACAAAGGACAAGAGGGTAGTATTGGAAAATAAATTACCTTTGTTTCTGCCCGGTTTTCCGTTAATCGCCGGATCTATTCGGCAATGATGGCATCAATTTCGATATCGCAGCCTTTGGGCAGGGCTGTGACTTCAAAGCAGCACCGTGCCGGCGGATCTTTGGCAAAGAAAGCACCGTAGGCTTCGTTCATCTCGCCGAAATTGCCCAAATCGGTCAAAAAGACTGTTAATTTAATGGCCTTGCTGAGGTCACTGCCCGCCGCTGCAGCTATGGCCTGCAGATTGTTCATGGCCTGTTTAGTCTTCTCGGCGATACTGCCCGTGCAGATTTCGCCGCTGGCAGGATCGATCGGGAGCTGTCCCGAAATATAGATGACGCCGTTGTGTTTAACTGCTTGGGAATAAGGCCCTACTGCCGCCGGGGCTTGTTTGGTAGCAATAATTTCGCGCATAATTCTTCTCCTTGTTTTTTAATCGTCAATACTAGCTGCTGTTATCAATACTAGCTACTGTTAATTATTATTAAAACACAATATTTGTTTTAAAACTCAGATATTTCGACTATTGCGGCGGGCAGAATTTTTGCTGTGCCTTTTATACAACGAAGCCAAGCGTTTATAAATATCGCTGAAAATATCTTCGAAGATCTCACGGTAGATTTGATGCTGCCTGCGGTCCGGCCAAAATTCATCACGGATATGGACCATATGCGAAACGCCTTCGTCATAATCTGAAAATACGCCCAAGCCGACAAAGGCAGCGATGGCACTGCCGATGCCGGCTACTTCATTGGTGCCGGAACGATATGTCGGCAGTCCGAACATATCGGCTGTGATCTGACAGATTTCTCTGCTGCGGGAACCGCCGCCACCCAAATATAGGCTGTTTATGTTCGTTTTGACACGTTTTTCCATAATATTTTTAGCGCTGATCAGGGCGAAATTAATGCCCTCAATAATGGAGCGGTAAACATGACTGTGCGTATGAGTGTCCGAAAAACCGATCACCGATCCGCGGGCATAGGGCCTGGTGATATTGGGTGTAAAATACGGTTGAAAAAATAAACCGTCGCAGCCGGCCGGGATCTGTTCCAGAGAAGAATTCAACAGTTCCTCCGTACTGATTTCCAATTTCGCCGCTTGAATCGCTTCAGCCGTAGCGAATTCCCGGATGAACCAGGACAGCAGCCAGTAACCGCGGTAAATCTGAATTTCCGGATTATAAAAGCCCGGCATCACGGCAGAATAAGAGGGCACAAAACGTTCGGGCGTTCTATAGCGTTCGGTAGTAAAAGCAATAGTGGCGGACGTGCCGAAACTGATCGCCGCTTTATCCGCCTCAATGCAACCCAAGCCGAGTATTTCACAGGCTTTGTCGGCGCCTGCAGCATAGAGGGGCAGGCCTTGCTTAAGGCCGGTCTTATCCGCTGCCTCTCGGGTTATTGTGCCCAGAACCGTGCCGGCAGGGACGAAATCACATAGCTTGTCCCGTTCAATATCGAAGACAAAGCGAATCAGATTATGGGGGCCCATCCAATCACCCCGCTGATGATCGAATGGAACATGGCCTGTCAAGCCGGAGATAGAGTCGCGCAATTCCCCCGTCAGCCGATAGATCAGATAGGTGCTGAGAAAAACATATTTGTCTGTCCGTTCCCAGATTTCGGGCTCATGCTCCCGCACCCAATTACAGGGCGTAAACTGGAATTGCTGTTTTACTACCTCCTGCATACCTGCGATCCGGAACAATAATCTCTTGGGTAATGAGAGATTGGGCTCGGCAGAGGCTCGGCGGCGGTCCAGCCAGACAAAAGCAGGTCGCAAGGGCTTGCGGTTCCGATCCAACAGTACGGGTGTATCACGCATGGTGGTGATAGTCACCCCTGCGATTTTAGACCATAGTGCGGACCCGGCTGCGATTTTAAGCTCATTAGTGGCAGTCACTATCTTGTCATAATAAAAATCAGGATCTTGCTCCGCCCAATCAGGCTGAAGTGAAAAATACGCCGGTTCATGTTTCTGTTGACAAAGATGCAGAATCTCTCCCCGATTGTTGATCAATGAAGCACGGGTACTCTGAGTGCCAACATCAAAGGCAATCACTACCTGTTCGTCCTTATTACCCATTATTTTTCCCCGTTTCTTTAGCTGAAGCCTGTAATCTGTCTACTTAGCATATTACAGACTAATCTAATCGTAAAGTTACTGTAACTAGAACTTGAGATATAGCAGGTAAAATATAATATAAACTATTTTGCTTCAGTACAGGCGGTGAATCCCATGACCACAAATTTATCTGAAACCGGATCAGAACCAAAAATCAATCCCGAGGAGATCTATCCTTATAAGCTGTTATTTTCTCCTTTGCAGATCAATGGTCTGCAGTTAAACAACCGCCTCGTTTGGGCGGCACCTTTAGAGAGCGGGCAGATTCAACGCGTCTACAGACCGAGTCCGGCCTACACGGCTTTTCTGCGCGAGCGTGCAGCTGCAGGTCTGGCTCTGGTTTTCGGCGGTTCAATCAACAATTGCAGTCCCGGCGAGATAACTGATGTGGCAGAGGAATGGGGCGTCCTGGCCAAGGAATTAAATCAGTACGGTTGCCGCCTGGCTGTCGGGATTTCCCCCTTACCGCTCAACAAAGGCTTGAGTACCAGAAGGCTGAAACGCTCATTGGAGCAAATGACCGCCAATGCTATCAGTCTTGATGCAGCCGGGGTTGATGCTATCTATCTCGATGCTTCCGCCGGGACTTTTTTGAGCTGGATTCTGGCCAGACAGCATGAGAGTCTGAGCTTCTATTATAAGACCGGCAGTATCTATTTATTGCAGGTAGTTGCAGCAATAAGAAAATCACTGCCTGCCGATTTACCTCTCTTCCTGAGAGCTTCCCCGATTCATCTCGATGCAAAATTACTCCGGAGCATGAAAAAGCTGGGTCTGTCCGGTGTTTTGCTCCAGAGGGAGAACTCCTTTCAAGGCTCATTGCCGGTCGCCAAGGAACTGCGGGAAGCGCTCAATGATGAGGACAGCAATTTCGCAGTCCTGGCTGAGATCGGAGCCGCTGAGTCAGACCCTGATTTCTGCGAACTGGCTCTGATAGAAAATAAAGCAGATGCCGTGGTGCTGAGCCGTGCTCTATTAGCAGAACCGTCCTGGCCGAAATTGGCCTATAGCGGCAGAAGCATCATGCAGAGACCTTGTATTCTTTGTCATGATTTATGCGCCCCCGCTTTTTTCCCGGGCGGTCTCCCCGGTTGCAGTGTCAATCCGCGCTGCGGCAAAGAAAATAGCTATCCGGTCGAACTAAGGCCTGCTTATCCCGGCCAGCGCCTGGCTGTAATAGGCTCCGGACCGGCAGGCATGCAAGCTGCACTCACTGCCTGGGAACGCGGCTATCATGTATCGCTCTTTGACCATCAGGCCAATCCCTTTGAGTGGGCATTGCAGAATGCAATCAGACCGGACGATGCTGCGGATGCAGATGTCACTGAAAGTGCAGTCGACTCCGCACTAACAGATGTTCCTGCAGATGTTCCTGTGTCAGAAACGGAAGTCACATCGTCTGCCGACGCAGATATTATTGTCGAAGGCGTGATCAAGCTACAGCCCTACAGCCAAGAGGACGACGAGGACGAAGAGGATGTTGCCCCGGAGACTGCAATTGATTTCAGTGAACTGACTGTTGGTGAGATTAAACGTGCCGCTGAAGCCGATACAATAGATCTGAGCTCAGCTTTAAATCCAACTGAAGATGGTGAAAACTCCGAGCCGGAGACTGCCCCTTCCTCATCCTTAACCGAGACTGCAGCGGACACAGAACCAATAACAACAACTGCTTTCGCTCCCGATACCGATGTACAAACAGAAGATCATGAGACCCTAACCGTCAAACAGCTCGCACAAATGCCCCCCACAATCTGCGGCCAAGATCACCATGCCGCTCTTAACACCGGCACGCTCAAAGGTAGAGCCTGGCAAAGATATAGCTACTATCTGCTGGAAAGATTATATAATGCGCAAAGCCGCGGTGAACTTGAGACTTATTTCAAAACTGAAGTTACGCTGGCCATGCTATCGCAGAACCGTTTTGACGCCATTATTGTAGCGTCCGGCTCCGGCAGCTCCGGCAATAATTATGATGTTTTCCATCTGATACAGGACTCATATGTGTCACCGATAGTCAAAGTGGCCGGTGCCGCCGCCGGAACTAAGGACATTGCCGCAGCTGTGCGTTCAGGTTATGCCGTGGCATTAAACATCTAGGAAAGTAGGATCTACCTATACCGTCGATCCACTGATGCAACCCTGGTTTCGGAGCTAGGAATCGTCTCTGTCGCCGGTATTGTTCAAGCCGCCATGTATTTCCTCAAGATATAAATATGGATTGGGGCTGTTAATTGTCAGCAATGTGGCCGGCAAGGATGTGTGATTAGTCCAATTATGCCGTACGGTGGAATCTATCTGCACGCTGTCACCGGCATAGAGAATGGTTGTCTCATCTTCTAAGTAAAAGGTAATCGAACCCTCAATTACATACAGAAATTCCTGACCTTCGTGACTATAAAGCTCAATCGGTTGATGCTCAGGTAAAGGCAGAAGCTTATATAATCTTGGTAAAAAGGTGAAATGCTCCGGCTGTGAGCTCAGAATATATTGAATTATTTGCGGAGAAACGAAAGTAGCGTCCCTCTGATAGGAACGGATAACCTCTATTTCTTGTTCTCTGGGAGGTAATTTGAGCAAACCCTCCAGCGGCACTCCCAAGGCCACGGCAATTTGATTTAGTGAATCTATGGCAATATTAGTCATACCCCGCTCAAATTGAGATAAAAAACCACTGGACAGCCCCGTCATTTCACTAAGTTGTTTCAGGGTCAAATCCCTGGAATTGCGTATTGCCTTGATTCTTTGTCCAATACTTTGCGCTAAATCCATCTTTACCTCCAAAAACACCAGAATAAATAAAATGCTTGACCTTTTTATTAATTGGAATATAATATAAATAGGCTCAAAAATTTACTATATTGAATTTTAGGCAGGTGCCATGTACAGATTATTTGATTTACAGAGACTCAGCATGGAAAACGGACCAGGTCTCCGCACCACTCTGTTTTTCGAAGGCTGCCCCTTGCGTTGTGCCTGGTGTCATAATCCTGAGGGTCTGGAATATAGTCCCAAACTGCTCCATTTCCCGGATCGCTGCATCCTCTGTGGTTATTGCCAGGACGCCTGCCCTATTGGTGCTCTAAATTATGATACTACAAAAGGACCGGTTATTGACCGCAATATTTGCAACGGCACCGGTAACTGCGCAGCCGTATGCCCTACCGATGCCTTGATAATGAACTCAAAAGAATACACCCTGAAAGAAATCATGAGTGTTGTTCTAAAAGACAGAGCCTTTTACGACAGATCAAGAGGCGGTGTCACTTTCTCCGGCGGCGAGCCCCTGGCGCAGAATATGAAAAACCTGAGTTTCTTGATGGATGCAATCAAGAAGGAACGGATCAATCTCTGCATTGATACTTCCGGTTATGTGCCCTGGGAAAATATTGAAATGACCGCCGGCTATGCTGACTCTTTTCTCTATGATTTCAAGCATATAGACACTGATCAGCATCGCAAGTTCACTGCAGTCAACAATGAACGTATTCTCGAGAATCTGGTCAAATTGTCTGGTCTGGAGGCCAATATTCATATTCGGATTCCGGTCATACCTGGTTTTAACGGTGATATTGATACTTTAGGGCGCATGGCAGACTGGCTGGTAGAGAATGTTACTGCCAGAACCATTGCACTCCTGCCCTACCATCGTTTTGGCAGCGACAAATACGATCGCTTAGGCTGGGGAGAGACTAAACAGCTATTCGAAGTGCCTGACAGCACTTTCATGAATCAGATCACAGAATTGTTCAAGAGCAAAGGACTGCAGCAAGTCTTAATCGGCGGAGCAATTTTGGTGCCGGATGATATGCTCTAAGTTCATAAAAGATGTCAAAATGAATTCAGTAAAGCAGTTCAGTAACTAAATAGATCATTTAAATGGATCATTATTTGAAAAAATAATTCTAATTTATATAAGAGATAAGGAGGATGGGCCAGCGCCCGACAGAAAATGAGCAAACGTGGCATGAATGAAAGAATCCAAAAACTACGGGAGGAATCCGTTTCGACTCAGCCTGTAATCTCAATGGAGAGAGCTATAATCGAAACTGATGTTTACAAAAAATATCAAGGTCAGGTATCCGTTCCCGTACTGCGCGCACTTTTCTTCAAAGAATTAATGGAGAACAAAGAACTTTATATCGGAGACGGTGAGCTGATCGTCGGTGAGAAAGGCGAGCATCCGCAAGCTGCTCCTACCTTCCCTGAGCTGTGCTGTCACTCACTGGAAGATATGAGAGTCATGGATCAGCGTGATCTGATCTCATTTAAGGTCAAAGATGAATATTTCGATATTCAGGAAGAAACCATTCTGCCTTTCTGGGAGAATCGTTCCACCAGAAGCAAAATTCTGTCCCTGATGACAGATGAATGGAAAGAAGCCTATGGCGCAGGTATTTTTACCGAGTTCATGGAGCAAAGAGGACCGGGTCATACAGTAGGTTCAGATGAAATTTATGCCAGAGGCTTTAACGACCGGATTGCCCAGATCAATGATGAGCTGGCCAATCTGGATTATGCCAAGGATATGGAAGCTCCTCATAAGGCTGAGCAGCTGAAAGCTATGAGAATTGCCTCAGAAGCTATTATCTCGCTGGGACGCCGTTACAGCGAATATGCCACCGAATTGGCCGAACAGGAAACCGATCCGCAGCGCAAAGTTGAACTCCTGCATATCGCCGAGAACTGCAGAGTTGTTCCGGCTGAAAAGCCCCGCACCTTCTGGCAGGCACTGCAGATGTACTGGTTTGTTCATCTCGGTGTCACACTCGAAATCAATCCCTGGGACGCCTTTAGTCCGGGTCGCCTGGATCAGCATCTCTACCCCTTCTATACCAATGATGTGGCGGATGGCATCCTTGACGATTACAAAGCCAAAGAGCTTCTGCAGTGTCTGTGGGTGAAATTCAATAACCAGCCCGCCCCGCCCAAGGTCGGTATTACACTGAAAGAAAGCAGCACTTATACTGACTTTGCCAATATCAACACCGGCGGTATCACTCCTGACGGCCGCGATGGCGTCAATGATGTCAGCTATCTGATCCTCGACACCATGGACGAGATGCGTCTCCTGCAGCCCAGTTCCAATGTCCAGATCAGCAGAAAAACTCCGGATCGTTTCCTGCACCGCGCCTGTGAGATTTCGCGCCAGGGCTGGGGCCAACCGGCATTCTATAATACCGAAGCCATTATTCAGGAATTGCTGAACGCTGGGAAAACCTTGGCCGATGCCCGCATGGGCGGTTCTTCAGGCTGTGTCGAAACCGGCTGTTTCGGACGGGAGGCTTATATCCTGACCGGTTACTTTAACCTGCCCAAGGTTTTGATGATCACTTTGCATGACGGCTTCGATCCCTATACCGGCAAGCAGCTGGGCCTCCATACCGGCAAAGCAGACAGCTATAAGAGCTATGAAGAGCTGATGGCAGCTTTTACCAAGCAGATTAAGCATTTTGTCGATATCAAATTGGCAGGCTCCAATGTGATCGAATCCATCTTTGCCCGGTATATGCCCGTACCTTTCCTGTCAACCATTACTTTCGACTGTATCAGCAGAGGCAAAGATTATAATGCCGGCGGTGCCCGCTATAATACCTGCTATCTCCAGGGCGTGGGCATCGGCTCTGTCACAGACTCAATGGCAGCTCTGAAATACCATGTCTTTGATAACAAAGAACTGACACTGTCGGAATTCCTCGATATTCTCGATAAAAACTTTGAAGGACATGAGGCTTTCCGCTCCAAGCTGCTGCTCGACACGCCCAAATACGGCAATGACGAAGAATATCCTGACAGTATCATGCAGGAAATCTTTGAGACCTATGCCGGGATTATCACTGGCAGACCAACCTATAAAGGCGGCCAGTACCGGGTGAATATGCTGCCAACCACCTGCCATGTCTATTTCGGCAGTGTCATCGGTGCCACTCCGGATGGTCGTTTGGCTCACAAGCCACTGTCGGAAGGTATTTCCCCCGTCCAGGGCGCAGACCATAAGGGACCGACCGCTGTCATCAACTCCGCGGCCAAGATGGATCACCTGCGTACAGGCGGCACACTGCTGAACCAGAAGTTTACGCCATCTCTGGTCAAAGGCGAGAACGGGCTGCGGATGATGGGCAATGTGATCAGAACCTACTTTGATAAGGACGGCCATCATATCCAGTTCAATGTTATCAACAAGGCTACTCTGATCAAGGCACAGAAGAATCCGGAAGAGTATCGCGACCTGATTGTCCGTGTTGCAGGCTACAGTGATTATTTCCGCAATTTGGATCTTGAGCTGCAAAATGAAATCATCAACCGGACCGAGCACGAAAGCTTCTAAGCACTGAGCTCAAATATAAATTGCAAAAGCCGAACGACTCATACCCAACCGAGTCGTTCGGCTTTTCGGTTTAAATTTTATTTCATTTTACAGCTCGCCGGACGGAAAGAAGATTTATAATTGTTCCGTCGGGGATAAGTACAGAAACAGGCTATTATTGAGGACAACTTAAAAGCGGGAGCGCTATAATAATAATTCTGAATAGCGTGATTGCTATTTTAGACAGAGATATGGATTGAGGAAATTATGGGTAAAAAAATTGTCGTCGCATTGGGCGGTAATGCCATTTTAACTGATGACTCTACTGCAGCCGGCCAAATCAAAGCGCTTACAAATACGAGCGAGAAGCTCATAAAACTGATTACGGCGGGTTACGAACTTATTATTACTCACGGCAACGGTCCGCAAGTGGGTAATTTGCTTTTGCAACAAGAGGCGGCAGCTTCAAAGTCCAATCCCGCTATGCCTCTCGATACCGCCGTGGCAATGACACAGGGCAGTATCGGCTTTTGGCTCCAAAATACGCTGTACAAGGCCATGCAAAAAGCCGGTATTGATAAGCCCGTTGTCACTTTACTTACGCAGGTTTTAGTTTCCGAGGATGACCCGGCTTTCCAAAACCCGACAAAACCGATAGGACCCTTTATCTCCAGGGCCGAAGCTGACAGAAGGGCTGCGGCATCCGGAGACACATATGTTGAAGACGCAGGTCGCGGCTACCGCAAGGTAGTTCCTTCACCGAAACCGATTTCTATTTTAGAGGCTGATACGATCAATGCCTTGGTGAATAACGGAGTTATTACAATTTCTGCCGGCGGGGGCGGCATACCTGTTATTAAACGCGGTGATGCTTACGAAGGTATAGAAGCGGTTGTGGATAAGGATTTTGCCGCAGCAAAACTGGCTGAGATTGTCAAAGCGGATTACTTGTTAATCCTGACCGCTGTCGATAATGTATACATCAATTTCAACCAGCCTAATCAGGAGAAGTTGCAAGAGGTTAACGTTCAGCAAATGAAGCAATATATTAAGGACGGTCATTTTGCCGCCGGCAGCATGCTCCCCAAAATAGAAGCCTCTATTTCCTTTGTAGAAAACGTAAAAAGCGCTAAAGCGTATATCACTTCATTAGATAATGTGGAAGCCATTTTAGATGGCAGATCCGCTACGATAATTACAAATTAAGTTTCAGTCTGCGGTTTGGGTTGTCCCTGTTTTTTAGACTGGATCTTTTTGCGCCGGATTTTGCGCACGGCTTTCCTTTTGCTCAGCTTGAGTTTTTCCTTTTTATCCTCGGCGCTCTTGACTTGATCAGCAATTGCTTCCTTTTTCTGTGCTTTCTGCGCTTCAGACTTCTGCTTACCCTGATCAGAGATGACATCAACCTCAGCTGCTTTCAGTTCGACTATGGCCGGCCCGTCACTGCGTTCAAACCTGACCTGTAAAGTTTCTTTGAGCAAATTGACACTCTCTACATTGCCCGTCTCCCCCTTATATCTGATCTTGCTGTTTTTGCCGGGCAGGGTTCGGGCAGCGCTGACATATGCTTCCTGCTCGTAATTCAGACAGCAGAGCAGGCGTCCGCATGAACCGGAGATCTTGGCCGGGTTCATGGAGAGACTTTGATCTTTTGCCATACGAATTGAAACCGGAGAGAAAGTCTGTAAAAAGGAGGCACAGCAAAGCTCGCGACCGCAGACACCGAGCCCGCCTATCATGCCCGCTTCATCACGAACTCCGATCTGACGCAACTCGATTCTGGTATGAAAGATGGAAGCCAGATCGCGAACCAACTCGCGAAAATCAATCCTGCCATCAGCAGTGAAATAAAACAAAAGTTTATGTCTGTCAAAGGGATAGTAAGCCGAAACCAGATTCATCTCCAACTCATGGTCTGCCACACGCTCACAGGCAATCCTTAGAGCTTCTTCCTCGTCTGCACAATTAGTCTCAAACTGCTCTCTGTCATCCTCTGTCGCAAGCCGCAAGATCTTCAAAGGCTGCTCCCGGTAGATTTCTGCCGCAATTTGATAAGGCGACATTGTGGTATAGGCAAAGGCAGTTCCCTGCTCATCTTCAACAATAACGGCATCGCCCTGTTTTAAGTCCAAATCACCCGCATCCGCCTGATAATAACGTGATCGGCCGTGCAGTTGTATATTAACTATTCTAATCATATTTCCTGCTTTCAATTATTTCATCACCTGCTGCCAGAAATTTCAAATGTAGCAGCAGACGTGTGATTGTCAATTCAAAATTTACATTGCGCGCTAAAGCTTCGCGGCTTTCTTCTACCAGGCCGGCTGCTGCGGTAAGTCTGTCCTGCAGCTCTCGCTCTGTCCGGCTCCATCCCGAGTCTTCTTCCTCTTTCCAGCGTACCAGGCCTTGGTCTTTTGCTGCCTGTTCGGCACGGCGCACCAGATTCTGCTGTTTGCGTTCGATCGCAGTCTTGAGCTGTGGCAGCAGATCGCTATTGATAATCTCTGCTTCGGTGCGCCAAAGCAAACAGAGTTCATCTCTGATCAGACTTTGCAAAACTGCAAATATAGTATCTATCTGCTCTTTGTGCTCCAGAAAGAAAGCACTGCAGTCAGTAAACAGATCAAGTTCGCTGGCCTGATCCAGTGACAGATAGATGGCAGCGGTGTCTGAACGCAGCTGGCGAAACCAATCACCGCCTGCTAATTCCAGAGCCAGGCCGGGCAGGCCGGAAGCAAATTTAGCGAAGAATCGGATATCCTCGTCAGTCAGCAGGTCGCCTTCGCTCTGTTCCTGATCCATCAGCTCTTCTCTGATAATCTGCCGGATTTCATCTTCTTTACGCCGATCAACTTTCAGATTGATCACACGCGATATTACTGTCGGCAATAATCTGGACTGATCACTGCTGGTCAAGATCAGGCGGACATGGGGCAGAGGCTCTTCAAGGGTTTTCAGCAGTACATTTTGCCCTTGTTCATTCAATTCATCAGCATCAATGAGAATCACTCTGCGCTTGCCCAGGCGTGGATAGCGGACTAAATCCGACAGTTCTGAACGGACACTTGCGGTCGGAATTGTTTTTTTACCGCTTTCTGCTGCCAGAATGCTGAAATCCAGATGATTGCCTTGGTCGAAATAATGGCATGAAGTACAGTTTTCACAGGCTCCCTCTGCCGTAGGAGCATGACAAAGCAAAGCTTGTGCAATGAGATTCGCAATTTTCTTCTTGCCGCTGCCAGAGGGACCCGTCAGGAGGATACAGGAATTGTCCTCTGTCAAAATAAGACCGGCTAAACGACTCTTGAGTGCAGATAAGCCTGTGATCCGAGAAAAGCCTTTTTTATGCTCAGATTTTTTCGAAGTGCTCGACATTAACTACGAAAACCGTAGCTCCGCCAATCTGAACTTCTACGGGTAAGGGCATGAAAGTTCCGCCCAACACGCTTGGCGTAACACTTGAGTTAACTACAGCCTTGCGACTCTTGGCATATTTGCGAATAATACCCAGCAAAGTATCCAGCAGATCATCTTCGACAACAATCATCAGAGTCGTATTGCCGGCTCTGAGAAAACCGCCTATAGAGTTTAGCTTGGTAACGCGCTGTCCTGCACGGTTAATCTCTGATATAAGGCGCGGGCTGTCCTCGTCATTGATAATGGCAAAGATCAATTTCATAGAATTTCCCTCCTAACGCATTGTATGATCTGTTCATAAGTATCATTCTTATCCGGCATCGATACTACACGGAAGATGCGCTCCGGCTCAGATGCCTGAATTTCCTGATATCCGGCTCTGACCTTGCCTCGGAAAGCCATTGGCTCCAGATCCAGACGATCGGATTGATTGTTTTTGGTTCTTTTGCCCAGTCTTTTTGCCAGTACTTCCAGATCAATATCTATCCAAATTGTGAGGTCAGGCTTCGTCTCCCCGACAGCCGCTTCATTGACACGGCGTACAAAATCGACATCCAGCCCCCTGCCGTATCCTTGATAAGCGACAGTGGAATCTATGAAGCGATCGCAGATAACATACACTCCGCGTTCAAGTGCCGGCCGGATAACCTCTCTGACCAGCTGCGACCTGGCGGCAGCGAAGAGAAACAACTCGCTGATCCCGGTCATAGTTTGATGTTCGCGTGTGAGCAGGATCTGTCGAATCTGTTCACCGATAGAGGTACCGCCCGGCTCTCTCAGCAACAGTGTTTCATGACCCGCGGCTGTCAGATCGGCAGCTAACCTCTCGGCATGAGTGGTCTTGCCTGTTCCATCTACACCCTCAAAGGTGATGAAAAAACCCCTTTTTTTCATTTGTCAATCTCCACTCTCCGCTATTATCTTATTCTAACACGACAACGCTACTGCTGTCAGGATCACGCACACCATAAACCGTAATATCGGCAGTCAGGAAGCGCGTTATGGCTCTGATGCGATCCGCTGTGATAATCTCTCCCGGCCAGATCAGGGCGATGCCCGGCGGATACGGTACAATCGCCTCGGCAGCGATTCGTCCATCGGCTTCATGCAACGGAACTGTGGTTTTCTTTAAGTCCCCGAACAGAACTGCGCTGCAGGACACAGCGGAAGGAGGAGCCTGATCAAATAAGGTATCCTCCGCCGGAACAGCATGACCGATCTGAACCGGCACTGCACCGGGAGCTGTACTGCCCACTGTCTGCAGGACGGAGGCCAGCGCCTTCGTCTCGTCTTGAGTAGTATCCAGTGCCGGAATGAGAATGATGCGGGTCAGATCAACCAGTTCCGGGTCAACCCGGCCGGCATCAAAAACGGCATTTACTTGCGGGCGGCTGAGGCCGGTTCGACTGTAATCATAGGTCAGCCGCAACGGATCGGAGCCCGGGAGCTGAATGCGCTTGATCGTCGGGGGCAGGCTGCGGTCGAGATCGGCGATCAGAGCCAAAAGATTTTCGACGGCCCGTCGGCCATTATGCTCCAGCCACCAGCGGGCATAATCCAAGGTGGCGGCGATGACAAAAGAGGGGCTGGAGGTTTGGAAGACCTTGAGCATCTGCCCTAATTTGTCGGCCTTGATTTTACCTGTGGCCAGGGCTTTTCGACCGATATGCAAATAGCTGGCCGGCGTCAGAGCCGGCAGAGTTTTATGAGCGC
Source organism: Saccharofermentanales bacterium (assembly GCA_050945515.1). Taxonomy (GTDB): domain Bacteria; phylum Bacillota; class Clostridia; order Saccharofermentanales; family DTU023; genus UBA1046. The sequence goes on from JBMNTB010000004.1 coordinate 80,583, forward strand.
TCATGGCAACCAGATCCGCCCCTTGGGCGAGTGCTGAAGGCGGTAGCAGATCCGGCGCCGCTGCGAAATGAGAGCCATGGGCTTCGTCAACTATAATAATCGTTCCGCAGCGGTCCGCCAGCTGTACGAGCTCCGTCAGGCAGACCGTCCTGCCGTCATAACCCGGCGAGGTGACAAATAGAGCCCGGGCTTGCGGATTGGCCTTCAAGGTACGCAGCAAGGCCTGTTCGACCTGCTCGCCCTCACGGATTTCGGCCCAGATCGGAGTCAAGTTCAGCAAGGCCGTACCATGCAGCAAGGTCTGATGAACCCGGCGGGGCAAGATCAGTTCACTGCCGTACGGGCAGGCCGTGGCCAAGGCCGTTAGCAATGAAGTGGTCGTGCCCGTGGTCACAAAGCGAGTGTGGCCGGCACCAAAAAAGGAGGCGGCCAGATCCATCGCTTGTTGCACCTTACCGGTCGGATTCTGGATGTCCCCGGTCTGTGCCAGCTCAGTCGTATCCAATGACCACAGATTATCTCTCAGCCAGCCGGGGAATGATTTACCGTGACGGTTGCCGGGCATATGGAAAGAAAAACGCTCCTGTGCCGCAGCAAAGAGCGTTTCTACTAAGGGCATCTGCGAAATATTATTCATTATCGGCTCCCAATATATTCATTAGAAATCTCTTAGAAATCAAGATTGATATTGGAAATAGATCTGATCTCCAAAGAAATCTCTTTCTCCAGAGCTCTGATTTCCTTCTCAATATCCGCCAGAGTCTCCGGGGCTTTAATTGTCTTGAGATGGGTCTTGCTGCGTTGACGTACCTGCCGGACCTGTCGGCTTGATCGCTTCTGGGATACTATATTCGTATCCTTCCTGCTCTGCTGAGGAACAGCCGCCGCTTTGGGTTGCTGTTGTTCTTTGCCGGCTGGGCGTTCGGCTTGTTTTTCTCTGCTCTCGCGCGGTTGATCTGGTCTCTGAGTTTGTTTCTGTCTCGAGACCTGACTGCGCCGTCTTCTATTGCCGGAACTTGATCTGGATGGCGTCTTTTTCCCTTCCGCGGCAGCTTGAGATCCGTCAGTGCTTTTCGGTCTATTATCCGGTCGGCGATTGCGGCTGCTGCCGCCTTGACGCGGCGTCCTGCTCTTTGGGCCTGAAGCTTTGGCAGGCTTTCTGTCGCGGCCTTGAGTATTCTTGTCGCGCGGCTGATTCTGGCCGGAACGTTTACTCCTGCGCTTTTCTGTCTGAGCTTGATCTGAATGAACTGCTTCTGACATATTACCTCCTATTGCTTCTTAACTATAACGGATACCAGCAGGATTTTACAAGTTTAACCGCCTCTGTTTCGCGTTTTCCGGCTCCTGTTATTTCCGCCAGAGGAATCGTGACAAATTCTCTTTCCAGATAGCGCGGGTGAGGCAGAATCAGCCTCTCTGTCTCCATGACCAGCTGATCATAGCTAATCAGATCGAGATCCAAAGTGCGAGGACCCCATTTGACTCCTCTGCTGCGGCCGCGTTCGGCTTCGATCGCTTGGCACAGATCAAGGATCGAGATGGGCTCCAGCCTGGTTTTGAAACCGGCAACGGCATTCAGATATTTCGCTTGCTCCGTATTACCCCACGGCTCCGTTTCATAGAGAGAGGAAAGCCGGTCCAGCTTTAGACCCGGTGTTGCTTGCAAGCGGGTCAGAGCATAAGCCAGATGTGATCTGCGATCACCAATATTAGAGCCAAGACTGAGAATTACCGTGTGCTGCAGGCTCTCTGTCAGGCCCGGCGCTGCATCCGAGGCCAAACCGGAAAGCGCTTCCTCCCGGCTGGCGGTCAGAGTAAAGGCCATATAGGCGAAGTCGCCTTCAATAGGTGCCTGCGGCTTTTTGATTGTCAATGACAGTGCTGCAACCAAAGGGAAGCGGACAAAAATCCCCTTGGCAATTGCGCCGGCCAGATGCTCAATCAGATCACTGTTCGTCGTTTCGACCATCTCTTTGACATAGGAGAAGACTTGCGCATAATTTACCGTCTGCTCGAGCTGATCTGTCTCAAGCGCCAGAGGATAGAAACAGGAGAGTTCCAGATCAACGACTATAGTCTGACCGTGCTCTTTTTCTGCCGCCAGCACCCCCAGATGGGAGTGAAATTTCATCTCCGCCATGGTGATGAGATATTGGGGATGGTTGAAACTTAAACTGCTGGTCATGGCTTTTTTCTCTCCTATGCGGCAAAAGAGTGGCCGCTCATTTAGGGCTTAGAGTATTTAAGGGCATCTGCGATTGCCACATAAGCTCTCTGTCTGCTGACATCATGGACACGCAGCATATCCGCACCTTTCTGGACGGCATAGACTGAAACCGCACCCGTGCCGATATCGGCCAAATCCTGATTGATCCCTTCTGACAGCTCCGTAAAACCGGCATCAGTCAAAACCCGGCGCACAAAGCGCTTGCGTGAAGCGGCGACCAGAACCGGATAATCCAGAGCAATAATCTGCTCCAGATTTTGCAGCAGGCAGAGATTTTCCTCAGTTGACAGACCAAAGCCCAGACCGGGGTCAAGCATAATACTGCGGGCAGAAATGCCGGCTGAGAGAGCGCGTTCCAGACTGGCCAGCAGGAATTTATGGCAAGCCGACATCAGATCGATTGAATTCAATTCTTGGTTCAATGACACCGGCAGACCCCGCCCCTCCTGAAAGGCCGGGAAAACCGCTGATTTACTGTCCTGTGTGCGATACATTGTGGCATTAAACATCAAGATCACAGCGGCATCGTATTTGGCGATTACTGCCGCCATTTCATCACTGCCAAAAAGGCCGGTAATATCATTGATAATCCCCGCCCCGGCTTCTAAGACAGCTTCCGCCACCTCAGCTTTCCAGGTATCCACGGAGATCAAGGCCTCCGGTTTCCGCCGCAGAATATGGTCGATCACAGGAACGATTCTGGCTATTTCTTCGGCAGCAGGAACCGGAACCGAACCCGGCCTGGTAGATTCACCGCCAATATCCAAAATATCCGCTCCGGCGGCTAATAAGGCCAGGCCGTGCTCAACTGCTTGCTCGAGAGCAAAATAGCGGCCGCCGTCGGAAAAGGAATCCGGCGTTACATTGAGTATCCCCATGAGGCCGGTTTTGTTTCCCAGCGACAAAGACCTGTCTCTTATTTTTAATGTTTTCATCAGTTATTCCTACCCCGCCAGATTAAAGACATCGCCTCCGACCTGCTCCTCAGATCACTGCGCAATATGCCGCGCACACCGGAGGTGACAGTGACCGCTCCCGGCTTCTTGATGCCGCGCATTGTCATACAGAGATGTTCGGCTTCAATGACGACTGCAACACCATAGGGATTAACAACTTCCATCAGAATATCCGCTATGGAAGAAGTAAGCCGCTCTTGCAATTGGGGCTTTCTGGCTTCGTGATCGACAATCCGCGCAATCTTGCTCAAACCGAGGATTTTACCATCCTTTGGTATATACACCACATGAGCCTTGCCGATGAAAGGAATTAAATGATGCTCGCACATGGAGTAAAAGGGGATGTCTCCCACCAATATCATCTCTTCGCTGTCCGGCTCATCAAAAACTTTAATCAGTTCCGTGACATCCTGGGACAGGCCGGAGAATAATTCCTGGTACATTCTGGCTACCCGGGCCGGCGTTTCCTGCAATCCGGGACGATCCGGATCTTCACCTATTGCCAGCAATATTTCTCTGACTGCTCTCTCGATACGCACTAGATCCATAGCTATACCTCACCATATCCTTATGCCAACATTTTCCTAAGCATAACCCAGTCCGTCAAATGAGGTAAAGTCTAAGTTTTAAGCCGGATAATCCGTAGCCGGCGACACTGCCGGCAAGGCTCGCATTATCTACCGTTTATTTGGTCCGGTCAGACCGGGGGAAATAGTCAATTTATATTCAATTTGTATCGATACCGGCCGCGACTGATCCAGGCCCCAGAGAGGAATGGCAGGCAACTGCAGGCCGGGATTAGGCGGGAGCAGATTAGGACTGACGGAACTGCCGGAAGTCACCGCGGATTGCCTGCCGGGATAGTCCAAGGGCACAGACAGCTCTTGCTCCGCTTCAGAATCAAGCGGGCTCTGCTGTGTCGCTTCAATCACAGTTTCCGCCCGCCGTTCAGGCTTAATTTCCTGCCAGCGCCGGAGCAATTGTCTATGCTCAGCGGAAAGTCTGCTCAAGACCTCGTCCCTGTCAGACTCAGTCAGAGCTTGATAGGGCTTGCCTGCCAGGACAGAAATTGCCGTCCTGGCCAAACTGAAAAGATCCGAATTGGCATGAGGATGGCCTTGTTGCACTTCCGGAGCGGCATAAGCTGCTGTTACCCGCTGGACTTCGACCCATTTGCCGGCAAAGTCATCCAGGATCAGCGCACAGCCGAAATCAATCAGAGCCGGCGTTCCGTTAGGCATAATCACTATATTGCCGGGCTTGATATCCAGATGCAAAAAAGGATTTTGCAACAATAAGGACAAATCTTGTAAGCCGGCAGCCAGATGCAGCAGCCAATCCATAACCCGGTCAACCGCTAAATTCTCCGTCCTCAGCTCCGCCAAGGTTTGACCCTCGATATATTCAAACAGATACGCCGGTTTCCGCGGCTCCGGACTGACAATCAGTTCCGGCAGACCGGAACTGAACTCACCCTTTTCTGCCGCAGCGGCAGGACCGCTCCAGCCCAGACAGCGGGGGAACTCCGCAGCCTGCAAATAGGACAGAATCGAAGCCACTCTGTGATCCGTCCACTCCGAGACAGATTTGGCAACCAATACTTTATCTGCTTCGTCCCTGACCAGTGCGGGACGGCGTATTTTCTGTCCGGACGGGCGATGCGAACTGCTTGCGCCGGCAGTATCTTTGGTATTATTTGTCATGACCGGAGTCCTTCCTCTCTTAGTTCAGCTTAAGTATAGCGGCAGGAAAAAATCCGCCGCCTGATCCGGGCGACGGATTTCGTCAATAATCGTCAACAGCAACCCGTTATTGGGCTTTTTTAGCCGGCTCTTTCTTTCTGAAAATCAGCTTTGGTCCTTCTTTTCCGTTGACTGATTTTTCTGTAATGATAACCTTGGCAATATCAGGCCGCGAAGGCACTTCATACATCAGATCCATAATCATATCTTCCAGGATCGTGCGCAGACCGCGGGCACCGGTCTTCAAGGCCATTGCTTTTCGGGCGATGGCACTGATGGCCTTGGGCTCAAACTCCAGCTCGACATCGTCAAAGGAGAAAAGCTTCTTATACTGTTTAATCAGAGCATTTTTCGGCTCTGTCAAAATCCGCTCCAAAGCTTCCTGATCCAGTTCGCCCAGGGCCACTGTTACCGGAACTCTGCCGATAAACTCGGGGATGAGGCCAAACTTGAGCAGATCTTCCGGCATGATCTTGCTCAGAATCATATCGGGCGAGGTCTTGTCCAGATCCTCAATAATGGCACCAAAGCCGATTGATTTTTGGCCGATGCGGTTCATGATGATCTTTTCCAGACCGTCAAAGGCACCGCCCAAAATGAAAAGGATATTGGTCGTATCGATCTGGATGAATTCCTGATGCGGATGTTTGCGACCGCCCTGGGGCGGCACATTGGCTATGGTACTTTCCAGTATTTTGAGCAAAGCCTGTTGCACGCCTTCGCCGGAAACATCCCGTGTAATGGAGGGATTGTCCGAGCGCCTGGTAATTTTGTCAATCTCATCGACATAAATGATGCCGCGCTCAGCTCTCTCAATATCAAAATCCGCATTTTGCAAGAGACGCAGCAAAATATTCTCCACATCCTCACCGACATAGCCGGCCTCGGTCAAAGCGGTGGCATCAGCGATGGCAAACGGCACATGCAAAAGTCTGGCCAGGGTCTGAGCCAAGAGGGTTTTACCGCTGCCGGTAGGACCGATCAGCATGATATTGCTCTTGCCGAGTTCTACGCCGTCTTCGACTTCCAGACGGGGGGAAAAGACACGCTTATAATGATTGTAGACGGAAACGGCTAAGATTTTTTTCGCTGCTTCCTGACCGATAACATATTCATCAAGCGCTTCTTTGATCTCCTGCGGTGTCATCAGCCTTTCCGGCTCACGCACGGGAGCCAGAGCATAATCGGGAGCGGAAGTATCATCCAACAGCATATTGCACAGATCAACACAATCATTGCAAATATAGACGCCGGGCCCGGCAATCAGACGGTTCACTTCCCGTTCGGTCTTGCCGCAAAAGGAACAGCGCAAACCGCTGTACGTCTTATTACTGCTACCATTGTCGCCAGTCATAATATCAAACCCGTTTTTCCATTATTTCATCGATAATACCGTATTCTTTGGCCTCTTCCGCCGACATCCAATAATCACGATCCGTATCGCGCTCGATAACTTCGTAGGGCTGGCCGGTGCGCTCGGACAGAATCTGATTCAGCCTTTTCTTCATGCGCAGGATATGCTCAGCCATAATATTAATATCGGAAGCCTGACCCGAAACCTGACCCAGCGGCTGATGAATCATCACCTCGGCATTGGGCAGCATATAGCGCTTGCCCTTGGTGCCGGCTGCCAGGATAAACGCTCCCATACTCGCCGCCATGCCCATACAGATAGTTTGGACATCGGCTTTGATATACTGCATGGTGTCATAGATCATAAAGCCCGAAGCGATCTCGCCCCCGGGACTGTTGATATAGAGCTGGATATCCTTGTCGGGATCTTCAGCTTCCAAGAACAACAGCTGGGCAGTTACTAGACTGGCCGTCACGGAATTTACTTCATCAGACAAGATGATTATCCGCTCTTTGAGCAAGCGAGAGAAAATATCATATGAGCGCTCGCCGCGGTTAGTCTGTTCTATGACCATCGGAACCAGGTTCATCTGCAACTGTTTATCTTTCCGTTCAGATTCACCGGGCTGTTTCTGCAAAAATGGATTGGTGTTGTACATTATCTTTTCTCACATTCTAAATATAAGTCGGTATCAGGATCGCTGACCTAATCCTCAGTATTTTCAGTATCGGAGTCAACTGCCTGATCCGCGGCATCAACTGCCTCTTCCTCAGCATCTGCTAAGTCCTCTGCCAATTCGTCACCTACTTCGGATTCCGGCTTGACATCAGTAGCAATGCCGTTCTCCCGCAGGAAAGTGACAGCCTTATTATTTCTAATTGTACTCTTAATATAATCGGCTTCAGGGGCAAAACTCTCTCTGAATTTCTCCTCTTCAAAACCGTACATAGCCGCCATGCTCTTGATCTCAGCATCAACTTCTTCCTCTGTGGCCTCAAAGTCCTGCATCTCAACTATTTTATCAATGACTAAACGGGACTTGATGCGATTTAGAGCCGTATCATGCAATTGCAGTCTGAAGTGATCCAGCGATGTGCCGGCATATTCCAGATACTGTTCCAGCTCGATGCCCTGATAGCGCATCCGGCTGCGTTGCTCATCCACAATACGGTCAATTTCGTCATGAATCATAATATCGGGAATATCGATTTCACTGGTCTCAACCACAGCTGCCAGCAGATTATCTTCAAAGGCCGCATCAGCAGAAGCATTGGCGGCCTTGAGTAAGCGCTCATGCATGTCCGCCTTATATTCTTCCAGGGTATCGAATTCACTGATATCTTTGGCGAACTCGTCGTCAAGCTCAGGCAGTTCCTTAGTGGTAATATTATTGATCTTGACCTTAAAAACTACCGGCTGTCCGGCCAGACTCTTCTCGTGATACTCTTCCGGGAATGAAAGCTCGAGATCGAACTCTGCACCGGATTCTTTGCCGACCAGTCCTTCTTCAAAACCGGGGATGAAGGTATTAGATCCTATCTTTAAATCATAGCCGGCACCTTGGCCGCCGTCAAAGGCAACACCGTCTTTGAGACCCTCATAATCAATATTAACTGTGTCGCCCTCCTCGACGGGACGGTCTGTAATCGTAATTAGACGAGCAACCTTGACGCGTTCACGCTCAATCTCCCGGTTCATTTCTTCTTCGGTAACTTCTGCAGGAGGGCGATAGGCCGTGATACCTTTATACTCGCCCAGCACCACCTCCGGCTTGACTGCGACATCAATCGTGAAAACCAGACCGTTGTCCCCGCCAATTTCCAAAATCTCCAGCTCGGGGCTCGAGAACGGCTCAATCTCATGCTCCGCCAGCGCCTCCTGATAAGCGGGATCAACTGCGAAGCCGATCGCATCTTCATACAAAACGCCTTCGCCATAATAATTGACCACGATCGGATACGGGGCTTTGCCTTTTCTGAAACCGGGAACACTAAAGCGCTTAATATTTTTGCGATAAGCAGACATTAGTGATTTTTTAAATTCATCCTTGGGAACTGTAATGGTGAACTGCACCATATTCTGTTCTTTTTTCTCAACTGTTGACGTCATCAAAGTCCTCCATCGGCTAATCTACTATTTGATAGCTATTTTCCTAATAAATGCTTAAGAAGTTTATCACATCTACATTGTAAAGTAAAAGCATGAAACTTGTGCAACATCTGCCACAGACGACAATTGACGACAAATAATTAGCGGCGGTAGTACTGAACCTGCGTTTAATTAGCGGCGGTAGTGCTGAGCCTGCGTTTCAAATAATTGCCGATACAGATTGTCCGTTTGCATCAGCTTGTCGTGACTGTCAAAGGCGGCAATTTTACCTTCATTGATCAGCAAAATTCGGTCACAGAAGACGGAAGAGCTCATCCGGTGTGAAATAAAGATAGTGGTACGTTCTCTGGTCAGTTGATTGAAATGCTCATAGATCTCACTTTCGGCCAGCGGGTCAAGGGCAGCGGTAGGCTCATCCAGAATTACCAACGAAGCTTCCTTGCAGATAGCTCTGGCAATGGCCATCTTTTGCTTTTGCCCTACAGACAGGTCCGTGGCATCTTCATAGAGAGACTTGTCCAATTTAGTATCAATGCCTTGCGGCAACTCCGAGATTTTATCCGCCAGCTCAACTTCAGCCAGGATCTCTTGAACCTTGGCTCTGGCTGTCTGATCTGACTCATCCCACCGGGGCGCAATATTAGCAAAAATACTGAAAGGAAAAAGCTGGAAATCCTGGAACACGCAGGATAGCTGCTGCAGATAAGCCTCATACCGATAATCTCTGATGTCCGCACCGTTCCAGAGAATTTTGCCCTCGGTCGGCTCAAACAGGCGGCAGATCAGTTTGACAATAGTGCTTTTGCCGGCATTATTCAATCCTACTATGCTGATTTTTTCTCCCCGGTTGATAGTAAAGGAAATATCATCAAGGATGACTTTGTCGGTGCCCGGATACACAAAGGTTACATGTTCGAAAACCAGTGACTCATGAACTGAAGGTTGCAAATCACCCTCTTGCTGACTGGCTTCAGGCAAGAGCATGAAGCGGGCAAAAGGCTGCAGATGATGCAAATACTGAATAAACTGCAAAACTGCTTTAACGCCGGTCATCAGCGCAGTGGAAAAGCTCTCGGCCGCACCGATAATCACTGTGAACTGACCCAGTCCGATCCGGGGGCCTAAACGTGATGTCAAGACGCGAACGGCTGCATAACCATAGGTGATAAAACGGGTAAGTCCGTTGATCACCGCAACTTTTGACTCCGCCTTGGCCTGAGCTACATAAATATTTTTTAACCATGAGGACATTTCGAGCGTAAAGTAGTCAATTTTGCGCTCAAGGATTTCATTCATGCCATAAATACGGAATTCCTTCTGAAAATCCTGATTGGTGGCAATATTAACATAATAGCCATAGCGCCTATTGATCGGAATAATCGTTTGCTGCACTTCCTGCATCACCAGCGTGAACTGCCTGAGCAGAACCAAGTTAACTACAGCCAGCACCAATAGGGCAAGTACAAACCAGTAACTGAAAAGCAGCAAGATTGTCAGTACTCCCAGCAAAGTGACCAGGGCAGCCAGGAGATCGGTAAACACCTCCCAGAGTGCATAAATCCCACCGTATGAGACGATCGGGAACAGCGCCCGCTCCTTCAGATCAAGGACTTCCGTATCTTCAAGCTTGGCATAATCGAGCCGCATTACTTTGGAGGCAAATTCCTGAGTTACCTTTTCATTAAACAGCTCCGAGCGGATATTGGCCTGTTTTTTCAGCCCTTCCCGCACTTGCAGAAGCAGGTAGCGCACCAGGCAGATCAGCAACAGCGCCACTGCGAAATGCGGCAATTCCCAGCCGGCCTGATAGCCCTGAATGAAAATCCGCGGAATGTAAATCATCAAAATCGACAGCGCGCTGCCGGACAGCGAATTGCCGACAATAATGAAAAAGTATTTTTTGTCCAAGGAAAAGAGCAGCGAAAAGAGAACCTTTAAGGTTCGGAAGGAAGAAATATCGGTAGTGTTTTTCTGTGCGGCGGCCGGTGCTTTTGTCATTTCCCCAACTCCTCACCCGGCAACTGTTCTGCCGCCTGATCATGATTCTGCTCCCGCTTCTGATAATATTTGCTCTGGGCGGTAAACATCTCGCGGTAGAGGCCGCCGAGAGCCATCAGCTCTGCATGCGTGCCCTGCTCTTTAATCCGCCCGCCGTCCAGGAGAGCAATCCGGTCACAAAAATGGGTCGAAGCCAAGCGATGCGATATGAAAAGTGCTGTTCTCTCTGCCAGGATCCGCTCCAGATCCTGATAGATTCTAGCCTCCGCCAAGGCATCCAGAGCTGCCGTCGGCTCATCCAGCACCATCACCTGACTATCCTGGCGGTACAAGGCTCTGGCAATGGCCAATTTCTGATTCTCGCCACCGGACAGGATTTTACCCTCGTCCGTCACATATTTTAGCAACGGCTGATCGATACCCTGCGGGAAAGTGCTCACTTTATCCCATAGCCCCGCAGCCTTAAGCGCCGCCACAACCCCCTCCCTGTCGATACCCTCATCAGTGCCGGCAACATTCTCGGCTACCGTCAGTGCCAAGGGCTCGCATTCCTGGAAAACTACAGAAAATAAAGCAAAGAGTTCTTGCTGCGGCACAGTTGAAATATCCGTGCCATTAAATAAAATACGCCCTTGTGTCGGCTGATACAGTCCCGTCAGCAGTTTAACCAGGGTAGTTTTACCGGCACCGTTGACACCGACCAGAGCCACTTTTTCACCTTTTCCGATCTTGAAATTAAGATCCGCCAACACTTGCTGAGTGGCGCCGGGATAGGAAAACGACACCTGCTCAAACTCGATCTCTACTCCGTCCCCGATATCAATCTGTCCGCTGCCGCCTGATGTGCGCAGGTCGGCCAGCAGAAAACTCATAGTATCAGCAAAATACAACATTTCCCGCTTGACATAGGCAAAGCCCTCGGCCAACACCAGCATCTGCTGACCAAACAAAGTCACTGCCGTAATCAGCATCAGAAATTGCGGCAAAGTAATCGCACCTGTGACCAAATTGGAGCTAAGAATAAAAAAGCTCACGACATCAATCAGCAGCAAAGACAAAGACCCCAGAAAAGAAAGCTGAAACTCACGCGCATGAAATAGCCGTAGAAACTTTTCGAAGGATACCGTCAAACTGTGGAAAGCGGATTTAAACAAACCGTAAATCCTGAATAAGCGCATATCCTTACCATAGCGGAAATCCGCAGCCAGATCCGAGAACCGGCTCAGCCTGCGGGAAAGCTTGACCTTTTCCTCCCGACGCTCATATTTATACTTAGTGATATTGGCTTGAATAAAATAATAGACAATGGCGAAGACGATCCCGACCAGCATGATCACAGGGCTTTGCCGGGACAGCAGAAGTCCCAGCAGAAGAACCGACACGACCGTGCCGCCCAGTTCAAATATCTTGTGCCACGTGCCCTCCAGACCGGCATTATTACTGGACAAAGCCCAAGACCATTTGCCGATCTCGTCCAGAAAGGCCGAATTTTCAAAAAGCCCCAGGTCCATCAGCATATACTGGCGCAAAGCCTGGTTCATATAGCCGATCCGCAGTTCCATAAAAAAATTGTAATTGCGGTTGAGCAAATTCGTGGCCAGCACGGACAAAATAATGAATAAAACCGCATAGCCGCCGGCATAAAGCAGAAGCGTCTCCAAATTACCGGCCGGACTTTGCAGAATAATGGTCAAAAAATAGACAATGAAAGAGGCCAGGACAGGCAACAAGCCGCTGCTGACCGCATAACCCAGTCCGGCCAGGACAATGCGCCGGTTTTTGAGCACAGGACGGTAGATGAAGCGCAGCATATGAGGCAGTGTATACTGCCCGGGCCGTAAAACAGCTCTGCGCTTATCCTCATCCAGTAGATCAAAGGCCGGATTGACCCTCTTCTGCTGCTCAGCTTCCAACAAAAAATGATTTCCTTCAATACATCTGATTTCTGATAAAAACATTCTATCATGGATATCCGTCAACAGCTTAGAGAACAAATCTTACATCTGCGGCGCAAATCGGCAGGGCGATAGCGTTTGTGCTAAAATATACTTGCCTGGGATGTTCGATACTCCTCATATTGAGCCACCATGACATAAACGGGAGTCCGGGTTAGTGTGGAATAGGATCGAACCGTCTTTGAGCGGATGATCTAAGACCGCCGCAGGGCACCCACCTGGCAAAATGCTGGGCGTCAATCGAGGGGTAACGGCATTCCGGGTCTTGTATATTGCGAGGAGAAATTAAAATGAAAATATACAATACTTTAACACGTAGAAAAGACGAACTGATTCCGCTGGAAGAAAACCATTTCAAAATATATGTCTGCGGACCCACAGTCTATGACTTCTTCCATATCGGCAATGCCCGCCCTTTCATTACCTTCGACACTTTAAGACGCTATCTGGAACACAGCGGCTATAAAGTCACTTATGTGCAAAACTTCACGGACATTGACGACAAAGTAATCAATCGGGCCCATGAAGAAAATACTACGATCGCAGAACTCGCGAACCGGATGATCGCAGAGTATTTCAAAGATGCCGATGCTCTTAATATCCGCCGGGCGGATATCTATCCGCGGGCTACCGAGAGCATTGAGGATATTATCGAGCTGATCCGGATGCTGGAAGAAAAAGGCTTTACTTATGTTTCCTCCGACGGCGTCTATTTTGAAATTGCCAAGAATCCTAATTACGGCAAGTTATCCGGCAAAAATATCGAAGATCTGCTGGCAGGCGCTTCCGACCGCGTGGACAGCAAAGAAGACAAGAAGAGCCCGCTGGATTTTGTACTCTGGAAATTCAAGAAAGAAGGAGAGCCTTTCTGGCCCTCCCCTTGGGGCGACGGCCGCCCCGGCTGGCATATCGAGTGCTCGGCCATGACCAGGGCAACCCTAGGCGAAACCATCGATCTGCACTGCGGCGGCGTAGACCTGGTCTTCCCGCATCACGAGAATGAGATCGCCCAAAGTGAATGCGCAACCGGCAAAACTTTTGTCCGCTACTGGATGCATAATGGCTTTATCAATATTGATAAAGAAAAAATGTCCAAATCAAAGGGCAATTTCTTCCTGGTCCGTGATCTGACCGAGCAATATCCGCCGATGGTGCTGCGTTTCTTCATGCTGCAGGCCCACTACAGAATGCCGATCAACTTCGAAAAGGATCTGCTGGATGCCGCGGTCAATGCCTGGCATCGCATTACCAATAGTGTCGAGAATCTGAAGCATGTCATGACCGGCGCGCCCGCTGAGGCGGCAAATCCTCAGGCGCTAACAGCAGAACAGGTGCTGGCCGCAGCAGTCGCTGAGTCCGAAGCGGAATGGGAGCGCGGCATGTCTGACGATTTGAACACGGCAGATGCGATCGCCGCTATCTTCGAGTTGGTGCGCGCCGCCAATACCGCAGCTGCTGTTCCCGGCCTCTCCGCACCGGCTCTAAAAGCAGCCCATGACAAATTGCTTGAACTGCTGGATGTCCTGGGTCTTGATCCCACACTCGGCTCCGAAGCCGGCATCCCGGCCGAGATCATGGAGCTGGTGGAACGCCGTCAAGCAGCCAAGAAAGAGCGCAACTTTGCTCTGGCGGACAGCCTGCGGGACGAGATTACTGCAGCCGGATATAAAATTGAGGACACACCGCAAGGACCGAAAGTAACGGTGAACTGAAATATTGGAAGCATTTCTGTTAGAACATCAGCCCATCACCAGCGATCTGCGCGAAATGCCAATCTCTACTTTGGCCTGGATCGGAGATTGTGTTTTCGATTTGCATGTCCGCATGGCTCTGGCGGAAAAGCAGTCCGCCTGCAATTCAGGTGATCTCCATCGCGCCGCAGTCAAGATCGTCTCAGCAGCCGCCCAGGCGGAAGCCCTGAACAAGTTGATGCCGCTGCTGAAGCAGGAGGAAACAGCTCTGATCCGCCGGGCAAGAAATCATGATCCCGGCAGTCTGCCACGCCATGCCGACCCGCTTCAATACCGCCATGCCACAGCCCTGGAGGCCCTGATCGGCTACCATTATCTGGCCCACAACCGGGAACGTCTAACCGAACTGATGAACGTGATCCTCAGTGACAAAACTTCATAAGCAAATAAGCGCTCTTTTAAAAACAACACAGGTGTAAAAGCAATACGGGAGCAAGATGACTCAGAATAAAGCACAAAGACGGGGCAGATCCGCCACTCCGGCCCCAAGAAGCCAAGGCAGATATCCGGCCGGTTCCGGATCAGGCCGCCGACCGGATAAGCCAAGAGCAGGCCGTAGACCGGGATCAGCTCTGCCGCAGCAAAAACAATTCGAGGACAGGACACGAAAGCGTAGTAACCCACAGATGGAAACGAAGGCCGGCAGACCAGGCAGGCAGACAGTGCCCGCAGCAGGTCCTATTGACCGCCTGGAAGGCAGAAATCCGATCCGGGAAGCCCTGCGCGCCGGCCGCCATATCAATAAAATCTGGATAAAAAGACGGGATAGCGGCAAAACGGATCCCGATCTGGCCCAGCTGATTCAGGAATGCCGCCGGGCCGGAGCCGTCACTGTCGAAGTTACGGCCGAAGTCTTAGACAGCATGGCTACATCCTATGGTCATCAGGGCATAATCGCCCAAGTGGCCGCTCACGAATATATCCCTTTACCTGATCTGATAGCGCGCGGAGAAGCACAGCAGGAACAGGGAATCTATCCTTTATTGATTCTGCTCGACGGACTGGAGGAAAGTTATAATCTGGGCTCTATCCTCCGCATCGCCGATGCGGCCGGAGCGACCGGGATTATCATTCCGGAACGGCGTTCCGTCGCTTTAGACGCCACAGTAGCCAAAGCCTCCGCCGGGGCGATTGAGCATGTCCCCGTGGCACGCGTCACTAATCTCAGCGCCACTATCCGGACCCTGAAAGAAGCCGGTTATTGGATCTACGGCGCCGATGCGGCCGGAACGGCCAGGCCGGAAGATAGTGACTGGCTGCGCAGCATCGCTCTGGTCATCGGCAGCGAAGGCAAAGGCATGAGCGCCAAAATTACCGCTGCCTGTGATCATCTGGTCAGTATCCCGCAATATGGCAAAGTCAACTCACTTAATGCCGCCGTAGCTTGCGGTATTCTGACTTATGAGGCGAGAAGACAAGCCCGCAATCAGGACAGATCAATCAGTACAGCCACTACAGCGGAAACCGGGGGCCGGAATTCAGACACAGATACAATCATTTCAGTAGGAACCGGTAACCAAAATTCAGATACGGATACGACCGCAGCGGAGGTGCTCTGATGCCGGAGCCAGACCTATCACAACAAGCCCAGCGTGACCTCGAATTGCTGCTTCAGTATCGCCGGGGCGACACTGAAGCAGCGGAAGAGCTATTTGCCCACTATAAGCCGCTGGTCATCTCCCGGGCCAATCGTTATTTCTTACAAGGCGGCGAACCGGAAGATCTGATTCAGGAGGGGATGATCGGTCTCTTTCAGGCTGTCGAAAGATATGACACCGCTTCCGGCCTGCCCTTTTCAGCTTTGGCGGATATGCTGATCCGGGCCAGACTAATCGATGCAGTCCGCTCCAGCACCAGAAAGAAACATCAGATCATGAACGAATCCATCTCACTGGACGAGAAGATAAATAATGACTCGGATACGGTGCAAGATCTCTGGCGCCACAGCGGTGCGCTGGCACTCGATCCTGAAGAAAAAGCCATCGCTCAAGAAGAGGTTGAAGCTTTACAGGCTTTCATGCACAATAAACTTAGTGCCTTCGAAACCCAGGTAGTTGGCCTGCTCGGGCAGGGTTGCAGCTATCGTGAAGCGGCTGAGGCCTTGGACAAAGATATCAAAAGCATAGACAATGCAGTACAAAGAATCAGACGCAAGATGCGGCGCTTTAAAGATGAAGGCCGCGCATAAAGCGGCTTCCGGGATCGGACAATGTGGAAGAGTAATCAAGGAAATCAAAGAGATCTATATTTTACAAAGGAGCGGAGCTGGTGGACCTCCGCGCTGGCCGGACTGTTGGTTTTGCTGATTCTCCTCTTCGTCGGTTGTGAAAATGTCTTGGAAAAAATTATCCCGGAGCGAAACGGAAATAATGATGCCCAGATTATCAGCCTCGGCACGGAAAGCACAATGTCTTCGCTGGAACTGGCCCAATCCCTGGTTCTGGCCGTGAAGCCCTATAATACGGAAGCTGTCTACAATTCCATCCCCCGCCTGCAAATCGAAGGCGTTGATAAAACCGATTTTCATCAATATATCCAAGCGCTGCAGCACGGTTTATCCGGCGCTATCACCGGGATTCAGCCCATAGTAGGCCAGGATAAGAGAGCCATCATCGCTTTATTGGAAGCGGGAAATCCCCGGATCTTAGAGTTGGCCCAGGCGTCCGACTTCTATCTGCTAACCTATGGCCGTGATACCTCCAGATCAAGCGGCTTCGTCGTAGCTATCCAAAAAAGAGAAAATGGCCAGGCTTATCTGGTTATCTGGACCCGCTCTGGGTGAAAAGCATTGTCTCGATCAACAATTATATGCTGCTCTATTTTGAAGCGATCGAAAGCCGCAACTTCGCTTCACTGGACTCCTTATTGAGAGCGGGAATCAAGCCGCGCAACGAGCTCGAAGAAGCCGCTCTTAATGCCCGCTGCCAAGCGACTTTGGATTTTTATCACCATAAGGTCAGAGCACAAAGAGAGCAATACGATCTGCTTGCGATCTATCCCGGCTATGCCCAAGTAGAGCAATATGCCACGACTAAAGACCAGAAACAAAAAATCAGCAGACTGGTCAGTTTCCACGAAGTCAATAATCAGATGGTAATCAATGATCCGGTCAGCGTTACTCTGGATAACCTCGATCTGACCGTAAAAACCGAGGACGGTATTCTCTTCGCCCTGGATGCCAGCAAAAACAACATCATGGTCACGTCAGTAATATTTGACCGCCTGCTGGGCACGCCCCTCTCGCACAACAATAATACCTGTTACCGCACCTCGGCCGGCAAAGATGTCTTCACCATCGAGTACCCGGGCATCATTATCTCCGCCAGCGGCAGCTGCACTGATGAACACCAAAGATGGTCCGGCAAACTGACCAGAGCCGAGATCTTTTACAGCAATTATGAATTAGGCTCCGGTCTCAAACCGGGCATGAATATCAATGAGCTGTATGTCCACTATCCATTCGCGCGCGAAAACAATTATCTAATCCAAAGCCAAATCGATGGCAAAACCTATACTCTGGCGATCCAAGTCGAATCAGATACTATTTCCAAGCTGACCATAACCTGCGAATAGTAAGCTGTACTTCGCTCTCGTCTCACGCCGGGGATAAACCTCTAAAACCATAAGCTGCTAATAAGTAGTTGCTCCCCAGCACAAGACTTTGCAATGCGCACGATAAACTACGTAGCACATTGTTGCTACGAACCTTGGTGGCGGCCTTAGGTTCAGGCCGAGATAAGTGTATTAGCATTAACCTTTGTAGCGGCCGGCCAGCTCGGCCAAGATATCGGTGATCTGAATATCCATATCGGCCATCAGAACCAAGCTGTGATAAAGCAAGTCCGCCAGCTCATAGATGGTTTCCCCTTTATCGTCGCCCTTGGCGGCGATAACAACTTCAGTGGACTCTTCACCGACTTTTTTCAGGATTTTATCCCTGCCCTCCCGGAACAGATAACTGGTATAGGATTTTTCGCCCGGGTTTTCCTTGCGTCCGAGTATCAAGTCATAGAGCTTAGCGAGGGAAAATGCGGCGTCTTTTTTCTCCGCGTCCTGATAAACAATGTTGAAAAAGCAGCTTTCTTCCCCCGTATGGCAAGCGGGGCCGTCTTTATTGACATAGACCAGGAGGGTATCCAGATCGCAATCGGCGACTATCTTGACAATATGCTGATAATTGCCGCTGGTTTCGCCTTTCAGCCACAGCGACTGCCTGCTCCGGCTGTAAAAATGAGTCAATCTCTTTTCAATGGAGAGGGCCAGGCTTTCTCTATTCATATAGGCCAGCATCAAAGTATTGTTATTTTGGGCATCGACGACGATGGCAGGTATCAGACCCCGCTCATCAAATTTCAAATTATCTATATCTATATCTATCATTGTTACCATCGCCTCTTTAATCTCTTTTATACTTACCAAATCATAGTGGAAGATCGACGCCGCTAAAGCGCCGGTGACTTTTTTATTCTTGCGGAATACTTCTAAAAAGTCCTCTATCTTCCCCGCGCCGCCTGAGGCCACTACATTGCAGTTGACATCTTCAGTCAGGATCTCCAACATAGCCAGATCGTAGCCCTCTTTCACGCCGTCGGTATCTATGGAATTGATCACCACCGTGCCGGCACCCAGAGCCACTCCCTTTTCTATCCATTTTTTAGCATCAAGCCCCGTATCTTCTTTGCCCGCACCCAAAAACACATGGTAAGCAGCACCCACTTTCTTGACATCCACCGAGAGGATCAGGTTGTCACTGCCATATTTGGCGCTGACTTCCTGCAGCAAAGCGGGATTTCTGATCGCGGCGGAATTGATGCTGAAGTGCCTGACACCGAGATCATATAATCGGTCGCAGTCGGACAAAGTTCTGATGCCACCGCCTACAACCACAGGGATATTTACGACCTTGAGTATTTCAGCGATTTTGTCATAAAAGATATCTTTGTTATCAACGGTCGCCCCTATATCGTAAAAGACCAGATAGTCGGCGCCATCCTGCCCGTATTTTTGAGCCAGAGCGACGGGGTCGTCGGAGATCTCCTGAATATCGGCAAACTTTACCCCTTTTACGACTTTGCCGTCCTTGATATCCATACAGGCATATATACTTTTAGTCTTCATATTTTACTGCCTCACTAAGCTTGATATCTCCGGTGTAGTAGGCCTTGCCGATGATAGCGCCGTAGAGATCCAAAGCATGGACTTTCTTCAATTCTTCTATATTATGTATGCCGCCGGATGCCACCAGGTCAGCATCCGTCAGTTTCTGCAAATTTTTGTAGAGAGCGATATTGGTTCCTGTCATGGCCCCGTCCTTGGAGATGTCGGTAGCTATAATCGTTCTGACCTTGAGGGCGTTTAATTTTTCGCAATAGTCTTGCAAGTAAATGCCGGTGGATTTTCGCCAGCCGTGGGTCTTGACGATGCCGTCCCTCACATCCACACCGACAGCGATTCTCTCCCGATATTTTTCTACCAATGTCTCGAGCAGATTTTCGTCTTCGATGGCCGCCGTACCCAGGATGATCCGGTTAATACCCAGGTCGAGATAGCTTTCGGCTTGCTCAATGCTCCTGATACCGCCTCCGAGCTGGATGAAGATATCCGAACTGTCGCGGATCTTGGTAATCATCCTTAAGTTCTTATTGTCACCGCTTTGGGCCCCTTCCAGGTCAACCATATGCATATGGCTGATACCGTTTTTCTCGAAGTCGCGCACTATTCGCACGGGATTGTCGGAGTAGACGGTCATTTTTTCGTAATCGCCCTTGAGCAGCCTGACCGCCTTGGAATCATATAAATCTATGGCCGGAAATATATACAATTACAGCACCCCTTTAGTTGACGGTATATCGTCATGGCCTTCCAGAGCGACCGCCATTTGCGCCGCCTTGGCAAAGGCCTTGAAGATGCTCTCGATGCAATGGTGGCTGTTCTTGCCGTCCAGAAGCCGGATATGCAGATTGCACTTCGAGCCGCGGGCAAAGCCCCGGAAAAATTCTTCGACCAATTCCGTGTCGAAGGCGCCTACTTTCTCGGAACTAAAAGTCGCGTCAAAAACTGTATACTCTCTGCCGGAAAAGTCGAGCGCCACCAGGGACAAGGCTTCATCCATCGGTATAATGGCCGAGCCGAATCTCCTGATGCCCCTCTTATCGGCCAGAGCTTGCAAAAAAGCCTCGCCCAGCACTATGCCGACATCTTCCGTGGTGTGATGATCGTCGACAGCAATATCGCCGACAGCTTTAACTGTCAGGTCAAAGCGGCCGTGCCTGGCCAAGCTGTCCAGCATATGATTTAAGAAGCCGACTCCTGTAGCGATCTCGGACTTACCGGTGCCGTCTAAGTCCAAGCTGACATTGATATCGGTTTCGCCGGTTTTCCGTGAAATATCCGCTTTTCTCATCTCTAATCTATCTCCTTCAAAATATTTTTTATTTCATCGGCCAATGAGAGCATATCCTCTCTCTTGCCTATGGTGATCCGGACAAAATCAGTTAAAAGCTCGGTGTCAAAATGCCTGACCAGAAATCCCCTTTCCTTCAGTACAGCATAAAGGGCTTTGCCTTTTATTTCTGCATGCCGGGCAAAGACAAAGTTGGCGGATGAAGGCAAGACGAAAAAGTTGTTGGCGCGCAAGAACTCCGTGAAAAACTCTCTTGTCTCGCTAATCTTTTTGACGGTGTGCTCAAAATACTCTTGATCCGCCAGGGCACCTGTGGCCAGGGCGGCCGATACGCGATTGACATTGTAGGGATTGATAGAGTATTTGATTTTTTTCAAATCCGCGATGTTTTTTCCCTTGCTGACGGCAAAGCCGACCCTGGCTCCCGCCAGTTGACGCGATTTGGAAAAAGTCTGCACCACGATCAGATTGTCGTATTTTTCGACAAATTTAATGCTGCTGGCCCCGCCAAAATCTACATAGGCCTCGTCGATAACGACTAAAGAACCTTTGTCGGCCTTGAGCATTTTTTCGATAGCGGGCAGCTCTAAGGTTATGCCCGTGGGGGCATTGGGATTGGCAATAATGATATTGGCCTTGCCCCGGGTGTAGTCATCCGCATTGACGGTAAAGTCGGACTTTAGAGGCACTTCCCTGTAATTGACGCCGCAAAAATCCGCATAGACCCGATAAAAGCCGTAGGTGATATTGGGGAAAAGCAGTGTCTTTCCACCTGTGAAAAAACCTAAAAAGATAAAGTAGAGCGCTTCGTCGGAGCCGTTGGTGACTAAAACTTGATCTTGGTTCACACCGTAGTAGGCGGCGATCTTGGCGGTCAGGGCAGAGTGCTCCGGATCGGGATAGAGCCGGGCCTTGGCTATCTCCGCCTCGGCATATTTTGTCGCTTTTTTCGACAATTCATAAGGGCTTTCATTGGTATTAAGCTTGATATACCTTTTGTCGTTGATTTGCTCGCCGGGAGTATAGGGTTTTAAATTGGAATATCTTGTATTTAAGAAGCTCATTTTACCCTCTCCTTGACGCTGAGCGCATGCGCTGTCAGCCCCTCTTTTTCAGCGAAATACATAATGGCCGCCGCATCTTTGGCCAGAGCTTCTTTGCTGTAAAAGGAGAATTCCGTTTTCTTGACGAAATCATCTACCGTCAGCGGATTGGAAAACTTGGCCGTACCCGAGGTCGGGAGTGTATGATTGGTGCCGGAGAAGTAGTCGCCCGTAGCCTCCGGTGTGTACTGGCCCAAAAATACGGAGCCGGCATTTTTGACCAAAGTTAAATCAGAGATAGGATTGGCCGTCATCAGTTCCAGATGCTCAGGCGCGATTTCATTGGCCAAGTCGAACATCTGCTGTTTATTGTCGCAGATTACGATCAAGCCCTGCTCGTCTATTGATTTGCGGGCGATATCTGCTCTGCTTAATTTGGGCAGCATCAATTCTATTCTTTCCTGCACTTGCCGGGCCAGTTCCGGATCGGTAGTAAGAAGAATGGATCTGGCATAGGTATCGTGCTCCGCCTGTGAGAGCAGATCGATCGCTATAAAGTCGGTATTGGAGCCCGGCTCCGCGATGACAAGGATCTCAGAAGGGCCCGCTATCATATCTATGCCCACTATGCTGGAGACTTGCCTCTTGGCCTCGGCTACATATCTATTGCCGGGACCGACTATTTTATAGACATTCTCGATGCTTTCGGTGCCGAAAGCCAGCGCCGCCACCGCTTGCGCTCCGCCCACTTTATAGATTCTGTCAGCTCCGGCGATTTGGGCAGCGGCCAAGATAGTCGGCGAGATTTTGCCGTCCCGATCCGGCGGAGAGACGATGGAGATATTGGTGCAGGCGGCGATCTTAGCCGGTATCACCGTCATGAGCACCGTGGAGGGATAGACCGCCGTACCGCCCGGCACATAGAGACCCACTCTTTCGATAGGAGTATATTTTTGGCCCAGGATTTTGCCGTCTTTGTCAAAGACTATAAGGTCATCTCGCTTTTGCTTGGCGTGGAATTTGTAGATATTCTCTTTGGCCTGCTCCAGGACCGCTATAAATTTTTGATCCAGCGAATTTATGGCTTCAACTATCTCGCTCTCCGTCACGACAAAATTGTTGATATTTACGCCGTCGAATTTCGCCGTATATTCCCGCAGCGCTTTGTCGCCGTTTTCCTTTACATTAGCTAAAATGGCCGCGACATCTTTAGTGAGGGTATCGTCCTGCACCGCGTACAAATTTTGTTCCAAATTTATTTCCTGTATTTCTTTGATTTTAATCATTGGCCTCATCCTTTAAATTTTTCAGCAGATCATAAATCCGGCGTATTTCCTCATTCTTATAGGTATAGCTGACCTTGTTCGCTATATATCTGGTGCTGATCGGGCAGATCTCCTGGTGTACTACCAAATTGTTTTCTCTCAGAGTCGTGCCGGTTTCAACTATATCCACGATCACGTCGGAGAGCTTGACCAGAGGCGCTATTTCGATTGAGCCGTGCAGGGTGATAAGGTCGATGGTCTTGCCTGAGGTCAGAAAATATTTCCTACTAATGTTGGGGAATATGGTGGCCACTTTGAGATGTTTTTTCTGGTGATAGGGAAAATCCTGTTCGCCGGCGACACAGATCCTGCATTGGCCTATGCCCAGGTCATAAAGCTCATAGACATTGCTGTTATTTTCCAGCAGGATATCCTTGCCGACAAAACCTATATCCGCCGCGCCGTATTCCACATAGGTCGCTACATCGGACGGTTTGACCAAAAAATAGGTATTGCCTTTTTCTGCGTCGTGGAAGACCAGCTTTCTGCTGTCTGCCCTGATCTCGTCATAGCCGTAGCCGATTTTGCTTAAAATATTGTAGACTTTATTACCTAATCTTCCTTTGGGCAGAGCTATCTTTAAACCGTCTTCCATTTTGCACTCCCGTTAAAATCTATTTTCCCCAAGTAAATGGCAAAGCCTGAGGCCAAGTAGCTTTTCTCTTTAGTTCTGACCAGATTGCTGTATTCACCGCCACGCAAAATCTCCGACGAGACCTCCGGTACGATGCCGATAAAGCTGATCTTGTCGTAGTACTTGAGACCTTCCGGTATGGAGAAATCGAGCAGGACCTTGGTTGGCAAATCTTTCTGGGCCAGGTAATGATATAAATCCTGCAGATATTCAATGTTCACGCGAAAAATCTCATCATCCAAGATGTTTTCAAGTTCCTTAATCCCCCTATCCAGAGGCAGGTGCAAGGAAAGCAGGGCATTGAAGATATCGATATATTTTTCCTCCGTACTGTCTTGCAAAATTTCGTTCAGCAGCATCAGGTTTTTATTTTGAAAGGTTGTGAAAATCTGGTCGTGCATTTTGCTCAGCCCGGCCTTTTCCAGCAGTTTCTGATAAATGCTGTTGTCGGAGATAAGGAGCACGGGATTATCGTCGATAATAAGCAGGGATTTGGCGGCCAAATAGATCAGATGGAACATATCCTCATCTGACAATCTGCCTATGACTTCCACACCGAATTGCAGGATCTCCTGAAACTTCTCGGATGCCCTCGGCACACGATAGACATTCTCACTGTAATAAAGCTTGTGCTTGTCTACCGTCGTGTCCAGATTTTTAATGATCGACAAAGTAATATCCGGCTTTAAGGCCATCATTGTGCCGTCTTTATCCGCAAAATAGAGGATATCCTTCGAAGAGAGGAAGTCCATATTGTCAAGATAAAAGCTATACGGCTCGAAGGTATTCATCTCATATAGTGAATAGCCCTGAGCTGAAAACAGCTCCCTTAGCTTGAAGGACAGAATCTCCTTACCGGTAAAAAGCTCTTGTTTGAACATTTTATATCCTTCCCTCAATAGTCTTGTAGCCGCCCCTGCCATACTTAAGACACCTATTAACCCTGGTAATCGTAGAATTGCTGGCACCGGATATATCCCTCACTTCCTGATAGGTCTTATCCTGTAAGAGAAGCAAAGCAACCTCCAGCCTCTGAGGTATATCTATCAGCTCCTGTGCCGTAAAAATATCCTCAAAAAACTTATCGCATTCATCCTTATCTTCAAGTGCCAGTATGGCGCTAAAAAAAACGTCCAGATTCTGCGCCCTCTTATCCTCTTCTATTTTTTGCTTGTCCATTTATCTCCCTCCCCTCGCTCATACACTCCATCAATAATTTACACAAACTCTACTCTTTTACACCGCCGCGACAGTGTAATGGATCATTAAGACTATACCATTCTAATTTTTCTTGTCAAGTGCGTTTTATAGAGAATCATTGTTGTTGGTACAAGGAATGGTCTTTATTACATCATTGATGGTTTTTTATTGAAATAGTATTATATAGTACATATAAATGTGGTTACGGAGGTGATTTCTGTGGCAACGGTGGAACAAATAAAAGGCTTAGTAAAGGCATATATTGATCATAATGATGAAAAATTTAAAACCGTTGTCCTGCAAATTGCTGCCCATGAAGCAAAATTAGGACACAACAAAGTCGCTCACGATCTAAAAACACTTATTGACAAGGTTGGAACAAAGCGCGGGAACATCGTACAACTAAATACACAAAATCCTATTTTGGAATTGAGCATTCCTTCACATAGCCTTTCAGAGTTAATCGTTAGCGATGACATTTATAATAGAATTAAAAGAATTTTGACAGAATATAAAAATATGAACAAGTTACATTCTCATGGCTTGACAAATAGAAGAAAAATTTTAATTGAAGGCAGCCCCGGAACTGGAAAGACATTAACTGCTTCAATAATTGCATCCGAATTAACGCTCCCACTCTATACTGTGCAGATGGATAAACTTGTCACTAAATTCATGGGTGAAACAAGTGTCAAATTAAGGCAGGTTTTCGATAGTATTGAATCCATGCCCGGAGTCTATTTATTTGATGAATTCGACGCCATAGGTGCAGACAGAAGTTTAGATAATGAAGTTGGTGAAATGCGCAGAATATTGAATTCTTTTCTTCAATTTATTGAACGTGATTCATCAGATAGTATAATAATTGCAGCAACAAACAATTCAAAAATGTTAGACCAAGCATTATTCAGGCGTTTTGATGATGTTCTTCACTACTCATTACCTACAGACAGGGAAATCGGACAATTATTCACTTACAGACTAAAGTCGTACGACAAAGAGTTCGAAATTACAAATCAACTTATTAAAGCCGCAGACGGACTTAGCCAAGCAGAAATATCTCGTGTATGCGAAGATGCTATAAAGATTTCGATACTAAGTGGAGACTCCCTCTATCAGCATCAGTTAATAAATTTGATTAAGGAACGAAATACCATATATGAAATAAAGGAGGCGTAGTAAATGGCTGTAGAGAAAAGAAATATTTTTCTTGCTAATACGGCAGAAGCTACGCACTATGCCTCACCACCTCGAAGGGGCAGACAGTTTTCTTATCCTGAAAGAAATATTAAATCTCATGCAAATCTAATTCAAACAAAATTGCGGAATTCTTATGAAGTCGCCAATAGGCAAAAACAAGCTGCTGCGATTCGTTATAAAGACGGCGTATACCTGGAGTTTTCCAGTGCCACACAATACGATTTGGCTATTCAGAGCCTAGAAAATCGAAAAGAAGGTATACGCCTTTTAAATGTTCGAAAAGATGCAGAGTCTGAAACAATGAAAGCAACAGTATATATTCCAGCCGGAAAAGAATCTTATTTTCTTAAAAAAGCAGAAGCCTATGCTACTCAACAAACGATTTCTGGTAAACCAAAGAATAATGATTTGATTAGCAGCATTGAAGATGTCAAGTTGGCTATTTTAGATTCTTTTTGGATTGGTGACAAAAATGCTATGCCAACCTCCGACCCTGTTTGGTGTGAGGTGTGGTTACGCTATGATTATCGTGATAAAGCACTAAATGTTTGGGAAAAGACAGAAACGAGCTTTTTAGAAATCTGCAAAAAAAATAAAATTAGCGTAGATGATAATCGAATTATTTTCCCTGAACGTATTGTTAAACTTGTGCGAGCCAATGAAGGACAACTAAAAATATTTATAAACAAGTGTCCATATATTGCCGAAATAAGACGGGCACAGGAACCTACAACTTTCTTTGAAAAACTTCCTAATCCTGAACAACGGGAATGGATAGATGAACTCTTAGAAAGGACCTATTTTCAAAAAGACAATGTGGCAATTTGCTTATTAGATACAGGGCTTACTTCTGCCCATCCTCTGCTAAAAAGAGCCATTCAAAATGAGGATAGTATACAAACGGTAGAATCGGCTTGGGGAATCAGAGATCACCATGGTCATGGAACAGAAATGGCTGGTATTGCATTATACAAAGATTTGAAACAAGTCTTGGAAGATACTAGAAGTATCTTTATCCCACATAAGTTAGAATCTGTTAAGATTTTACCTCCTAAAGATGGAAATCCCTATGAGCTATATGGGGCGATAACACAACAAGCCGTTTCTATTGCGGAAATATCCAATCCCAACATTAAACGAATCCTTTGTATGGCAGTAACCTCTTCGGAACACAATACAGGAGACGGCAGCCCTACCTCTTGGTCTGCATCTATTGACAACATAACTTCTGCCGCAGAAGAAGAAAGTGAAAAGAGATTGTTCTTTATAAGTTCTGGCAATGTTGATCCAGATGAACTTGCACAAGTTGAGTATCCCAAGCCAAATATATTGCACAGTGTAGAAAGTCCGGGACAGGCATGGAATGCCGTAACTGTTGGCGCATATTCTCAAAATATTCTTATCTCCGATCCAATCTATAAAGACTATTCTGCTGTGGCAGATACCGGTGAACTTTCTCCCTACAGCTCAACCTCTACAACTTGGAGTAGTAAATGGCCAATAAAGCCTGATATACTTCTTGACGGTGGTAATATTGCTACTAATGGATTTGATTTTACAGGATGTGCAGATTTATCATTGTTAACCACAAACTATCGACCTTTATTGAAACAGTTTTCTACTATAAGTGGAACTAGTTCAGCTACTGCTCAAGCAGCATGGATGGGAGCACAACTTTTAGCAGAATATCCTGATGCTTGGCCAGAAACAATACGCGCTCTTATTATCCATTCAGCCAGTTGGACAGATAAAATGAAGGAACAATTTTGCAGCAAAGATACAAAAACAAAAGGTCGTAGACTCCTATTACGGACATGTGGATATGGTATTCCGGATTTGGAGAAAGCGATTCAGTGCATGAATAATAGCGTAAACCTTGTAGTTCAATGTGAATTACAGCCATTTAAAAAAGATAGCATGAATGAAATGCACTTTCATAAATTGCCTTGGCCCCAAAAAGTACTTCGCTCCCTTGGAGAGGTACCGGTTTCGCTAAAAGTCACTTTATCATATTTTATCGAACCAGGTCCTGGAGAAGTTGGATGGAAGAATAAATATAGATATCCATCTTGTGGACTTAGGTTTGATGTGATTAACGCTAACGAAACTCCTGAGGATTTTAAAAAGCGCATTAATGTCAAAATGCGTGGTGAAGATAAGAAAGATAAAGGCGAAGGTGGTAGTGGTAGTGAAAGATGGTACTTGGGTTCAGATAATAGGGATGTCGGTTCGATTCATTCTGACTTCTGTGAACTAAGTGCAGTTGATTTATGCGATTGTAATTATATTGCCGTTTTCCCAGTTATCGGCTGGTGGCGTGAACGTGCACACTTAGGCAAATACAGTAACAAAGTTAGATATTCTATGATAATTTCACTTAGTACCCCTGAAACAAGTGTAGATTTGTACACACCAATTATCACTGAAATTAAAAATGCTATTGAAATAGATATTGAGGCCCTCTAAAAAAATTAATAATTTACCA
The DNA here is from genome assembly GCA_050945515.1 of Saccharofermentanales bacterium. Lineage (GTDB taxonomy): Bacteria > Bacillota > Clostridia > Saccharofermentanales > DTU023 > UBA1046. Next base: position 108,968 of record JBMNTB010000004.1, read on the forward strand.
TTACCACTCAGCAGCCCTTGCTAACCTAATAGCAATTACAGATATGATTCACAGAAGTTATTTTCTCAAATATTTTCCCCGTTTTCTAACTATTCAAAAGCATCCTAAATGGGCATTTCTTGGAGTTCATTTCCGTTTTACCCCTTTTAAAATAGAATGGTTTTCATATTTTTCATTCTATTTGCATTTCGACAAATTTATAAATTAGCGAAGATAAATCCTTTATACTTTGCTTTAAATCATCCGCTGTATTTTCGCTATCCAGCAATTCAGATGATGAGTGCGATAACGGATTAGCATTCCTCAACTTGTGAGCTGTTATAATTATTGTCTTACTATCGTCTAGTCCGGAATAGAACGAAATAAATGTATTTTCTTTATAAAAACCTTTATAATTTGGCTTATTTGTTTTTGAAGCATGATTAAATGTGAAGTCTAAGTCCGCTGTGACTCTATCAAAAAAATTCTTGAAATAGGCAAATGCTACCATATAATTTTCACGCTTCATTTCGCACAGATACATAAAATATAAATAATGTGCCTTGTTATCCTTAGCAATCCCTTCGCTAAGCTTATTAATCTTTGCCGGCATAAAACAATTAAGAAAACTTTTTTTACAATTATAAAAATAATATCTGTAAAGCTCTGGG
>JBMNTB010000005.1:0-107927 GCA_050945515.1 Saccharofermentanales bacterium
TTAAATATATTTGGGAGGTGGCCTTATGGCTAAGAAAAAAGTTGCTGCATATATCAAATTGCAGGTTCCCGCAGGTCAAGCGACGCCAGCGCCACCGGTAGGACCAGCCCTGGGACAACATGGACTGAATATTGCCCAGTTTGTCAAGGAATTTAATGAACAGACGGCGAAGGATGTTGGACTTGTGATTCCGGTTGTGATCACGGTCTATGCCGATCGCACGTACTCTTTCATTACTAAGACCCCACCGGTGCCAGTGTTGCTGAAAAAAGCGGCGAATATCGAGTCCGGCTCAGGTGAGCCGCATACGAAGAAAGTGGCGACCATTCCCTGGTCGGAGTGTCTGCGGATCGCAGAGATCAAGATGGTGGACACCAATGCGTCTTCTCTGGAGGCCTGTGCCCGGATGGTAGCAGGGACGGCCAGAAGTATGGGCATTACCGTGGATAAGAGCAAGTAAGGGGGGTCGCAATATGAAAAAAGGTAAAAAATATCGCGAAGTCGCTAAGCTGGTTGATCGCGCCAAGATCTATGAGCCGGCAGAGGCTTTGGAACTAGTGCGCAAGACAGCGACAGCCAAATTTGATGAGACTGTAGAATTGCATGTGCGCCTCGGTGTTGACTCCCGTCATGCCGATCAGCAGGTGCGCGGCGCGGTAGTGCTTCCCCATGGTACCGGGCGTACCAGACGAGTTCTGGTCTTTGCCAAAGGGCCGAAAGCGGAAGAAGCCAGAGCAGCCGGTGCTGATTTTGTCGGCGACGATGATCTGGTCGAGAAGATCCAGAAAGAAAGCTGGTTCGATTTCGATGTTGTAATTGCTACGCCTGATATGATGGCAGTGGTTGGCCGCTTGGGGCGGTTGCTGGGTCCGAAAGGGCTAATGCCGAATCCTAAGTCCGGTACAGTTACGATGGATGTCGGACAGGCAGTCACCGATTCCAAGGGTGGCAAGGTCGAGTATCGCTTGGATAAGCAGAATATTATCCACTGCCCGATCGGCAAAGTTTCTTTCCCGGTCGAGAAATTGCTGGATAATTACAATACTCTGATGGGTGCGATTATTAAGGCGAAACCCGCCGCTGCCAAGGGTCAGTATGTCAGACGCTGTACTTTGGCGGCAACTATGGGACCAGGTGTCCGTACTACCGGTCGCGTAGATTAAGGTGCAGCAGTGCGGTAGGGTGACCTTTCGGTCCTAACAAGCGTACGGATTGGTTAGCGCCTTAGTTAAATAACTGAATAATCCATTCGATGCCAAAGACAGCAGGAGTCCTACGGGACATAAACAGCAGATGTCCTGCCGAGGCGGAGAGTCAAATTTAGGTTTGAGCCCCTCCGTCTGTGCGCGAGGGGTTTTCAAATATAAAGAGGAGGAAAAGACATGCCCAGTGTCAAGATTCTTGAACAGAAGAAAAAAGCGGTCAGGAAGCTTCGTGATCAGCTGAAAGATGCCAAGTCGATGGTCTTTGCGGACTATATGGGCTTGAATGTGGCTCAGGATACCGAGATGCGTTCTGAATTCCGCAAGGAAGGTCTGCAATATCGGGTGATCAAGAACACGATTACTACACGTGTGTTCGATGAGCTGGGCCTGGAAGAGCTGAAGCCGATTCTGGTAGGGCCGACGGCGGTGGCTTACAGTGCTGAGGATCCGATTCTGGCTCCGCGCCTGGTGGCTAAGTATCGTGACCAGTATAAGAAGTTCACAATCAAGGGCGGCGTGATGGACGGCGAGATTATCTCGCTCGAGCTGATTGACGAGCTGTCGCAGATCCCGGCGCTGCCTGTTTTGCATGGCAGACTGGTATCTACTATGATGTTCCCGATTTCTTCATTGGCGATTACGCTGAATCTGTTGGCGCAGAAGGCGGAAGAAGCCGGTGCGTCGACGGTTGCTGAGCTGGCGACAGGAGCGACTGCTGCTGCTGAGGCTGCGACTGAAGTAGAGCCTGCGACTGAGCCCGAGGCGGCTCCTGAGACTGAAGTGGCTCCTGAGGCTGAAGCATCGGTTGAAGAGCCTGCTGCCGAAGCTGCTGAGCCGGTCGCCGAAGCTGCTGAGCCGGTTGCGGAAGCTGCTGCGGAAGAGCCTAAAGCCGAAGCGGTATCTGAAGCTGCTGCTGAGCCTGAGGCTGAAACTGAGGAAGCATAGAGGCCGACGGAGAGCAACAAGTTCTCGGGATCATGTGTACATGAGCACGATGATCGTGCTGAAAGTGCGGAGAGGATTGTACTCTCAGGGCAAAGTGCCCATTAAATATAATATTTGCCGCAAGGCGATCTAATTGGAGGTTCTAATATCATGGCAAGTGAGAAAATTACAAAGATTATGGACGAAGTCAAAGTACTGACAGTCCTTGAATTGAACGAACTCGTCAAAGCTCTGGAAGAAGAGTTTGGCGTATCCGCGGCCGCAATGGTTGCCGCAGCACCCGTCGCCGGTGGTCCGGCCGGTGCCGCTGAAGAAGAGGAGCAGACTGAATTCACAGTCGTCCTCAAGAGCGCCGGTTCCAGTAAGATTCCGGTCATCAAGGTTGTGCGCGAGCTGACAGGTCTCGGCCTCAAAGAGGCTAAGGGTCTGGTGGATGAAGCACCCAAGCCGATCAAAGAGCATGTCAGTAAGGAAGAGGCAGATGCTGCCGCTGCCAAGCTGACTGAAGCAGGCGCCGAGGTCGAAATTAAGTAAGCATAGCGGGCAGGGCTGATACTGATATTGATTGCAGCTTTTGTGCCGAGGTCGAAATTAAGTAAGCTGTTGTTAATTGAGCTGTGTTTACCTGAACTATGTTTACATAGCTGAAGGCTACAATGATAAGCGGCTTGAGGCTGATGAGCTTAGTTTACTCAAGGGGGGTTGTTCCTAGTGGACAACCCTTTTTTGATGGTTGCTTGAGTGGAGGGGGGGACTGCAAACCGGGTTTTATTCGTTGCGGAGAGCGTCGATGGGATTGAGCATAGAGGCTTTGCGGGCAGGATAGATGCCGAAGAAGAGGCCTACTCCGCTGGAGAAGATCAAAGCGACAATAATGGCCACAATGCTGATACTGGCCTTGAAACCCAGGACTTTACCCATCATCAAGGAAGCGCCCAGACCGAAGATAATGCCGATAGCACCGCCGACGAAAGTCAGGATCACGGACTCGGTCATAAACTGGAACATGATATCGCCGATAGTGGCTCCCAGTGCTTTGCGGATGCCGATCTCGCGGGTGCGTTCCGTCACCGATACCAGCATAATGTTCATCACACCGATGCCGCCGACTAGCAAGGAGAGGGCGGCTATCGCGGAAATGGCGGTGGTGACGATGTCGATGATGCGATTGGCCTGATCCAGCAGCTCGGTCACATTTTGTTTTTGGTAGACATTTCTGTCGCTGTTGTTGTGATTGGTTTCTAACAGGCGCAAGACCTGATTGCCGGTCTGCTCCAGCAAATTCGGGTCATCGGCCATCACCATAATCATGTAGAAAGTATCTCTCCTGCGTCCCAGCTCCTGAGCTACCTGGAGCGGGAGATATAAAGTCAGAGGCATTTCCTGTTCGGCTTCACTGGGTGTCATGCCCATGAAAGTTGAGGCACTGGTTTCGATCACTCCCATGATGGTAAATGTTTGCTTTTTGCCACGGCTGATAATCTCGACTGTCTCTCCGATCGGATCGGAGTTGCCGAATAGCTGGGCGGCGGAATTCTTTTCGATCAGAGCTACCGGTTGTTTGGAGGCCAATTCAGTATGAGTCAGTGAGCGTCCGTTCAGGACTTTGAGAGAAGCCAGCGGGGCATAGTCCTGATCCATGCCGTAAAAGGTGACTTGCCTCTCTCTGGCATAATAGCGGACATAGCCAAAACCGTATACGGAGGGGGAGACCAGCCGTACATCGTCGAGATTTCGGATATCTTCAATATCGCGGGCGGTAATCATATCCTGATCTTGAGCATCGCTGGAGCTGGCACTGATAATGATTGAGCTGGCGCCGATGCCTTCAAATTCACCCATAATCAAATCTTTCGCACCGTCGCCGACACCGACGATGGCGATGACGGCGCCGATACCGACTATGATGCCCAACATAGTCAGGAGTGATCGCATCTTATTGGCGAGCAGTGAAGCCCAGGCCATCCGCATACTTTCTCTAAACATGGCTGACCTCGGTGGGTTTGGCAGGAGTCGCGGCAAGGGATGACCGGGAGTCGGCGGGATTGCAACTATGACTGATTTCGCTGTGAACGGCGGGGTTAGTGGGGGTCGCGATGGACGATGAATTAGCAGTGAGGGGCTTGTATAAGGCGTCTTCGGTTAATCTGCCGTCACGGATCATAATTAGGCGATTGGCATAATTGGCGATATCTTTCTCATGCGTAATTAGTACTACTGTTGTGCCGCTTCGATTAAAACCGCAGATCAGATTCATGATCTCCAGTGTCGCTTGGGAGTCGATATTGCCGGTGGGTTCATCAGCCAGCAGCAGCGCCGGTCTGGTGACCAGTGCTCTGGCAATGGCGGTTCGTTGCATTTGTCCGCCGGAGACTTCAACCGGCCTGTGCCCCTGCCAGCGGTCAAGGCCGACTTCAGTCAGAGCTGCGAGGGCTCTTTCTCTGCGCTCGCGTTGTGACACGGCGGCATAGACCAGGGGCAGTTCCACATTCTCGAGCAGAGTAAGCTGAGGCAGCAGATTGAAAGACTGAAAAACGAAGCCGATTTCCTGATTCCTCAGGAAAGCGCGGTCATCGTCACTAAGATCTCCTACATTATGACCGTTTAGTTCATAGTGCCCGGAGGTCAGCTCGTCCAGCAGGCCGATAATATTCATCAGCGTGGACTTGCCGGATCCGGAGGGTCCCATGATGGCAACAAAGTCACCCTGTATCACTGTGAAATCAACATCTTTCAAAGCATGGAAAGCGATCTTGCCGGTGTGGTAGATCTTATTAACCTGCTGCATTTTGATTGTTGTCTGTATTTCAGCTCCGGCAGCGATCGGAGCATATTTGTTTAGCTGTTGCATTCCGGTCGTTGTTGGCATAGCTAATCCTGCTGTTTGTCGGGGCTGTCTGCATAAATTGCTGCTTCAACGGTCATTCCGGCTTCGAGATTGGCACCGGGACTGAGTACGACGAGTTCGTTCTCCTTAAGCCCGGAGAGAATTTCTACTGACAGCGAAGACTCCAGTCCGACCTCTACTTCGCGGCGCTCCAGGACTTGATCATCCCCGACTATGAAGAGATAATAGCTGCCTTTTTCTTTGAGTAAGGAGAAAGCCGAGACAGTCAGAACATTTTCTCTGACTTCGGTTTCAACCTCTGCATTCACGGCAAAGCCGATGATGAGCTCCGGCAGATCTGCACCCTCGATACTCATTTCAACCCTGACCTGCGGCTCGGTGCTCAAGTCGATACTTCCTAATGAGCTTGCCCCCATGATTGAGCTGAAGCCTAGGATATCGCCGCCTATTTGTGCTGAAAGGTCGTATCCCAGACTATCCGTCCCCTCGTAAGCAACAGGGTCAATGAAAGTTATTTCACCTTCAAAGGTCATATTCTCCAGGGTATAGTGGACTTTTTGTCCTTTTGCCAAACGGCGGGCATCATTATGTCCGACAGTGGTCACTGTTTTGAGGTTTATGTTGTCATAGACTCGGATGATCTCCCGCCCGGAGGCGACTTTGTCTCCGACGACAGCATCAACTTTAACAACAATGCCGTCAAAATCAGCTGCCACATCCTTTTGCAAACGATTGATGATTTCCTGCTGACTCCGTTTTGCTTCTTCCAGCTGTTCCAGCAGATCTTGCCCCTGTGTCAGACTATTTGACAACAAAGATAGATTGCCGGTTCCGCCCAGCATCTGTTGCATTTGTTGTATGGTCTCGGGTGAAAGGGAGGAGAGATCAGGCGTACCGGCGCCGCCGGAACCGTCGGCTGTCGTTGTCGTTGCTTCACCGTCGCCCTGTGTTTCCTCGCCGGAAGTGGTATTGGAGTCGGATGTTGGGGTGGAGTCGGGACCGGTCTGATTGTTAGTCGCATCCGGCTGAGGCAGAGACGGCATAGTGCCGTCGGGCAGGGTAAAGTTGGGCCAGGTGGAATCCGGTGCAGAATTGTCCCCCAGCCATTGCTGCCAAGTTGTACCTGTGCTTTCCAGCTCTTGCAGCAGTCTTTGCAGCTGCTGTTCTATTTGTTGCAGATTTTGCAGCGAAGTTAACAGATCATCAACAAATCCTGATTGCTCAAGTTCATCGAGAGCTTGGCGCAGCTTAGCGGCAATGCCCTGCATTTCCTCCAGCCATTGATTGATGGCTGTAGTATCAATTGTGCCGAGCATTTTCCCCAGCTCTAAAAAAGGGGCCTGAATCTCTACCATTTGGGAGGCAAGTCCACTCAGACTGTCATTTAAATTGCGCGAAATCCGGGTAAGCTGTCGATCGAGATCCATGCCGCCGAGTGATCCCAGTTGCGATCCCAGATCCTTGGCTTCTGCCTCCGCTTCAGCAATGCTGTCTTTGGTCTTAGCGATCAGATCCTTTGTCTTTTCCAGTTCAGCCTCGAGTTCCGAAGTGTCGAAGCGGAGCAAAGGGTCCCCCTGCTTGACCTGATCACCGATCTCAACATAGATATTCTGGATCTCTACATCGGCACCGGAGACAACTTGAATCCGCTCAGGTCTCAGAAGGGGAGACAGGCCGATCGTTTCTGTGACTGCGCCGCGCTTGACTACTTCAGTCATGACCTTGGGCAGAGCCTTCTGTTCACGCTGCAGCAGAAAGATCAACAGCCCTACCACTGCCAGAGCAGCGACGACAAGACTGATCCGCCGGCGCTTATTTCGTTTACGCCGTCTGGCTGTCATTTCAGCCGCGGTTTCAGCTTTCCTGTTACTGCCCGTTATGCCCAAGTCTTTATTATCTTGCTGTTCAGCCATTATTGGTCTCATTTCTCTTTCTTGTCATTATACCCGTACCGGTCTGATTCCGGCTTCATTCCTACAGTTAATATCTTGAAATATGCATTACGATATTTCAAGATATTTTCCGTTTTGTCCGCAAAGCGAGCAATCAATTCTGTTATATCATTACCGGTCTGACTTTGGTTCTGTCCTTACCGGTTAGCCATAGTTGCTATTTTGCTACTTATCTGCTCTATCTTAAACAGAATAAAGTAACAACTACCAAAAAATATGAAGAAAATACGAAAACTGAGCACGAAAGGCAGCATTATGTAACTCAGGTATCAATAGCAGTGAGGAACGGCTACAAAAGTATTCCTACCAGTTATGATAAATGAGCGTTAAACTTGGGTGATAGGTGATAGATGAAAAAGGAGTATTTGAACGATAGCTATGATCTCGATCGATAAACAGCAGAATGCAGTTCAGGCAAGTCCCACCTTAACCGGACTGTCTTTCAGCCTGGATCTTAGTGTGCTGGAGCTGGCTGACAATCATCCTGATCCGCAGATTTTGTACGATCTGTTGGTGATCGGAGCCGGCCCGGCCGGAATCAATGCGGCTATCTATGCCAGACGAAAAGGCCTGATTGCAGCAGTTATCGGCCGCACCGTCGGTGGCCAGGTCAAGGAGACCAATATAGTCGAGAACTACCTTGGCATTGAGAGTATCACCGGTGCGGAACTGACTGCAAAATTTCAGAGCCATCTCCAATCCCATGATGTGCCCCTGCTCAGAGAGCGGACAGTCACCGCCATCAGACAGGAAGGGGAAAACTTTGTCCTGGATCTGGATGACCGCAGCCACTTCAAAAGCCGCACAGTCCTGATCGCCACAGGTGCCGGTCCCCGTCAGTTGGGTGTTCCCGGCGAGAAAGAATTCCGGCATAAGGGTGTCACCTACTGCGCGATCTGCGATGGTCCGCTGTTTTCCGGGCAAGATATCATTGTGGTGGGGGGAGGCAATACTGCCGTCGAATCTACCATCGATCTCGCACGCTCTGTGCGAAAGATCACATTGGTTCATCGCTCTGTTTTCCGTGCCGAAAGAATATTGCAAGACCGTCTGGCTCAGCTCGACAATGTGGAAATCAAATTAGGCTATGCGGTTGAAGAGATCAAGGGGGATAAAAAAGTTGCTGAAGTCGTTATCCGTCACCTGGAGAGCAGTCGGCTTGAGACTTTGCCTGCCTCCGGTGTGGTGATAGAAATCGGCAACAAACCTGCCAGCGCTCCTTTCCAAGACCTGGTTGACTGTAATGAATGGCATGAAATTATAGTTGATGCGAATCAAGCGACCAATGTTCCGGGGATCTTTGCCGCCGGCGACGTTACTTCCGTGCGGCAAAAGCAAATTATCATTGCTGCAGCTGCCGGAGCGAATGCCGGACTGGCTATAAATGAATATCTGAACCAACACCCGTCTACTCGGCGGAAATAATAGAGATTAGCAGGTGTGCTAATTGCGGGAAATATCACTACCCGTCTCATAGGCGGAATCAATAGAACAAATAGGAGAAATAAGATGGCAATTTTCAATGAAGAAATCAGAAAGCAAATCAGCGAACTTTTCGCTCATATCACGGAGCCCGTGCATATAGAAACCTTTGACGAAAGCGAAGACACGGATATGGTAAATTTCATCACAGAACTGAGCTCCATTTCGGATCAAATCGTCTTCGAATACTATGCTCCCGACAGTGCAAGAGCCCGGGAATTAGAGATAGTGCGCATACCCGGCCTCAATCTGACTCGTGCCGACAAACAGGACCTCGGAGTCCGTTTTTCGGGCATACCCGCCGGTCATGAGATCAATTCCCTGATTGCCGCTCTGCTCGAATTAGGCAATGTCGGCACTCAGATCCCGGAAGAGCTGGTTACAAGAATAACCGCCATCCCCGGACCCCTGGATATCAAAGTCTTCGTTACCCTCCAGTGCCCCCATTGCCCGGGCGCCGTGCTCAAAGCCCATAAACTGGCCATGCTCAATCCCAATATCACGGCTGAAATGGTCGAAGCTCAATCTTTTCCCGAGCTTTCCACCGAATATGATGTCTCCGCTGTGCCCAAAACCGTATTTTCCAATGGCGCCGAACTTCTGGGCGACCTGCCCTTCGAGAACTTTTTGGCTGCTGCGGAGGGTAAGCTCTAGGCTCTCTTGACGAAAGCGCCGGCTCCGGCCGGCGCTTTTAGAAAGACGAAAACAGTTGCTACTGTCAGCAATTATCTGTTGCTACCAGCTGCTGCGGAAAACTGCCGCTGCAGGTCTGACCTCATCATTTCCTGTTTTCTCAGCTGCTTTTTCATTTTCAGTGTTTAAACGTGGGCTGACATCATGAGCGATCTCAAATTCATGGGCCAGATGATTGATGCGCTTGAACATCGCTTTCCTGGTTATAATCCCTAAGAAATTTCCCTTGCCATCCACGCAGCAGAGATAATTGTAATCGACCAGCAGATGGAGTATGTCTTCAAGTTCCGCAGAGGGTAGAATTCGAGGCGGCTTTGTTTCCATAATCTCGCGCACCTGCCGCACAGCCAGCTGATCCCAGTCGTAATTTTCTGTACTTTTGATACCGTTGATAATCAGGGCTAAAGACAGAATGCCCTTGAGATGACCTTTATTGTCCAAAACCGGTATAGAACTGTAGCCAACTGAGGATAATACCATCAACGCATGCAAGAGTGTATTTTCAGTTCTGACTGTTGCTACTGAGCTGGCTTCGAGAATCAACTCGGAGGGATCTTCGTAGAGAAAAGCTTCGATATATTTGCCTATCATGGCGTTCCTCCATTCAGCATATGCTTCTTTAATCATAGGAAATTTTAACCAGATGCACAAGCTGAAAGACGGTAACAAATTGTGAACAATAGACAGAAAATGACACATAATTGCAATAATTAGCTCGGATCAGGATCAGAAAAATAAATAGCTGTCCAACAAAATATAATCCTAAAGTAATCTGACCGGAATATGCAATACCGGCATTCGCACACAAACATAGTACGCGATAATTATGGAGATTTCGGTCATGATTAAAGCTTTATGAATCACCGATCTGCACAAATAATAGTGAGTTGACGGCGGGATAATCCGTAAATTCAACCTATCATCCTAATGCCGCCTAATTGCAATACATTATTGAAGCGTGATATAATATTTTACTATGTATTGTACCTTGACTGGCTATGCCTGGTTTTACTCCGGCACGGTTGTATCAGGGCGCAACAAATTATTTGCCTGAAGACAATAAATGATTAGGAGGAAAAAATGAAGAAAACAACTAAGTTGTTCGCTATTCTTCTGGCCTTGGTAATGGTGGTCGGTCTGATTACCGCTTGCGGATCCAAAGAGACCGAGAAAACTGAAGCTCCCGAGCAGACAGATGCACCGCCGGCTGAAGAAACAGAAGCACCGGAAGAGACTGAAGCACCGGAAGAGACTGAAGCTCCGGATGTTGAGGAGCCGGCCGGCGACACACCACTGGTAGTAGGTTACAGTCCTTTTTCACAAAAGTTTAGTCCCTATTATGCAGATACTTCGTATGATAATGATGTTGCCGGTATGACTCAGGTCTCACTGATTACCAACGACCGCGCCGGCGAGCTGATGCTGCAGGCCGGAACACCTGAGGGACAGGTTTCTGAGTATAATGGCGTACCTTATACTTATTACGCTATTTCCAATCTTGAGATCACAACTAAGGATGAAGATGAAGACGGTACGATCGAGGAGACTGTCTATAATTTCAAGATCCGTGATGATATCAAATTCAGCGATGGCAAGCCCTTAACTGTTGATGATGTGATTTTCACCTACTATGCCTATTCGGATCCGCAGTACACCGGTTCATCCACCCTGTACTCTGTGCCGATCTTGGGCATGAATGAATACCGTACTCAGACCTCAACCGAATTGGGTAAAAAGTATGCCGGTATCTTCCAAGACATGATGGCCAAACTCAATCCGAAAGAGCCTGCGGAAGGCCTCGGCTGGAATTATGAATGGCAAGAGGGTGACAGCTTTACCGCTGAGCAGTTAGCTTGGGTCAAAGAATATGTCGACCAGACGCTGCTCAAAGACCAGGTGGCGCCCTTGGTTGAGTTTATTTACAACAAATACGGTGCAGGTTATGCTTCTTTCATCGGTAGCGATCCTGATACCCTGAAAGAGAACGAAGGGCTGCGCACTGCCTGGGCCATGCTCATGTGGGGCTTTGGTGACCCTGTCGTTGATGACAAGGGGACTACTGCTGCTGAAGATGCCAGTGATGAAGAGAAAGCCGCAGCCGCTGAAGATGATGAGATCACCGGACTGAAATCGACAATTACAGTAGACGAAGCAGTTGTTCTGGAGAAAGAATGGGATTTCAAATCCGACCAGTATCCAACTGCCGCTGATTGGTACGAGCTTCTGATGGCTCAATACGGCAATAATCCTTATGCTGCAGCAGCCACTGAGATTGGCACCGATCTGCGTCCGAACGTTTCGGAGCTCGGACAGAACTTCACTCTCGAGTGGGGTCCTAAGGACGAGACAGCTACAGAAGGCGGCGTACCCAATATTGCCGGAATCAAGAAAATCAGTGACACTGAGTTTGAAGTTACTGTTGCCGGCTATGATGCTTCTGCTGTCTACAAGCTCGGTATCAACGTTACTCCGCTGCACTACTATGGCGATCCTGCTCTCTACGATTACGAGAACAATAAATTCGGTCTCGAATTCGGCAATCAGGATACGATTACGGCCAAGACCGATTTCCCGCTTGGCGCCGGTGCCTATAAGTTTGTGAAATATGAAAACAAGACCGTTTTCTTCGAAGCCAATGACGATTATTATCTCGGGGCGCCGAAGATCAAGAATATTCAATTCCGTGAAACCAAAGCTACCGACGCAGTGCAGGGTATAGTCAGTGGTACCATTGATGCTATTACACCTTCGTTCAATGCTGCTACCGTAAAGGAAATCGGCGAAGCTAATCCCAATGGTGAGCTGGTTGGCGAGAAAATCACCACTATGCTCTACGACTTCTTGGGCTATGGTTATCTCGGTATCAATGCTGATACAGTACTGGTAGGCACGGATCCCGCCTCTGACGCATCTAAGAATCTGCGCCGCGGCTTTGCTACGATCCTGGCTCAGTTCCGCAATGTAACTAATGAGTCTTACTATGGCGACCGCGCTTCGACCATTGAGTATCCGATCTCCAATACCTCCTGGGCCGCCCCGCGTCCCGCTGACGAGGGTTATCAGAGAGCGTTCTCGGTTGATGTCGAGGGCAATCCGATCTACACCGAAGGCATGTCCAACGAAGAAGAGATAGCTGCGGCTGTCGAAGCTGCCAAAGGCTTCTTCAAGGCTGCCGGCCTGACCTACGACGAAGCAAGCGGCAAATTTACCGCCGCTCCGGAAGGTGCCAAGTTGCAGTATGAGATCGTTATTCCCGCTGATGGTATCGGTGACCATCCGGCTTACGGCATTGCCACGGCGGCTAAAGAACAACTTGAAAAAATTGGCATTACCCTGGATATCAATGATCCGGCTGACTCCAATGTCCTCTGGAATAAGCTTGATTCCGGTGAGCAGGAGCTGTGGACCGCAGCTTGGGGCGCTACGATTGATCCTGATATGTATCAGGTCTATCACAGCTCCAATATTGTCGGCAAGGGCGGTACGGACAGTAACCATTACCATATCGCAGACGCAGAGCTCGATCAGTGGATACTTGATGCCAGAAGCAGTGCCGACACAGCTTTCCGCAAGCAAATTTACAAGACCTGCCTCGATAGGATTATCGACTGGGCAGTCGAGATTCCCAACTATCAGAGGAAAGATGGCGTTATCTTCAGCACGGAGCGTATCAAAGTTGATACTCTGCCCACGGACTTGACACCATTCTATGGTTGGATGTCTGAGCTCTATAAGCTGGAAATGCAATAAAATTAATTCTTGCTACTTGGCACAACTTAGGTTGTGCCAAGTCTTTACAAGAGAGACAGTTTTTACTGCCAAGTCGCGTGGGCCCGCCGCTAGCGGCGGGCTCACCTGCTTGTTAGGCCAGAGTATTGTACTTAGATGCTATGAAGGGTTGAGAATATGCGGAAATATATTGTCAAGCGCCTATTAATCAGTGTCTTTATTCTGATATGCGTGACACTGATAATTTATATTCTGATGCGCAATCTACCTACCAGCTATGTTTCAAGTATTGCCAGACAAAGGGCGGCAACGGATAAAACCAAAAGCTATCAAGTCTGGCTGGATGAGTTGGAAGAAATATATCATATGAAGGACGGCTATATTGAAGGCTATGTCAATTGGGCCGGAGAAGCTGTGAGGGGAAATTTCGGGGAAAGTTGGCATTTTAAGCGACCGGTGACTACGGTTTTCAAAGAAAAAATCTGGTATTCGGTAATCCTCAATATTATCCAATTCGTTTTACATATTGCAATCGCGATCCCCTTGGGGATCAAAGCGGCGGTGAAGCAGTATTCGCGCACGGATTATATGATAACTTTTCTTTCCATGATTACGATCTCATTCCCTACCTTTTTTCTGGCCGAGATTTTGAAATATGTGTTTTCGACTAAATTGGGCTGGTTTCCTCTCTACGGCATGATCTCGAGGAATCATGAGTTCTATTCGGCCTTTGGTAAAACGCTCGATGTCGGTTATCATTATATCCTGCCTGTCGTAGTGTTGGTTTTCTTAAGCATCGGCGGTCTGGTCCGCTATACCAGAACCAATATGCTGGAGGTTCTCAGCTCGGACTATATTCGCACAGCCCGCGCCAAGGGGGTTGCTGAAAATAAGGTGATCAATTACCATGCTTTCCGCAACACCCTGATTCCTGTAGTGACAATTCTGGGGGGCTCATTACCCTCCTTGTTCTCCGGTGCTATGATTACTGAAACTCTGTTTCAGATCGAGGGTATCGGCTATACATCCTATCAATGCATGACACAGGGCGATGTGCCCTTTACGATGTTCTATCTGGCTTTTATGTCCGTGCTGACCTTAGTCGGGCTGCTGATCCAGGATATTCTCTATGCTGTGGTAGATCCCAGAGTGCGTATCAGTTAGGGGGAGGAAGCAGATGAGCAATCCAGATAATAAAAAAGATAGTCCTAACCTGATGAATAAAGAGATTTCCGACCGGGAGCGTGAGGATCTGAAGCAGGCAGCGCAAGCAGTTACACAGGTTACCGATGATGAGCTGGCTTTGGATGATGAACGCAGAATCAAAGTGCTATCTCCCAGTGCCTTGGTCTTCCGCCGTTTTATCCGTAACCGTTTGGCGATCGTGGGGGTAGTGATCTTACTGTTCATGTTTTTATTTTCTTTCCTCGGTGCGGAATTATCTCCCTATGGCTATCAGGAATTATTCTACACAACCGAGGAACGCCTGCAGGATTTTGGCGGCATTCAGAAAAATGAGGACTTGCGTTTCTTGGTTAAAGAAAATGTCGATTATTCCTCGGGGGCCAGAGCCTATATGCTCAAAGCACTTGGCGAAGGGAAAAACTATTATAAGTATGGTGACAAAGTCTATGATATTGAATCTCTGTCCGATCGCGTTTATCTGATCCATTCCGCCTCAGAGGTTGCTTCCATTATGCAATTAGGCAAAAAACACATGTTTGTAGCTGATGAGGAGGTGCCTGCCGAACTGGAAGCTGCTGCAATGGAGGCCATTGACCGGGGACAAAGCGAAATTGATGTGGCAGGCCAGATCTATACGATTGAATCTTCAGGGCGGGAGCATAAAATATATTCTACTCTGCCGATTGCCTTGGCCAGTTACAATGTAGTAAATTTCGACAACCCCGAATCTAAAAACAGCTTTGATTTTCAGTTTGCCATTGAACAAGCTGTTCTGACCGGAGCCGGAGAATATATGGTTGAAGTAGAGGGCAAGAGCTATGAAGTCAAAGTAGACGAGGAAGGCCAGGCAGAGATCAGACTGGACAATACTCTCTATGCCACTTTATCGCCCCATATGGTCAACGCCCTCAATCAGAGTCTCCATCTGCCGATCGGTTTTGTGGCCGAGACTCTTAATGCCATCGAAAATAAGAGCAATTCCTTTACTTACACCCTGAATGGTGAAGAGCGCGAATTTGTCTTGGAAATCAGATATGAGAGATGGGTGATCCGAGAGATGTCCTCAGTGACCGTGTATAATATCCGTTCCGCACCTTCCAAGGAGCATTGGCTGGGAACGGATGCTACCGGTATGGATATGTTTACTCGCTTGATGTACGGTGGCCGGGTATCATTGTTGGTCGGCTTTGTGGTTGTCTTCATCGCCATGTTCATCGGAGTTATTCTGGGTGGACTGGCAGGCTATTTCGGCGGCGTTGTCGATATGGTGATTATGCGCCTGGTGGAGATCTTTTTCTGTATTCCGACTTTACCTATCCTAATTATTTTAGGAGCTATTATGGACGAATTGAAGCTGGGGGGCAGTTCAAGATTAATATATATGATGGTTGTGCTGGGTGTACTCAGTTGGGCCGGTATTGCACGCTTGGTCAGAGGTCAAATCCTATCTTTGCGTGAACAGGAATTCATGGTTGCCGCTGAAGCGACCGGACTATCCGTCAACCGTAGAATCTACAGGCATTTGATCCCTAATGTCATCCCCTTATTAATTGTTACTGCCACGATGAGTCTTGGTTCGACTATTATTACCGAGTCCACTCTGAGTTTCCTGGGTCTGGGTGTAAAATATCCGACAGCTACCTGGGGCAATATCATTAATGCGGTCAGCACTTCCTATGATATGAATAATTTCCCCTGGCTCTGGATGCCCGCCGGCTTCTGCATTGTGATTACTGTTCTGGCCTTTAACTTTGTCGGTGACGGTCTGCGCGATGCCTTTGACCCCAGAATGAAAAGGTAGGTGAGAGAGATGACAAAGAATAATGACACCAATACTGTCACAAAAAAGAAAGCACAAAAAGGTCAATACCTCTCCGCCAAAGAACAACGGGCGATTGCCAAACATAATCGCGAGGTGATGAACCGATTTGAACGCCTTCGCTCCAGAGAGAATATTCCTGAAGCGGAATATCTGTCCGCTATGAAAAATCCGGATAATGTACTGGAGATTGAGAATCTGCACACTTATTTCTTTACGGACACCGGCACGGTCAAAGCGGTGGACGGCGTAAGTTTCGATGTTCCGATCGGCAAAACAGTCGGCGTCGTCGGTGAATCAGGCTGTGGCAAATCGGTTACCAGTCTGTCCGTCATGCAGCTGATTCCCAGGCCGACCGGGCAGATAGTTGAGGGTGAGATCAGGCTGCGTGTTTCCAGTAAAAAAGTCTACGATGTGGTTAAGATGCCGGTGGATACGATGCGGATGATTCGCGGCAATATAGTTTCCATGATTTTCCAGGAGCCGATGACCAGTCTGAATCCGGTTTTCAGAGTCGGCGAGCAAGTGGATGAAGTAGTTGAATTGCATAATCCGCAGATGACCAAGAAACAGATTAAAGGCCGCACGATTGACATGTTTAATCTGGTCAAGATTGCCAACAGCGAGGGTGTCTACAATATGTATCCGCATGAGCTGTCCGGCGGCATGCGCCAGCGCGCCATGATTGCGATGGCTCTTGCCTGTGATCCAGCCTTAATCATCGCCGATGAACCGACAACAGCACTGGATGTCACGATTCAGGCTCAGATCCTGGATATTTTGCGCAGTCTGAAGGATCAGATTAACAGTTCGATCATGCTGATCACTCATGATCTGGGTGTGGTGGCCGAGATGGCGGACTATGTAGTTGTCATGTACGCCGGTCGCATTGTGGAGCGCGGTACCGTCAGAGAGATCTTCCATACGCCGGCTCATCCCTATACAATCGGTTTGATGGCGTCCAAGCCGGTGATCAATCGCAAAGTGGAGCGCCTATATTCCATTCCGGGCAGAGTGCCGAATCCGATTGATCTGCCGGATCACTGTTATTTTCTGGATCGCTGTGAGCGTCCGCTGCCGGTATGCCGGGGCACATATCCGTCCTTGATTCAGCTGTCTCCTACTCATTTTACAGCTTGCTACAATAGCGGATATGACGAATGGAAAGGAGGGCAGGACTAATGTTGGTAACCGATAATAATCAGACTGCTGGCGGTATTGCGGTACCCGGTTCGGCAGACTCTGTACCTGCTGAGGACAATCTGCTCACCGTACGCGATCTGCAAACATATTTCCCGGTTAAGGATGGCATTTTCCAACGGGTAGTAGGGCATGTCAAGGCTGTGGACGGAGTTTCTTTTGATCTCAAATTGGGCGAGACTCTTGGTCTGGTAGGTGAATCCGGCTGCGGCAAGACGACCGTAGGCCGTTCCATTCTGCGCTTAGTACCCAAGACAGGCGGTTCTGTCTTCTTCAAGGGCATTGATGTCTATGGCTTGAGCCGTGAAGAGCTGCGCCAGATGAGACCCCAGATGCAGATTATCTTTCAAGATCCTTTCTCCAGTTTGTCCCCCAGGTTGCCGGTCGGCGAGATTATCGGCGAAGCAGTGCGGGAGCATAAACTGGTTTCGCCTGAAGAGTATAATGACTATATTGATCAGGTCATGATTGATTGCGGTTTGCAACCGTATCACCGCAACCGCTATCCGCATGAATTTTCAGGCGGACAGCGCCAACGCATCTGCATTGCCAGAGCGATCGCATTGAAGCCTGACTTTGTAGTTGCTGATGAGCCGGTCTCGGCTCTTGATGTTTCGGTTCAGGCCCAGATCATCAATCTGATGATGGATTTGCAGGAATCGCGCGGCCTATCCTATCTGTTCATCTCTCATGATCTCTCAGTTGTCGAGCATATCTCGACCGTCATCAGTGTTATGTATCTGGGTGAACTGGTGGAAACAGGTCGGAAAGAGGATATCTTCCGCAATCCCCTGCATCCGTATACGCAAGCATTATTCAGTGCTATACCGATACCGGATCCGGATTATCAGGCGGATAAGATTCCTCTGGCCGGCACGATTCCTTCGCCGGTCAATCCTCCGGAGGGCTGCAAGTTTCATACGCGCTGTCCCAAAGTGATGGATATTTGCCGCCAAGTACCGCCGCTGACTTATGAGCCGGAGGCGGGACACTTCACGATCTGTCATCTCTATTGGGGCAATAAGCTGGCAGATTATGAGACCAGATCGGAGTCGGATTACGACAGACCGCAGGAGCTGCCGGCCCCGGCAGCATATCAGTGATGGTAAGCATTTGATATACCTCAATAGATTAAAGACTGCCGGTGAGCTAAGTTCACGGGCAGGGAACGAGAATAGGACTAGAGATTAATGGCTGGAAAAAAAGATGAACTTGATGATGGGCGTGTCATAGTCAATATGGATGTTGATGGCATGCCTTGGACCAAGCCATCGCTTTTTGAGTCAGCTGCGGGTAGATTTGCCCGCGAAGATATCAGGAAAATGCGTGAACAGCGTCTGGCAAGGGAAGAAAAAGGCCTTGCCTCACCTTTACAGGAATTCTCAAAACAGGAGATCAGACAGTTCACGCGCAATTCGGTTCTGGCCGGTTTGCTGATCGGTGTGGTCTATATGCTCGGCTTAGTACTTTTTATCCTGTTCTGCGTCTATGTCTGGCTGCGCTGAATTTTGTAGATTATACTCTAAGTACAGAGGCTATCTCCCTGAGGCAGCCTCTTTTTTATGGCGAAGGCGTCAGTTTGATTACCGTTATCTCCGGTCTGTTCCACAAGCGGAAATGGGGTTCAATTGTTCCCAGACCGCTGTTGACATACAGATATTTACCATCATGGGAGTAGAGGCCCTTAATATAGGCTTCCTCCTGTTGTTGCTCTGGGAACCAGCCGTCAAGCCAGAGAGCGCCGACAAAGGGCAGGCGGATCTGCCCGCCATGCGTATCTCCCGACAAGACGAGGTCAAAACCGGCATCTTGATATTGATGCCAATTCGGTATATGTGCCAGGAGTATGCTGAAATACTCAGGAGCAGCAATGATTTCGTTGGCCAGATTATAACTGTCCCAGAAATATACGGAATTAATACCGTAGATTTCCAGTACCGTGTCCCCTATTTGCAACTGTTCGCCACTAAAGGCCAGCACCTTTACTCCCAGATCAGTTAACCGGGCGTGGAAAGTCTTATTATAGTCGTGCTCCCCGGTGACATAAAAAACAGGTGTGGGATCCGCTGCCAGAGCTTGCATCAGATTAAAAGCGACCTCTTGCCCCCTCAGATCTTGATTGGTGAACAGATCACCGGTGACCATGACCGCATCGGCAGACTGCTGACGAATCTTTTTGAGCAGGCGTTGATTATCTTTGCCGAAAGTTTTGCCATGCAAATCGGAGATCTGAACCAGAGTAATCTCGTTTTTGATTCTCGGGTCGGATAGCTTGACGGTGGTAACTTTCAGAACATCCAGATTGAAACGCCAGACGAAGATGCCGAGCAATACCAGTGCTACTATCAGCACCAGGATTTTTATCAGCAGTTTCTGGCTGTTATTTGGTCTGGCTGAGTCGGCCATTTATCTCCTCCCTGTTTTTCTACCGGACATGGATATTCTATCCTTTGTTTCTGAGACTGTCATGCCGGATTACTCTCTGGCGTTAAAGATAGGTAAATAAACATAGAATCCCTTAATGTTATAGTTGAAAAGTAGCACAATCTTATGTATTGTAATAGTACAAAGTGCTTTTTGGAGCAGATATGCGAGAATTTGATGTTGAATTATTGACGGCAGCAGTCCGCCGCATGGCGTATGAAAGCTGTATTGTTCTGCCGTCGGATATCCGCAAACAATTGGAATTGGCCAGAGCCGGTGAGGACGGTATAACAGCCCGCTCGATCCTGAATGATCTGCTGGAGAATGCCACCCTGGCACAGGAAAAATCAATCCCGATCTGTCAGGATACGGGCATGGTGCAGGTTCATTTGCGGATCGGACGGGAAGTGCATTTCCCAGGCGATCCTTATGCAGCAATTCAGGAGGGGGTTAGGCAGGCCTATACCGAAAACTATCTGCGCAAATCGATAGTTGCTGATCCCTTGCGACGGATTAACACAGGGGATAATACTCCCGCCATGATCTATACGGAACTGGTGCCGGGAGATCGGGTGCAAGTCAGTCTGTCCGTCAAAGGCTTCGGCAGTGAGAATATGAGCCGTCTGGCCATGCTGCGACCGGCAGATGGCGTGGAGGGTGTGATTGAATTTGTGCTGCAGACTGTAAGAGAAGCGGGTCCGAATCCCTGCCCGCCCATCGTGGTAGGAGTGGGTATCGGCGGCAATTTCGACAAAGTTGCCTATCTAGCTAAATTGGCTCTGTTGAGGCCTCTGGCTCAGCGCCATTCCGACCCCTACTATGCGGAGTTGGAGATCGAGATACTGAGACAGATTAATGAGCTGGGTCTGGGTCCGATGGGTCTGGGCGGACGGAGCACGGCCCTCGGCGTAGCGATTGAGACTTTGCCCACTCATATCGCAGGTCTGCCGGTGGCTGTTAATATCAGCTGCCATGCTACCAGACATAGGGAAGAGGTGCTGTAATGATGAGGAAAATTCAGACTCCTCTAACCGCAGAGATTGCACGTTCGCTGACGGCAGGAGATAGAGTACTTCTGACAGGGACGATTTATACTGCGCGCGATGCAGGCCATAAGCGGTTGACGGAAGCTATTTCCCGAGGCGAAGAATTGCCCATTCCGCTGCAGGATGCGGTTATCTTTTATGTGGGACCGACACCGGCCAGACCGGGAGAAGTTATCGGGTCTGCAGGGCCCACTACTTCCTATCGCATGGATCCCTATACTCCTTTGTTACTCGCACATGGTCTGAGAGGAATGATCGGCAAGGGTCTTCGCAGCCAAGAAGTAATTGCAGCGCTTAAGCAGCATAGTGCTGTTTATTTTGCTGCCGTCGGCGGTGCCGGAGCTCTGTTGGCGGAACGGATTACTGCGGCGGAAGTGATTGCCTATGAAGATCTGGGTGCTGAGGCTCTGCGCCAATTGGAAGTCAAGGATTTCCCGTTGGTGGTGGCGATAGATGCGACTGGCAGAGATCTCTATCAGGAGGGCCCGGCCGCCTATCTGCAGCAGAGAGAGCTGAAGATTGCGGAAGGCGGCAAAGATTAGATGGCTGAGCGCAAAACCGACATTCCGCTGTATCGCATTTTAGCTCAGGAGCTGTCCGAACAAATCGCTTCGGGTGAGCTTCCTGCAGGAACACAATTGCCTACAATTCGCCAACTGGCCGGCGACAAACAAGTTTCAGTCGGCACTGCGAAACATGCTTACCAGCATCTGGCCGAAGCCGGACTGATTGTGACGATTCAAGGCAGCGGTTCCTATGTAGCCGCTAATGACACCGCAGATACTAAAAGCAGGAAAGAACAGGCGCTGGAGGCGATAGACCAGATGCTGCTGCAACTCTCGCAGTTGGATTTTTCACTAAGGGATATCCAGATTTTCCTGGAGTTAAAGATGAGACAGCTAGAAGAGAGATTCAGAAATGTGCGGGTTGCAGTAGTTGGGGAATCACCTGAACTGCGATCCGTGATTCTGAACGACCTGTCTACTATTCCCAATGCCGACTATGTCCGCTTCCTGCTGTCAGATATCAAGGATCAGCCTTTTAGGCTGAAAGCGGATTTTGACCTTGTTGTCTGTGAAGAGAAGAATACGGCTGAATTGGAACAGCTGGTTAAAGGCGAAGTACCTGTGATGCAATTAGCATTAACTTTATCCCCGACTGCGATTAAAGAATTCAGTTGCATACCGGCGGATACCAGGGTAGGAATTCTCTGTCTCAGTCATACTTTCCTGGACAAAATGCTGGCGGATTTTTCCCATTATGTCAGTCTGGAAGCGGAAGCGGAAGTATATTTGTTCGGTGGCGATGCTGCTGACTTTTCCGACTTTCTCTTAAGGCAGGAGCTGGTCCTGGTGCCACCGCATTGCACCGACTTTATCTCACGCAAAGAAGAACAAGAACTGCGGTCTGCGCTCAAAGGGCAGGTTAGGATACTGCGCTACGATCTGCGCGTTGATCGCGGTTCGTGGCTCTATATATCAGATGCCGTGGCAGCGGCATATAAGGCTGCCAAACAAAAACTAAACCGCAGGTAGGGAATTCCGGATGGATAAAAAACACTTGGTAATTGGCGTAATCGGAGCAGATGTACATGCCGTGGGCATACGCATCCTCGAATTTGCTTTCCGCGAAGCCGGCTTTGAGGTGACGAATCTGGGCGTAATGGTATCGCAGGAGGAGTTTATTGCTGCAGCCATTGAGACGGATGCTGATGCAATCTTAGTTTCATCTCTGTATGGACACGGTGAACTCGATGTCAGAGGCATGAGGGAAAAAGCCGATGAAGCGGGCTTGGAAGACATTCTGATGTATGTGGGCGGCAATATCGTAGTCGGTAAACAACCCTTTGCTGAAGTTGAAAAGCGTTTTAAGAAAATGGGTTTTGACCGCGTCTTTGCTCCCGGCACATCACCTGAAACAGATATTTATTATCTCAAGAAAGATCTCGGTCTGCTGGATCAGGCTGGGACTGAAACAGATCAGCAGCCGGAAGCGGAAAATGCCGGGAGAGAAGAATAGATATGGGCAATGTGCTCCTGATTGATTTTGGCAGTACCTATACTAAGCTGACGGCAGTAAATCTGGAGCAGGCAGTTGTACTGGGCAGTTCGACCGCACATACTACAGTTACTACGGATCTCAATGATGGCCTGATGATAGCTAAAGAGAAGCTGGAGGCTATTACCGGGGATATTGTCTATGAAGGACAGTTGGCCTGCTCTTCAGCGGCTGGCGGCCTGCGCATGGCTGTGTCCGGCCTGGTACCGGAACTGACGGCGGAAGCGGCCCGCAGTGCTGCTTTGGGGGCCGGTGCTAAAGTCGTAAAGCTTTATTCCCACGAACTCACAAATAGTGATCTGGCAGAGATTTTGACTATTGACCCGGAGATTTTCCTGCTGACCGGAGGTACGGATGGCGGCAATCGGAAAGTAATTCTCTACAATGCGGGGCGTCTGGCTGCCTCCGGCTTGAAATGCCCAATCATCTACGCCGGCAACAGGGCGGCGGCAGATGAGGCGGCAGAATTACTGCGTGATCATGATCTGACTATCTGTCCCAATGTGATGCCCAAATTGGGAGAGCTGAATATCGCTCCTGTCCAAGAGCAGATCCGCCGACTGTTTTTAGCCAGGATAGTGCAGGCTAAGGGACTGTCCAAGATTGAACAGCTGATTTCCGGCATCATGATGCCGACGCCTCAGGCCATGCTTAAGGCCATGACACTCTTGGCCGCGGGCACGGCACATGAAGCAGGTATCGGCGATCTGATGGCCATCGATCTGGGCGGTGCCACTACAGATATATACTCTATAGCCGACGGTTCTCCGACTGCTGCCAGTACTATTATCAAGGGTTTGCCCGAGCCTTATGCCAAGCGGACAGTCGAGGGAGATATCGGCATGCGATATGGGCTCTCTGGTATTGTTGATGAAGTGGGTATCTCTCGCCTGTCTGAACTTTCCCAACTGGACAGAACAGAATTTGAATACTGGTGTCAGGCTTGTCATGATGATCCTTCTCTCTTGCCGCTGCAACAGCAAGCCCGGGCTTTTGACTTTGCTCTGGCCAGTATGGCTGTCAAGATAGCTACAGGAAGACATGCAGGCAAGCTGGAGGAATTCTATACACCTCTGGGTGTAGCCTACGCCCAGACGGGCAAAGATCTGAGAAATGTCCGCACGATTGTAGCGACCGGCGGTTCTTTGATCTATGCTCCCGGACTTAAGGAAATATTGACCTTTGCTTTATATGATCCGCAGGAACCTGGTTCACTCAGACCGGAACGGGCGAACTTTCTTGTCGATCGTAAATATCTGCTCTCAGCGATGGGAGTTCTGTCGGAAAAAGATCCGAATACCGCATTAAGAATCATGAAAAAGGAGCTTATCGATGAGCGATCTCACAGCCAAAAGGCTTAGTATGGACGAATTCACTGCCATTCAAGCTGAAATCCTAACCCAATGGCCTACCGGACGGGATGTGGATTTCGATGAGGCAGTAGCATACCATCAGTCACTGCCGGCGAACAAAATCTTCAGCCGGGAACTGGACAAAGCGAAAACAGACGGTACCACTTTGATTCAGCCTCGCGCCGGTGTTGCGCTGATTCCGCAGCATGTCAAATTGCTGACCTATTTACAGGATGAGGGCGAAGCGGACTTGCTGCCAACGACGATTGACAGCTATACGCGCCAGAACCGATATAAAGAGGCTGAAATCGGGATTGAAGAATCTATCCGCGAGAACAAGTCAATGTTGAACGGTTTCCCGGCAGTCAATCATGGCGTCTTCGGCTGCCGACAAATTATCGACAATCTCGATATCCCGGTTCAAATCAGGCATGGCACGCCTGATGCCAGGCTCCTGACGGAAATTGCGTACGCCGGTGGTTTTACCAGTTATGAGGGCGGAGGGATTTCCTACAATATTCCCTATGCCAAGTCGGTACCTCTGGAAACAACGATTAGGGATTGGCAGTATGTTGACCGCCTGACCGGATTATATGAAGAAGCAGGTTGCCCGATTAACCGCGAGCCGTACGGACCTTTGACGGGGACTTTGGTACCGCCGTTTATTTCCCATGCCGTGGCGATAATAGAGAGCATTCTGGCGGCCGAGCAAGGTGTCCGCAATATTACCGTGGGCTATGGCCAATGCGGCAATCTGGTACAGGATGTCGCTGCTATTCAGACCTTGCAGTCATTGACTGACGAATACTTGCGTCGTTTCGGATATGGAGATGTGCAAGTTACCACAGTGCTGCACCAATGGATGGGAGGCTTCCCGCAGGATGAAGCCAAAGCTTATGCGGTGATTGCCTGGGGCAGTGCGGTAGCAGCTCTGTCCCATGCCACTAAAGTAATTGTTAAAACACCCCATGAGGCCATGGGTGTCCCCACTAAAGAAGCCAATGCCGCCGGTCTCAGGACTACCAGACAACTGATTTCCATGTTGGGGGAACAAACTCTCAACACCTATAGCCTCAAGGATGAGAAAGTTATCATTGCCGCTGAGACGAGAGCAGTTGTGGATCGGGTGCTGGAACTGGGTGAAGGCGATATAGCAGTGGGGACCATCCGTGCTTTTGATGCCGGTGTTCTGGATATTCCTTTTGCACCCAGCCGTTTTAATGCCGGCAAAATGCTGCCGGCCAGAGACAATGATGGCTGTATCCGTCTCTTTCATCCCGGGAATGTTCCCTTGCCGCCGGAATTGCTTGACTTCCATCAGCAAAAGATGGAAGAGCGGGCGCATTATGAGAATAGAAAAGCATCGTTCCAGATGGTTATCGATGATGTCTATGCTATCAGTAAAGGGCGTCTGGTCGGACGTCCGCGCTGAGTAAATAACGAATAAGAATATAGGAGAATCACAAATGAGAATTAAGAAAATGGTCTGTTCCCCAGGTTTAACCGGATTTTTCTTCGACGATCAACTGGCAATCAAAAGAGGTGCAGTAGCTGACGGAGCCCACTATATCGGCAAGCCTTTAACACCGGGATTTACATCGGTGCGCCAACCGGGCGAATCGGTCGCCGTTATGTTGCAGTTGGAGGATAATCAGATCGCCTGGGCAGACTGTTGTGCAGTCCAATATTCCGGCGCCGGCGGCAGAGACCCCCTATTCCTGGCTGCTGATTATATACCGATCATTTATGAACATGTTGCTCCGTATTATGAGGGCAGAGAAATTACTACTTTCCGTGAAATGGTGAAAGAGCTGGACGAGATCAGGGTAAATGGCAAGAAGCTCCATACGGCTATCCGCTACGGGGTCAGCCAGGTTCTGCTGCATGCGGTCGGCCTCAAAAATAATAAGTTGATGTGTGATGTCATTGCGGATGAATACGGTCTGACTGTGACCAACGAGATGATCCCCATTTTCGCTCAGTCAGGAGACGACCGCTATAACAATGCGGATAAGATGATTATCAAAGGTGTTCCTGTCTTGCCGCATGCTTTGATCAATAATGTTGAGACTAAATTAGGTAAAAATGGTGAATTGCTGGCGGAATATCTGGAATGGCTGGTCAAGCGCATCAGACAACTCAGACCGGAAGCGTCTTATCAGCCGACGCTTCAGATTGATGTCTACGGCACGATCGGTCAAGCCTTCGGTGCACACAATATCAGTGGCATGGCAGACTATCTGGCAGTGCTGGAAGAGACAGCCAAGCCGTTCAAACTGCGGATCGAGGGTCCGATGGACGCCGGCGACCGTGCTACTCAGATCAAATGCCTGTCTGAACTCACTGACGAAGTAGACAGGAGAGGTCTTGGTGTAAAGCTGGTGGCTGACGAATGGTGTAATACCGTGGAAGATGTGCGCGCTTTTGCCGATGCCGGAGCCGGACATATAATTCAAGTCAAAACGCCGGATCTGGGCGGGCTGAATCATACGATCGAGGCCATACTCTACTGTAAGGAGAAAGGTATCGGAGCCTATCAGGGCGGTACCTGTAATGAGACAGATCGCTCAGCCATGATCTGCGTACATGTAGCTATGGCGGTTCAAGCTGATCAGATTCTGGCTAAGCCCGGTATGGGAGTTGATGAGGGAATCATGATTGTCTATAACGAAATGCAAAGAATTATTGCGCTCCGTGAGTCGGGAGTGCGCTGAGGCGCTATGCTAAAATATTGCTATCAAAGGTGAGGGAGATTGAATTATGTCATATTCCGCACGTATGCAAAAAAGCCATCTCTACAGTGTTTTACTGTCTCCGCGCGGGATGCCGCGTCTGGCTGATCAGGGCATGCAGATCGCCCAACAGTATCTAAGTCCCTTTGATCTGTTGATTGGTCTGATCGGAGACAGCGGCTCCGGCAAGAGCATCCTGATTAAGGGTATGTTCCCCGGCTTGGAGCTGACGAATGATGATGAGGGTGTCAATGTCAGACCGCTACCGATCATGGATTTGGACGATACGGGTTTTTTCAGCCCCCATACCTATCATCTGGACATCCGTTTTGAGTCCGCTTTTTATCAAATGCACGAACTGGCCAGCGCCATCAACGAAGCGGTTAAACGCAAAAAACGGGTCATTGTCGAGCATTTCGACCTGATTTATCCCTATCTGGGGCGCAATGCCCATCTACTGCTGGGCCTTGGTGAAGAGATTATAGTGACGCGCCCCAATATCTTCGGACCGGAGCCTGACCATGTGAAGAAGATCGTCTATAAATCGATCCCTTATCGTCGTATGACTCATACAGCTGAAGATCTGGTTTCCTATTCGCTGAACGATTATCGCATACATCGTTATGAACATGCCGAGGTACGGCACGGCTTTATTCTCATCTTTGATGAAAAGCCGGAAATCGATCTGCGCGAGCTGGAGGAGCGGGTCAAAGAGCTGATTGCCGCCGACCTGCCGATATCCTATCTGGATGATACGCATATTCTGATCGGTGATCAGAGACATTTTTGCACCGGTCCTCGCATGCATGTCGAATCCACCGGCGAAATCGAGAATTTCCGGCTTTACCACGAATTCATACGTGATACGATAACCGGCAGTTATTTGATGGTCGGACTTGTTGCCGTGGATCATGAATTCAAACTCAGTGAGCTGAACCAGCTCACTCTGCCGGACTAATTGGCTTTTGTTAGCAGAGGTGGAGGATGAAAATAATCAAAACGGCCAGTGCCGGAACATTGGAATCAAGTGATATTCTGGTGACTGTACAGCCGGCGGATATCCTCAAGCTGGAGCTGGAATCGCCGGTACTGGCGCAATATGGGGAACAAATCGAGGAGACAGTCCGGACAGTTTTAGCGAATCTGGGAGTAAAAACCGGCTTGATTATGCTCCAGGATCAGGGTGCCCTGGACTGTACGATCAGAGCCCGGCTGGAGACGGCAGTCAGGCGCGGTGCCGAGCAGGAGGTCTGAAGATGAGGAGATCTTTGCTGTTTTTGCCCGGCAATAGTCCGGTTATGCTGCAAAACGGCGCGGTTATGCCGGCAGATGGACTGATCATGGATCTTGAGGATGCGGTGGCACCTGATCAGAAAGATGCCGCCAGATTGCTGGTGACATCGGCCTTGCGCTCTCTGGATTACAGTCAGGAAATCATTGTCAGGATTAATGCCCCGGACAGCGGTCATTGGCAGCAGGATTTGTCAGCCCTGGTACCGTGCCGCCCCGGGGCAGTTATGACGACTAAGAGCAATGTCGAGGCAGTCAAGGAGACAGCGGAATTGCTGACAGAACTGGAGCAGGCCAATCAGATAAAGCCGGGCACGATCGGGATTATTGCTTTAATTGAAACTGCGTTGGGAGTAGAACAGGCCTATGAGATTGCCACGGCCTCCGAGCGGGTAAGTGCCCTGTTCTTAGGTGCCGAAGATCTGGCGGCCGATCTGCAGTGTGAGCGCACCAAGGAAGGCGCCGAGATTTTCTACAGCAGGAGCAGATTGGTGCTGGCAGCCAGAGCGGCCGGCATTGACGCGATTGATACTCCCTTTACGGATGTTCAAGATGATGAGGGGATCATTACTGATGCCGAGCTGGCCCGCAGTCTGGGCTTCTCCGGCAAGGCGGCGATTTCTCCCCGCCATCTGTCGGTTATTAATCGGGTATTTAGCCCTCAGCCGGAAGCAATCCGCTCTGCACTGGCAGTGATGGCAGCACTTGAGCAAGGCAAGCGGGAGGGCAAGGGAGCCGTTTCTTTGGACGGCAAAATGATTGATGCCCCGATCGCTGCCAGAGCAGAGCAAGTGGTGGCCGCAGCCAAAAAGCTGGGGCTGTTACCGGAGTGGAAATGTGGTATGAGCTGATGAGAGATAAAGTGCTCCATTCGATTACGGACGCTCTCCGTCTTACTGAGGTGAAAGACGGTATGACTTTGTCCTTCCACCACCATTTGAGAAATGGTGATTATGTGCTGAATCTGGTGCTGGCAGCGGCTCAGAAACTGGGGCTCAAGGATCTGACTATCAATGCCAGTGCTATCTTTGACTGCCATCTGCCCCTGTTGGATCTGATTCGGGACGGCACTGTGACCGGACTGGAATGCAATTACTGCGGTGCTCTGGTCGGCAAGGCATTGTCTTCAGGCCTATTGGCACAGCCGGTGATTTTTCGCAGTCACGGCGGTCGCCCGGCGGACTTGGCGAGAGGCAGTGCACGGATCGATGTCGCCTTCGTCGCAGCACCGACAGCTGACAGCCAAGGCAATCTAAGCGGCAAATACGGCAGATCAGCCTGCGGCTCGCTGGGCTATGCTTTTTCCGATGTGCAATATGCAGACCGGGTAGTGGCGGTGACGGATACTCTGGTGCCCTATCCTCTGGCGGACTTCTCGCTCTCTGAGACAGATGTCGATTATGTCGTGGCGGTCGAGCGAATCGGCGATCCGGCAGGTATTGTCTCGGGAACAACCCGGGTGACTCGCGATCCGGTGGGTCTCTTGATGGCAGATATGGCAGCCGGGGCGATCAAAGCCTCAGGTCTGTTGCGGGATGGCTTTTCTTTCCAGACCGGGGCCGGCGGCGCCTCATTGGCGGTGGCTTATGCTGTGGAGAAAATAATGCTGGCGGAGGGTATACAGGGCAGCTTTGCTTCCGGCGGCATCACGAGTAAGCTGGTGGAGATGCAGAACGAAGGCTGTTTCGAATCTCTGCTTGATGTCCAATGCTTTGATCTGGAGGCGGTGCGCTCTCTGCGCGAGAACCCCGCTCACCGGGAAATATCGGCCAGTCAATATGCCAGTCCCTTGGCCGCCAGTGCGGTTGTTGACAGTCTCGACACCGTGATCCTGGGTGCTACCGAAATCGATCTCGACTTTAATGTCAATGTCCATACCAATTCGCAGGGCTGGATTATGGGCGGCTCCGGCGGTCACAGCGATACCGCTGCCGGAGCTAAGCTGGCGATCATTATCGCCCCCTTGATGCGGGCCAGACTGCCACTGATTGTTGATCGTGTGCAGACGATCTCTACGCCGGGGCAGACGGTTGATCTGCTCGTCACACAGTACGGCATCGCCGTCAATCCGCTGCGTCCGGAATTGGCCGGCCGTCTTCGCGAGGCAGGTCTGAAAGTAGTGCCGATTGCAGAGCTTAAGCAGCTGGCGGAGCGGATTTGCGGTGTGCCGAAGGCGCTGAAAAATGAGAACCGCGTCATTGCCGAGGTGCTCTACCGGGACGGTAGCGTCATCGATACAATCAGACAGGTAGACTAAGCGATGGATCTGCGCCGACTTGATCTGAATTCAGACTCTGTGCGCCGGGACCGGGAACAGATACTCGCCGCGGCCGGTCTGCGCCCTGAGACAGCGGTGGAAACCTGGGGTTTATATGATAATAATCAGCTGGCGGCGGTCGGTTCCCGCACAGGCAATATTCTGAAATGTCTGGCGGTTGCTCCCGAATACCAGGCCGGAAAAGCATTCGACCTGGTCACCGCTAAACTGTTACAAGCTGTCACAGCGGATCAGATCCGCCGGCAAGAAGATGTATCGTTTTTGTCGGGGTTTGATCGCGATGAGAGGGAGGAGATTTGGCCGGTGCCCGGCTGGGACAGTGTCTTTGTTTACACAAAGGCAGCCAGTGCGCAGGCTTTCAGCTGGCTGGGTTTTGAGATCCTGGAATTCGTTGACAATAAATTGGTTCTGATGGAAAAAGCCGGAAAAAGCGGTGGTCTTAAGGGCTATCTGGACTTTATCCGGTGCCGTAGCGTTCGCTGTTTGTGCCCGGATGATCCAACTTCGGATCAGATAACAGCTGATAAGTATGATGATTGCCCTCAAGTCAGAGCTGCCGACGCTTCAAGCGGAACGATTTCGGCGCTTGTCATGCACGCCAATCCCTTTACCCTTGGCCATCTCTATCTGGCTGAGCTGGCTGCGGCAGAGTCAAGCCTGGTTCATGTCTTTGTCCTGTCGGAAGAGAGTCAAGATTTTCCGGCTCTTGACCGCTTGCTTCTGGTCAAGGAGGCGACAAAACATTTGACCAATCTGATCGTACATCCCACAGGTCCTTATCTGGTTTCGGCTGCGACTTTCCCGTCTTATTTTCTACCCGCTGATGAAGATGTTACTGTCCTGCAGGCAACTCTCGATGCCAAAATCTTCCTGCATCGGATTGCACCGGCACTTCATATCCGGCGCAGATATTTGGGTACCGAGCCCATTAGCCACACTACAGAGCTCTACAATCAGATGCTTAGTGAAGTATTTGGCGATGAATTGGAGCTGGCGGTTGTACCGCGGATGGAAACAGAAGACGGGCGGCCAATTTCCGCTTCGCGCGTACGCAAAGCATATCGAGAGGATACCTGGCAGGAGCTGGCTGATTTGGTACCTCCGGCAACTTTGGAGTATCTGCGTAAGTATAAGGCGGCTACTGCTGCAGAGAATGCTGCGAAGAAAGAGTAACCCTATTTGTCTGAGATTTCTGAGCCAGCAGGAGAATATATCAGACAGCTGACTTTTTGGCCCGCCGGAAGAATTGCAGGGTGACCTAATTCGAAAAGGAGCAGTGAGACAGATAGCTGATAATCCGTTACAGAATTTACAGAATCAGACGAAGGATAATCCTGCTATAATCGCCGGTGCTCTGGCTCGGTCAGCTCTGTTGTTTGAAGTTGATCTCACACCGAAGCCCGGATTGGTCGATGCTGAAAACAACGGTTCCCATCCTGATCTGAGCAGAGAGCTGTTCTACCTTAGTGCAGAAGTCTTAGAACCCTATTTTAGCCAATACTGGCAGATCGGCGCCGATAAGTCCCTGCCGGCTATCTTTCCCGCTTTGCGCAGCTTGGGTCTGGAGGCCGAGGCTGAGATGTTTGCTGCCACCGGCGAACGCAATACCCATAAGGGTGCTCATTTTTGCCTGGGTCTGGTACTGGCGGCAGCCGGGTATCTTTACCATCAGACGGACTGGTACTTAACGAGAACTTATGAAAGGGAGAGGCTAAACGACAAGGTATTACTATATGACAAGGAACGACTACCGGAAACTACTGTAGCGGAACCGGAGCTAAAACATCCGGGGCTGACCCCTGAGGTACAAATTTCGGAAACTACTACGGTGAAACAGAAACTGCGACTCATTGAGCTGGCTGCCGAACTGTTGTCTTTTGTGCCGCGAATCTGCGGTGACCTGATTGCGGCGGATCTGGACGACCCGGGAGGAGAATATCAAGCTACCGCCGGAGCCGAAAGCTTCCGTCGCTATGGGATCGGCGGCATCAGAGCCGAGGTCAGTTCCGGCTTCCCCTCAATCACAAAATACGGTCTTCACATGCTGAAAGCTCACGTTTGCCGGCAGCCGACGTTCGATGCTACCGGCGCGGGGCTGCTGTCCGACCGCAAGTTGGCTCTCGACTATCTAATGACCCTGATTACCCGGGTAGAAGATACCACTTTGATCAAGCGGGGAGGCTTGGCAGGACTTCGGTACGCCCAATCAGCAGCCACTAAATATTTAGACTATCACACTCATAGTAACAGCTGGGAAGCAGCGCTACGCCGGCTCGATGCCGATTTTCAGGCCAGAAATCTAAGTCCGGGCGGTGCTGCAGATCTCTTAGCCGTCACTTACTTCACTTTCTCTTTAATCATTGAAATATTATAATTCTCCTTCCTGCACGTCATAGCAAAAACTTTTCTTTATTACATTCCCATTTGATTGTATAATGTTCTTAGACGTGGTTTTTTCATCCTTGCTTTGTTTTTTCGTAAAATATTTTACCAAGCAAGGAAAGAACCTGTTCCTCCGGAAATGTGCAGAGCTTATCGTACATTGTCTGAATATATATAGGAGGTGTTCTATGAAAAAGCTATTTGCAATTCTACTTATCCTTATCCTCCTTCTCACCTCGTGCAGCTCCAAAGGAAAAGACCAAGAGAAGGAAGACCAGGCAGATCAGCCCACAAAAAAAATTTCTGAACAGGAAGGTGTTGATTCTGACGAAGAGTCAGAAGATGACACTGAGGAAGAAGCCTTCACCTCGGCTGAAGGAATGATATTTGACGGTAGAAAAGGTAAAGTTACCTTGCAGCAAGAGCTGGAGCGCGATGGGATTCGCATCAGCTTTGATTATTTACTTTTCGATGATGAGAAAGGACTCTTTGATCCTCCGCCGGCAGGCTGTATCTTTATGTATCCCGTCTTAACTCTGAAAAATGAAAGAAATAATGATCTGGATATTAGCTTTACCTCCCGATCTTCCTGCATTGCCACGGTGGACGGAGAAGAATATAGCCGCAGCATGGATGCACTCTATTCCTATAGCGGCAAAAAACTGCCAACTCTGGACACGGACATTGCTAATGGAAAAAGCGAGCAAGTCTATACGGGTATGATAATCCCGGAAGACTGGAAGGAAATTAGCTTTGTGGTCAAGCAAAGTTTTGATAATGAGTATGCTCCTGTGGATATGGTTTTTGAAATTAAACGCGATAGCGGCACTGCTAAAGCGGTCCAAGTGCTGGAAGCAAGATATAAGTCAGTATTCAAGGCCGCGCCACGGCTTTCCCCTGAAAACTATCTCAATATAGACGAGATTGAGGAGATCACAGGACTCCACAATGTGGGAGAAATTAAACCAGCCGTTGAAGACCGTATGTCTCAAGTGGACTATATTCTCCATGCCGACCCTGAGGGAAGTCCCAACTCCCTGAAGAGGGTGGAACTGCGGTTTGATCTCTTCTATGCCAAGGATGAGTTGACTCGTGAAAATCGGTTTGCCACCGGTTCCCAGGACATATTTGATGGGGGCAGGAAAGCACAGACTTTTGTGGAGGATATTCCCAATCTTGGCGATGATGCTTATTGGTATACATCAAATTATGGAGGATATCCGGCACTTTGTGTCTTGGTAAATGACGATACTTACGGTCCCTTTGTGATTGCCCTGGCCATTAATGAAAATGGCGATAAACAGGTACTGATTCCTCTTGCTGAACGGGCCGTTTCTAATCTGAAAAAGCTAAATGAAAATTAGACACCTTAACAAAGCCGGATGAGAAGAATTACCACCCCTCTTAAATCTTCTCATCTTTCTACAAACAGGTAGGTCCCTGTGAGCAACACCGGGACCTACCACAAACTTCAATCCCTCGGCAAAAAAGTTCACCGTACCATATTTCACCCGTATGCAGTTTCGAGCATATAATTCAGTTTCCGGGCAGAAGTTCAGTATTCCTAAATTTTCCCGTGTACAGCTTCGAGCATATACTTCAGCTACTAGGCCAAAATTCAGCACTCTAAATTCCCTGCGACAGATGTTCCACCACAACTTTAAGCCCGATCAGAATTAAGATGACGCCGCCCGTAATCGAGGCCAGGCTGCGAAAACGCTTGCCCAGCAGGCGGCCCCACATGGCTCCGGCAAAAGAGAGCAGGAAAGTCACCAGGCCGATAATCAGAACAGAGCGCAGCATCGGGGCTTGACTGAGAGAGAGTGAGATGCCGGCTGCCAGGGCGTCGAGCGAAGTGGCGATGGCCAAGATGAAGAGCCTCCAATGTGAGCAGGGGTCGGAGATGTTGTCTGTGTCAGAGAATTGCCTTGCTTCCCAGATCATTTTGCCGCCGACAAAGAGCAGCAGCCCCAGAATCAGCCAGTGATCAAAGGGCTGCACATAGCGCCTGAATTGTGAGCCGAGCAGATAACCCAGCAGTGGCATCAAGGCTTGAAAGCCGCCGAAATAGGCACCGACCCTGAGTCCGTCTCTAGCCCTCAGATCGACCTTGCACAGTCCGATCGTGGTAGCTGCCGCCATGGCATCTACGGAGAGACCCAGAGCCAGCAAAAGAAGCTCAACCATTCCTGCCATTTGTCATCTGACCTCCGACATACTTTCACAACCAAGGCAATCCGGCAATAAAAGTTCAATCAATACTGCTTTTTTACCTGACTTTCAGCAACTATTTCAATCTATACAATCCGCACTGGAAGTTCAATTACCAGCGTCGTTAGTTGTCTTGCAGTTCCCCTGATTATGGCATATCCGCGGGTCATTTTGCAGCAGCAGATCTATACTCTGCTTCAGTTCGGATAGCGAATGCCTTTGTTCCCGCGCGCAGATGACAGCAGCCTCCTCACAGAGCAAGCAGCGACGCGGCGGCAGCCCCAGCTCAGAGCGCTTGACCTGGGAATTGCCCTGCCAGAGATCGAGATCAAACAGTCTGCCCAAAGGGTCGCTATCCTCGATTTCCACCAGCAGGAGCTTAATTTTTTGTCGAAGGCGCCTATGAAATGGGTCCTCCGCCTCGCTCTCAGGCGCCAGTACATAGAGCGCTTCTTCGCCCGCAGCTGTAGTTTGTTGCTCTGAGTGGACGATGTCAATTCCCGCCAGATTGAGCCTCTGCTCCAGACAAGCGGTCGCCACCCGCAGCAGCTGCGGTGTGAGTGCAGATACTTTTTCCGGCCCGGGGATATTCAGCTTAATTGAGACCAGATAGGCATCGGGATAGTCAAGTAGGGCCTGCCGGAGGCGGAGCATCCTGTGCTCCCTTGCTGCCAGGATCTGAGCCAGCTTTTCTGTCATCCAATTTCTCCTTATTTGCAGTACGAGTCTCAACCCTCTCTCGCCACTGTACACGGGACGGCGGCGGACGCCTTCGTCAAAAGAAATGAAAGTGCTGCCGCTGTTCCTATCTTAGAGCAGCGACATTTACCTGGCAAGAAAGGATAATATCCGGGGGATATTGTTTTCAGCCTGGTAATTATTGTCCAAGAAATGCTGCTGAAAGTTAGATCGGTTCCTAAGAAAGATATGTATAATCTCATATATGATATGGTCACTATGGTCACTGTTAGTAGAGTTAAGAAATGTAATAATTTTGCCGGTTTTGACGACTGGGAATAGTAGCAAAATTGTTAGTAACAAATACAGCAGAATTGGTTGGTTGCCAATACTGCAGGATTGATAAGGAAAGGCGAATCAAATGCATTGGTTGATCTCAACTATTGCCGAGACAGCAGTCGAAACTGCTTTTGCACATGACTTGGGGCTTGAAATTGCGGACTTTGCCGTGTCCACTATTTTGGAGACGGATCTTACTGACAAGATCGCACATTATCGACAGATACTGGCCAAGCTTGGCCGACCGTCAGTCTTGCATGCGGCTTATATGGAACTATCTCCGGCAGCCGTTGATCCGGCACTGCTTAGATTGACCCGTGAGAGATATCTGCAGGCATGTCGGATTGCCGGCGAGCTTGGAATTTCCAGGATAGTCTGTCATACAGGCTATATGTCGCAGATTTATTATAGAAACTGGATGATTGAGCGTTCCATTTTGTTCTGGCGTGAACTCTTACCGCAGCTGCCTGAAGGGATAGAGATCCTATTGGAGAATGTGCTGGAAAAAGATCCTTTTTTACATGTAGAGATCTGTCAGGGAGTCAACCACCCTCGCTTTCGGGTCTGTCTGGATCTTGGCCATGCCAATTCCGTTGCTTCCGAATATACGCTACAGGAATGGATTTCCGTACTGGCACCTTGGCTGTCGCATATTCATTTG
Organism: Saccharofermentanales bacterium; assembly: GCA_050945515.1. Classification (GTDB taxonomy): domain Bacteria; phylum Bacillota; class Clostridia; order Saccharofermentanales; family DTU023; genus UBA1046. The sequence goes on from JBMNTB010000005.1 coordinate 36,510, forward strand.
CATGACAATGACGGTACGGATGATTTGCATCTGGATCTGGGCCGGGGCACGATTGATCTGACCCCGGTTTTAAACCATTTGTTTGCACTCTGCCCGGAGATTTCTCTCACTTTAGAAGTTCCTGATCCTGAAGTTTCGATCAGCTGGCTGAAGAAGAAGGGATTTTTCCGGCTGCAAAGTTAGAGCAGATCTTTCTGCCGGATGATATGATGAGATCAAGAGAACAAACCGAGATCAGTAATATAAGCCGACTATTTCTAAATGAGATGCGGCCGGCTGGTAAAAACGAGGGAAATCATGGATAAAGAGCAAATTCTGCAGGAGTGGTTGACAAAGATCAAACCCCTTAATCAAGAGACGATGCAAGCGGCTGAAGACTATCAGGTCAGCCTGGCCAAGCCTCCGGGCAGTCTGGGCCGGCTGGAAGCTATGTCGATACAAATGGCCGGTATTACAGGCAGGATTCATAATGAGATTAGCCGCAAAGTGATCTTGGTCTTTGCCGCTGATAACGGTGTGCAGACCGAGGGGGTTTCGATCACGCCCCGCAATGTTACTATGCTGCAGGCTGTAAATATGACGCATTATAAGACCGGCATGGGGGCGCTGGCCAAACATTTCGGTCAGAGAGTTCATGTGGTTGATATGGGCATCTATGATCCTTATGATTGTGCGGAAATCCAAAATAGCTCTCTGGGCCGCGGTACCGCCAATATTGCGCGGGAAGCCGCTATGACGAGGGAGCAGGCGCTAACGGCCGTCTTGACAGGCATTGAAACTGTTCAGAATTTGGTAAAAGCCGGTTGCCAGGTTGTAGGGGTTGGTGAAGTCGGTATTGCCAATACCACTACTTCAGCCGCCGTCTATTGTGCTTTGAGCGGAGTTTCCGCCGCAGAGGTCGCGGGCCGTGGCGCCGGCCTGTCAGACGAGGGTTTCAAAAGAAAAATTGCCATCGTTGACGGAGCCGTCAGCAATTTGCAGCCGGATCCCCGGGATGTAATCGATGTACTGGCCAAGGTCGGCGGTTTCGATATCTGCGGTATGGTCGGAGCTTTTATCGGTGCGGCTGCAGCCGGCATACCGGTGGTTATAGACGGCTTTATCTCGGCGGTTGCAGCACTGGCCGCCGTCCGTCTGGCACCGGGAGTTAAGGACTATCTTTTCCCTTCGCATCAGTCTACGGAGAGAGGTTATCTGCTGGCGATGCAGGAGATGGGTCTGGAGCCTTGGCTGAATCTGCATATGCGCTTAGGCGAGGGCAGCGGCTGTACGATTGCGATTGAAATTCTAGCGGCTGCCTGTGCGGTGACTAATCAGATGGCGACGATGACCGAGGGCCTGATTGACGAAAGCTATCTGGATGAATATGAGGGGAAGCAGATATTTGATTCCTGAGTCGGACGTTTTAGCAATGCTAAAGAGCCGGTATTAATTGCTGGATGGCAACAGCTGAGAAGAGAGAGGGCAGAACATTACTATGATCTTGATTTTGGGAGCTAGACTTACAGGCAAAAGCCGATGGGCGGAACAAAGAGCCAGACAATCGTCACGGAAGCGACACTATGTAGCCACTATGCAGCCCAACGGACCTGAGTGTGATGAGATAATTCGGCGGCACCGAGCTCAGCGCGCGGCAGACGGCTATATTACACATGAAGTGTATGGCAGTCTGGCGGAACTGAGCTTTGACTCGGCAGATCTGGTTCTGGTAGAAGATGTCTCAAACCTTCTGGCAAATCTGCTGTTTACAGAGAAGCTGGCTCCGGAGGCAGCTTTGGAGCAGGCTGTCAGAGAGCTGATGCAACTGGCTGACAATGGTGCCGAGGTGATCTTTGTTAGCCTCTGCTGCGGACTTGACGAAGGCGACAATGATGAAACCCGGCAGTATATCTCAGCCTTGAATTCTTTGAATGCCAGGCTGTTTGATCTGATGGACGAGGTAGTGGAGCTCAGAGACGGCAAAGCACGTTGGCTAAAAGGATAGCATATGAATCTGAATCCTTTGCTGATTGCGTTTTCAACCTATAGTATTTTGCCGATGCCTCAGGCTGACTGGACCAGGCAGAATATACGCTCTGCCATCGCCTATATGCCTCTTGTCGGCTGTGTCAGCGGCCTATTGCTCTGGGGCTGGCACAGATTATGTCTGCTTTATATACCCTATTCGCTCTTATTTGCGGTCGTGGCTACTTTGATCCCGGTTCTGGTCTCTGGCGGCATTCATCTGGATGGCCTGATGGATACCAGCGATGCCTTGGCTTCGCGACAGAGTCCTGAGCGCAAATTAGAGATTATGAAAGATCCCCGGGCCGGATCTTTTGCCCTGATCTCATTGCTATTTCTTCTGCTTCTGGAACTGGGCTTGTGGCAGGTGCTGGCCGGTAGCTCCGGCCAAGTTTTGATCGTGGTCGGTTGCGGCCAGATTTTGGCCCGCTCATTGGCTGTTCTAGCAGCCGGAATCCTGCCTCAGGCCAGAAAAGACGGCATGATATACGATATGACCGCCCATCTGTCTAAAAGACGCCTGACTACCGCCATGCTGGTGCTTTCGCTCCTGTTTTCCGCCCTGATGATAGTCGTTTCTACCATTCAAGGCTTGGCCGCTGTAACTATCAGTTGGCTTACCTGTCTTGTTTATGGGCGGTTGGTTCGGAAGCATTTCGGGGGTGTGACCGGGGATACATCGGGCTTTGCAGTAGAAATAATTTACGGTTCGCTTCTGCTGGCGGTTGCTGTAGCGGAAATAGCGCTGAGGCAGATTTGAGATGAGAGAAACCCAGAGAGAAAACAAGAGCATTGATCTATTATTGATCCGGCATGGTCTGACGGCCTGGAATGCCGAGAAGAGATATATTGGAAAAGCCGATTTGCCGCTGACGGAGGCAGGCCTTGCCCAACTCCGGACTAAATGGCCACAGCCCCCCTGCTGCCAATATCTTTATAGCAGTCCAACCCTGCGCTGCCTACAGACGGCAGAAGTGATTTTTCCCGGTCGGACGGTGAATGTTGTACCTGGTTTCAGAGAACTTGCTTTCGGCTATTTTGAAGGTAAGACCGCAGCGGAAATGGCAGGTGATCCCCTCTACGAGGCATGGCTGGAATCTGGTGGCCATGGTCAGATTCCCGGCGGTGAATCCATGTCAGCTTTTGTCGAACGCTGTACCGGGTCGTTCCACAGCACGATCATAGAGTTAGAGCAGAATCGAAAGAGAGATGAGGGTTGCGGATCTGATGGCTATTTGGCGGCACTGATTGTACATGGGGGCACAATCATGGCTTTAATGTCCGCCTTAGGATATCCACCCCGCTCATTTTTTGACACTATGCTCAAATGTGGCGGTTCCCTGGCTTGTCGCTGGGATGGCAAACAGCTCCGCGAGATAGAACCCAAGTGACATGCTGATCTATTCGACACTGGCAATTATTATTGGTTTTCTGCTTGATCTGATCATTGGTGACCCACAGGGTTGGCCGCATCTGGTACGATTGCTGGGTGCCTTGATTTCTGTTTTGGAAAAAGCTTTATACAATTCAAACCGCAAGAGACAAGCCGGTACCGTATTGGTGATGACTGTTATCTTTGTGTCTGCTGCAGTTTCAGTGGCAATTCTGGCGGTGACCTGGCTGTTGTCTCCTTGGCTCTATCTCGCCGTGGCATCACTTCTGTGCTGGCAGATTGTAGCCGCCCGCAGTCTGGCCGAGGAGAGCAAGCCGGTTTATTATGCCTTGCAAAATCAGGACTTGCCTGCCGCCCGTCAGAAGCTGGCGATGATCGTGGGCCGGGACGCGACTGCTCTTGAAGTGCCGGATATAGTCAGGGCCACCGTGGAAACAATTGCCGAAAATACCGCTGACGGCATAATAGCACCCTTATTCTATTTCATGTTGGGCGGGGTTCCGGCAGCCATTATATACAAAGCGATCAATACCATGGACTCAATGCTCGGCTATCAAAACGACAGATATCGGGACTTTGGTCGTCGGGCGGCTTTATTGGATGACGTTGCTAACTATCTGCCGGCGCGTCTCTCTGCCTTGATTATGCTATTAGCAAGCGCGATGAGCGGTTTTTCCGCATCCGGTGCCTGGAAGATCTGGCGTCGTGACCGGCGTAAACATAAGAGTCCGAACGCAGGACAGACTGAAGCTGTTATGGCGGGTGCCCTGGGCCTAGTCTTGGGCGGTGCCTCCAGATACGGAGGAGTCATGGTTGAAAAGCCGGCTTTGGGCGATCCTGTGCGGGCAGCTGAAATTGAGGATATTAAGCGAGCTCAGAAGATCATGTGGCGGACAACCGCTTCGATGCTGATCTTGGTTTTAATCTATCGAGCTTTTCTAATCTTATTACTGACAAGTAGGATTTGAATACGGCATCTGAGAGGATGGTAATTTTAAGATGGTTTTTCCTAAATATCAACATGGCGGCGACATTTACGGCATACAAGGCATTGACCTTGACTTTTCGATCAATCTCCATCCGGCAGGCATGCCTGTACAAATCAAAGAGGCGATCATTGCCAATGTCGATTGCTATGATGTCTACCCTGATCCTTATTGTCGTGAGCTGGCAGCTCGTGTTGCCGGACTCCGGCAGCTCAATCCATCCTGGTTTTGCTTTGGCAATGGTGCGGCGGATCTTATTTTCCGTCTGTTCTTTGCCCTGCGGCCGCGGCGACTGTTGACTCTGGCACCCACATTCTCAGAATATGAGGAAGCGGCGGCTCAGGTGGGCTGTGAGATCGTGAGATTCTATCTTAAGCCTGAGGATGACTTCAGACTTGGGCCCGAGATTTTAGCGCAGATCACTGCTGGAACCGATTTGGTTTTTCTCTGCAATCCCAACAATCCGAACGGGCTTCTGGCTGAGCCTGAGCTGATGCTGGAGCTAGTCCGCCATTGTGCGGCTCAGAGAACAGTGCTGGCAGTGGACGAGTGCTTCATGCCTTTCACATCAGGGTGCTCACTACAGGATCAAATAGAAAAATTTGATAATTTAATTGTTTTTCGTGCTTTTACCAAGATTTTCGCCATGGCCGGACTGCGTCTCGGCTATGTCATGTGCTCTAATTTAAAGTTAATCAATCAATTACGTCTAATCACTCAGCCCTGGGTTGTTTCAACCGTAGCGCAGATTGCAGCTCTGGCGGCACTGCAAATTCCGGATTGGATTGCAGATACTGTGGCTTTGGTGGCTGCCGAACGAAGCAGAGTAGCCGCAGCATTGGCCGGATTGGGATTAAACGTTTTCCCCAGTGATGCCAACTATCTCCTGTTCAGTTCCGAAACACCCCTGTTTGAGCCTTTATTGTCCAGAGGGATTCTGATCCGCTCCTGCGCTAATTATTATGGTCTGGATGAAAGTTATTATCGGATTGGTTTGAAGAACAAAGATGAGAATATATATCTTTTAGACCAGTTGGCGGACATCTTGCAATCAAACAGATGAAATTTTACTTGATAAGATTAAAATGCTTGACTAGAATTTACAAGATATGTCGAAAACAAAAGCAAAGCAAAGTGAACACAAGGAAATTACCATCCCTGAGGAAAAAGGTCTTGGCAGCTGGTTAGTCAGATTGCTGAAAGGTGTCCTGATTGGGATCGGGGCTATTTTGCCCGGACTCTCCGGCGGGGTTTTGGCGGTCATTTTCGGTGTCTATGACTATTTGATGGTTTTCCTTAGCAGTCTGACTAAGGATTTCCTCAAGCGGCTGAAGTATTTTTTGCCCATCGGTATCGGCGGGATTGTCGGACTGCTGATTTTTTCAGTAGCGGTGGCATATGCTTTCAGTTCATATGAGCCAATCTTTGTCTGTCTCTTCTTGGGTTTTGTAGTAGGCACGCTTCCGACAATTTTTCGCAAAGCCGGTGCAGAGGGTAGAGGTGGTAAGGAGATGGCGAGTCTGGTTTTAGCTCTTGGCACCATCGTTGCACTTATGCTGCTGGGCGGTAGTTATCTGCCTCAGATCGCCCCTAGTTTCCCGGTCTGGATCGGAGCCGGTTTTCTGATCGGGCTGGGTGTGATCATTCCAGGCTTATCAACCTCGAATTTTCTGATGTATCTTGGGCTTTACGATAAGATGGCTCAGAGTGTCAAAGATCTGGAACCTATGGTGGTTATTCCTATCATGATTGGTGTGGGTTTGACTGTCATTATGTTGGCCAAAGCGGCCGCTTGGATGTTTAAGACACACTACTCAATGGTTTATCATATTCTCTTCGGACTGGTGCTAGGCTCTTGTGTCGGAATTGTGCCGACCATTGTTTGGCCGGCATTGCAACCGGCAGGGCTGGACCGGATGGGTCTATCTTTACCGGTTGCGATCGCTTTTTGTATATTGGCATTTTTTCTGGGCACACTATTGTCTTTCCTCTTCAGTTTTTTGGAGAAAAAATACGAAACATAATTGAAATTTGAAACCCCTGTTTGCAAGAATAATTACCTGAAAAGCTGCGAAACTTGATTTTAATATCTGAATTCGGCTATAATTCTATAGTCATATTTTTGATTCAGCTGAAACAAAAAGTAGGAAAAGTTCACATCAATGCCACAATCTATCTGTACTTTAGTCTTGTAGTAACTTGATACACAGTCTGAATCGAGGTAAAATAATAGTTAATTCTATGAGATTATTGCCGGTCAGCTGAGAAATATATGGATAGCAGCAGTCCGGCAAAATTGAAAAGAGAAAAAATTTATGAAAAAGAAAGACATTAGTCTCTCCGATATTACTTCATCGCCAATACGCTCTGCCGGCATGAGGAAACCAAAGCGCAAGACCTTGCGCTTGCTTCAGCGTTACCGCAATAATGCTCCTGTCGGTCTGGGCAGGCGAGTTTTATTTTTAGGTTTGCCCACGATAGCAGCTATTCTGGTTGTAGCTGTGCTAGTCGTCCAGATTCAGGTTGCCAGAGGGCAGCAGACCGATATCAGTTTTGAGCGCCCGGAAAGAAGTTCCTTGGAAGTAGATATTCTGCCGGAGCAAAATTCAGGACGTGATCTAAATCCCGGTGAACTTATCCAGCTTGAACAGGAAACAAAGGCAGCTCCTGCGTCTGAAGCAACTCCTGCTTCTGCAATAGAAATTAGTGAGGAAGCGACTGAAAGATATGAGTTCCCGACAGAGCCTGAAGTGACAGAGACAACCACGCTGCCGACTTCAAAACCGAAAAAAGTATATGCCAATGCAGTTTTAAATTTCCGTGCTTCTCCGGGTACCAATGGAGCTGTTTTAGGACAGCTGATGTATGGTGAGGCAGTAACCGAGCTGGCTAAAGATGAGGGCTGGTCTTATGTCAAGACTTACCAGGATGTTGAAGGTTATGTCAAATCGCAGTACCTGCAAGATAGTAAGCCGGCACCCCGGGTCAAGGCGACTGAGCCTGCTCCTACCAAAGCCAAGACAACTAAGACTACAGCCGCGGAAACAACCGCTAAGGCCACGGAACCCACATCTGATCCGAATACTATCACTACTGAACCGTCCCCTGAGTCTTTAATTCGCTATGTCAATGTAGATATGGCAAATATCCGTACAGAACCTAATGCTGATTCAGAGCGAGTGGGCTTCGCTCAGCGTGGCACTGTAATTAGCTTGATCAAAGTGGATGGCGAATGGGCTAAGATCAAGACTGACACCGGTTTGACCGGCTATATGATGACCAATCTGTTCCAGAAACAAAAAATTGCCAAGACTGAAAACAGTATTAATATGGGCGTAGATAATTGGGTCACGGTCAGCTACGGATACTTGCGTGCGGAACCGTCAACTGAGTCCGAAGCTGTTGGTGATGTCCGCCTTAACGATAAAGTGTACCAGATTTCTACCGATGGTATCTGGTCCAAAGTTGAGCTTGCTAATGGGGATAAGGGCTATCTGCGCAACGATCTCTTGACTACAGTTAAGCCGGAAGCTCCGCCACAGGAGGCTGAGCAGCCGACTGCACCTGCTGCGACGGAATATCGTGATACCAATGTCAACGTCTATGTGACGGTTTCTTATGCTAATCTACGAGAGAAAGACAGTACCGACAGTTCAGTTGTGGGATCAGCTGTTCTGGACGAAAAGCTGAAACAGCTCTCCACCAATGGCAGCTGGTCAAAAGTTAAGAAAAGCAATGGCCAGGTAGCATATATCAGCAATGATATTATTTCTACTACAGCACCCGGTTCAGAAGAGACGCCGACCGAACAGCCGAAAGAAGAGGAAGTCTTTAAAGATATAAATAAAAAGGCCTGGGTGGGTGTTCATACTGCGAATGTCAGACAAGAACCTAATACTGTTTCCTCTATCGTGACTAAATTAGGTTATGGCGAAAGCTTTACCAGGATCAGTAGTAATGGTACGTGGTCATATATTGAAACTGAAGACGGTAAGAAAGGTTATCTGGTTAATTCTCTGATTTCTACTAAAGAGATCCAGAAACCGGAAGTTGCAGATGATCCTGAACCGGAAGAACCCGAAACGGATTCCAAAGCTGCCCAGAGGCGTCAGGTTGTAGATAAAGCCATGAGCGCTTTAGGGGTTAGATATGTATTTGCCGGTGCGAGTATGAACGGTTTTGACTGTTCCGGTCTAACTATGTGGGCTTATGCCTCGATTGGTGTTAAGCTACCTCACAGTGCTAATTCTCAGGGCAAGTCATATGTGAAATCTATACCGTTTTCGCACAGCGATTATTCCAATCTGCGTTTAGGAGATTTGCTCTTCTTTGGCTACTCTAATTCAAAATATAGTCACGTAGGTATATATGTCGGTGATGGTAAGATGATTCACGCACCTAGACCCGGGACGGTGGTCAGAATAGAAGGCTTTGCCAACCGCAAGTCAAAACCATTACAGAAAGTCGGGCGCATTATCAACTGACAGGTTTTACCGACTAATTAATTTGGACTGCGGATCCGAGGGCAATCTGTTAGAATACCTTCGGATTCGTTTTATCTGAACAGATACAGCTAATGTATACTAGGAATGAGTATGAAGAACACCAATGAACCAAAAAATTCCGGAGTCAGAAGACCCAGAATTAATCAGAACCTGACAGATCAGGGGGCAAGAGAATATTCGCGCCCGCAGCGTGCCGGTTCAGGCAGCTTTCGGGAGAATTTGAGGACAGAGCCTGCTGCGGCTAGTGCACATAAGCAGACAAAGTCTAAATCCCATAATACTAGCATTGATGCGAACAAGATTATGCAGAAAAAAACGTTGAGGCCGCCCAGTATTCCGGTACCGCCTACAACCATTAGGCAGACTCGGTCAACGATATCTGCGGGAGATCGTGCGGCAGTTCCCCCGGCAGGAAATGGTGTTCGTCAAGTTAATCAGCAGATGCGGGCAAAGGTAACAGCTGCCGACGGTGGACAGCCTGCTGATGCCCCGTTTTTCATGGCGCCGCCCGGACGGACGACTGCCACAAGACGAAGTAGTTCCCGATCTCAATCTGCATCAGCCAAGACAACTGCTTCAACTTCAAGGAATCAGGATAAGTTAACCAGAGCCCCGAACAAAAAGAAATTTAATTCTACATTGCTGATAACTTTGCTAGCTATTGTAATTTTGGTGCCGCTTATTTATTTTGCCGGCAAAGCGGTAGGAATTTTCTCGGGAGTGAACACAGGTAATGATCAGGAAACCGGCTCCGATACTTTTGCGCCTTCGGTGACAGTTGATCCTACGCTGGTCGACACATCTACGGAAGAATTCCAATTAGCACTGAGTATGACAGAAAAAGAAATTGTTTATCCGGGAGTTTTCTTAGGAGACGTCAACTTGGCTAATCTGTCTCGTGAAGAGTTGCAGGACAAGCTTAAGCAGCTTAGTGAAGACTGGTCGCAGAACAACTCAGTTGTTCTGGCGCTGGGAGAAGAAAATAAATATGTCAAGTACAGTGAACTAGGCATAACACTCGCAGTGAACGAGTTGTTTACTGAGATTTGGTCCTACGGCAGAAAGGCTACTGATGAAAACCCGGATCTGCAGGTTCTGGCGCGCTATGAGGAAATTCTGAATCTGGAGAAAAATCCGGTTGTGGTTGAGTTTAAATATAAATATAGCGAAACACAGATTGCAGCCAATCTGAAGACACTGTTGGCAGATATAATTCAAACCCCGGTATCGGCACAAGCCACATCTTTTGACGAATCCAGCTTGCAATTCAAGATAACTCCGGAGGTAGTTGGCAGATCAGTCGACTTTAAAGCTGCTGCGGGGGCAATTATTGAACACCTGGATAACAGAGAAGCCGGCAATCGCGTTGAGATAGAAACGAAAGTGGCATATCCGGAAATTACGGCAGTTGATCTGAGCAAGCAGGTTCATCTGCTTTCCGAGGCATCAACAAAAATTTATTCCCAACATAAGGGTCGAATGAGCAATTTGCGTGTTGTTGCTGAGAGAATTTCCGGACATGTTATGCAGCCGGGAGAAGTTTTTTCCTATATGTCCGCCGTAGGTCCGATTACTATCGAAAACGGCTTTGAAAACGCATCTATTTTACTCCAGGGTGAATATGTTGATGGTATCGGTGGTGGCCTGTGTCAACCTAGTACGACTTTGTTTCAGGCTGCGGCCACAGCCGGTATGACTATTATGGAACGAAGAAATCATGGTCTGGTCGGTGATTATTTTGAGCCTGGCATGGATGCCATGGTTTCTACAGCCCAGGATCTTAAATTCAGAAATGATTCCAAGCAGCCGGTGGCCATAATCATGACGGTTACGAACAAAAAAGTTTCGGTGCGTATCTATGGTAATACCAAGCCCAAGAATGTGACCATCAAATTGTCCGCTGAACAGATTGGCAAGGTGGTTCCTCCGGGCGCTCCTGTATATATTGAGGACGAGACTTTGAGTCCGGGCCAGACAGTGAGAGTCAATAAGGCGCGAGATGGCACCGGCTGGCAAACTTATCTGGATTTTTATCAGGATGGTAAATTTGTCAGGAAAGAGAAACTTTGGCGCAGTCGTTATAAGCCCAGGCCAGAGACTTTCAGGGTAGCGAAAGGATGCATTCCTGCCGGCTTCCCGGGTGCTACCGAGCCGGGAGAGACTACGATAGAGACTACGGAACCAACACCTACTGTAATAGATGCGCCGACAGAAGCGCCCACCGCGCCGGCACCTACAGAAGGACCGACAGAAACGTCTGCGCCGCCGCCTGAGGGTGGCTAAGTCATAATTCCAGAGTTTCCGGTCAGCGGTGTAGAGGCGATTGCCTAAAAATATCCGGGTTAATCACATAGATTTTGCTGTTATTCTGGTTAGGAAATGAGGCGGACAGCGGATAGAGTAGCGCTACCAATTCTTCATCAATGCTGATATCAGGATGATCGCGCGCTTCATCATCAATCAGAACAGCATCAATTCTGCTTTGTTCCAGATACTCCTGATAGGCAGCTGCTGTTGTCAAGACCGCCAGTTGTTCCAGTTCATGGAGACGAGCTTCCGTATCATGTCCGGCCGACCAGGCATAATAGGGATGACCGTACCAGGCTCTGCGTCCGGTCAAAAAGAATTGGTGATAAGCTGCCGGTGCAGTAAGAAACACGGCATCAGGGGCAGTATTCTGCTCAATCCAGTCCGTCAGTTCACTTCGGAGCGGTATCGAAAGCCTGATCTGACTGAGATTGTGGAAAACCAGACATTCATATATTCCCGATATTGTTAGAACAAAAATTAGAAGCCAGGTGGCAATTACCAGCAAGATCTTGCTAACACGCTGTTTTGTCAGAGCAGGCAAATGGAGTAAAAAGCCGGATATAGGAATACTCCAGAGAATGATTGTGATCATGATCAGTTTATGGTTCACTGTGACATCAGGCGTGAGAGAGAAGAGGAAAGCGAATATTAGGGGGCATGAGCTGAGGATGATCCAGAAGCGCAGCCGTTTTAGCATTAAAAATACGATGATTATTAGCGGCAGCAGAATTCCGGTCAGCTCTAGCAGATAATGTAAAATGCCCGGCAGGCTTCGGTTTTCGCTGATAAAACCGGGCTGGAAAATCTGACTGGGCAAGGTGGGATTGTTGCTAAAAATCTGATTCTGCAAGAGGGCAGATGCTGTACCTATCACGGCACCAATCAGCAAATAGAGCCGATTATCTGAGATCATAGCCAGGCAAAACAACAGCATCAAAGCAGAGAGGAATACTGAACCATGCCAATAAGGCAGCAGGATGAGAAACAATACCAGTATCAACTGCTGCCCGCTTTGTTTGGGAACTGCGGTCAGCCAATAATCCCTTTTCAACCATCCGGTCAGCCAAGACTTAAGTGCTGAGCTGCTTTCAGTTTGGATGGAACGGATATGGTCGCTCTGCAAGAGCAGAATAATCATCAATACTGCCAAGGCGGTGGGGAGATGTCTCTGATTGGCATAGACATTGATCGACCAAAGTCCCCAATCTTCTTTCGGAGTATCACCTATAAAATGACTGTGACGGAGTAATTTTTCCCAGACTGGTATTTGGTCCTGCAAGGAATCCCTGATGCTGCCGGCCAAGAAAGAGAAAAAGGCCAGAGAACTACGAAATATTGCCAGGAAAGGGGCGAGCAGTATGGTACCTTGTCTTCCGGTCAAACGCCAGGCCAGCAGACCCAAGAGGATGAGAAAGCTGACCAGACCGAACCAGGTCAATAGATTTAAAGCGAGGTAGATCGGCAAGCCTCCGGCGACCAACATCCCTGCCAGGTGGAAAAAGAAAAAATGATAATTTATGCCGTCAGCGGCAAAATGCGGATAATCCGGTGGAATATTTGCTCCCTGAGCAAAAGCTGAAGTGAGAGCAGTGTGCGGGGATAGGTCCGAAAAAACCGAGGCGCCTGCCCGAAGATAACCATTAGCTTCATGAAAAGAAGTATGCAACAACCAATATGAAAAGATGGCAGCTGCCAGTGCCAAAATCAGCAAGTATAGGATAGGTGCGGCAGCAAGGCTATCTAGCAGACTGTTCCCTGCAGCGAGGTGAGAACGACTTACTATCGGCTTCGAGTTGTAATTAATTTTTTCCTTTTTACTGTTCCGGATATTCTGCCGCACTTGAACTATTAAATAGCAGATGCTTAACCCCAAGGTCAGCCAACAGGCGATTCTCTCCGGCCCCAGAGGAAACAATCTGTCTGTACCCAAAGATCTGAACAGCCAAGTTAGCCAGAAACTCAGAGTGGAAAAAAAGATCAGCCCCATCCAGCTTCCCGTCAGAACAACAAAAACAACAATTCCTCCGGGTGCTATTTGACGATTTCTATTGAAGACAGGCCTGTTTAGACGGGTGTCAACAAATATTGTCCCGGCAGCGGAAAAACAGACCAGGAGAACAATGCCAAACATTAATCTGAGACCACAATACTGCCACTGCAGTGTTGTGGCTCTGCAGGGCGGATCATATTGACCGCTTCAGAGATGATATAACGGGGTCTGGCCTTGATTTCAGTAAAAATTTTACTGATGTAAATGCCGATCAGACCGAGGCTGATTAAGGTCGAGCTCCCAATTAGAAGCTGGAGCAAAATAACCGTCGTAAAACCGGAAGCTGCCCGGCCTAAAAAATAATTGACCAGTGTCTGGATGCCGAGAACAAAGAAAATTACAAATAAAATCAGACCGATAAAAGAAATCAGATACAGTGGTTTTGCTGAAAAACCGGTCATAGCATCCAGTGACAATCTGATTAAATCACGGATCCTCCACTTGCTCTTGCCGCTTGTTCGCTCAGCTACCTCAAAACTGAAACTAGTGCGCCTAAAGCCCAGCCACAGAGAGAGGGCCCGGAAGAAAGTGTTTTGCTCGGGCAAGGTGCGCCAGGCATCGACAACACGACGATCTAACAGCTTGAAATCTGAGGCATTGGTCAGATCATAACCGGACAGTCTGCGGAAGTTGCCATAGAAAATCCCGGCATTAAGCTTAGACCAGAGGGATTCTTTGCCCCTTTTAGCTTTTTTGCCCTCTACCACTTCATAGCCCTGATTCCATAAGGCGAGCATTTCAGGTATATAGGAGGGCGGGTGCTGCAAATCGCCGTCCATCAGGATAATCGCATCTCCGCCGGCCAGATCAAGACCGGCACAAATAGCAGCTTCCTTGCCGAAGTTGCGGGAAAAATGGAAAACGCGGATTCTTTGATCGGCAGCAGCAGCTGTAGTCAGCTGCTGCCAGCTACCATCAGTTGAGCCATCGTCAATAGCTATGATTTCCCAACTGCTTCCTGTCCCTTCCAGAATCGGTATGCACACGTCAAGAGTTTGCTGAATCTGCGTTTCTTCATTGTAGAAAGGAATTATCAAGGACAGCTGCACACTAAACCTCCGACAGTGCAAAGATAAATCTATTCTAACACAGCCTAATTGTAAAAACATTGGCGCCGTACTAGAATGAGACTATTAGATATTATATATCTGCTGATAAATTTATATATATATCGATTAAAAATTTTAGACAGCGCTAGCGCTGCAAAGGAGCAAACGGATGTCTTTATTACAGAAAAAATCTCTCTCTGACCTGAAAGTTCAAGGGAAAAAAGTGATTATGCGGGTGGACTTCAATGTTCCGCTCGACAAGGAGACCGGTGCGATTACTGATGATACCCGCATTAAGGCAGCTCTGCCCTCTATTCAATATCTGTTGGAACAAGGTGCCAAACTGATTCTGGTATCACATTTGGGACGACCGAAAGGATTTGACCCGGCCCAGTCCATGGCTCCGGCGGCCAAACGCTTAGGAGAGCTCCTGGAGCAGGAAGTAATTCTAGCAGCGGATGTCATTGGTGAAGATGCCAAGAGCAAGGCGGCGCTACTAAAAGAGGGCGAAATCCTGATGTTGGAAAATGTCAGATATCATAAGGAAGAGACTGCCAATGATCGCAGTTTTGCTAAGAAGCTGGCTTCTTTGGCAGAAGTTTATGTCAATGATGCTTTTGGCACCTCGCATCGTGCCCATGCCTCTACATACGGCCTGGCCAAGTTTTTACCATCTGCCGCCGGCTTTTTAGTCCAGAAGGAACTGGATGTTATGGTTGCTGCTCTGGCGGCACCTGAGCGTCCGTTCACAGCCATTATCGGCGGAGCAAAAGTATCGGACAAAATAGGAGTGTTGGAAAATTTGTTGGACAAAGTAGATAATCTGCTGATTGGTGGCGCGATGGCGTATACTTTCTACGCTGCCCAAGGCTGGGAAACAGGCAATTCTCTTATCGAAGCCGATAAACAGGAAGTGGCTCTCGGTATTTTGGAGAAGGCGAAAGCTAAGGGTGTAAATTTGCTTCTGCCGCAAGATAATATTGTAGCCGATAAATTTGCTCCCGATGCTGCCCATAAAGTTGCGCCCGCTGATCAGATTGATCCTAATTGGATGGGTATGGATATCGGGCCGGAAACCATTGCTACATTCTCTGCGGTAATTAAAGATTCTAAGACCGTCGTTTGGAACGGTCCTATGGGTGTCTTCGAATTCCCGGCCTTTGCCGAAGGGACCAGAAAAATCGCTGCTGCTGTCGCTGAATCGGGTGCAACTTCCATTATCGGCGGCGGCGACTCAGCCTCAGCTCTGGAGCAATTGGGCTATGCTGAGAAAGTAACACATATTTCCACCGGAGGCGGTGCCTCGCTTGAATTGCTGGAAGGTAAAGTGCTGCCCGGACTGGCGGTGCTCTCAAATCGCAACAGCAGACATTTATTGGCAGCCGGCAATTGGAAGATGAATAAAGGTACGCCTGCGGAATGTCAGAAGCTGATCGAACAATTACTACCCTTAGTTACAGAAGCTAAGGCGGAAGTGGTACTTGGTGTTCCTTACACTGCTTTGTCTACAGCGCTGGATCTGGTGTCAGGAACAGCTGTAACGATCGCAGCTCAGAACGGATATGCAGTTGACAGCGGTGCCTATACCGGTGAAATATCTATGAAGATGCTGGCGGATATGAATGTTTCCTATGTGATTGTTGGCCATTCCGAGCGGCGTGAGTATTTCCAAGAAAGCAATGCTGAGATCAATGCTAAAGTTAAGGCTGCTCTGGATTGGGGCGTATTCCCGATTATTTGTGTCGGTGAATCATTGGCCCAGCGTGAAAAAAATGAAACTTTCGATTTTATCAGGACTCAAATCCGCGAGTGTTTTGCAGGTATTGAAGCGAAAGACTTTTTCCGCCTGGTGGTAGCCTACGAGCCGATTTGGGCTATCGGCACCGGCCGTACGGCGACTGATGAACAGGCGCAGGAAGTCTGTGCTTTCATCCGTCAGGAATTGGCAGATCTATATGATGCGAAGGCGGCAGACGAGATTCGGATTCTCTACGGCGGATCGGTCAATGCAGCAAATGCAGCCGGACTTTTTGCTCAGGCTGATGTTGATGGCGGTCTGGTGGGCGGTGCTTCGCTCAAAGCTGAAGATTTCTCGCTGATTGCTGCTGTTGAATAGAAGCTGAAACGACAAAGCAAGCTAATATTTTCCGGCTTTGACTGCAAGAGCTATGGTCAGAGCTGAGTTTTGGATGAGAGGACATAATATAAAGCAGATGAAGATTATTCCGGTTAGGCGTCCGGTAGTGCTGACAATACTCGATGGCTGGGGTCAATCAGAGATTATTGACGGCAATGCTGTCAGAGCAGCCAGAACGCCAAATCTTAACCGCTTGGCCCGTGAGTGGCCCACAACTATGATCAGAACTTCCGGTGAGGATGTTGGCCTGCCGGCAGGCCAAATGGGTAATTCCGAGGTTGGACATACTAATCTGGGTGCCGGCAGGATTGTTTATCAGGATCTGTCTCGAATCAGTCAGGATATAGAGTCAGGTAATTATCTGCAAAATACCGCTTTTCTGCAGGCAATCCGCAATGTTAAAGAGCATAATAGTGCTCTGCATTTAATTGGCTTATTGTCCGATGGCGGGGTTCACAGCCATCTTAAGCATTTATTCGGGCTGTTGGATTTAGCTGCTCACCAGGGGCTTGAACAGGTATATGTTCATGCTTTTTATGATGGACGAGATGTTTCTCCTACCTCAGGATTGAATTATACTCGCGAGCTATTGCAGAAGATGCAGGAATTGGGCACAGGTCGCCTAGCCTCAATGTGTGGTCGTTATTATGCTATGGATCGAGATTTGCGCTGGGAACGCGTACAAAAGGCATATCAGACTCTGGTTGAGGGCACAGGTCTGACAACTGCCGATCCTCTGGCTTATATTGCCGAATCATATGCGCAGAATATAACAGATGAGTTTTTGCTGCCTGTTAATGTGGTTACTGGCGGCAATTTTCCGGCTTTGATTAAGGCTCACGACAGTGTGATCTTTTTTAACTTCCGGCCGGATCGTGCTCGGGAGCTGACGCGCAGCTTTATGCAACCGGATTTTGCAGGCTTCCCGCTGCCGAAGGGGAATTTTCCACTCTGTTTTGTGACTATGACAGATTACGATGATACATTCAGCACCTATCCCGGTCTGCTGATTGCCTATGGTCAGGAGCAGATTGAAGATACTTTAGGTCAATATTTATCGCAACTGGGATTGAAGCAGCTCAGAATCGCTGAAACAGAAAAATACGCTCATGTGACTTTTTTCTTCAATGCAGGACGGGAAGGAGAACTACCGGGTGAGGACCATATCTTGATACCTTCGCCTAAAGTGGCAACATATGATTTACAACCTGAGATGAGTGCACCTGAAGTGACTGCGGAAGTACTGAGACGCTTAGATACCGGTATTTATGATGTAATCATACTCAATTATGCCAATTGCGATATGGTGGGCCATACCGGTGTTTTCCCGGCAGCAGTACAAGCTGTGGAAACGGTTGACACTGCAGTTGGTCAAGTTGTGGACAAAGTGCTGGATCGGGATGGGATTGTCCTGATTACGGCTGATCACGGCAATGCCGAACAAATGATTGATCAGGTCAATGGCGGAGCATTCACTGCTCACACCAGCAATCCGGTTCTGATGATCGGAGCAGGTATCAGAGAGGGTACGCTCAAAGAGGGAAGGCTCTGTGATGTAGCACCGACAATGTTGGATTTGATGGGAATATCGATCCCGGGAAAAATGACAGGGGAATCCCTGCTTGTTCGTCCAACTATTTAAATATTTATGATATACTATATGGTGGCGCGGGACTTAGTTTTCACAGTTCGTTACGCAATAAAACTTAGGCAATAAATAACCTAATATAGTAAAGGAGCATTTCATGGCAAAAGAAAAGAAAATAGTGACCATGGACGGCAACACGGCTGCAGCTTACGCTTCGTATGCTTTCACCGAGGTTGCAGGAATCTATCCAATCACACCTTCTTCAAACATGGCAGACATGGTTGATAAATGGTCTGTACAGGGGATGAAGAATATCTTCGGTCAGACCGTAAACGTGATTGAGATGCAGTCTGAGGCAGGAGCCGCTGGCGTAGTCCACGGTTCATTGGCAACAGGAGCTTTGACCACGACTTATACAGCTTCACAGGGACTACTTCTGATGATTCCCAATATGTATAAGATCTCAGGCGAATTGCTACCGGGGGTTTTCCACGTTTCGGCACGTGCAGTTGCTGCACATGCGCTGTCAATCTTTGGTGACCATTCAGACGTTATGGCATGCCGTCAGACAGGATTTGCGCTGATCGCCTCAGCAGGCGTACAGCAAGCGATGGATATTGGTTCGATTGCTCACTTGGCGGCAATTAAGAGTAGAGTTCCTTTCCTGCATTTCTTTGATGGTTTCCGTACCTCTCATGAGGTCCAGAAGATTGAAGCTTTGGATTATGATGATCTGGCCAAACTGGTTGACCAGGAAGCACTGAGTGCTTTCCGTGAAAGAGGCCTGACGCCGAACAAGCCCCAATTGCGCGGAACTGCACAGAATCCGGATATTTTCTTCCAGGCCCGTGAAGCGGCTAATCCTTACTACGACAAAGTTGCTGATATCGTCGAAGAGTATATGGATGAGATCACTAAATTGACAGGCCGCTATTACAAACCGTTTGTTTACCACGGTGCTGAAGATGCCGAGAAAGTCGTCATCTGCATGGGTTCAGTTTATGAAACGGTCTGTGAGACGGTTGATTATCTCAATGCCAGAGGACATAAAGTCGGTGCAGTGCATGTTCACCTCTATCGTCCCTTCTCAGGCAAGCGACTCCTCGCTGCAGTGCCCGAGAGCTGCCAGAAGATTGCAGTACTGGACCGCACTAAGGAGCCCGGCGCAGAAGGTGAGCCCCTGTATCTTGATGTTAAAGAAGTGTTCTGCAATAGCGGTCGCTCTCCGCTTATCATCGGCGGACGTTATGGTCTGGGTTCTAAAGATACTACACCTGATCAAATTCTGGCAGTGTTTAAGCATCTGGACAAAGACAATCCTTGGCATAGCTTTACAATCGGTATCGTTGATGATGTTACACATCTTTCCTTGCCGATTGAAGAATCTATTGATGTTTCCAGAGAAGGTACGATTTCTGCCCGCTTCTGGGGCTTAGGTTCGGATGGTACTGTCGGAGCCAATAAAAACTCCATCAAGATCATTGGTGACAATACAGATATGTATGCCCAGGCTTACTTCAGCTATGACTCGAAAAAGTCCGGCGGTGTAACCATTTCCGACCTACGTTTTGGTCACAATCCGATCAAGGCTCCATATCTGGTTAACAGTGCGGACTTTATTGCCTGTCATAATCAGGCCTATGTTGACAAATATGATATGCTCACTCCGCTTAAGAAAGGCGGCACTTTCCTGCTCAATACTCTGTGGAAGGATGAAGAATTAGATGAGCATTTGCCCAGCGCCATGAAGCGCTTTATTGCTCAAAATGATATCGATTTCTATACGATTGATGCTGTAACTCTAGCTAATGAAATCGGACTTGGTGCCCGCATCAATACCATCATGCAGTCGGCATTCTTCAAACTGGCCAAGGTTATCCCTTTGGATGATGCAGTCAAGTACATGAAAGAATCCATCGTCAAATCTTATGGCAGACGCGGTGAAGAAGTCGTTCAGATGAACTACAAGGCCGTTGATTTAGGCATTGAAAACCTCAAGAAAATCGATGTTCCTGCTGAATGGGCCCATGCACCTGAAGATGAGCCGGTCAAACGCGATGTTCCTGATTTCATCAAGAATGTAGCGGATGTGATGAATGCTCAGAATGGTAACTTGCTGCCGGTTTCCGCTTTCAAGGATGCTGCCGACGGTACCTTCCCGCAAGGAACCAGCAAATATGAGAAGCGTGGCATAGCTGTTACAGTTCCGGTCTGGAATCCTGAGACCTGTATCCAGTGCAACCAATGCTCTTATGTTTGTCCGCATGCGGCGATTCGTCCTTTCCTGCTGACAGAAGAAGAAGCCAAGAATGCTCCGGAAGGTTTTGAAACAGTGGACGGTACGAAGCCATATGATGACTATCAGTTCCGTATGCAGCTGTCAGTGCTGGACTGCACCGGTTGCGGATCCTGTGTTCAGGTTTGCCCAACTAAAGTTAAATCACTGACGATGGAGCCCATAGGCGATCATTTTGCTGAAAGTGATAATTGGGACTACGCTATTTCACTGCCGAGGAAAGCAAATCCGATGAATAAGACCTCGGTCAAGGGTTCACAATTTGAGGAGCCGCTATTTGAGTTCTCCGGTGCTTGTGCCGGCTGCGGTGAAACACCATATGTCAAACTGGTAACACAGCTGGTCGGAGATCGGATGCAGATTTCCAATGCTACCGGATGTTCCTCGATCTATGGCGGTTCCGCTCCCTCCATGCCTTATACACCGAATTCTGAAGGCTACGGTCCGGCTTGGGCGAACAGCTTGTTTGAAGACAATGCCGAACATGGTCTGGGAATGCATCTGGGTGTAAAGCAGATCAGAGCTCGTGTCACTGCCAAGATTAAAGAATTGGCTGATATGAATATCCCGGCTCTGGCCGAACCGGTGCAGAACTGGCTGGAATCTAAGGATGATGCGGATAAGACACGTCAGGTATCGGATGAACTGGTGGCTGCTCTTGAGGCTTACAAGGGTGAAGCAGATGCTCTGGTGGCGGATATTCTGAACCTCAAAGATTATCTGATCCTGAGATCTACTTGGATTATCGGTGGTGACGGCTGGGCCTATGACATTGGCTATGGCGGTCTGGATCATGTTCTGGCCTCCGGTGAAAATGTCAATGTTCTGGTACTTGACACTGAAGTTTACTCCAATACCGGCGGTCAGGCTTCTAAATCAACCAATCTTGGTGCAGTTGCTCAGTTTGCCGCCGGCGGCAAAGTAATGAAGAAGAAAGATCTGGGTGCAATGGCCATGACCTATGGTTATGTCTATGTGGCACAGATCGCAATGGGAGCCAATCAGCTGCAGACTTTGAGAGCTATCCGTGAGGCTGAAGCCTATGACGGTCCGTCCCTGATCATTGCCTATGCCCCTTGTATTAACCACGGTATCAGAGGTGGTATGACACTGGTTCAGCAGCGTGAAAAAGATGCAGTTGAGACCGGCTATTGGCATCTCTATCGCTTCAATCCCGACCTGAAGAAGGAAGGCAAGAATCCCTTTATTCTGGATTCGAAGGAGCCAAAGCGTCCTTATACCGAATTTTTGGAGAAAGAGGTACGTTATACCTCGCTGCTTAGGACTTACTCAGAGGACAAAGTCAAGGAGATCTTTGAGAATAGCCGTAAGTCTGCTGAGGAGCGTTATCAATACTATCTCCGTATGGCGGCTGAATAAGCGGCTGGCACTTAGTTGCTGTGGCGGGTAAATTGAACGCCCGGAGCTAAGGGAGAAATATGTTATAATGAGAGCCCGTTCTCGACACGAGAACGGGCTCTTAATCTTAACCCGAGGCCTGCCATGAAGATTACAGGACAAGATAAATATTTACTATCAGATACCCTGGTTCCGGATATATTCATACAGGAATATATGCCCAAACTGGGACATGCTGCCACTAAATGTTATCTTTTGCTTCTGTCGGCCTTTCAGAATGGGAAAAGAGAGATCGATAGAAAAGATCTGAGTTTACGTTTATCTCATACTCCGAAAGAGATCGATTTGGCCCTAGGTGAGCTGGTCGAAGCCGAATTAATCATATTGGAGCAGAATGGGATTAAATTGTCGGACTTAAAAGCGATAGAGATCAAAACGCTGATTGAGGATCAGCAGAGTTCTCAGGTATCAATATTGTCACCGGAAATAATCTCTGAACGCGAACAGGTTGTCACTGCTATTAATAATGAATATTTCCAGGGCCTCATGACGCATGCCTGGTACAATATGATTGATAATTGGTTTCTGCAATATCAATTTGAACCGGCTGTAGTTCAGGCTCTATTTGCTGAAGCTACCGCTTCAGATAAATGGGGCCGATTAAATAGACCATTTCTAAATGCTATTGCCGACAGATGGGCCAAACATAAAATCCGAACATTTTCCGAGCTCAGTGATTTTTATGAAGAAAATGAGAAATTCCTGGCCATTTATAGATATGTATGCAAAGAGTTGAGGATTCCGAGCAATGCACCGAGTATGAGATTAGTAGAAAGCTGGGTTTATGAGCTCGGTTTTGATCTGGAAGTCATCAGTCTAGCTCTTGAGAATAGTGCAGGCAGCAGCAATCCTCTGAATTATGCTGATGCGACTTTAAAGCGCTGGCATGACAAAAATTTGCAATCTGCTGCAGATGTAAAGAAGGAACAAAAGGAATGGCAAGGCAGTAGAAAACAGAACAGACGCAGTTCGATGAAAGCTAGCAATCGAGGGAATTATGCCGGTTCAGATTCGTTTGTCGATTATAATGCTGCCTTCGGGCTCAAGTATCCTAAAATTAAGGATGAGGGCGATGAAATTGTGAATGAGGATGAACAGTAAGGTGATTAGCGATGAGTGAGCTCAGCCGCGAACTAAATCTGGAGATTGAGACTATATATTCACAGCGACGAAACCTGGCTCAAGCCCAAGCAGAACAGCGACGTTTGCTCACAATTGCTCAATATCCTCGAATTGAGGATCTTGAAGATGTGGTTAATCAGAAAGGATTGATTTACTTACAGTCCTCCTTGGGCGAGGATGAGGCTGTCAGACAGCAGGCAGATCGCGATCTGGACAAGGCAGAGCAGAGATTGAAAGATTATCTGCTTGAGAAAGGAATTCCTTTGGACTATGCTGAGCCGGTCTGGCATTGTTCGAAATGCCGGGACACGGGATTAGTTGAAGGTTGCTACTGTACTTGCTATGAAGAACTAAGGCAAGCTCTGCTATCTCAGATGCTACCGTCTGCTCTATTGCCTGGAGTTAGTTTTGATCAGACCGATCCCGCAGTTTATCCTGAAGAGATCATTAAGAATGGGCAGAAGTCCAGACCCAGGGAACATATGAAGATAATGCTGGATATTGCCCGTACTTACAGTCAGCATTTTTCCCTATTGGAAAACAAAAATCTGTTTTTTTCCGGGCAGGAGGGAAGTGGCAAAACCTGGTTGATCAGTTGTATTGCAAGTGCAGTAATGGCTCAGGGTTATTCGGTATTTGTGCTGTCAGCCGCTGTCTTCTTTGATTTCCTCCAGGAATGGAATCAGCAAAAAATCAGTTTTCGCCCTGATCCGGATCGCTATAAGGAGCTTCAAATTCTGACAGAGGCTCTGCGGAGTTGCGATTTACTGATACTGGATGATTTAGGCTCTGAGATTCAGAAGGATCTCAGTTATTCTGATTTGCTGCTATTGCTGGATCAGAGACAACAAGATGGACGGCATACGATAATTACCAGCAATCTGAATGCTGTTGATCTGCAGAAAATTTATGATAAGAGAGTTGCCAGTCGTATTAGCGGCAATTTCCTATGTTATAAAATGCCTGAAGTCGATTTGCGCCTTATTCGCTGCCAACAGTAGGAAGGTGACTATTTTATATTATGACATGTGGACATGATGTCTTAAACTATTATTTCTATTAATATTATTAAATGAGGTTTTAGTGAATATTCGATGTGGACTGGACTTGGTAGAAATAAGTCGGATTGAGTCAGCAATTAACAAAGGCTCCGAACGCTTTTTAGAGAGAATTTTTACTGAGAGTGAATTAGATGAATCTAGGCACAGAACCCAATCTCTAGCCGGATATTATGCGGCGAAAGAAGCAGTCGCCAAAGCTTTGGGTACCGGTCTGATGGTCAAAGGTATTCGCTTCACTGATATAGAGATCTTAAAAGATCAGCTGGGCGCCCCAATGGTTAAACTGTCAGCAGCAGCTAAGGCAAGGTATGATGAATTGGGCGGAAAGTCTCTGGCAGTCAGTATTACACATGAGAAAGCTTATGCCGCAGCAGTTTGCTATATGGTCTGTGATAGTTAGAGGCAAATAGATGACCGATAATACGGAACCAAATAAGATTGATGATCAGCCCCGCAAGATTAAGATCATTCCCAAGGATCTGCCGGGACCTTCACAGATTTCACCCCCTGAAGGACCCAGTTCTGAAGATGTACGTGGACTGTATGTTACCAAGAAGAGAAGTAAATTCCCCTCCTGGTTAATAGCTGTTTTGATTGCTTTAGTTTTGATTGCGGGCATTTTTTGGATTCTGCCCCGCCTCTTCAAAAACAAGGAGCAGGTGGAAATGCCTGTTCAGACGGTGGCAGAAATTCCCCGCGTGCAGGAAAATATCGTGGTCGTTACTGCAAGTAGCAGCTGGCTTTATAAAGAGCCTCGTCGTGGAGCGGTGCGAGTGGCGGAAGTGCTTTTTAATGAGGGACTGGAATTGCTTGATGCCTCAGATGAGAGATATCTTTTGGTTAACACAAGGAATGGCCTGCAAGGCTATATTTTAAGAACTGATGTTTCAGCAGATGCTTCCGGGCTTGATCCCAAACAGGCTCTCCTGAAAGTTATTATCATAACCTCGTCCAAAAATATTATGAGTCACACTCAAGGAGGTACGGTAATCGCTCAGGCTCCTCTGGGCAGTGTGCTCTATGCTGATTATCAGGATTCTCAGGTGCTCCGGATCAGATTGCCCCAAGGTGTAGATGGCTGGATTAGCAAGCATGATGTGTTCATCATGGATCCTGAGCAAAATTTGCCGGAACCGGATGATTTGCAAGCTGATCTGGTCAGTACTGCCCTGACTTTTAACCGTTCGACCTGGGTACCAAATGGTATTACAACGTCAGGTATAGATATGCCCGGTGTGCTGTATCTAGCCTGTAGCATCAGCGGTGTGGAAGTTCAGCGCGACCCGGCGTCCATTGCTGCACTTGGTGAGAAGATCGATTTGCCGATTAACCAAGAAACAAATAGCTTTGACCTCAGATACGCTCAAAGCGGAGATATTTTGATTCTCAATGCGCCGGGCCAGCAAGAGGCAGAAATAGATTTCGCTCTGATTTTACCTGATGAGCAAGTGCTATTGCATCGTATCGGATCCAGTACAATATCGACATATTCATTGACTAATATAAATCCAGGTTTGGCAGGGAGCATTAAAGAGATCAGACGACTGCCCAATCAAAAAGGGACTGTCTCGACACCAAATAGTGCCGCCGACAGCCCCTAAGAGTTCAAGAGTATTAATTTAGGCGCGTTGAACCGCACCACTCTTCAGACATCTGGTGCAGACGCTCATTGTTTTCGGAGTTCCATCGACGATTACCTTTACCCGCTTGACATTAGCTCTTTGTTTGACTTTGGCCCGACGAGAAATCTGGGAACGGGTAATACGGATTTTTCTGCCGAAAAACACACTTTTATCGCATACTTCACATTTTGCCATATTCGCACCTCCTGTCTCACTTGCGCAGTTATTTAGAAACAATTCTACAAACGCACAAAGAAAATACTAGCATACAAAGCGAACCTGCGCAAGGGGCAAGTTATACCGCAATGGTAGGTGTAGTCTCTTTCTTGACCATGGGTTTGGACTTGGGATTGTCCTGATGGCTTCCCTCTGCTCCTAACAAGCCTCTTCTGATGGCAGTAGTAGGACATACAGCTAAGCATTCTTCGCAATGAATACACAATGTCTGGTCGATAACTGCCAGATTGTCTTCCATTGATATGGCATTGACAGGACAAGCCTTGAGGCAGAGGCCACAACTAATGCAGGCAATACTGCAGTCCTTTCTAATTCTGGCAGCGGGCCAGTGATTGCTGCAGGTGACAATTGTTGCGGATTCGTGCTTGGGGATCAGGTGAATCAAATTCTTAGGACAGACATCAACGCATTTACCGCAAGCTACACAATTTTCATGGTTAATTCTGGCGACGCCCTCTTCAATATATATTGCGTTGAAATCGCAGACCAAAATGCAATCGCCCATGCCCAGACAACCATAAGTGCAGCTATTGGGGCCGGAGAACAGTCCGGCAGCTGCTGTACAATTTGTACTGCCCGAATATTTAAAACGTGTTCTTGTGTATTTATCCGAACCTTGACAGTAGACATGAGCAACCTGGGGCACGAAGATACCGGGCTCAACACCCAAGAAATCTGCGATGGCAGCTACCGTTTCTTCACCACCCGCTGTGCAGCGATTGGTCTCGGTTACTTCGCCTTCGACTAGAGCTTCGGCATAGGCCATACAACTGGCGAAACCACAGCCGCCACAGTTAACTCCGGGCAAAAGCTCATGGAGATTTGCAGCTCGCTCGTCCACCGGAACGGCAAAGACTTTGAAGACAATCAGAATGATTGCCCCCAAGACAAATGCGATGCCTGCACCGATCAATGTCGGTGTCAGGATGCCTTCCGTTACTGTCAGCTGAACAAAATACATATTCATCACCCTAATTATCTACCGAAAATATTCTCTAATACACCCTTGAAGCCATTGAAGGACACTGAAACAATCGCAGCCGCAACCAGAGCTGCCGGTACACCTTCAAAGAAAGCGGGTATCTTGGCCTGAGCCATCTTTTTACGGACGCCGACAAATAGAAACATTGCCAGCATATAGCTGACACCGGCTCCGAAACCGTTGACCAGAGATTCAAAGAAAGTATAAGACTCCTGAATGTTGACCAGCATAATGCCCAGAATAGCACAGTTGGTGGTGATAAGAGGCAAATAGATTCCCATGCCCTTGTAGAGAGGGGGAAACACCTTTTTGATAATTGCTTCCAGAATCTGAACTGCTGAGGCAATAACGAGTATGAACACAACTGTCTGCAGGTATTCCAGATTGTTCGGCACCAACAGGTATTGAAAGATCGGCTGTGTGATTGCTGAAGAGACAACCATGACAAAGATGACAGCGAAGCTCATGCCCATTGAATTTTTTAAGTCGGTAGTAAGCCCCAGAAAAGAGCAGACACCGAGAAATTGCGAGAGAACAATATTGTTCAGCAGGATGACGGTGAATAGTATCTTGGCAATATCAATCATCTTTTATTCCTCTTTCTTTTCCTTGACTAGGGGGAAAGCTCCGTCCAGCTGTCCTGCCGCGATTAAGGTATCTCTGGTTTCTGCTTCCAAAAGCGCCTGGTGGTGGTCATGGATACTGCCGGGATAGTGTTCATGATCCATTAATTCAGCCGGCTGGCGAGCATAGAAACGGGCATTCAGTTTATTCGAGATGGCAATCATTAGTCCGTAGATAGCGAAACCACCGGGAGGCAGGGCGAAGATCAGAATCGGTTGCAATACATTTTCTCCGCCTATAAAAGGTATCGCAATGTTGAAGAAGCTTCCTGATCCGAGAATTTCCCTAATTGAACCAATCAAAAACAAAGCAGCAGTAAAGCCTACACCCATGCCCAGGCCATCAATTATACTGATCAAAACTGGCTTCTTATTGGCGAAAGCCTCGGCTCGACCCAGAATAATACAATTTACAGTGATCAAGGGAATAAAGATGCCGAGAGACTTATTCAAATCAGGCAAATAGGCTTGTAGAAACAGCTGTAAAATAGTGACAAGGCTGGCAATAATCGTGATGTAGCTGGGAATTCTTACTCTCTCGGGAATTATATTTCTTAGCAGAGAGATTACCATATTTGACATTACCAAAACGAAAGTTGCTGCTAAGCCCATGCCTACTCCATCCCAGGCTGTGGTCGTTACAGCCAGGGCCGGACAGGTACCTAACAACAATACTAACAAAGGGTTTTCTTTGATAATGCCTTTGGTGAATTCATATGAAAGTGAACTTTTCTTATCAGCCATACTCTTTCTCCTTAATTCAACAGCAGGAAAGCACCGGCAGCCTGATTCAGAGCATCGACAATGCCGTTGGTACTGCGTGTCGAACCGGTTATACCATCAATCACGGTATCTGCTGAGCCTTTATCAGCAGATAATTTTTGACTGGCATTAAAAGCGGTAAATTGACTATAGAATTCCGGTTTGCCGGCATTTTGCCCGTAACCGGCCGTCTCGCCTGAAACATCAAATCTTGCTCCCACAATCTGACCGTCATTATCATATCCTACGGTCGCTGGTATCAGCCCGCCATAGCCCATCGCTTCGGCAGTAATTACAAAACCGAGCCGGTTGCCGGAGCCGTCCAGCGCTTCGACAATTTTGGTTACTCCGGGATATTCTGTTACGATCTGACCCAGTTCTATATCCGTGAACTCTTTGGCATCAGGAAAGAACTCACGCTGTACTGAGAGTGCAGCTTCAGCCTCCTGTTTATCTCGTGCTTCTTGGGTCAGATTGGAAGTCAAGGCTAAGGCGACAATACAGACTGCGGCGATGACAGTAAGTATAATAACAGGCATAGGCCCACGATCAATGAGAGGAGTTTTTGATTTAGACTGTTTATTTTCCACTTTTACTACCTCCGATGGGTACCGGTTTTGTCCATTCATTGATATGAGGGGTCAGAATATTCATGATCAGGATGGCATAAGAGACACCTTCCGGCATACCACTATACATGCGCATCAGAAAGGTCAGTAGGGCACAGCCTAAGCCGAATATAACTTTCCCCCGGGCTGTGATCGGCGATGTTACATAGTCGGTAGCCATAAAGAAAGCACCGAATATCAGACCGCCGGAGAGCAGATGCAATAGCGGATTGCCGCCAGCTGCCCAGCAGAGAAGTACTGTGGGAACTATCATGGAAAGCGGTATCCAAAGATCAATCACACTGCGGATCAGAAGCCAGACAACTCCAATCAGCAAGGCCAGGATGGATACTTCACCAATGGTTCCGGCATGAGTCCCCAGAAAAAGTGCTTTGTAATCAGGAATGCTGCCATCAACCATATTGCGTGCCACCGCTAAGGGAGTGGCCTGCGTGACGAGATCTGTCTCGGCAACGGATGCCAGCTGCGCAGCTTGATTAGCAATATCTGTACCGGTTTTAGCAAAGCGAGCCAGAACAACTGAATTAGACATCTGGGTTCCAAATGATACTGCCAGAAATATTCTGCCGGTGATAGCCGGATTGGCGAAGTTGTCGCCCAGGCCGCCAAAGAGCATTTTTGCGGCTCCGATCGCAACTGCGGCACCCAGGCCAACCATCCAGAGCGGTAGGCCGGCCGGCAAGCAATAGGCGAGTATAATCCCTGTGACTACAGCCGATAAGTCATTGACTGTCTGTTTTCTTTTCATGATCAGATTGCTTAGTGCTTCGGTCATTACGGCAACAGCGACGCTGACGGCGACAACCGCCAAGCTCCTGGGACCAAAGATTAGGACTGCGGCTACTAAGGCGGGCATTAGAGAGATAATGACATCCAACATGATGCCCTTGGTTGTTCTGGGATCACGGATATGGGGTGAAGCTGAAACGCGTAACATATCAGTCTGTCCTACCTTTCTTCTGTACCGAGAGCAAGAGATCTTTGCCTATAATAATATTCTGAACCAGATGGCGTTTGGATGGGCAGACATAGGCGCAACAGCCGCATTCAATACAACAAAGGGCATCATCACGGTCCAGGGTGGCAAGATCCAATCTGCGGGCTGCACTGTCAAGCTCATGAGGTAAGAGTTGAGAGGGGCAGGCACGCACACAGGCACCGCACTGAATACAGGCGGTTTCAGACGGCAATACCGCATCTTTTTCGTTCAAAACAAGGATAGTATTATTGTGTTTAAGGATAGGGCGGTCTATTTCATCGATTGCTTTTCCCATCATGGGACCGCCCATGATAATTTTACCCGGCGGAGACTTGGTTCCGCCTCCGGCTGCAATCACATCATCAATGTGGGCACCAATAGGTACATCGTAGATTCCGGCGTGATTGAGGGCGCTGCCATCCAATGTGATAATTCTGCGGACAAAGGGCATGCCGGTAGCCAAATAAGTTGCAATGAAACGGACAGTCTGAACATTTTGTACGACTACGCCGGCGTCAAAGGGTAAGCCTCCTTTAGGAACTACTCGACCCGTCAGCTTTCTGATCTGGACTGTTTCCGCACCATGAGGATAGCGGGTAGGTAAGGTACGAACCTTAATCTTAATGTCAGGATATTGATCTTGGAGTTTTAGGACAGCTTTTTCCAGGGTGCTTACCGCATCGAGTTTGTTGTCTTCGATGGCAATGATAACATCCTTGACTCCCAGCCAATAGGCAGCGATTTGGCAGCCCTGGATGATTTCTTCCGGATATTGCAACATGATACGATGATCCGAGGTAATGTAGGGCTCGCATTCTGCACCGTTGACCATCAGAAGATCAACCTTTTTGTCAGGCGGTGGATTTAATTTTACAAAGGTCGGAAAAGCTGCTCCACCCATACCCACCAGACCGGAGGCACGAATAGCTGCCAGAAAATCGTCTTTATTGTTAACCTGAGGCGGCTTAACCTCAGGGGAGACGGTATATTGATGGTCATTCTTAATTGTGACATAGTGCGCGGTTTCGCCGTCACTGAGGATCTCTATTCTGACTCTTTCTACCAGGCCGGAGACACTGGAGTGTACGGGTACGCTCCAGCCACCGATCGGTTCTCCGATCTGTTGTCCGACCAGAACGGTATCTCCTTTGGCGACCAGCGGATCGCAACCCGGGCCAACTTGCATGTCTAAGGGAATGGTAATTGTATCAAAGGCATCTAATTTCTGGATGGCCATATTGCGCGTGTTCTTATTATCCGGCGGATGAACACCCTGCTTAGCTCTGCGAATAAACAACATCCTGTTCTCCTCATCGTGCTCAAATTAATAATTAATATATCAAACAGAATATCTTAACTAACCTAATATATCACTTACATATGGTTATCTCAAGCTTAGTATTCTAAATTGCGGAATCAAAATGTCTTTATTTATATTAATTCTCATGCGGAATTATGCAATATCTAATATTTGAAAAATTTAAAAACCGGGAGTTAGTTTTTCGGCCTGTTAGCTGTATGGATATATAGCGCCTTCGGTAAATTGCTTTTATTGGAAAACCGGTTCGGGAATAATGATGATGCCATCGTCCATGATCTGACGATTATCGACATAAATGCTGGGCCTGTGGGATATCAGGTCATAGTGGCCATTGGCTTCAAGTTCGCCGCCGAGGGCCAGATTGCGGCCGAAGCCGACATGAAAAGTGCCGTAGGCTGATTCATCTTCGATGTAACTGCAGCCTCGGCATTTGGCCAGGGAGTTCAGGCCGATACCGAATTCGGAGGCAATGAAAAGACCGGGATCGTCGTAAGATTCGATAAAGGCCCGGAGCCTATCGCCACAAGGGTTGGATTCGATATCGGTAATGCGGCCGCCTGTCAAGGTTAAGCGGACATTTTGGTCGCATTTGCCTAGATAGCCAAGGGAACCATCGACAACCATAATTCCTTCGGTCGCATCTTCAACAATAGGTACATAGACTTCAAAACTGGCAGAGGAGAAGCCTTTGCCGTCTTTGACCACGCCATTGAAAAAGCCCGGCTTGCGCCCTTTTTTGCTTAAGGTCAGATCTGTTCCGGCGGGGGTTTCGACATGGATGGTTGTGGAGTGTTCAATATATTTCATGATGATTTCTGACATCAGACGACTTTTTTTGGTGTCCATATGCAGAAAATCGAATTCCAGCAAGGACATATTATTGCTGGTAGAAAGGGGCAGGGAAAGAAATTTCTTTCCCCGCCCGATAGATTTTTTGGCTGCCAAAGTGGTGACCAGTGAGTATTCGGTAGCAGCGATAATTGCGCTATACCCATCGAAAGCATCTTCATTTTTATCAAAGTAGATGCCGACGTTCTTTCCTACATCCTCAACGATCATCAGATTGACTTTCAAAGAACGTTTATGCGCAGAATTACTGAGCGCCAGCGCTTCTCTCATGTAATTATTGCTGGTTACAATGAGCAGGCTCTCCCAGGGTTTTAATCTGACCCAGTGGCGAACCACGATATTTGCACCGCGTGTCAGCTTACTGTCATCCATATCACTATCACTACTTTAGAATAATCATGTAGATGATCTGGAAGATCAAAAAGATGATCGCAGGGATGTACTGGTTCTTAATAACACCAAAGCGGTCTTTCATGTCCAGCATGGCTACAGGAACGATATTAAAGTTAGCAGCCATCGGTGTGCAGAGAGTGCCGCAGTATCCGGATGTAAGTGCAACCATACCGATTACGACCGGGTCGGCACCGTATGCAAGCACAAAGGGATGACCGATGCCTACGGTCATGACGGTGATGGCGGCAAAGGCGTTGCCCATGATCATCGTAAAGAGTGCCATACCGATGGCGAAGACAATAATTCCTACGTTTACATTGCCTTCGGGAACGACTTTTCCTACCAGCTCTGCGATTACTTCACCGACACCGGATTTGGTAAATACCGCTCCCAGACTGGCAAGCAGCATGGGCAGCATGCTGAGCGGGCCGACTACAGATAGCAGTCTGGCTGAGTCATCCAAGAAGACTTTTGGTTTATTATCGCGTGAATAGATCATTAGCAGCACGATAGATAAAATTATGCCGAAGCCGATTCCGACCAGGGCGCCCAGCTTGGTCAGCAGAGCAAACAGGATGGCACTGATACCGATGGTCAGAGCAGGAATGAAAATCTTCATCCCGATTTTGTCGAAATTAGCTTTCTCTTCTTCCGGTGTAGGAGCATTGCTTTTGCCCATTTTGACCTGTTTGAAGATAGCAGGGATGGTCATAACAATGACCAGAATGCCGCTTGCGATCGGAGGCAGCCAGCGTCCCAGGGCTAGTACTACACCCAGGGCACACCAGAAGACTGCGGTGCCGATGCGGGCTGGGTTGCTTTTATCGAGCAGATTCTTAATACCGTTGTAGATAGCAATCAAACCCATAACGATCAGTATGACTTCCAGAAGTTTTGCTCCCACTGTCACATCGGGATCGGTAAAAAAGGCAAGTGTGAAAATAGAATTTACCTTGAACAACATGATTAATCCTCCTTCGCTACTTTATTATTACCGTAGTACTTTCTGACCATTCGCTTGTCTTTCAGGAAGTAGTAGGTAATGCCTACGAGCACGGCAAAGATTGCGATCGGAATCTCAACCACGGCCAGATCAATCAGATCGACTTCATAGCCCAGATCCTTTAGTGTTGATTGCACGAGCAATGCGCCGCCGCCGCCAACAAACAGTACCTGGCAGAAGAACCAGGCAATATTTTCCATACCTGAGGCCATACCTTTGACAGTTTCCACATGCTCCTCATGCGGCTCATTGCCGGAAGCTTCGATAGCAGCGACCGCCATCGGCATGATGATGGGGCGGACAAAGCCGGCCACACCTCCGAAGCTGACATTAAATGCTGCGAAAATACCGCGCATTATGCCATAGGCACCGATCACGGCACCTGCGGAGGCACGCTTGACTTTCCTGATCAAATTGGCAGCGGCTTCTTTGAGACCATTGCGCTCCAAAGTTCCGGTTACCAGCATAATCAGGATGAAGATGGCCATTGAGCGATTGTTGACAAAACTCGTGCCCAGTGTTTCCAGTAAACCCTCTACACCTAGTCCACCGACTGCTGCGGATACAATAGCTGCTACTACAACAATCAGAATCGAGTCGAGCTTTAGGGCAAAGCCAACAATTACCACTAAAACTCCTAATAATTTAACTAACTCCATAAATTGTCTCCTTTTATTGAAGTTTGTGTTGCAGGTCTTGGCCTGCAAGGCGAATAGAAGCCCAAAGGCTAAACCAGCATAGGCCTTTGGCGAATGAAACTAACGGATTGTTTCTCCTCTGTAACCTCCTTTTTAACTTCATATATATGCTCTGATTCTAGCATCATATCAATGGTGGCTAAATTATGCGCCACATGGGTACGGGCACACAGATTGAGATATTCATCCTGTGCCGTTTCATCTGCGACCTCAGCCGTGTAAGAGACCGTGACAATCCAGGGGAAGCGTATTGAGGGATAGCGATGTGTGGGATCATAGGCAAAGGGAATCCAGTAATTGATCATATTGCGATAGTAATTAGCCGCGAACATCTTAGGCATGAATTGTGTGGCATATTTTGCAAAGCGATCCATCAGTTCCAGATTCAAAGCCGTCATCTCTTTATCTGCATCAATCCGATCAGCAATGGCTTCTTCCATTTTTTTATTGACGGTGAAATTAGAAGCATATTCAGGATCGGTGGTGTGCCAAAAATATCCGTACAAAAGTGAGCGCGGCAGCCAGAAACCTTTGAACGCAGGATAGACATAACCCGCAAATTGCTGTACCCATTCATGGGTGGGCACGCCATGGTTATCTGCCAGGATATCAGGCAGCTGTGCATACCAGAGTTTCCTCAGCCCCAGAGCTTCAGTATGGATTGTTTCGGTATTGAAATGCTCATAGTAAAATTCTTTGCCGATTGCATTGAAGCGAGCGACATGAAAAGACCAATAGGGATTATCCTTTTGCAGCTCATAGTGAATTTCCGCACCATCGGGATTCTCCATGGGGACGATCACCAGATTCAACCGTTCCGACAGATCCCGGTATTTGGGATCAGTCAGAAGAGTCTTGATCAGAAGGAAAGCACCGTTTGTGGCTGAGACTTCGTTAGCATGGTGCCTGGCATTAATATAAAAAGAGGGCAGATGAGTCAGGCGTTTTACTCTGGAAGTGTAGCCTTTTCTCGGTGCTGTTAGCTCTATGGCATGTAGGGTTCGTCCCAGATAAGATTTGGCAATAGGATACACTTCTATGCCGTCTACACTCTGCAGATCATCGATAATGCGACTGTATTTTTCGTAACCGATTAATTCTGACTCAGAGATATCAATCTCGTTGATATCTTTCCTCGGTCTGACTTTTGCAGTTCCCGGCGTCAGTGGTATGGAGTACTTACCGGAAGTCCCGGCCAGAACCAATTCCTCAATCTCGGGCAGAGAAGAAGTAAAAGCCAGGAAAGAGTTTGCGGCCAAAGAGGCCATACTCTCAAGTAGTTCCGGTCTGGGGCAGTCAATATCCAACGTCACTTGCCAGCCGCGATTTTTCCATGTCACCGACTGCATCGAAACTGTAACCTGCTCGCGTGGCAGGACAGTAAAGTCAGTTTGCTTGGCAGAAACGGAGGGATTGATCGCTAACTGATCGAAGAGCTGTACTTTCAAGACAGGTTTGCCGGTGCACTTTTTGATTCTGGGCAAGATTAACCCCGGTGCATCAAGTGCTCCTGAACCTAAGGTCAAACCGAGATGTTTGAAGAAGTCAGTACCTGCAAAGTAGATATCTTCGTGCAGGGCATCGAGTGAGGACAAGAGATCTTGTCTGATACCCATCTGTTCATTGGGTTCGCTGACCCGAATATCTAAATCCAGCAGGCTGAAAAAGGGCTGTTTATCGATTGAGATATCGTCACCGTATTTGCTTTGGACAAAGGCAAGGCAGTCTTCAAGAATCTCCTGCTGGTAGATATCCCAGATTCTCTCCAAGTCGGTCTGAATGGCAACTTGGTATCTCACTTCGCCGTTTATGATGGCGGTCAGTGAACCGGTGGCAGGATGTACTTTGCCAAGAAGAGGGAAGCGATCCAGATAAGGCCGTTCACTGAATGCGGCCCGGTATTGATTGCAATAGATTTCGTTGCCCTCATTGTCGTAGGCCTGTACCAGATAACTCAGTTCTTCGTCGCCCTCATATAGCGCAAGTTCAACTTTGTCGCGGCTAAAGCCCGTTTTCTGTTCAATCAGATCGTCTATGGGATAGAGTTCTTGTAGATATCTGATCGGCAGATCATTCCAGCGATCTGCACCGCCTTCGGTCGACATGGTGTATTTAGGAGTTGAGGCACTCTCGTCAGTCCAGCTTTCTTCACCGGGCGGTAAGAAAGAATTAAAAGAAATCTTCAGTTGATCGATTGCCAAATCAGCCAGCTCAGGCAAAACAAAATCCATGATCCAGGAAATTCCTTGCTTATAGGCATTGATGATTTGAACTGATCCCTCAGCGTTGGCGGCGGCTATTTTCTCCTGTACCGTGGCAGTGAGGGTTTGACGCGATTCAAGATCCTCACTTAGAACACCTTGTATTTCTACTTGATCACCCGGCTGGAGCAGAGGAAGGACATTTTGCTCCAATTCGGCCAGAAAAACATCATTTTCCCAAGGGATATCGTAGGCTTTTTCATAGATCAAAACTGCTTTTTTGTAGTTTTCTACAGAGGCGCCCGGGAAGGCCTGCCTGATCTTTTCCAGTTTTTCTTCGTCTTGTTCGGAAACAAGAGCTTCGATTTTTTGAGCCTGATGATCCGACAGATATTGCAGAGCGGCCAACTGCCCGTCCAAGTTCCTGAGTGCAAAACTGTCGGTTAGAGACATCAAATGTTCCGACCAGGTCAGTCCGGGTTGCAGCTGAGGAAAGTTTTCCAGGAAATGGGCGCTGCGCTCAATTAATTCAGAGCCGGAACCGCTAACCTCTATAATCTGAGCGCCGTCTTCTTCCAGCAGGCGAAGGCCGAAACCCGGTTGCTCCGTAAAGACAATACGATTACCCTTGTATCCCGGTGCGGCAATGATAGAGCCCTCGTAAGCAGTGGTTTCCATGCCCAGTCTAAAGGCGAAATTGCATGCAGCGGCTACGGTCTCGATTGCGGAGTCGGGGGAGAGGATAATTTTGAGATTGATTGCATCTGGTAATAAATCCAAATTATTATCCGGCAGGAGAGGACCGGTACAAAAGATAGATTCCAAGCCCTTTTTCTTTCTCCAATCGTAGGGTGGAACCTGCTGTGCTGCCTGTGTAGCATTGATATAATCAGCAGGCTGTTCCGGGCTGGAATATTCTGCTGTTGACCATTGTTCCCAGAGCCGGTCAACATTGGCCTCAGCAACGATGCTGACTACAGGGAATGTGGCATTAATTGTTTCAAAGCCCAGGCCCAAGGCCAAGTCTACAGCTTTTTTACAGGTTGGAAAATCGAGAGAAGTAGAGATTTTAATCATAGTGTCCATAGCAGTCTCCTTAGATTAGATACTTAGGTTATTGCTAAGCTGTGTAAATATTGCTGACTGTGAATAATTAACTGTGAATAATTATAGGTCTAGTAAAATATTCAGTCAAACAAAAGAGAGTGACTGCAGGTTTTTCCTGCAGTCACTCTCAGTAAGCTTAAAGTAAGCTAATCAGACTACCGAGGTCTCGAAGCAGAGCTCGCCACGCTCGAAGCGGCCCAGATCGAGATTGGTGATATCGATAGAAAGCGGCTCGCCCAAGATCATCTCAGTTAGGAGTATGCCTGTAGCCGGTGCGAGCATAAAGCCGTGTCCGCTGTATCCACAGGCCAGCCAGAAACCTTCGACATTATCAACTTTGCCGTAGATAGGCTGTGCGTCTTCGGTCATATTGTACAGACCGGCCCATTGACGGACCAGATTGAGCTTGCGCAGCGGCGGCAGCAGTGTGGTACAAGTATTGATCATCTCGTGCAGGAACTGCCAGGAAGAGGTCACTCTCAGATCTCTTGGCTCCGCCGGGTTGCTGCGGCCCATGATAAAGGAACCGTGAGGTGTCTGCTGGATATAGATATTGAGCGAGAAGGCCATATACATGGGATCCTGAATCCTCTCAACCGGTTCGGTGACCAGGATCTGGTGTCTTTCTGAATAGAGCGGCAGATCAACACCGGCCATTTTGCCGACTTCCTGAGCCCAGCCGCCGGCAGCATTAATGACAAGAGGAGTAGAGATATAGCCGGCTGTTGTTTCGACGCCAACTACTTTATCGTTCTTAACATCAATGCCGGTAACTTTGGTTTTCTTGAGGATTTTGACTCCCAGTCTTTCGGCTGCTTTGGCAAAAGCCTCGGTCGTGTTGAAGGGGTTAAGATGTCCGTCTTTCTGACAGAAAGTAGCGCCAACAATTTGAGTTTCATCCATATGAGGTATGATTTCTTTGGCTTCTTGCGGTGTCAGATGCTTGGAGGGGATGCCCAGTGAATTCTGCAGAGCAATGTTTTTCTTGAACAGTTCGTTTTCTTTTTCATTGCCTGCAACTATCAGATAACCGCCCTGATCAAATTCGACATCGCGGTCATATTCGAGGATTTCATTTGCATTCTCAAAGAATTCAACGGACATTTTGGCCAGAAGACAGTTTTGCTCAGCGCCCCACTGCATTCTGATACCGGCACCGCAGCGCCCTGTAGCACCGGAGCAGACAGTTTTCTTTTCCAGGACAACAATATCTTTAACACCTTTTTTGGCGAGGTTCCAGGCAATTGCTACACCGGAAATACCTCCGCCGACGATGACTACATTAGCAGTTTTTGGATTAGACATCTTCTTTACCTCCTATAAGCTGTTCTAGCTGAATCGGTTTGGTCGGAGGTCTGAAAGCACCAAGTTCGATTTCATCGAATTTCTTGCCGGTTCTGCGCGAGATTTCCTGCATGATCAGATGACGGCAGGTTCTGCCCTGACAGGGGCCCATACCGGTTCTGATCAGACGTTTGAGTTCATCAAAGTCATCATAACCTTGATCAATCATTTTTCTTACTTCACCGACAGTGATATTTTCACAGCGGCAAATAATAGTGGTATCGGGCAGATTCTCCTCGTCATTAGGGTCAGCTGTCGGCATAGTAGCCTCAGCTTCCTGCTTGAGTTGTAAGAAACGGACTTCGTTAACTTTGTCTTTCGGTACTTCCACTGTCACTACCGGAGTATTTTCATATTTCTTATTAGGTACTACCCTCAATACTTTTCCGTCGGTGACAAATTCTCCGGCACGGTCCATCATTTTGACTACATCACCCTTTTGGGGCAGTGGTACAAACTCGTAAGGGATACTCACTGAAGCCACTGTATCTGAATAGGATTCATTGATGATGAAAATAGCCAAACCGGGACAAATTGCGGCGCAAAGGCCACAGCCGGTGCAAGTGTCATAGTCCATTCTGGGCAGATCATTGATATCATCCATCGGTAAGATCGATCCGAACGGACAGATGTCCGTGCAGGGATTACACGGGATTTCTTGGAAACATTCAATAATAGCGTACGGTCCTGATGCGCGACGTTCTTCTGTCGGAAGTGCGTTCGAGACCAGCTCCTTATCAGCAACGCCTGTTTTTAGATACATGTCTCGACCTCCTTATTTATCTGACATTACCTGGGCCATGCCTTGGTTGATATGATCACCGACAGGGCCTGAGCGCAACGATTTCAGCTGTTCTTTGCAGTCCAGAATATCAGCTTCCAGACTATCTGACTTAAAGCCCAGTGAAGAGGCTGCAGCCAGACCGGCAAGTCTGCCTTCGACCATTGCACTGCTGGCTTCTTCAATACCGGTCAAGTCGCCAGCGATGTATATTTCATCTACAGTTGTCTTTAGATGGTGGTCACGAACGGGCACATGACCGCCCAGCTGCGGAACATAGCGCATCTCACAGCCTGCTTGCCACAAGAGTTCTGCAAGAGGAGAAAGACCTACTGAGATACAGATGACATCAACATCAAGCTCTTGCTCTGTTCCTGGCAATGGCTGCCATTTCTCGTCCAGCGCAACAATTGTAGCTCCTTCAACGGCTTCTTTACCATAAGCGCGTGTGACAGTGTGGCTAGTGATAATCGGCACGCCTGCACGTCTGATTTTGCTGGCATGGACCAGATAGCCACCGATTGTCGGTGCAGCATCGATGATGGCAGCTACTTCAACACCTGCCTGTAGTAGCTGGTAACTGACAATCAGGCCGATATTGCCTGCGCCTACCATCAATACTCTCTGACCGGGGCGTACACCATTTACATTCATCAGGGTCTGAACAGCCCCGGCACCATAGATTCCGGGCAGGTCATTGTTGACGAAGGTCAAGAATTTTTCAGAAGCTCCGGTTGCAACAATGACGCGTTTCGGCTTGATTTTCACAAATTCCTTGCCTTTTTCAACTGTCAGAACGCCGTCTTCATAGAGACCGAGTGCCGTGGCGTCAGTCCAGATCTCTACGAGATCACTCATTCCTTGCA
This sequence comes from Saccharofermentanales bacterium, assembly GCA_050945515.1. GTDB lineage: Bacteria > Bacillota > Clostridia > Saccharofermentanales > DTU023 > UBA1046. The sequence goes on from JBMNTB010000005.1 coordinate 76,827, forward strand.
GTTTTTCTTCCAGAATTGTGGCAATCTTAACGCCGCGGATAGAAGCATACTGTTTCTCAGATCCAAAGAATTTATGGGTCTGCTTTACCAGTTGACCGCCTAGATGTCCGTCGCGCTCCAACAGGAGAACCGAGGCACCGTTGGTCGCTGCTGCATCAGCAGCCATCAATCCAGCCGGACCTCCGCCGACAATAGCAATATCTACTTCTCTCATAACAGATCCCCCCGGTTATTCTGGGTCTCTACGACCATGCCTTCTTCCAGCGGTACTACGCATACCCTGGTGTTAGGCTCACCATTGACGATCATCAAACAGGAGCCACAGTTTCCAATAGCGCAGTAGAAACCGCGTGGTCTGCCTGAAACATGATGATGTCCCATGACCTTGACACCTGCCGCATGCAATGCGGAAGCAATTGTGTCGCCTTCATAGCCTTGAAGCTCTTTGCCATCAAAGGTGAAGGTTACCAGCTTGCCTTTTTCGAATGTCAGGATAGGATGTTCCTCAATTCTAAGCATCTTTACCTCCTAAGTACTTTATTGCTCTTCCATTGAAATATAATTAACATCGTCTGTAAAGACGAAGTTTTCCTTAATTACACGAGCACTGACCCAGCGATAGAGGTGCATTGCTGTACCGGTCTTATCATTGGTGCCTGATAGACGAGTGCCGCCGAAAGGTTGCTGTCCCACAGTTGACCCGGTCGGCTTATCATTAATGTAGAAATTGCCGGCAGCACGGCTCAGCTTCTTTTCAAGATCTTGTATCACGTCCCGAGATCCGGCGAAGATGGAACCGGTCAGCCCATATGGAGTATCCTCATCGCAATAATTCACTGCAGCTTCCAATTCTTCATCCTCATAAACATAGATTGTCAACACCGGACCAAATATTTCCTCAACCATAGCCTTAAAACGTGGTGTTTTCGCTTCAATAATAGTGGGATAGATGAAGTAGCCCTTGCTGTCATCGTAATGACCGATTAGAACTTCCGCATCATCCGACTCATTGGCATAGTCAATATATGATTTTATTTTATTGAAGGCTACTTGGTCAATTACTGCACCCATGAAATTAGTGAAATCGCATATGTCTCCCACTTTAAGTTCCGCTGTTTTATCCAGAAGCATCTTTTTGATGTCCGGCCAGAGTGATCTGGGCACATAAGCACGGGTAGCAGCAGAGCATTTCTGCCCCTGATACTCAAAGGCACCGCGAATCAGCGCTGCGACCACCTTTGACACCTCGGCGGTATTGTGGACGAAGACGAAACCTTTACCGCCCGTTTCGCCTACGATGCGGGGAAACTGACGATAGTTGTCAAGATTAAGAGCGATATCTTTCCAAAGCGAGCCGAAAGTCTTATTTGAGCCGGTGAAATGCAATCCGCCGAAATTAGGATGGGGTAAGGCGATACGACTGACATCAGCTCCGCGAGCAGGAACAAAATTAATGACCCCGGGCGGCAAACCGGCTTCTAAGAGTGCCTGATAAAAATACCAAGCGGACAGCAAAGCTGTCTGTGCAGGCTTCCAGATGACTACATTGCCCATAATGGCAGGAGCGCAGGCCAGATTGACACCCATTGCCAGGAAATTGAAGGGGCTTAGAGCCAGGACAAAACCATCCAATGCCCTATATTCCATGCGGTTGAAAGATCCCTCCGTTTCCAGCGGCTGATTACTGTAAATTGCATGCATGCCGGATAAGTAAAAATTAAGAAAATCGCAAGACTCACAGGTGTCGATCTCAGCCTGGAAGCAGGTTTTACTCTGACCTAACATTGTAGCGGCATTAAGTCTGTCACGCCACTTATTCCTCATCAGATGAGTGGCTTTAAGGAAAATGGCAGCCCTGTGCTCCCAAGGCATTTCCGCCCAACTTTCTTTGGCGGCCATGGCTGACTCGATAGCCAGATTAATACCTTTATCGTCAGCAAAGACTGCTTCAGCCAAAACATGCTGATGATCATGCGGCATAACCACTTGGTATTTTTCAGAAGAATAATAGGGCTTTCCATCAATATAAGCCGGTATATCAATTACTGTATTCGCTTGTCGTTCCAGTTCTGCTTTCAGTGAAGCTCTTTCAGATGAACCTGGTGCATAATGGCGTATGGGCTCATTTATTGCAACCGGAATTTTGAATAAACCATTACTCATAATATAAAAGTCTCTCTTTCCCAATCACTTATATTGCCGGTAAATCATTACCGACAAATTGATGGCAAAATTTGCCGTAGACATTATAATACACTAATTTTCTTGCTCTTCAGTACGGCAATTTTCAGATTCGCTATTTTGCCTGTTATTGTTCCAGTTCACTACTCTGCTTTGGAGTACCAGCATAGTATATGTTTCTATAATCCCTACAAATTGAAGCATCTGATCATGTAGTGCACTGATATTAGCAGTACTTTTTGCCTTAACTCTCAATAGTATACAGTGTTTACCGGTCACTCTGTAAACATTTAGGATGATCCAATCCTGATCTTCATGCTTAAGCTTAAGCAATTCTTCGATCATCTCATTGAAGTCTTTGGTATAGACAGTGGCCAGAATAAAAGCATCAATGGCATAGCCTAACTTTTCCCAATTAATTTCGGTAGTATAGTTCTTGATGATTCCTTTTTCAGTCAGTTTAGCGACTCTCTGATGTATTGCCGGCCGCGAAAAGTTCAATCTCTTGGCAATTTCTTCATGTGTGATCCTGCCATTTTGTAGCAGCAGATCGATTATTTTGCGGTCAACCTCATCAATCATGTTCCGACTCTCCAAACTACCCGGTAGAGGAATGGGCAAGTATTATTAGTCTGCAATCATTCTGTCTCTTATTACTGGTGAAGACCTTGTATATTATAACAGATATCCTCGGTATATTTACTAAAAGAAAGTAAATTTTACAAAAACAGGACCTGATCAAAAAATACAGGTGTAAATCTCTAGCAAAGCCGGAGTACGCGGTCTAGCTAAATTTGACAAGTCAATGCAGCGGTGGTAAATTATCTAGGCATATAGGTAGACTTCGCTCGTGTGGCGGAATTGGCAGACGCACCGGACTTAAAATCCGTCGGATTAAACCCCGTGCCGGTTCGAGTCCGGCCACGAGCACCATAATTAGCATTTTATATCGCGGAGTAGAGCAGCTGGTAGCTTGTCGGGCTCATAACCCGAAGGACGGGGGTTCGAATCCCCCCTCCGCAACCAGACCTAGAACGAAGGGGGGTGCCCAAATCACTTACTAAAGTTTTCTGAGACACCCCCACTTTCTTGCCCTCTTTTTGCCCACTCTAACTTACTGATAAGGAATCTCAACGGGACAACCAAGGAGAATCGTTATCGGCTTTCCCTCCAGTGCAGTTTTTTCGTATAAATTGAAAAACCCAGCCCTTCATAGGTATCGCCCGCAACTTTAAGTGAATTAATCCCAATCACTCTTAGGTGAGACTCTTAGCCGGTATCCTTATGTTGTCGCCGGCCTCACGCGTGACACAGAATGGCGGTAATCTATTGTGTGACTATAGCATGAGATTAGGATTATAATAAAAGACAAGACATACAGAGATGTGAAATCCACGAAAAGTTATTCAAGTGCGCCTCGCACTCTTTAGCGAAAGGAGCTTTGTATGGGATTTTCGCACTTAGGCAATACTTACATAACGCAGCGTCTAAAAGATAGGCTTTCAGAAATCGGAGATTATCCGATTACAACCGTGATCGCTCCGATGGGATATGGAAAAACGACCGCCATCAAATGGTGGTCAACACGCAGAACGAAAAGCAACGAATCGTCTCTTTTTTTCAAGCAGATCATCGTGACGGATTCCGTTACGGAGTTTTGGACGGGCTTCTCCAAGATGTTCAGAGATTTTCCCGACCTTTACGAACAATTGGTGACACTTGCTTATCCGAGGGATGCTCAGTCACTTGCTATATGTTCAGAGATTTTGGGTGACGCTTTATCGAAATATGATGAGGATATTTACTTCATTATCGATGATCTCCACATCCTACCCTCTAAGGTAATAACATCAATCGTTTTATTTTTCGCAAAAGAACTTCCAAAAAACATTCATATCGTACTCCTGTCACGAAATCAGATTTTTAACGAAGAGGAGAAAATGAGGTTAGGACACCAACTTTACGAGATATCCGCTTACGATCTGAGATTATACACAGAGGAACTGTACGACTATGCAGAGTGGTGTGACGTCAATGCATCGGCACCGGAACTCGATGAACTGGCGACTTTAAGCGAAGGTTGGTTTTCCATCATATATCTGAATTTCAAATCGTATAGAAGAAACAAGAAATGGCTTTCAAGCTCTACCGACATTTATAGTTTAATTAACGAAGTGCTATTAGACCCTTTGAGTGAGGAGGAACGGGAGTTTTTAATCTTATTAGGAATAAGTAACGAATTTACCAAAGAGAAGGCCGCTTATCTATGGGCGGGAAGTGACACCTGCAGTGACATTGAGGAACTCTTAAACTCTTTTTCCAAAAACAATGCATTTATCACAAGGACAGATAACCTGTATCGTTACCACCACATGCTCCAGCAATGTGTCCGACACTATTTCTCTCAAAAACCGGCGGCATACCAACAAAAGAGCTATACGCGCTTAGGCGATTGGTTTATGCAGGAGGAAGATTATGTCCCCGCCTATTATTCTTACGCAAGGGCGGAGAACTTCGAAAAGATTTTACTCTGCCTCGAGAAAGATAGAGCAAAAAGTTTAAATGCTGAACATGCGAAGGATTTTTTCTCTTGGATAGGCAACTGTCCGGAAGAAATACTTTTGCATTATCCCAGTGCCTTGACGGTTTGTATGGTTAAGATGTTCGCTTTCAATAATATTGCAGAACTGAAGCGTCTGAAAATACTTCTTCTGAAATCGCTCGATATAAATAAGACACTTTCAGACGAAGAAAAAAACAACCTCTTAGGTGACGCGGAGATTTCAGAGAGCTTTACCGCCTACAACAATATTTCCGCGATGAGCGCATACCATAGAAGAGCCTGCGCACTTCTCGGGAGAACGACATACAGCATCGACCAGAAAGGCGCGTGGACATTTTCTGCGCCCTCAATTTTGATGATGTATCACAGAGCAGTCGGTTATGCCGATAAAGAGAATGAAGAGATGAAAGAATGCATGCCGTACTATTATCAGGTGTCGGATGGTCACGGCAACGGATCAGAACACGGTTTTGCGGCTGAACTCCATTATGTGCGCGGAGAATTCGTCGATGCCGATATTTCAAATAAGATGGCTATGTCAGCAGCGAAAAGAAAGAATCAATTCAGCATTATGCTAACGAGTGAGTTTTTGAATATGCGGCTGGAGCTCTTGTGTGGCAACTTCGACAAAGTCAAAAAGAGCATGCAGTGTTTTTATGCGCTACTCCGTAAGGAAAAACAATATACATTGCTGAACACTTTGGATATCTGCCAGATGTTTATCGCTTCCTTGCTGAACCGCCCTCAGGACACACCCGAGTGGCTGGCTGAAGGCAGGCTCTCCGAGACGCTCATGATGTTCCCTGCCATGCCAATGCTCCATACATATTACAATCAGATGCTTTTGGCAAAGGGCGAGTACACAGCCCTCATTGCAAGGAAAGAAGAGTGCGAAAAGCTATATGGCATTTTCAGCAATGTTCTGTGTCTGCTGTGGCTACATATTCAGCTTGCTGCTGCATTCGAAAAAATAGGCAGAGCGGAAGATGCGTTTGACGAATTAAAAATCGCTCTGCATTTGGCAATGCCGGACAAAATTTTGATGCCCTTTGCTGAAAACACACCCTATATCTCAAGACAGCTTATGGAGTTGAAAGAAGATAACGAATACGCGGAATATGTCGACAAGATATTCAATCTTTCAGAATTGGTTCAGGCGGGTAAGAATAAAATTCTCAGCGAGCATTTTGAAAAGCATGCGGATTATGGACTTTCGGAAAGGGAACTTGAAATTACAGAACTTGCCGCTCAGCGAATGACTTCAGCAGAGATTGCAAAAAGGCTTCATCTCTCTCCCGGAACCGTTCGAAATCATCTTTCGCATATTTATGACAAAATGGGGATTTCTGGTACACAGAAAAATAAAAGGTTCGAACTTGAAAAGTTGTTGAAAGAACAGAAAACGCGTATCTGATGTGTTCTAATTGTCGAGTGCCGGCTTGCGAGTTCTGTTGGCCACTCAGAAGAAAATGAATGACAAAGGCAGCATGGTTGTCCGCAGCGTCAATGGCTCAATAATGGAAGTCTTTGAGATCACAGGTTTTCTGAGCGTTTTGACCGTCGAAAATGAAACAGAATGAGGCCTTTTCGGAATCGACTTATTAGTGGAATCTGCTTCTATAATGCAGTCTTATAACATTTCGGAGCGAGAGATGAAAAAATCATATAAGCTGTCAAACAAATTGATCGTTGGTTTCGTGCTGTTGGGCATCTTGATTTGTGCGGTAAGCATTGTTATTTCATATTTCAAATACAGAGCTACCGTGGGGAAAAAGCAGAACGATGTCGCTTATCGCATTGCCAACGTGGGACTTTCCTATGTGGATGGCGATGATATTGAACGGTATCTCGAAACCGGTCAGACCGATGAGGCTTATGAAATTATGGGCAGATATCTTTCTGAGTTGCGCGCCAACATGAATGTGAATCACCTCTTCATAGCCAAGCTGGAAGGAATTGAACTTACTTATATTTTTGATGCGGACAATCCCGCGGATGAATTCGAACCGTTTCGACTGGGAGATAAGGGCAAAATCAATGCCAAATTTGAAAAGGATATCGGTAGAATCGCAAACGAAGGTGTGCGCGTCGACAACTACTTTTATTCGCGCAGCGAATTCGGTTATAATACCTCCGCCATCGTGCCGGTGTACAATTCGCAAGATGTTATCGTGGCGATACTGGTTGTAGAAATATCCATGGGGATACTGCAGTCTATCCTGACAGAGTTTGTCGTTTTTATCACCGCAGCTTCGGTGCTGATCATTGGCATCTTCATTGCTGTATATCTGACATATTTACAGCGAAAGGTGGTTTTGCCCATTCAGATCATGACCGATGAAACCGACGCATTTATCAAAAATGAAGCCGAAGTATCGGAGCGCCTCAGCAGCATTGTCACCGGGGACGAGATCGAACGGCTGGCAGGCGCCATCTATAAAATGCAAGTGGACATTAAAGAATACATCCACAATCAGATGTCGGTGGCCGTTGAGCGTGAACGTATCGTTGCCGAACTCGATATTGCCAGACAAATCCAGACCGGCATGCTGCCCTGCAGCTTCCCGGCTTTCCCGGACATACGGGAGATTGATCTTTATGCTTCCATGGTACCTGCGAGGAGAGTCGGTGGAGACTTTTATGACTTCTTCATGGTTGACGACCATAAACTGTGCTTCGTCATTGCGGATGTCTCCGGCAAAGGTATCCCCGCCGCTCTGTTTATGATGATGGCGAAGATTCTGATCAAAAACCAGGCACTTGCCGGTCTGCTCCCCGCAGAAATCTTCTCCAAGGTGAACAATCAACTTTGCGAAAATAATGATGCGAATATGTTTGTCACTGCCTGGATGGGAATATATGACATCCGAAGCGGCAGTCTTGCCAGTGTAAACGCCGGTCATAATCCTCCCCTTTTATGTCACCGGGATGGAAGATTTGAATTCTTCAAAGTGCCAAGCAATTTTGTGTTAGGTGGAATGGAAGATATCTCTTATCAATCTACCGAAACACAGCTCAGTGCGGGTGATACATTGTTTTTGCATACCGATGGAGTCACGGAAGCAACGACTGACAATCTTGAGATATATGGAGAAAAGCGTCTGCAAATCGTCTTAAACAGACTGTCCGGCGGTCAGCCGCAGGAGATTTTAGAAGGAGTGACTGCTGACCTACAATTGTTTGTCAAAGACTCGCCACAGTTTGACGACATTACCATGCTGGCACTAAAAATTATGTTGCTCAAACCACCATCGCTGACCGTCACATCGTCGGCAGAAAACTTCGCGGAGATGAGGTCATTTATCGACGATACGTTGGAAAAGACCGGTTGTTCGGAAAAGGTCCGGACACAGTTTCTGATCGCATCAGATGAGATTTTATCCAATATTTTCTTGTACAGCAAAAGCAACAGTGTAACTGTGGAAATTAAGACGGACGAAGACGAAACTGCCCTAACGTTCTCTGATGACGGAATTCCCTTTGATCCGCTGAAAATAGAAGACCCGGACATTTATTTGCCCGCTGAAGAGCGTGAACCGGGTGGACTGGGGATTTTTATCACAAAGAAACTGATGGATGAAGTGATCTACGAGTATCCGAATCAAAAGAACACACTGACCATCCGCAAGAAAACCTCTAATAATTAAATTCGCTTAAACCTGCTCTCCCAATCTGCAAAAAACTAAAAAACAGTGACAAAAGGTCACACTACAAAAAGATTTATCCATGCCAAAATGATCCTAGGAGCCGATGCCTACTTTTTTCATGGATGGGGATTAACAAATGAAAAGAGAACCGATCTCAGAGGTAAAAGTACAGGACAACGGTGTTTTGCTGGTGAGTTTTGGCAGCGGCAATTCAGTTACCTTGGATATGAAGCCGAGATTTAGCTCTTATCGTTTCGGAGTGCTCTCCCATCCAGATGTTTTTGCAAGTGCAGATACGGACGGTAATTTTATCCACTGGCACAAGAACGGAATGGTGGTGGCAGAGTTAGGATATGGAGAAATCATGATCATGGTCCTCGGAGAAGCATATTGAAACGGGACTACGTTAACTGAAGTAGTTGTTAAATTAACGGAATGGCCAGAAGTATCAGGAGAAGAAACATGGGGATATTTGCATTTCAAAACAGTAGAAAAGGATCAGCATTTATTGCTTGGGGAAACAGGTGCGTAGCATATGAGCAAACAACAAAAACTGCGCTATAAAGACGCCACGCCTCAAGATACACTCACTTACATTAAGGAGATCCTTTCCGATGTCGGAGTCGAACTCTGTGAGCACTGGAACGATGAAAGCTCTATTGGAACTCATTCTCTCCGCGTCACCGTAAATGGTACCGAGATGGGCACGAACGGCAAGGGCGTCACGCGCGAGTTCGCCAGAGCCAGTGCCTACGCCGAATTTATGGAGCGTTACCAGAATCTGCTTTTTGACTTCTGCTGCGTCTACTCCGATACATCTTACGGTTTCCGTCATTTCGAGGACGAACGGATCATGAGCGCTTTTGAGCTCGCGGCGCTGGATAATGCTTTCATGCGCATCTTCTATAAGGCGAGGGGACTGAGCCAAGATGCTTCCCTTATCGAAAAGGTGTCCGCTTTACGCATCGCCGACAAGACAGAGGAGTATATGCTCGGCGAGCCTAACAGGTATGAAGTACGTCCTTTTTACAACATAACTAAAAAAAGGGTCGAGTATCTGCCCTACGTACTGGGGACACTGCACTGCGGCAGCAACGGGATGTGCGCCGGCAACTCCCCCGAGGAGGCGATGGTACAGGGATTATCCGAGATCTTCGAGCGTTACGTGCAAAAGCTTACCATCAAAAACAGGCTGTGCTTCCCCGACGTGCCTGACGAGGTCATTGCGAAGTATCCCTCTATCGAAACAATGTACAAAAAGCTCAAAGCCGTCACAGGCTATTATGTGGCAATAAAAGACTGCTCTATGGGCGGGAGATTTCCGGTAGCGGCCCTTCTGATCTCCAAAGAGGATTCCGGTCTTTTTGGTCTGAAGTTCGGTTCGCATCCGGATTTCGGCATCGCGATGGAACGCACTTTGACTGAAGCCAGCCAAGGCTTGGACGTATTTCAGTACGCCAAGGGCAACGACGTGGACTTCAATAATACAGGCGTGGACGACGTCATCAACACCTACAACAGCTTCAAATTAGGAACTGCAAACTACCCTTACCAGATACTGGGTACGGAACCTGACTTTGAGTACGCGCCGATACCCGACACCTCGCAGATGACCAACAAGGAGATACTGGACAGCATGGTGAGGCTGGTCGAGCGTGAAGGTTTCGAGGTCTGGGCGCGCGACGTGTCCTACTTAGGCTTCCCAAGCTACTTCATGCTGGTGCCCGGCATGTCCGAGATATTCGAATTGAACGACATACACCTGCGCGCCTCCAACACCCGCTTCTATATCGCAAAATACCTGAATCGGCCCCAATTTCTCAATGATCGGATTTGTCGCTTGCTTATAGGCACACTGGAGTTCTGGTCGCCATCAATGCTTGACAATCAGATGCGAAATCACTACACGTACTCGGTCAACTTTACTTTTCCCGGCGAGGAGGTAGGGCTCGGCTGGCTGTACCTGTCCTCAATGTGCCACATTTATCTTGGCGATTACGAAGGAGCAGCCACCCGCATGCGGCACCTTGTTTTTGCGATAAGAACGCAAGCTATAGATGAGCAAGACGAACAGCGCAAAAACCTAACGTTCTACTCCGCCGCATACCATTACCTGACTGCGATGGCGAACATGAAAGATCACGAAAAAGCCATGGCCTACCTCAGGGTATTGTTTAACCGAGAGCTTTGCGACAGGCTGGATCACCTGTTCTGCGACAACAAGCAGATCCTGATAAAGCAGTATCCCGACCACGACGTCAGTGACAGCGAAAAATGCATAAGGGATCGCTGTTGTGATTATCAAGTCATGCTGGACTTGTCGCGGAAGCTGAAGAAACGTCAGTTGGAAAACCCGATCAACCAAGAAAGTTTGTCTGCACTATTTAGTTAGTCAGGATAAATCTGTAAAACAACAGATTTAAATAAAAAAATCATACGGTAAAAGGAGATTTTGTTATGAAAACACCGAAAGGCGAAATCAGCGATTCCATTATCGCCCTTGCAAACGACGAGGCCCTATTACAGAAGATTAGCGAGTGCAAAAACCATGAAGAAATGTACGAACTTGTAAAGGATCGTGTAGACATGCCCTTTGAGCAGTTTACCGCCGAAATGGATATTGCCGTCTCCTATATTCAGGAGATGGAGTCCGGCAAATTATCCGAATCTGACCTAGACGCTGTTGCCGGAGGGAAAGATCTCTCACAATGGAATAATATCGTCGGACCCTGGACACACATCTAATTTTAGATGATTTTGAAAAAGGAGATCTTATCTTGAAAACACCGAGAGGCGAAATCAGTGATTCTATTATCTCCCTTGCCCATGACGATGTCCTGTTAGAGAAGATGAGTAAGTGCAAGAGTCTCGAAGAAGTTTACGCACTTGTAAAGGATCGGGTAGGCATACCCTTTGAGCAGTTCGCCGCTGAAATGGACATTGCCCGCTCCTGCCTGAAAGATATGGATGCCGGCCTTTTAACCGAAGCCGATCTTGATATTATCGCCGGCGGCGAGGCAGCGGATTCCATGACAAGCAAGATTGCGTTAGAAAGACTAATTAATGTAGCAGCTTTATACCCACAGGTATAAGTCAAAGCACACCCCGTCAAGAGCTGGACGACGGAGTAAAAGTCTTTGGCTCAACCATATTGAACCGGCATCATGCGATACATCGCATTTTGCATAGAAGGGTTCCAAACGATCATCGGAACAAATCTGTTAAATGACAGATTTAAGTTAATTAATTATGAAGAAGGAGATCATATCATGAAAACACCGAGAGGCGAAATCAGCGATTCCATTGTTGCTCTTGCCAACGACGAGACCCTGTTAAAGAAGATGAGTGAGTGCAAGAGCCCCGAAGAGGTATACGCGCTCGTAAAGGATCGGGTAGGCATACCCTTTGAACAGTTCACTGCCGAAATGACGATTGCCCACTCTTACCTTCAGGAGATGGAAGTCGGCCTTTTAAGCGAAGAAGACCTTGACGCTGTCGCCGGTGGGAAAAGCAAAGCTGAGACAGATGAGACATTAAAAGACGTATATTATGGTTTGGCTATAGGTTCCGGGGCGGTCGGGGTAGTAGGCTTGGGCTTTATCGCTGCCATATAGGCTAATCTCACTGTTGCCACGGCGCAATACCCGGGTGTCGATTCTTCAAACGTGAGCGCCGCAGTTGTCTAAGTCAAACACACACGACAAAGGCAATCAGAGTAAATCTGTAAAACAACAAATTTAAATAAGAAAATCATGCGGTAAAAGGAGGTCTAATTATGAAAACACCGAAAGGCGAAATCAGCGATTCCATTATCGCCCTTGCCAGCGATGAAGCCCTGTTAAAGAAGATGAGTGAGTGCAAGAGCCCCGAAGAGGTATACGCACTCGTAAAGGATCGGGTAGGCATACCCTTTGAACAGTTCACCGCAGAAATGGAAATTGCCCACTCCTACCTGAAAGAGATGGAGTCCGGCCTTTTATCCGATGAAGACCTTGACGCTGTCGCCGGAGGCAAATTAACCGATCCCAACCTAGATGGCCCGGGGGGCTACCCCGGCTACACCAATCCTATACTTTCTGTTATTACTTATGCTACCCAAGCAGCCGTATAAGTCAAGGTACACCCGTCGAGGGCTATGGTGACGGAGCATAAGGTTTAGGCGACAGCCACAATAAATCTGCAGAACACGGCAGCACTGTGTTCTGCATAGAAGGGTTCCAAACGATCATCGTAACAAATCTGTTAAAGGACAGATTTAAGCTTAATTCATTATGAAAAAGGAGGTCTAATTATGAAAACACCGAAAGGCGAAATCAGCGATTCCATTATCGCTCTAGCAAACGACGAGGCCCTGTTAAAGAAGATGAGTGAGTGCAAGAGCCCCGAAGAGGTATATGCGCTTGTAGAGGATCGGGTAGGCATACCCTTTGAACAGTTCACCGCAGAAATGGAAATTGCCCAGTCCTACCTGAAAGAGATGGAAGCTGGCCTTTTATCCGATGATGATCTTGACGCTGTCGCCGGAGGCAAATCAATCGATCCCCGCCTCTTAATTGGTGCACCCGGGGGTCCTGGTGGACCTCCTGAAATTTTGGCTTATGCTACCTACCAAGCAACCGTATAAGTCAAGGTACACCCGTCGAGGGCTATGGTGACGGAGCATAAGGTTTAAGCGACAGCCACAATAAATCTGCAGAACACAGCACACTGTGTTCTGCATAGAAGGGTTCCAAACGATCATCGGAGCTAAGTTATTTATTGGCAGATGCAATTGGAAAACCACCGCGAAAGGAGATCCACCATGAAAACACCGAGAGGCGAAATCAGCGATTCCATTGTTGCTCTTGCCAACGACGAGGCTCTGTTACAGAAGATGAACGAGTGCAAGAGCCCTGAAGAGGTATACGCGCTTGTAGAGGATCGGGTAGGCATACCCTTTGAGCAGTTCACCGACGAAATGAAGATAGCCCACGCCTACCTTCAGGAGATGGAAGACGGCCTTTTAACCGAAGATGACCTCGACGCTGTTGCCGGAGGCAAGCAGGCAAAGAAATTCTTCGACATTCTAACGATCTTCTAGATCCTCCTCCTGCCCTCCCGTCATAGCCGGCCCGGGGGTACCTCTCTCCCCGTAATGCCCTTGCCGGCCTGGGGGGTATCGATCTGGATATTGCTTAAGATGACGGGAAGAGAAGCTACAGCCGCAACCATATAAGTCAAGGTACACCCGTCGAGGGCTATGGTGACGGAGCATAAGGCTTCGGCGACAGCCACAATAAATCTGCAGAACACAGCACACTGTGTTCTGCATAGAATGGTTCCAAACGATCATTGGAACAAATCTGTTAAATGACAGATTTAAGTTAATTAATTTTGAAAAAGGAGATCTTATCATGAAAACACCGAGAGGCGAAATCAGCGATTCCATTATCGCCCTTGCAAACGACGAGGCCCTGTTACAGAAGATGAGCGAGTGCAAAAGCCCTGAAGAGGCATACGCGCTTGTAGAGGATCGGGTAGGCATACCCTTTGAACAGTTCACCGCAGAAATGGAAATTGCCCACTCCTACCTACAGGAAATGGAGGCAGGACTTTTAACCGAAGATGACCTTGACGCTGTCGCCGGAGGCAAGAGCCAAGAAGCAAAAAACGTGACTAATATCATCGGCACTACTGTAAAAGTCATTGCAAGTGCGGCAGGCATAGTCTAACCACTTCATTGAAACAGTAAACGCAAAGATTACTAAGAAAGGAGATCTTATCATGAAAACACCAAGAGGCGAAATCAGCGATTCCATTATCGCCCTAGCCAGCGACGAAGCCCTGATACTGAAAATGAGCGAGTGCACGAGTCCTGAAGAGGTATACGCACTTGTAAAAGATCGGGTAGGTATACCTTTTGAGCAGTTCACCGCCGAATTAGCGATTGCCCACTCCTATCTGAAAGAGATGGAATCTGGCCTTTTGACTGAAGAAGACCTTGACGCTGTAGCCGGAGGGAAATACGACCCGGATAAACCGGGGCTGCTTATCATTGAAGCCATCGGCACTGGAGCAACGGTCATAACCATCGCCGCATCCGTGGGCTTGCCATAGTCACACATTTACTATGATTAAACATGACTAAAAAGGAGATCTTATTATGAAAACACCAAGAGGTGAAATCAGCGATTCCATTATCGCTCTTGCAAATGACGAGGCCTTGATACAGAAGCTGAGCAAGTGCACGAGTCCTGAAGAGGCATACGCGCTTGTCAAGGATCGGGTAGACATGCCCTTTGAGCAGTTCAAAGCCGAAATGACCACTGCCTACTCCTACCTGAAAGATATGGACGACGGCCTTTTAACTGAAGAAGACCTCGACGCTGTCGCAGGAGGGAAGAGCAAAGCGGCACAAGAAGCGATTGATGACACATGCCTGGCACTCTCTGCCGGCGCAGCTGCTGTATCCTTGGCCGCAAGCCTAGGCGGCTTCTAATCAATCTGTAATTATTATGAAAAGAGGATTTTATTATGAAAACACCGAGAGGCGAAATCAGTGATTCCCTTATCGAACTTGCCAAAGATGAGGCAATCATACAGAAGATGAGCGAGTGCAAGGACGCAGAAGAGATGTACGCGCTTGTCAAGGATCGGGTAGGTATACCTTTTGAGCAGTTCACCGCCGAAATGGGCATCGCCTACTCCTACCTTCAGGAAATGGAAGCCGGCCTTTTAACTGAAGAAGACCTTGATGCTGTCGCCGGAGGGAAAAGCCGCAAAGAGGTTGTGGCGACTACAACCACTGTTGTCGCAACTGGCGCAGCGGTTTTAACCATGGTCGCAAAACTGGCCACCATTATCTAATCACTTCGTTTCCACTCGGAGGGGATCACTGATTAATGAGATCCTCTCCCTTTGGTATGCCGGATCATGTACTTGACGCGGAGATGTAACGGCGCATGATATTCACTCGTATGCAAAAGGTGCTGCGCGATTTCGCATTTACCGAGGTGGATATGTCCAAGGCAATCATGGGCGCATCGCTTATTGATGACCTCGGGCTTTCCTCACTGTCGCTCATACTGCTGATCTGCGACCTTGAGAAGGAATTCGATATCGAAATACCGCAGGAGGATCTGTACGGCTTCGAAACCTTGGGCGACGTACACGCGTATCTGTGTGAGAGGCTGAATCGGGACGAATAGCTGCCATAAGCAGTCTCCTGCTTCCGTTCCGATTCCTTAAACATCCTCTGAAAAAGGAGGGCGGTTTGTTTTAGTCATGACTTGAAGCAATACTTTCTGCCTGACATCGCGTAATCAAGGAAAGGCAAATATATTGGATGTTGATTTAAAACAACTCAACTATCTGGAATATGCAGCAGGTTTCCGGCCCATACTCGGCTCAGCGTTGCTGGATTACTACGTGCGGCTTGCAACTCCTGTCGATTATGTCCTCGGTTTTTACGATGAGGGAAAGCCGGTGGGTTCCGCTATGCTTTTACAACGATACTGTCCGCCCGGCTGCCTTGAACTGACGTATTTCTGCGTAGCCCCCACGTTGAGCGCACGCGGCTACGGTCGCGCTGTTGTCGAAAAAACGATCGCCTTTGCGAATGATCAGGGCATACGCGAGCTGACATGCCGGCTGATGAAAAGCACACGGTTTTTCGACGCGGCGCTGCATATCATTGAGGATGCAGGGTTTCAATATGTCGAGGATGCGCGTATTTTCCGATGTGAGATTGATGACCCTACCCGAGAAAATTGGCAATACTCAGTGAGCATGTATTTTGAAAAATTACGCGACAGGCTCAACAGGCTGGGATTATCTTGTGTAAGCTTTGCACACGCCGATGACAGACTACTGCAACGTGTCACGGATGACTCCAATAACGGTTTCGATGATCGTTATCCCATTGCCCCGCTAGTTTCCGGTGTGCACGGGTGCTTTCTTTCCGATTACAGTTTTATTGCTCATAGGGATGGGATTCCCGCCGCAGTAACGATCGTATTGCGCGCGGATAGCGAATCGCTGGTATTTCAGCTCATCTCCGAGGCAGATGCCTTCAAAAGCTCCGGCTCCTTGATATTGCCGGTCATGTGCTCTTTGGAACAAGCTATTTCCTCTCAATACAAGCGTGTATCCTATTGTGTTTTCTCAAGCAATAAAGCTTCCCTCAAAGTAATGAAGGATCTTTTCGGAAAGCTCACAGCCCACGAAACGATCATGTTCTGCTATCGCTTAGCGATAGATTAACTCTAAGTTAGTCAGTTAGGAGTTGGTGAAAATGTCCAATATCTTCAGAAAAGCATCTCTCGAAAGATTGGCGTCCCCCGAGCAGCTCGACAAAATGATTCAGATCACTTCCCCCATGGTATGGCTGGCCTCCGTCGCAATTGTGTTGGTAATCGCTGTGACGGTCGTGTGGGCTTTTGTCGGAAGGCTGCCTGAAAAGGTAGAAATAAATGGTTTATATACGAGCGACGCCCAAGTACAAAGTATATACGCCCCCGCAAACGGCAAAATAGATATATTCGTTTCAAAAGACGACGTTGTGAAAGCGGGGCAGCTGCTCGCCGTCATGGACGGCAGCGAAACAGAGACCTCCTTAAACAAGATCGAACAGACTCTGAAAGATCTTGCGAGCATCACGCTGGACAGCGAAAACGATCCCGCCTCCTCAGATCTAAGCCCCTTGTTTGAGATCAAGGCAAACTATAATGCCGCGACAATCTCGGACGAGCAGCTTGAGCTTCAGATTGCCCTGTTGGAGGAGGATTGTGCGAAACAGGAGAAGGAAGTTGAGAAGCTGCAGGATGAGTACAACAATGCGCGTAATGCCTATATACGCAGTATGCGCAATAATACACTTAACGCCACCACCTATGATCACCAGGAGGCGTCGGAGCTTCTAGCCGCAGCCTCACAGACTTACCAGAACGCTGCCGCCACAGAAGCTGCCGCCTTGCAGGCCTATCAGACGGCTCTAGCTACCTATGGTGATGCCGACCCGACAACGCTTGCGGCTCAACAACAGCTTCAGCAGGCTCAAGAGGCAACTAATGCGGCACAGCAGGATCTTACTAAAAAACAGAATGATTTTAACACTAAGCTGGCAAAATATGAAAAGGCAGTAAAGTCACAGGATAGAGTCGCTGCCAAAACGCAAAAGCTATACCTTGTCTTCAACGAGAAAAACTCTTTGTACAGCAACGCGTACGGAACGCTCAGCAGTATGCGCTCCAACCTCCAGAGCATGAAGATACAGCTTGAAGGCAATGAAATGGGCACGGAAGCGAACGTGCTAGCCCTTAAAAACAATTTCAACATGACTAAAAGCGCGCTGTTGTCTGAGCTTAACATCGAGCGCGACAAGCTGAAAACGGCGCTTGGCAACCTTGAGATAAAGGCGGTAAACGAAGGTGTCGTGACTGCACTGTCCATACAGAATGGTCAGATCATCGGTGCAGGTACGGAAATACTAAAACTCAAATCTCTGGATGTAGACGATATGATAGTGGTGTTCTTCGTTCCCTTGACGGACGCCAAAAAACTGAAGTCCGGCATGGAGGTTAGGCTTACACCCAGCACCGTCAACGAGCAGGAATACGGCCATATGAACGGCAAAATAACTTCCGTCGCAAGCAGCCCCGCCTCGACACAGGAGATGCGTGACCGAGTCGGTGACGATCTTATGGTCAGCGGCTTGCAACAGCAGGGGCCGTCCCTGGAGGTTATCGTCGCCATAAACCGTGATGAAAGTACCGCAAGCGGCTATGAATGGTCCAATAAGAAGGGTGCTGAGATATTCATAGGCGATGGCACCGTGATATCCGCCAATGTCATAACAGACAGCAAAGCCCCCATTACCAAGCTTCTGCCATACCTGAAAGAAAAACTGAAGGTCAAAGTAGAAGAGTCTGATTAGGAGGGTGTATTTTGAAAAAGTATGTAAAAACGCCCACTATTTTTCAAATGGAGGGTACCGAATGCGGCGCCGCATCGCTTGCCATGATCATGGCATACCACGGCAAATACGTCCCTCTTGACAAGTTACGCGTCGATACAGGCGTCAGCCGCGACGGTTGTCGCGCCAGCAAGATCATGCAGGGTTCCAGAAAGTATGGCTTTGAAACAGAGGGTTATCGAATGGGCCTTGATGCGTTGCTGAAAGAAGACCGCCTACCCTGCATCATACACTGGAACTTCAACCATTTTGTCGTGTTTGAGGGCGTCAAGGGCAAATACGCATACCTGAATGATCCTGCACATGGACGCAGGAAACTTACGATACAGGAACTGGACGAAGGCTTCACCGGCGTCGTATTGTTTTTCTGGACTACTGAGGGTTTCACCAAAAGCAAAAAGGTTCGCACGCTGTTGAACTATGTCAGACAACGCTTAAAGGGCCAGAGATCCGCGATACTTTACCTGATACTTTTAGGTATATTCCTAGTGTTTCCGGGACTTTTGACCCCGATATTCTCGCAGATTTTCATCGACGATATCCTGATAGGAGGCAGTACTGACTGGCTCAAAATACTGATTATCGCCATGCTGGGTTCGGCGCTTTTCCAGGCCGGTATCACTTTCTACCGCAACTCAATACTGGTGAAGCTTCAAAATAAGCTGGCGCTGATATCGGCACACGAGCTCCTGTCGCACATGTTCCGCTTGCCGATGTCTTTCTTTGACCAGCGGTACGCCGGTGATCTGGCTTCCCGCATATCCAACAACAACAGCGTAGCTGAATTCATCGCGGGTGATCTTGCTCAGTCCATATTGAACCTTCTAGTCTCCGCTTTCTACCTCATACTGCTGCTGTCGTACAGCCCGTTGTTGACGCTTATCGGCATCGGCTCCATCATCATTAACTTCACGATCATCAAGCTCACGTCGGACACCATCTCGCGCTCCGTCATGAAGATGCAGCAAGATCAGGGCAAGATGACGGGCGTCATATTCTCCGGCATTAACATCATCACGACGCTCAAGGCATCCGGCGTTGAAAACCAATATGCAAGCCGCGTGCTGGGCTATTATGCGAAATCATCGGTGCAGAAGCAGTCCTATGGCAAGCTGCAGCAGATTGTCAACTCCGTTCCGGAGATAACGTCGCAGATCTGCAATATACTGGTGCTCATGATCGGCGGCGTGTTAGTTATACGCGGTAAGTTTACCGCCGGCATGCTGATAGCCTTCAACACACTGTTGGCTGCTTTCATCGCGCCGGTTAATGAGCTGGTAGGCTTCGTGCAAAAGATTCAGCAGATTAAGGCGGATATGAGCCGCGTGGATGACATATTGCGCCACGAGGAGGACGAGGTCTTTAAGGAAAGTGAAGACAAAGTAGAGCGCACTGGGAAACTGTCTGGCCAAATCGAACTGCACGGCATCTCCTTTGGTTACAGCAAGCTCGAAAAGCCGCTGATTGAGGACTTCAACTTCAAGCTCCAAAGCGGTAACAGCATCGCCTTCGTGGGCGCGTCCGGCAGCGGCAAGTCGACCGTATCCAAGATCATTAGCGGACTTTATATGCCGTGGAGTGGCGATATCACGGTTGACGGCGATTCGCTGCGCAACATCCCTCCTGAGATACAAAGCAGTTCCATTTCTACGGTCAGTCAGGAAATATCGTTGTTCTCAGGCACGATACACGACAACATAACGATGTGGAACGACACCTTGCGTGATGAGGACATCATACAGGCGGCAAAGGACGCGTGCATACACGACATCATCACAAAAAGACCTGGCGCGTATGACTCCTACTTATCCGAGGGCGGTCGCAATTTGAGCGGCGGTCAACGACAAAGGCTTGAGATAGCGCGGGCACTGGTTTCCAATCCCACAATACTGATTATGGACGAAGCCACAAGTGCACTCGACCCCATGACCGAAAAGGAGATTATGGATAACATCAAGCGCAGAGGCTGCACATGCATCATCATCGCGCACAGGCTGAGCGCGATTCGCGACTGCGACGAGATCATCGTCATGGACAAGGGTAAGATCGTCCAGCGCGGCACACATGAAGAGCTGATGAACATTCCGGGGCATTACCAGAAGCTCATCAGCACGATATAGGAGGTATCAGACGTGAAGCATATTACATTAAAAGGTCCTCAAACTCACCTTACGTATGATCCCTTCCGCTCCTACACCGTAGAAAACGGAATCGCGCTAGTGTATGCAGTGCAGCTGATCGATGAAAACGAGACCGGGCGCCGCACCTTGATAGCCGAAGTCGAGCAGGGCGGCAGGATACCCGCCATGTATCATGAGACCGAGGAATTCGGTACATGGATATTCATGTTGGTCGGACTCGACGAAACGACGCTTGTAGAACATTACGAACTGCCCAAGGAAACGGTAGCCGACTTTGCAGACAGGATCAAGCTGAGCTTGTATGACCTAGAGGATTTCGCAGATGAAATTGTCGAACGCGTGAACCTGCGGCTCATCACTGAGGAGGGCTATATCTACGCCACCTCAGAAGAACAAAAGTCGACCTATGAAAAAAGTCTCTCCGTCATACTTAGGCTCTTCAAAAAGAAAAGCGCATTTGCGGCCAAAGCATACAGTTCCGGCAACCTACTGTATGACACCCTAGCTTTCCTCTGTTATCACCAGGGAATACACATCGCGCCCATCGACAACATCAGGGAAGCCTGCGGCAGATATTTTACCATCGAGGACATCTCGAGAGTATCGCACTTCATATATCGCGACCTTTTGCTCGAGGAAAATTGGTTCAAGACCGACGCGGGTCCCCTCATCGTATATGCGGAGGATGACGGCCGCCCAATGTTGTGCCTGCCGAAGGGCATCGGCAAATATGTACTGGTCGATATTGGGAACGGTAAAACGGAACGCATCACCGCCAAGGTCGCAATGACAGTTCGTCCGCAAGCACACATGATATACCGTCCTTTCGAAAATAAGAGCATCGGCGTAAAGGATCTTATTCGTTTCGGTATGAAAAGCGTGCGGCGAAGCGATATTTTCAACATGTTGCTTTTTGCGTTGTTCGGCACGCTGATAGGTCTTTTGCTGCCGTACTTAAATGAGAAAATATTCGACAACTATATACCTCTGGGCGACCAGAGCACACTGGTACAGATCAGCCTTCTGATACTCGCGTTCTCATTGGGCAACCTCGCGTTTACCATGGTCAAAAACTTGGCGATATTCCGTTCTTCCAACGCGATGGAGATAGGCGTACAGAGCGCGGTGTTTGATCGCCTGTACAACATGCCCATCAGCTTCTATAACGACTACGAAAGCGCGGATCTTGCCACGCGAGCTCTCGGCATTTCGGCGATATTCAAGCTGATCTCAGAGGTCGCGATGACAACGTTGTTGTCCGCCGTGTTCTCGCTGCTGTATCTGTTCAGAATGTTCAAATACGCCAAAAAAATGGCATGGATCGGTATCTTAATGATTCTCATCAACATGGCGATAACGGCAACATTAGGTCTCTTGCAGGTAAAATGCGAGAAGAAAATTACGGAGGGCAACTCAAAGCTCTCCTCGCTGATGTACCAAATACTTAACGGCATTGCAAAAATAAGGATCGCCGGTGTGGAAAACAGGGCGCTTCTGCAATATCTTCAACCATATGTCGAGGTAAAAAAAGTACATATCAAAAACGAGAGACTATCAAACCTCGCCTCTAACGTCAACCTGTTCCTAGGCGTGGTGTTCACCACAGTATTCTATTACATGATGATTGCCAAGGATCTCGGTATCTCTTTTGGTGAATACATAGGCTTTACCTCAGCCTTCGGAGCGTTCTCTGCCGCGATGATCGGTGTTGTATCCGCATTTTTACAGGTCAACAACGCGATACCCATTTATGAGCGCGTAAAGGCAGTGCTCGAGACTCCGCAAGAATATGAGGAAAACGCTGTGATCACCGGTAAGCTTGAAGGCAAGATTGAGGTCAACAACCTGTCTTTCCGTTATAGTGAAGAAGGTCCTATGGTCTTAAACAATATTAATTTCGTCATAAACCCGGGCGAATACATAGGTATAGTTGGTTCCTCCGGCTCTGGTAAATCGACGCTCCTAAAGGCCCTTCTGGGTTTTGAGAAGCCAACACTTGGCAAGGTATACTATGATGACAAGGACATCGACAGCCTCGACAAGCGCGAGCTTAGGAAGCGCTTAGGAGTGGTGCTGCAGGACGGTCAGCTCATCGCAGGCAGCATATACGAAAACATCACCATCACGGGCGGAGACATATCTAAGGAACGCGTTATGGAGGTCATTGAGAAAGTCGGTTTAAAGGACGACATCGCCGAGATGCCCATGGGACTGCACACAGTCGTTGCAGAGGGTGCCGGCACGATATCCGGCGGCCAGCGTCAGCGCATTCTCATCGCGCGCGCCATCGTAAACAACCCGAATATAATCTATTTCGACGAGGCGACCAGCTCTCTTGACAACGTGAATCAGGCGCTTGTATGTGAAAGCCTCGAAAAGCTCAATGTGACACGTGTCGTCATCGCCCACCGCTTAAGCACCGTCATGACTTGTGACCGAATATTGGTATTGGAGGACGGAAGGCTCATCGAGTCCGGCAACTATGAGGAGCTGATGGCTTTAAACGGCAGGTTCGCGGAGCTTGCGCGCCGCCAGATAGCATAAGATAAGCATCAAAAACCGCCGTGAAACACAATCTTCACGGCGGCTCTGATAACCTCATTTATCCGAATTTTATATGTCTTTTCAAGCTATGTACGGATCATACGATGGTCAGTATATCTGCGAAGCCGGTCATCTCGAACACTGCTATGACCGACTCGTTGGCATTTCGTATAATAAATTTTCCGCCTGACGCATTCATACGCTTTTGCACATTGAGCAGCACCCTAAGTCCCGCGCTGGATACAAAGTCGAGCTTGGCAAAGTCCATTTCCACGGTGCGCATGTCGGTGAGTCCCGCCATCTCAAGATCGAGCAGAGGAGCCGTTTGGGTGTCCAGTTTGCCCTCAAGAATGATCTCAACTTTATCTTTGTCTATATTTTTTTCTATTGTCATATGATCTTCCCTCCCGTGTATGAATTATAATGAAAACACGTTTTACGATTCAAACTGCAAGACGGTGACATGTAAGATTGCACGCAATAATTTTGATTATAGCCCTATTCCCTCGCGCTCCAACAAGAGCTGAAGCTGCAGCGGCGTAAGTTCACTGTGCGCTTTAACAAAACCGAAAACTATTTCTGTTAGCTTAATAGCCCGCGCTACCCACAAAGCCAGTTCCTCGTGGCTTTCGGTATAGTTCGCAAGCCGTCCTCCCGTCCTGTATTCGTCGCCGTATATTCCGAGTACCCTTTGTGCTAAGAAAATGTCATATTTCCCAAACGCCGCCACGATACCCACGCAGTCAGCCAAGACCTCGTCGCGCAACGTTTCCTTGTTATCGGGGAACAGCCTGCGACTTACAAAGTGCGTCAGTTCGTGATATTTGCGAATGGTCAGAGACGCGCGTATCCACTCCTCATCGCTTTCGCAGTTTGTTTCAGTGTAAGGTAGCGCGCTGTACGCGCCGTTTGACAGCGCGATAATCGAGTCGCGGTAGTTTTGGGGTACGACGGTAAATCTCTTGAATTCCTCTTCCCAGTCGGTCTTGCCCGACAGCAGGTATTCATTTTTATGAGCTTCTATCCTGCGCCAGTTGTTAATGTTGTTTATCGTGACGGCGCCCATCGATGGAGGCACCTCACGGGGCTCGCAGCGATACGCCATGACCTGCACGAAGCGCACAAAGTCGCCTCTGTCCGGCAACACGAGTATTTCCACATCACCGGCTTCGGTATGCTCCGTATAAAGTTCGGTAGCCTCGCTGTCAGAAAAGGTGTACGGCAGGGCAACCGGCATCATACCGCGCTGAGTGATCGCCCTGTACTTATCAGACTGAGACATACCGGCTTCAACCGCAAGTGTGAGCTGCGGATATCTTTGCGTCAGCACGGCAAGCGGCCTTTGATCCTCGTACATCACCATACTTTATTATCCAGCTTCGCGATTCACTCATTCTTGCCCGTCATGCGCAACAACGTACGCAGCGTTGGCGGCACGATACCGGTCATCACGAGACTGGCTCCTCCATACCATTCCCAGACGGCATTTTCGCCGCACTCCGCAAGCAATAAGTCGTTGCGAAGCTTCATAAGCTCACGGAATCTATCCGCTTCCTTGTCCGTTATCTTCTCACGAAAGGCCTCAAGCTCATAAAACGCGTCAAGCTTCTCAAGCTCCGCCTCGTATAAAAGCTCAATATAGCGGCGCTTGTCCGCATCCTCCATCGCCGCGTTACTGATTGAACAGCTTTTCCCAAGGGAATGCATCCTGATATCCCACATGCCCGCCTCGGAAAACAACTTGGGTACGAGAACAGGATGACAACCCAAAAGATAATCCTTTTTCGGCAGCACCTCTTCGTACGCAGCATATAGTTTGATAAAAAGATCTGCCCATTCCTCATAATACGCAAGATGATCCTTTTCGTAGAAACCCTGATGCGCAGGAATGAATTCAAAGGACTGAGCGGTGATGGATGTGACAGGGCTCAGTGTGCGTCCGACGCGCATCATCTCGCGTAGCGCCAAATGAGGATCCGGCACATTGGTCAGGAAGGTGTGCGACACCACAGCATCAAAGGAGGCATTATCAAAGGGCAGCTTCAATGCGTCGCCCGTTATAAATGTAAAGCTGTTGCCGCTTTTGGCATACTTTTCCTTCTTTTCGTTGGCAATGGCTATAAAGCGTTCGTCGATATCAAGCCCGACAAACTCGCAGTCACTCACACCATCAGCCAGAAAGAAAGTCAAAGCGCCGGTGCCGCAACCCACATCCAGCACACGCATCCCGCTCTTTATGCCCGTCCACTTAATAAGCACATCTCGCGTATCGGGATCGAACATCGTCATGCGTGTGGCCTCAAGAAATGGCGGATTCTGCACAAATTTCGACCATTCAGTCATAAGAGCTCCTACTATTTGCTGTAATACTGATGCTAAAACCGGTCCGCTCAGACAATTCCCTATACTCATCAAAAGTGAGCTTGACAGAACGTCAAGGGATATCGCCAGGGTCAGCATCACATACTAGTCAATGTTAAATAGAATTTAGTTAACAATATAATACTCTATTTTGGGCTGTTGAGTATAAAAATCAGATACCCTTTGCAAATTTCAGTGTGCCAGTATGTTTGCATCATTGGATGGTGCAGAAAGATAAGAATTTTAATTGGTTACATGGTAATATGGAATGAGCGTAAGACCTTAAACATCAAAAATATACGAAATTAACATAAAACTTGCGCAAAGAACTTGTGTAAAAAACGGGAACCAGCAAGAATAGACCTACGGTAAAAGGCGCAGGCGCATTTTTTTTGGAGATGAGTTTATGAAATACAGCTTAAGTTTGTCGATTTTGTACTATCTCTGCGGCTTTTTTTATATGGGTTTCGGCACATATGCATTAGAGACCAATGCCAAAAGCCGTGTCAACCAACTGTTTATACTTATAACGGCTTCAACGGCGACTTGGGCCTTTGCATATTCCATTTCAATTTCGGCATCTACGGCGGAAGCAAGTATATTTTGGGGATGTCTTTCCGTTTTCGGTTGGGGAGTGTTTTACAGCATTATGCTCCACTTTGTACTTATTCTCACAAAAACCAGAATTCCATTCAAGAAACAAATAATGCTCGCCATAATTTATTTGCCCGCTGTTATAAATATACTTCTGTTTGCGCCCTTCGGATATCTTGCGGAGAAGCAATTCCAAATGGTGGAAACCGATTTCGGTTGGATAAATGTACTTCCCATCAATATGGGCAATATTTGGTTTATCACATATTACTCTATATTTACGCTTGTGATTCTTATATTACTTATTCACTGGTGGAGAAGAATTGAGCCTCAGGACCCTCAAAAGCGGCAAGCAACATATTTCTTAATATCTATACTATTTCCCCTCATCTTGGGAGTAGCTACGGAAACTATACCTGACATCCTTGGGAAAGGCTCTTTTGTCGAATTAACCGTTGTATTTCTGATGGCTCCCGTGACAACGCTATTCTCAACATTGAGAAAATCGGGCCTGCTTCTCGAAAAACCTGTGGACATATCCTTGCCCTTGAAAAGCGACCAACTCGCAGACGCAGACCGCTTGCGCATGTTTCGAACGGTTGCCTCCATATTTACTGCTGGCAGTGCAGTATCATTTTTCATAGGATATTTTGCTATGAAAAGAACGGCGGAAGATGAGATTCTCCTGGCCGCGACTTTATTGTCGCTTGGAATATTTATAAGATTTATACCCCGCATAACGAGAAATCATAATACTCAGAATACCATGTTTCTGGTAGCAGGCGCATTGAGTTTGTTCTATCTTATGAAAAGAAATGCCGAAACGGGAGCAGTTACGATATGGTCCATATACATATTGTTCTTTATGTTTACCGTCATCCTCGACAGTAAAATCCACCTCATTATCTATGCCGGATTGGTGGTAATAATTCAAATTATTTTCTCGATAATCCAGCCGGCTGTTTCTGTCGTTATCGACACAAATGAATACATGACAAGAGTTGCTCTTGTTATGCTTACTTATTTTGCCGTGAGGCGATTGGCAGGCGAATATACTTTAAAGCTGGAGGCACATAAAAAGCTTATAAAAGAACAACAAGTACTTGAAGCCATTTCAACCAATTTTATTACAATCAGCAGCGAAAACGCTAAAGAAAAAGTTGATGAGATGTTGAAAATGTCCGCTGAGGTTCTTGAATTTGATTATGCATATTTAATCGGATTCAGCGAGGATGATGAAACAAATGTTTTCAGCACATACACGAAAAATTTTGAGAACGCTTCACTTCCCTATTACCCGGGCATGAAAGTTAAAATGAACGACTTACCTATGGCTAAATTTCTGCTTGCCAAAGGGACACCGATAATGTGTGAAGACATCATAAATAAATCTTTAAATGAATGTGGTAAGACAAGAAATTTCCTTATCTCAAGAGGGATAAACTCCATTTTTGCATTTCCGTTACAAATCGAAGGGCGACCAATAGAAGGAATGCTTGTTTTTGAATACTATGACCGGAGCAATAAGAACCTAAGCGAAAATCGATTGCACTTTTTAAAACTGGTTGTGAATATGCTGGGAGATGCAAGGAGAAAGACCTTGTACGAAGAAATGCTATATGATGTCGCTTATTTCGATGAGATCACAAAATTAGCGAATAGAAGCATGTTAATAAAAACGCTTGAGGAAAGTATACAGGACAGAAAAGAATCAGGGAAAATAGCAATTTTAAATATTGAACTCGCGAACATGAGGATGATTAAGGATACCTTCGGACACAGTATGGTCGATCAGGTAATGTTGAAATCTGCGACAATGCTTAAAAATCTATTGGAGGCATCTTGTACTATCTCAAGGACAAATGATGGCGAGTTTGCCGTTATTTTGCCCAATGTAGAAAGTACCGAGCAGATAGAAGGCTGCGCAAACAGATTGCTTGCCGCTTTTTCCCATCCTATATCGACCGATCTGGAGATAGAAGCATTATTTGTTGTCCCCCGCATAGGCATCTCCGTGTATCCGGATGACGGAAAAGATATAAGGACTGTTTTGAAGAACGCCGATTTAGCAGGGTATGAAGCGGTAAGAAACAATGAGGATATTGTTTTCTATGCAGAGCGACTGGAAAACCATATTGCGGAAAACACCTTGTTCACGAACAAGCTTTTTAAATCCTTGGAAAACGAAGAATTCTTTCTGGAGTTTCAACCTCAGGTCAGCTGCCTTACAGAGAAAGCGGTTGGTATTGAAGCTTTGCTCCGATGGACAGTTGACGGCAACAGAAGAGTTCCTCCGGACAGATTTGTCCCTATCCTTGAGCAGACGGGCTTGATTTATGATGTGGGCCTCTGGGTTTTGGCACAAGCACTTCAAGAACATAAAAGATTAATAGCCCATGGCTTTCCTCCTCTGCGTGTTTCTGTAAACTTATCGGTAGTACAATTCGAAGAGGAAGATTTTATTTCTGATGTTGCCCAGATTATAGAAGACAGCGGAGTAAATCCCAAGTATCTTGAGCTGGAGATAACGGAAAGCTTGTTTTCAAAGGATCCTGAGGATGTACTTAAAAAACTGTACGAATTGAAGGAGTTGGGAGTAAGTATCGCCATAGATGATTTCGGCAAAGGCTACTCGTCCTTGAATCGTCTGAAGGTGGTACCATTTGACAGAATAAAGATAGACAAAGAGATCATAGATTATATAGATTTGGAAAGAAAAGTGGCTTCTTTAACGGACAATATAATTTCATTAGCTAGGATTTTCAGGGCGAGTGTTACAGCAGAAGGAGTAGAAACAAAAGGGCAAGCGGATTTCCTGAAAAGCATAAATTGCGATGAAATACAAGGATACTATTATTCGAGACCCCTATCTCCGGAAGCGCTGGAAGAATTCCTCAAAAAGGAATGATACAGACTCCTTGACTAATTGCCCTTATAAGATTGTTTCTGTGCATATTTTGTATTAACCACTAGATTCTCCGCCAAGCAAGAACGCAGTTATTGATACAATTATCGACTTAATAGCCGCTGTCCTTTATTTCCTTTATTTTCGAGCGAGTTGTATATTTATATTGTAGAATATATGCAGTTTGTAGAATATATGCAGTTATTTAAATAAAGAAAGAATTTTTCAACATTGTACATGTCAGCGCCGACATGAGAAAAAGCGGCAAATTTGTTAAAAGCCGAAATAGCAGAATAAACTTGCAAAAAGCTGAATTTAGAGTTTTACTTTTGGGATTAAAAACATGAAATATGCTTTTGTTCTATCAATAACTTTTTACGTTTGCAGTTGTTTTTATGCGATTTTTGGTGCGTATCTAATAGTTAATAATGAGAATAGCAAAGCCAATAGATTGTTTGTGCTCCTTACAAGTTCAATGGCGATTTGGTCGTTTGCGTATTCTATTGCAAATTCAGTGCCTACGGCGGAAGAAAATGCTTTTTGGAGATGTATTTCAGTTTTCGGCTGGGGGGTTTTTTACAGTATTTTACTCCATTTTATACTTGTTCTAACAAACACCGAAGAACGATTAAATAAGCGATGTATGTTAGTTGTACTCTATCTGCCCGCTGTGATAAATATAATTTTGTATGCGCCCTTTGGATATCTGGCAGAGAAACAATATGAAGTAGTGCAGACTGACTTCGGTTGGATAGACAAGCTTCCCATAGATATGGGGAAACTTTGGATTAACCTATACCCTATCATATTTGTGATTCCAAGCATTTTATTACTGATTCGCTGGCGGGGAGAACTTGAACCTCATAGCCTTATGAAGCGACAGGCAACAATTTTTTTAATAACCGTATTATTTCCCTTTTTTGTGGGAGGCCTAACAGATATTTTGCCTGATATTCTTGGTATAGAAGCATTTCCGAAAGTGGCGGTTATATTTATTACCATTCCCGTGACCATGCTGTTTTTGGCATCAAAAAGATACGGGGTATTTCTGGAAAAGAGTAAGGAAGTGATAATATATCGGGAAACTGAAGAAGTGACGGGCAGCAGTCGATTACGTTTGTTTGAAACGGCAGCGGCCATATTTTCAATTGGTGCCTTAGGATCCTTTTTAACAGGATATTTTATTGCGGGAGGAAATTTGGCACATGAGTTTTCACTCGCATTAGTTGTGTTTATCCTTGGGACGTTTTTAAGTTTTATACCGCATATAGTGAAAAAACATACTGTTCAAAATACCCTTTTCCTGATAACAGGCATAGCGGGCATGTCTGCTTTCATAATTGGAAATATTGATACGGGTGCAGTAACGGTATGGGCAGTGTATATAATATTTCTTCTGTATACGGTTGTTCTTAATAGTGATATTCATACGATTATCTTTATGGTGGCAACCCTGATAATCCAATTTGTTCTGGGGATAATTCACCCGGAGGTTAACGTCATTATCGATAGTGCTCAGTATTTGAAAAGAATTTTTATTATTGTGCTTTCTTACTATGCCGTGCGATATCTGACAGCCGAATATGCTTCAAAGCTAAAAGGATATCAAAGATTTGTCCAAGAGCAGGAAGTGCTGGAAAGGATTTCTACCAGTTTTATTTCGGTTAGCAGCGAAAGCGCTAAAGAGACAACTTATAAAATGCTGGAAATGTCATCTGAGATACTTGGATTTAACCATGCATATATTATCGAATTCGACGAGGATTACGAAGACGCAACCATTCTCAATACCTGTGTGAAAAGCGTTAAGAGCGGATCATTTCCTTTTTACACGGGGATGAAAGTTAAGACGGCAACTTTACCTATGTCTCAATCTCTGATCACTCATGATGCACCCGTCACAGGTGAGGATTTCAACGACCTTGCCGCCGACGAAGCCGCAGAGCAACGAGATTTTTTTCTGTCACGGGGAGTACACTCATTTTGTGCCCTGCCGATACCGGTCGATAAACAAGTGAAAGCCATTCTTGTCGTTGAATATTATGACCGCATAGATAAGAGTATCAGAGAACGCCAATTATACTTTTTAAAAATGATGACAAATATCTTGGGTGATGCCAAGCAAAAGGCTCTATACGAGGAGATGCTCTATGATTACGCCTATTTTGATGAAACTACCAAATTGGCGAACCGTAATATGCTGAAAAAGATAC